>CAVUPJ010000019.1:0-73905 GCA_963743455.1 uncultured Actinomycetes bacterium | reverse complement strand
CGACCGCCTGGACACGGTCTCGCAGCTCGAGCTTCATGAGAATCCGCCCGACGTGCGTCTTTGCGGTCGCCGGCGTTATTACGAGCTCTTCGGCGATCTCCGCGTTCGAGAGCCCACGAGCGATGAGCCGCAGCACCTCAACCTCACGCTCGGTCAGCTCTGCGAGCGCGTCCGGTGATGGCGACTTGCTGGGCGAGCGGCGGGCGAACTCCTCGATTACGCGGCGCGTCACCGCTGCCGAGAGCAGGCCCTCGCCCGCCGCGACCGTGCGCACGGCCTCGACGAGCTGCTCCGGCGGCGCGTTCTTGAGCAGGAAGCCGCCTGCGCCGGCGCGGAGCGCCTCGTAGAGGCTCTCGTCATCGTCGAACGTCGTGACGATCACGACGTGCGGCTGAGGACCGACGTCGGCGAGCAGTCGGCGCGTCGCCGCCACACCGTCGAGACGCGGCATCCGGATGTCCATCACGACGACGTCTGGTCGCATGCGCCGGGCGGCAGCGAGCGCCTCCTCGCCGTCCTGGGCCTCGCCGACCACCTCCATGTCGGGTTCCGCCTCGAGGATCATGCGAAACCCGGCGCGGACCATCGCCTGGTCGTCGGCGATCAGGACCCGAAGCGGCATCAGTCGTCCGCCGTCGGGAGCCGTGCCACGACCGCGAAGCCCCGCTTGGGGCGGGGTCCGGCCTCTAGCGTGCCTCCGTAGAGCGCCACGCGCTCGCGCATCCCGACGAGTCCGTATCCGCCGCCGTCGGGCGAGGCGGGTGACCGCGCGTTGCCGTCGTCCACCACCTCGATCTGGAGCTCCGCGGGCGTGCGCCGGAGGGCCGCGCGCACGTGCGCGCCGGGAGCGTGCCTGAGCGCGTTGGTGAACGCTTCCTGCAGGATGCGAAAGGCAACCAGCGTCCGGCCAGCCGAGAGGTCGTCCAGCTCGCCCTCGACGCGCAGATCGACGTCGAGACCCGCGAGGCGCGTCTCGGCGACGAGGTCGTCGAGACGCTTGAGGGTGGGCGGCGGCTCGATGGGGGACGCCTTTTCCTCGTCCGAGCGCAGGAAGCCGAGCAGGCGCCTCATCTCGGTCACCGCGTCGCGGCCAGTGCGCTCCACGGCCAGTAGCGCCTCGCGCTCGCGCTCCAGCTCCGGGGCGAGCACGCGGCGCACCGCGCCCGCCTGCACCCCCATGACGCTGATGCTGTGCCCGATCACGTCGTGGAGCTCCCGGGCGATGCGGGCGCGCTCCGCTGCGACTGCGGTGCGCGCCTTCTCGTCGCGCTCGCGCTCGAGCTCGGCTGCGCGCGCCTCGAGCGTGTCCGTCTCGAAGCCCATCGCGCGCACCGCGCGGCCGACGGCAAGCGCCGCGAGTATCGCCGCCGCACTGAGGAGGAGATCGGAGAATTGCCCGGCGGGGTCCGCTGCGACCGCCACAGAGAACGCGGCGAGACCGATTAGGGCGGCCGCGATCAGCCCGCGAGCCCCCGAGTGCACCCCCACCGAGTAGACCGCGACGAGCGGCGCGAACGCCGGCACCAGCGACTCGTCAACCGGAAGGCCAAGGACCACGGCAAGGGCAAAGCCTCCCGTCGTCAGCGCCACAGTCGCCACGGGAGCGGCCGTACGCCAGGCGAGCGGCAACGTCGTGAGCGAGACGGCCGTGAGCTTGGCCACCATGGGCCCTGGGAGGTCGTCGAGCGAGACTTCGAGCAGAGCGCCTGCGAAGAGCAGCAGCGCGAGCGCCGCATCGACGAGCCCGGGCTGCGACCAGGTCAGCGAGGAGCGGTCGGGGACAAGCGCCATCGCGGCCTAAGATAGTCGCGCGGCGGTGGCCCGGCGACCTTCTCCAGGGCGATCTTGGAAGGCGCTGTACGCCTCGCGGGGTACGCAGAAGACCAGCCTCCAGACCGATGCGCGGACGCCCTGCTCAGAGTAGCTTCGGTTGCGAACTGCGATCCACCGGAAGGAGACTCGAATGATCAACCGAACCACGCTCGCCGGGCTAGCCGCGGTGACGTTCGCCCTGTTCATCGTCAGCGCCGCCATGGGGCAGGACTTCGGAGAGGGCAACGCATTCCTCTGGACCCTCGGCGACATCGTCTGGGGCGGCTTCCTGCTCTGTGCGCTTGCGCTCGTCGTGTTGACGGTCGGCGTCCTGGTCCGCTCGCTGGCGCGCTCCAGGCACTCGCGAGGCGTTTCTGCTTAGCGCGCGACGATCGGGGGCATGCTTCCAAGCCTTCGACCCAGCCATGCCGCCGGGGGAAGCAGGGCTCTCTGGAGTCCCCAAGGGGGCGACGCAAGGCGCACCTCGCGTTGGAACTCGTGCATGAGCACGGCGCCTCGGAGCAGCCCAGGTCGCCCCTTGCGGTCGGTCCGGCCCGCCGCGACGAGCGCGAACAGCGTTCTCAGGAACTCCTCCGTCCTGAGCGCGGGACGAAAGGTGATCCGCGCGTGCACCTCTGATGCTCCACAGTTCCACCATATGTGCCTCACCCCCGGTCGCACGACCACCACGTCGCCGGGAGCGGCGACGAGCTCTTGCCCGTCGAGCTTGAAGGCGGACGCACCTGCGATCAGCTCGAAGCGCTCCTCCTGCTCGGGGTGAACGTGCTCGCCCGGTACACCGCCGCCCGGCGCCAGGAAGCCGTCGAGCTCTAGGTGCGGCCCGCCGGCGCCCCGGGGAGCCGCTCGGAAGACATAGCGCTCACCCGTCGCCGGGTTGAATATCTCATCCACCGCCACCATCGGCCCACCTCACGTCTCCGCAACCTACAGGGGCGGTATACGTCCGATCTCACACGGATGCGACAGGAGTCGCGCTCTGAGCGCCGGTTAGCAGGGCCGACCCGCGGGTAGTAGGGTCAGCGTTGTGACGATGGGGACGGCGGCTTCGCGGGCGATGAGGAAGGCGGCGGTTGTCGCCGTGGGCGTCTTCGGGCTGGTGGCGCTTTGGGCGACGCCCGCGCCTGCGGCGACTGGAGTGCGGGACGCCGTCTTCGTGGGCAACAACTGGGACGGGACTGCCCACGTGATCGATCCGAACCGGAACTTCAGGCGGATCGCTCGCATCAACATCATCCCGGACATCCAGCAGCGGCTGTTGGAGATCTACACCAACCCGGTGCGCCTGGCCTACTTCCTGGCGATCAGGCAGGCCGTGGGCGAAGGCCACGACCAGTTCGTCGACGACATGTACTCGACACCCGACGGGCGGCTTTTGATCGTCTCCAGGCCGAGCTTGGCCGACGTGGTGGCGATCAACCTGTGGACGCGCAAGATCGTCTGGCGCTTCGTGGTGGACGGGCAGCGCGCCGACCACATGGCGATGTCGCCGGACGGCAAGCACGTCGCGGTGTCCGCATCGACGGGAAACGTCGTCCACATCCTGGACACCCGCACGGGCCGGGAGGTGGGCAGCTTCCCCTCAGGCGACTCGCCCCACGAGAACAACTACTCCGCCGACGGGTCGCGGATCTTCCACGCCAGCATCGGTCTCGTCTACACCCCCGCCGACCAGCCTGAGTTCGATACGACCAAGGGCGACCGCTGGTTCCAGATCGTCAATGCGAGCAACAACCAGATCATCAGGCGAATCGACATGGGCCAGAAGCTCGAGGAGGCGGGATACCCCAACATGAGCTCGGCGGTCAGGCCCATGGCCCTGTCACCGAAGGAGAGGGCCGTCTACTTCCAGGTCTCGTTCTTCCATGGCTTCGTGGAGTACAGCTTCCGTCAGGACCGCGTCCTGCGTGTTGCCCGCCTGCCGAACCTGGTCCCGCAGATCCCGCGCGAGCAGTACCTGCTGGACTCCGCGCACCACGGCATCGCGATGAACCCAATCGGGTCCAAGCTCTGCGTCGCCGGCACGATGTCGGACTACGCGGCGATGGTGTCGCAGAAGACCTTCCGCTACAAGCTGATCAAGGCCGGCAAGAAGCCCTACTGGTCCACGACCAGCGAGAACGGCCGCCACTGCTATGTCTCCTGGAGCGGCAGCGACGCGATCTCGGTGATCTCGTACGAGACGGAGAAGCAGATCGCCCGGATCCAGGTGGGCGACCACCCCCAGCGCATCCGCACCGGCAGCGTCCCGGCGAACCCGAACTGGCCGTAGTAGAAGCTGGGCGGCGGACGCCTCACCGCGGCGCGGTTGGTCTTTTACACCCGAGCAGGAACCTCGTCCTCCCGAAAGGGTGAAAGCTGCTGGGGTCCGCCCCTGATCAGTCTACGCTGGCCGGCGTGCGGGTCCTGGTGGTCACCAACATCACCCCGGATGCGGCCAGCCCGTCCCGAGGCGTCTTCGTTCGCGACCAGGTCGCGGCGCTTCGCCGGGCCGGGTTGGAGGTCGAGCTCTGCTCCTTTCCCCAGGGCAGATGGAACTATCCCCGCGCGGTCCCGCGGATCCGCCGGCTCCTGAGGCGGGGACGATTCGACCTGGTCCACGCCCACTTCGGCCTGGCCGGCTGGTGCGCGCTGCTTGCCGGGGCGCGGCCGCTGATCGTCACCTTCCACGGCACCGACGTCCGCCACCCGACCACCGGTCTTCTGTCGCGCCGGCTGGCGCGGCGACTCGACCTGGTCGCGGGCGCCTCCCGCGCCCTCTTTGCTCCCGAGGCCGAGCGTCCGGGCCTGCCGAAGCGCCCCGGAGCGTCCGCCGTACTCCCCTGCGGCGCCGACCTCGAGCGCTTCCGGCCCTCGCCGCGCGCCGAAGCCAGGCAGCGGCTGGGCCTCGACCCCGAGGGCCGCTACCTGCTCTTCCCGGCTGCCACATTCCGGCCCGAGAAGCGCCACGACCGCGCCCTCGAGGTGGCGCGCCTGGCGGGCGCGGAGCTCCTGACCGGAGGCGCGATCGAGGCCGAGCGGATGCCCGACTGGGTCAATGCCGCAAACGCAGTGCTGGTCACCTCCCAGAACGAGGGGTTCGGGCTGGTCGCCGTGGAGGCGCTGGCCTGTGACGTGCCGGTGCTCTCGACCCCGGTCGGCGTCGCCCCGGCGCTCCTGCGCGGCGTCGAGGGCTGTCTTGCCGAGCGCTTCGACCCCCACCGGTGGGCGGAGCTCGCCCGCGCTCACCTCGAGGCGCCCGACCCGCGCATCGCCGGGCGTCGGCGGGCCCGCTGGTTCTCAGCGGAGCTGATGGCCGAGCGAGCCCTGGTCGCCTATCGAGAGGTTCTGGGCTCCGCCGCCTAGATCCCCGGCCAGTGCTCGCGCTGGCGCTCGACGTAGGGACGGGCGGGATCCGCGGGCGCCTCTGGGGGCTTGCGCTCCGAGCCGAGTGCCTCGATCGTGGCCAGCACCGAGGCCGCCAGCGCCGCCGGGTCGTAGCCGCCCTCCAGGCAGACCAGCACCGGAGCGCCGAGCTCCACCGCCACCTCCCGCATCGTCGCCGCCATATCCGCGTAGCCGTCGGTCCCCACCCGGCACTCGGCGAGTGGGTCGTCGCGGTGGGCGTCGTAGCCGGCCGAGATCGCGATCAGGCCGGGGCGAAAGGCGCGGGCAATGGGCGCCACCACGTGCTGCACCAGCGATAGGAACTCGGCGGAGCCCGCCCCGGGCGCCACCGGCAGGTTGACGGTGTATCCCTCGCCGCCCGCCTCGCCCGCGTACTCCGCCGGGCCGGTACCGGGGTAAAGCGGCGACTGGTGGATGCTGAGGTAGAGCACCCGATCGGAGCCGGCGAAGATCGCCTCGGTGCCGTTCCCGTGGTGCACGTCCCAGTCGAGGATCAAGACGCGTTCCGCCGCGTCCTCGGCGAGCACGTGGGCGGCGGCGACGGCGACGTTGTTGAACAGGCAGAAGCCCATCGCGCGCGACGCCTCGGCGTGGTGCCCGGGCGGTCGCAGGCCGCAGAACGCGAAGCGGTCGTCACCCGCCAAAAGGCGTTCGGCGCCGTGCGCCGCACCGCCCGCGGCGTGAAGCGCCGCCTCGAAGGAGCGCTCGCTCGCAACCGTGTCCATGTCGATCATGCCGCCGCCGCGCGTGCAGATCTCCTCCATCGCGCGAATGTGCTCGTCGGAATGGACCCGGCGAAGCTGATCGAGCGTCGCGGCCGGCGCTTCGACCCGGCGAAGCCCCGGCCAACCGGCACCGTCGAGCGCTGCCTCGATTGCCCGCAGGCGCCCCGCGTTCTCCGGGTGGCCGCCGGTGTCGTGGTCGAGCGAGGAAGGATGGGCGAGGTAGAGCCCCATGGGTCGCGTACGGTACCGGCGCTGTGGAGCGCTCAACGGAAACCGGCGTCGCGGTGGTGGGAGGCGGCGCGGCTGGCCTCTACGTCTCGCTTCGCGCCGCCGAGCAGGGCGCCGAGGTCACCCTCGTCTCGCGCAAGCCGCTCGCCGAGAGCGCCAGCTACCGGGCTCAGGGCGGGCTGGCGGCGGCTTTGGCACCCGACGACTCACCGGCCCGCCACGCCGACGACACCCTGAACGCCGGCCGCGGCCTCTGCCGCGCGGAGGCGGTGCAGACGCTCACTCGGGAGGCTCCGGCGGCGGTGGACGAGCTGCGCCGGCTCGGGGTGCGGTTCGACACCGAGGCGGACGGCGGCTTGGCCCTGGCCCTGGAGGGCGGACACTCGGCGCGCCGGATCGTTCATGCGGGCGGCGCCCAGACGGGACGCGCGATCACGCGCTGCCTGGCGGAGCGGGTCGCCGCCGAGCGCCGGGTCCGGGTGCTGGAGGAGACCTCGGCGCTCGCCCTGTGGAGCGACGGCGACCGTTGTGCCGGGGTGGTCACGGACGCCGGGCCAATCGCTGCTTCCGCCACGGTTTTGGCCACCGGTGGCGGCGCGGCGCTGTGGCTGCGCACCACCAACCCCTGGGGCGCGATCGGGGCGGGCGCGGTAATCGCCCACGCCGCCGGCGCGGCGCTGGCCGACCTCGAGTTCTGCCAGTTCCACCCTACGGCGCTGGCGCTTCCAGGCAACGAGCACGACGGGGCCCTGCTGACGGAGGCGCTTCGAGGGGAGGGCGCCGAGCTGCTCGACGCCGCCGGCCGGCGGTTCACGGACGAGCTGGCCCCCCGCGATCAGGTGACCGCCGCGATCCTGGACCGCATGGAGGTGGACGGGGCCGACCACGTGCGGCTCGACCTGCGCTCACTCGCGCCGCAGGGCTTTCCCAACGTGTTCGCCGCCTGCCGCGCGGCCGGCCTGGCTCCCGAGCGTGAGCCGGTCCCGGTGGCGCCGGCGGCCCACTACCTGATGGGCGGGATCGTCTGCGATCTGGACGGGCGCACCTCCCTGCGCGACCTGTTCGCCGTCGGCGAGTGCGCCTGCAGCGGGGTCCATGGGGCCAACCGGCTGGCCTCGAACTCGCTCACCGAATGCTTCGTCTACGGCGCCCGAGCGGCAATCGCCGCCGCCTCGACGCCGCCGGCGAAGCAGCCGGGACCGCTGCCCGAGTGGCGCTTCGAGCCGCCCACGGAGGCCACGCGCGAGGCGGTCTGGCGTGGTGCGGGGCCGCGGCGCGCCGCCACGACGCTCGAGCCGCTCCTCGACGACCCCTACCCGCTCGCACGGCTGATCGCGCGCGCGGCGCTCCGGCGGCGCGAGTCGCGCGGGCCCCACCGCCGCGCCGACCACCCGCTTCGCGAGCCGGCGCTGGACAGCGTCCACATGGTGATCGGCCCCGACGGCGAACCGCGCCCCGAGCGCTGGTTGTAAGCGATCTGCAATGGCACTAACGCCCTCTTAACACCTGCTTAATCTGGCGCTCTTTGTGCTTAATCGCACCCCTGGATACTGGCGGCCGCCTCCAAGCAGGAATGCGCTGCAAAAAGGTCAGACCGGAGGCGTAGGGAACGGACAACCACAGGGGGTACGAAGGAAGATGTACCGCTTCAGTCGCTCCATATATCGGGAGCTTGCGCCACGGGTGGTCGAGGATGAGTGGGACCCCACGGAGTGCGCCAACAAGCAAAAGGTGCTGGACGCCTGTGAAGGGGCGATCTGCCGCCTGACCTACGATCGCCGCTACTTCGCCAGGCCGGCTCGCACGCTGTTCAACGACGTGCGGGCTCATTTCACGATGGGCGACCAGCTCTTCGTTTGGACGGTGATCGAGCGCAACATCGGCCTGGCGCTGGAGTTCCTTTCGCGCTTGCCCGAAGACGTCGGGCTGGATGGACGGCCGCCGCAGTGCCAGGCGCATACGCGCAGGGGCACGCCGTGTCAGCGCCGGCCGCTCCCTGGCAGGGACTATTGCCCGTCGCACAAGCACCTGGAGGAGACGTTCGAGGCCGTCGAGCCGTCGCTCGAGACCGTCGACCGCGACTTCCAGGTTCTCACCGCCGCTTAGCAGGGAAGCGAGCAGGTGACGATCCCGGCCCCGGCCGGGATCGTCATCTGCCCGAAAGCGGACCCGGACCCTCCCGGTGGGTGGCAGTAGGTTCCGGGAATGCTGCTCGGAGTCGACGTCGGCGGGACGTTCACCGACGCCGTGCTCTTCGACGGACGCGCCCTTCACACGGCGAAGGCCCCCACCACCCCTGACGACCAGTCCCGGGGGGTGCTTGCCGCGGTCGAGGCGGCGCTGGGGCGCGCAGCCTGCGGCCCGGAGCAGGTCGAGGCGTTTGCCCACGGAATGACCGTGGGGACCAATGCCCTGCTCGAGGAGCGTGGCGCGCGCACCGCTCTGGTCGCCACCGAGGGCTTCACCGACCTGCTCGAGGTGGCGCGCCAAAATCGCCCCGACCTGTATCGGCTGTGCGCGCCCAAGCCGGCCGTCCTGGTGCCCGACGAGCTCCGCTTCGCCGCCCGCGAGCGCATGGGCCCCCAGGGCGTGGTCGCGCCGCTCGCCGACGCCGAGCTGGATCGGCTGGCGGCCTTCGCCCGGGCCAGCGAGGCCGAATCGCTGGCCGTCTGCCTGCTGTTCTCGTACCTCGACCCCGCCCACGAGCGCGCGATCGCCAAGCGCCTGCGCGCCGAGCTCCCGGGCCTTCACGTCTCGGTCTCGCACGAGGTGCTGCCGCAGTTTCGCGAGTACGAGCGCTGCTCGACCACCGTGATCGACGCCTACCTGTCGCCCCTGCTCGGCCGCTACCTGGGCCGGCTCGACCGCGGCGGCCGCCGAGCGCGGCCTGCCGGAGCCGCTGGTGATGAGGTCCTCCGGCGGAGTGGCGCCTGCCGACGAGGCCGCCCGAGCCGGAGCCTGGAGCGTGCTCTCGGGCCCCGCCGGCGGCGCGGTCGGCGCCGGCCTGCTGGCGACCCTCTCCGCGGACGGGAACGCCGTCGGGCTCGACATGGGCGGTACCTCGTGCGACGTCTGCGTGGTGGAAGACGGCCGGGTGCGGCGCACCGACTCGCGGCAGATCGGCGGCCGGGTGATCCAGCTGCCGATGGTCGACGTCCACACCGTCGGGGCCGGCGGCGGCTCGATCGGCTGGCTCGACGCGGGCGGCGCGCTTCGCGCCGGTCCCAAGTCGGCCGGGGCGGACCCCGGGCCCGCCTGCTACGCCCGAGGCGGCACCGAGCCCACGGTCACCGACGCCAATCTCCTGCTGGGCTACCTGGACGCCGGATCGACGCTCGCCGGGGGCGTGGAGCTGGACGTCGAGGCGGCCCGCGACGCCGTCGCGCGGCTGGGAACGGCGCTCGGGCTCGGCGAGCTGGAGACCGCTGAGGGGATCGTCCGGGTCGCCAACCAGGAGATGGTCAGAGCGCTTCGGGTGGTCACCGTGGAGCGCGGCGTCGACCCGCGCCGCTTCGCCCTGATGCCGTTCGGTGGCGCCGGGCCGATGCACGCCGCCGCCCTCGCCGAGGAGCTGGGCATGGAGCGGATCCTCTGTCCCCGCGCCAGCGGCGTCCTCTCGGCGCTCGGGCTGATCGCCTCCGAGCGGCGCCGCGACACGGCGCGGACCGTCCTGCTCAGCGGCGCCGACCTGACCGCCGAGCGGATCGCCTCCGAGATCTCCGAGCTGCGGGAGTCGATCGGGGCGGGGCTCCCCGAAGCCACCCCGGAGGTCACCTACGAGCTCCGCTACCGCGGCCAGGCCTTCGAGCTGGGCATCGCCGGGTCGCCGCGCGCCGACCCCGCCGAGCTGGCGGAGCGGTTCGCCGCCGAGCACGAGCTCCGCTACGGCTACCGGGACCCAGATGCGGAGGTCGAGCTGGTCAACCTGCGGCTGGCCCTGGTCGTCCCCGGCCCCGCGCCACGGCCCGAGGCGGCGCCGGCTGGGCGTCTGCAGCGCTCGGCGCGGCCGGCGCGCTTCGGCGGCGCGTGGACGGAGGCCGAGGTGCTTCGCGGCGAGCCCGAGGCGGGCACCACGGCCGAAGGCCCGTGCGTGTTCGAGCTGCCGGAGGCCACCCTGGTCCTGCCGCCGGGGTGGCGGGGCGAGGTGGACAAGCGGGGGACGATCTGCGCGGTGCGCGAGCGATGAGCCGGAGGCTGGACCCGGTCACGCTCCAGGTCCTGGTGGGCGCCCTGCGCGCCGCCTGCGAGGAGATGGGCGCGGTGCTCGTGCGCGCCGCCCATTCGGCGAACATCAAGGAGCGGCGCGACTGCTCGACGGCGCTGTTCGACGCCGCCGGGGAGCTCGTGATGCAGGCCGAGCAGATCCCGGTCCACCTCGGCTCGATGCCCGATGCGGTCGCCGCCGTGCTCGACGAGGAGCACCACCCCGGCGACGCCTGGATCCTCAACGACCCCTACCAAGGCGGTACTCACCTGCCGGACATCACCCTGATCTCACCCGTCTTCGCACCGGGGGCCTCCTCCCTCCTCGGCTTCGCCGCCAGCCGCGCGCATCATGCGGACGTCGGGGGCCCAACCCCTGCCGGGATGCCGGCCCTCTCCACCCGGCTCGAGGACGAGGGCGTGGTGATTTCGCCCACCCGAGCCGACGACGACCGGCTCGCGCGCCTTGCCGCCGAGATGCGCAACCCGCGCCAGCGGCTCGCCGACCTGCGAGCGCAGCGGGCCGCCAACCTGACCGGCGAGCGTCGCCTGCTCGAGCTGGCCGGCAGGCACGGAATCGCGGTGCTTCGCTCCGGGATGGCGGAGATCCTCGACTACGCGGAGCGCCGCACGCGTGCCCGTCTGGCCGAGCTGCCCGACGGCGCCTACGAAGCGGAGGAGCTGATGGAGGCAGACGCCGCCGCCGGGCCGCGCGACGTCCGCCTGCGAGTCACCGCGCGGATCGAGGCCGACCGGCTGACGCTCGACTTCACCGGCACCGATCCCCAGGTCGAGGGCAACCTCAACTGCCCCCTGCCGGTGACCAAGTCGGCGGCCTTCTTCGCCGTCCGCGTGCTCACCGACCCCGAGGCGCCGCCCTCCGCCGGCGCCTTCCGCCCGGTCGAGGTGATCGCGCCCGAGGGATGCCTGCTGAATGCCCGCCCGCCGGCCGCCGTCGCCGCCGGGAACGTGGAGACCTCGAGCCGGGTCGCCGACCTGGTGATCGAGGCGCTCGCCGGCGCCACGCCGGCACCCGCCCAGGGCCAGGGAACGATGAACAACCTGACCCTCGCCAACGACGAGTTCACGTATTACGAGACGCTCGGCGGCGGCCAGGGGGCCTGCCCCGACGCCGACGGGCCGAGCGCCGTCCACGTGGCGATGTCCAACACCCTGAACACGCCGACCGAGGCGCTGGAGACGGAGTTCCCGCTCCGCGTCACGGAGCTCTCCGTTCGGCGCGGCAGCGGGGGCTCGGGACGCCACCGCGGGGGCGACGGGATCGTCCGCGAGCTCGAGGCGCTGGCCCCGATGAGCTTCACCCTGATCACGGAGCGCCGCCGCCACGCGCCCCGGGGCCGCGACGGCGGCGCCGACGGCGAGCCCGGCCGCAACCTGCTCAACGGCGAGCCGCTGCCGTCCAAGGCGGCCGGCGAGCTCCGCCCCGGCGACCGGCTGCGGATCGAGACGCCGGGGGGCGGCGGCTACGGGAGAGGCACGGAACCGCGCGCGGTGTTGGGCAAGTAGGGCAGCCCGCCCAGGGGACTGTCCTGCTTTGGCCCCGGATACCGATGCGTAAGCAGGATGGCGCCCCAGCATTGCTGCCGCGTACCTGTCCTACTGCCTATCCGCGGAGTCCTTCGCGCCAGTCCCGAAATGCCTCCAGCAGCTTGCGCTCGACCTCGGGCGAAAGTGACTCCGGCGGCAGGCGGCCGAGGGCGCCGATCGTCTCGCGCATCTGTTCGATGTAGGCGTGGCAGCCGTCGCACCCGGCCAGGTGGTGGTCGAAGCGGGCGCGCTCGGAGGCCGGCAGGGTGCCTTCGAGGTAGTCGGTGATCAGCTCCACCAGCTCCCTACAGCGCATCGGCGGTGTCTCGACTGTGCTCATGCCACTCGGTCTTCTTCCTGCGAAATACTGCTCCAGCGCTGCGCGCACCTTGGACCGCGCCCGGTGAAGCAGCACTCGTTGGTTGGTCTCACTGAGGCCCAGTGCGTTGCGCGCCTCCGCGGCCGACCAGCCGCTGATGTCGCGCAGGGCGATCACCTCTCGTTGGCGAACCGGCAGCTCGGCGATCGCCTCCAGCAGGATTCGACGCGCCTCCTCGGTGCCGAGGCGCTCCTCGGGCGAGGCCCACTCGGCGGGCGGGCGCGCCCAGGCGCCGGGATTGGAGTCGCGAAGCGACTGAAAACGGTCGGGGTCCACCGCCGGCTCGTCGCGACCCTCCTCCCGGCGGCGCGCGAGAAAGGAGAACGGCAGGACCCGCCGTTCGCGCCGGCCGCGGCTGCGCGCGGTGTTGAGCAGGATGCTGGCGATCCAGGTGCGCAAGGACGATCGGCCTTCGAATCTGTCGATCCCGTTCAGGACCGCAAGCCACGTGTCCTGAACGACCTCCTCGGCGATCGCGTGGCTCGGCACGTGCATCAGGGCCAGCCGCATCAGAAACGCGCCGTGCTCCTCGACCAGCATCTTGAACGCGTCCTCGTCGCCCCGGCGCAGGCCCGCGAGCAGCAGCTCGTCCTTCGCCGGCCGCCTCGAAGCGGCGGAGTCGCCCGCCCTCGAGGCTTCCTGCTCCCCCATCGACAGCGATTCTCCCACGACCGCGGCTGTCTCGAGGGGCCTCCGCTGGTTCGGTGGATGGCCGTCCAAAAACCCCCACGCACGCCTGGCGGCACCGGGAGCCGCACGCGCGAGTTTTCGGGCATTAGGCTGCCTACCTGCCATGGGCGAGCGGATCGAGCTCGACGACGTTCAACTCGTGTACGAGGACCGAGGCGCCGCCTCGCCCCATGGCTCCCCCGTCGTCTTTCTCCACGGCCTCGGAGGCTCGGTGTACTCATGGTGGGGCCAGCTCGCTGCCTGCGAAGAGCGCGGCCACCGCGTGGTCGCCTACGACCAGCGCGGGGCGGGGCGCAGCTCGAAGCCGCCGGGCCCCTACTCGATCGAGCTCTGGGCGCGGGACCTGGAACGGGTGCTCGACGCCCTGGAAATCGAGCGAGCGATACTGGTCGGCCACTCGGTGGGCTGCATGGTCGCCGAGCACGCCGCCGTGCGGCTGGGCGAGCGGGTGCGGGGCCTGGTTCTGATCGGCGGCGCGCTTCGCTGGCGTCCGGAGGCCGGCCCCGTGTTCGAAGAGCGGGTCAGGCTCGCGCGGGCGGGGCGAATGGGCGAGATCGCCCGGGCAGTAGCCGGGACGGGGCTCAGCGAGCTGTGCCGGCAGCGGAACCCTGCGCTCCACGGTCTCTTCTGCGAGCTGATCGCCTCCAACGACCCGCAGGCCTACGCCGAGTGGTCGGCGGCGACGGCCGCCGGCGAGATGCTCGAGCCCGAGCGCGTCGGTTGCCCGACCCTGGCGCTGGGCGGCGAGCTCGACCCGGTGACGCCGCCGGCCTTCGCCGAGGCCATCGTCGCCGCGATTCCGAACGCCCGCGCCGCCGTGGTGCAGGGCGCGGCGCACTGGTGCCAGCTCGAGGCCGCGCCGGCCGTCAGCGCACTGGTGCTCGAGTTCCTGGACGAGATCGCGACATAGCGCACAAATTTGGAGATTTTGCGTGCCTGGTCTAGAATCACCCGCTCTGAGCCGAAAACAGGCGCCCGCGACGGGCGGCACCGGCTCGCAAAGCCCGCTTTTCCCAATCGGACCAACTAACTGATGCCTATTGCGCTCAAAGAATGGGCCGTAACGGTGCGTGCCCTCGCCGAGGGTGAGCAGCTGGTCACCCTGCGCAAGGGCGGACTCCGCGAGGAGAACAAGCATTTCGAGGTCGAGCACGACCGCTTCTTCCTCTACCCGACCTTCGATCACCAGCGCAACGACCTGGTGCGCGAGTCGCACCACCCCGAGCTGCGGCGAGCCCTCGAGGAGGGCGTGTGGCCCGACGAGGAGCCCCCGCCGCGGGCGCTGCTCCAGGACGGCGGCATCGCGCAGCCCGACCGGGTGCGAATCCGCTCGTGGGCCGAGGTTGCCGACCACTTCGAGACCGACGACCCACGCATCGTCGACAGCCTCTCCCCCTTCCACGTCTGGACCCAGGACTACGCGCACAAGCGCCTCAGGTGGAAGCCGCGCCATCCGATCCACGTGCTGCTCCTGCGCGCCTACCGGATCCCGCGGCCGGTCACGGTGCGCGTCCGGGACGAGTACCACGGCTGTCGCTCGTGGGTGGAGATCGACCGCGAGCTCCCCTTCGAGGGCACGCCGGTGATGGCAGACGAGGAATTCGTGCGAGCAGCCGCCGAGATCCGCGCCATCTGCGACGCGGGCGAGCCCGTCCCAGCGTAACAATCGCCCCCCACGCCAGCGACTTCGTAGCGGTCGTGCGCGCAGCCGAGCGTGCGCTCGTCCTCGGGATCGGGGGCGGAGGCGACGTGGTCGGGGCGCTGGCGGTCGCCCGGTTGTGCGAGTCGCTGGGAACGCCGTTCGTGCTCGGCGGGGTCGCCTGGGAGCGGATCCCGGTCGATCCCCATCCGGGGCCACGCCCGCTGGCCGAGATCCGAGGTGGGCGGCCCCTGGGCGACGCGGCCGTGCTCGCCGGGCCCGAGACCGCCACCCCGCAGGGAGTCGCGTTCTCCGAGGCGCGAATGGCGGCCCACCTGGGCACCGAGACGGTGCTGGTGGACGTGAGCGGGGGCGCGGCGAGCGCCGCGGCAGGGATCGAGGGCGCGGTCGACAGAGCTGGGCTGCGACCTGCTGGTCTGCGTCGACGTCGGCGGCGACGTGCTCGCCCACGGGGACGAGCCGGGGCTGGCGAGCCCGCTTTGCGACGCGGTGATGGTCGCCGCCGCTCTGCGCGTCGTCGGCCGCGTCAAGCCGCTGCTGGCGGTGATCGGCCCGGGTTGCGACGGCGAGCTGACCGTTGACGAGGTGCTCGCACGGGTCGCCGAGCTGGCCCGCGCGGGGGCATGGCTCGGGACCTGGGGGCTGACGCCGGAGATCGCCACCCAGCTCGACGCCGCCGCCGACCGTGGTGCCCACCGAGGCGAGCCTGCAGGTAGTCCGCTGCGCGCGCGGGGAGCTGGGCCATGCCCTGATCCGCGGCGGCCGGCGCCAGGTGCAGCTGGGGCCCGTCGGAGCCTTGACTTTCATCTTCGACCCCGTCGCCGCGCCGCCCGAGGCCCTTCCCCTGGCCCACGCGGTGGCCGAGGCCGGCAGCATCGAGGAGGGCCGCGCCGCCCTCGCCGCCCGTGGTGTGGGCACCGAGCTCGACTACGAGCGCAGGCGTGCCGCCGAG
Source organism: uncultured Actinomycetes bacterium (assembly GCA_963743455.1). Classification (GTDB taxonomy): domain Bacteria; phylum Actinomycetota; class Thermoleophilia; order Solirubrobacterales; family 70-9; genus AC-56. Next base: position 58,303 of record CAVUPJ010000019.1, on the reverse strand, counting down.
ACCGGGTAGCGATCTAGGCCGCGCCTAACAACTCGCAAATTCCGGGTACCCCCCACCGGACCGCCACCAGGTGTGGACTAACCTCGACGGGGAATGGCGTGGATAGAGACGGAGTCGCTGAGCTTCGTCGCTCGGCACGAGGCCGAGGACAGCGACTACGCGCAGCGCACCCTCGACGCGGTCGAGGACCTGCGCCTGCGCCTCGAGGAGCGCTTTGACGACGTGCCCGCCGGGGTCACGGTGATCGTGCATCCGACCCCGGGCTGGCTCGCCGCGGCGCATCCCTTCCTGCCCGCCGCCCGCCTGGCGGCGGCGTCGGCGGGGCGCCGCTACCTGGCCGGCTGGGCGATGGCCGGCGAGCTGCACGTGCTGAACGACGAGTACCTGGATCGCCGGGCGGCCGGCGACGATTCGCTCGCCGCGCTGCGCGGCACGGCCGAGCGCTTGTACGTCCAGATCGTGGTCGCCGCCAACAACCGCCGCCTGCCCCCGCCCTGGGGTCCCCGGCGCTTCCTTCGCTACCTGCGCTGGACCTGGCTGATCGAGGGCGCCGCCCAGTACTACGCCGGTCAGGTGCCGCTGTTCCGCGCCGCGGTCAGTACCCGGCTGCGGGAGCGAACGGCGCCCGACTTCCCGCCCTCGTCGCGCGACGCGATCATCCTCGGCGGCACTGTCTTCGATCTGCTGGAGCGCGAACGCGGCCCCGATGCCTGCGACGTGCTCGCCTCGCGCCTGCGCCGCGACGGCCCGCGCGGCAGCCTCGAGCTGGCCTTCGACTCGCGTTTTCGCGACATCGAGCGCGCCTGGCGCGACTACCTGCGCCAGCTCAGCGAGCGCCGCCTCGACAGCTCCGAAGCGATCGCGGAGCTGAAGCTCCCCGACGAGCTCTCGGCTTAGCCGGGCGGCTCAGCGCCTTCGCCGCTCACAGCTCGAGCCGGAACGCCGACGGCCGTGGCGTCTTCCGCTACGTCGTCGAGGACCACGGCGTTGGCGCCAATCCGCGCCCGAGCGCCCACCCGCAACTCGCCCAACACCTTCGCCCCGGCGCCGATGGTGACATGTCGCTCGACCGTCGGCCCGACAAATTCGCCTTCGCGCAGGCCGATGGTTACGAACGGCCCGATCACGACACCGGAGTGAATCTCCGTAATGCCGTCGATTACCGTCTGGCCGTGAAGGATGTAAACGCCGGGGTGGACTACCACGAGATCGCCGATCGAGATCTGAGCGATGGCCATCCCGAGGCGATGTATCAGGCGCGGCAAGGCCGGGACGCCCAGGGCCTGGAGGCGCGCCTTCAGGCGATACAGGGCTTGACCGAGGAATGCATCACTCGTCCAGATCAATCGCAGCATCTGGATTGCAGCGTCGGCCCGGGAGCGAAACTCCCACCGCTCGCCGCGGTGCGCGGCGGTCATCTGTGCGTCGGCGAGCAGCGCCTGGCGAAGGCGGGGATGCCGTGAGCGAATGGCCCTTTTCAGCAAGCGAACGTCCCGGTCGTCCCTCGCGACGGTCATGGCAACTCCGGACCCTACACGGCAACTCCGCTCACTCTTAGAGTGCATGCATGAGAGTCCTCGGGCTCAGCTTCTCGGGCCACGGCAGCTCCATCTGCCTGGTGGAGGACGGTCGGATCGTCGCTGCCGTCAACCTCGAGCGACTGACTCGCGTCAAGTTCGCGCTCGCCACCCTGCCGCCCTACGCGCCCGTCATCACCGCGCTCCTGAAGAGCGGCTTCGGCTTCGACCGGCCCCCGCCGCTCGCCGACTTCTACGAGGTGTTCCCCAGGATGCTGAAGGCGGTCTCCGGCGAGTCGGAACTGGGCAAGGCGAAGATCGATCTGGTGGTGAAGACGCAGGACAACATCCAGCCCGACCCCGAGAACCCGCGGCCATACGAGGAGTTCTGCGAGTACTTCGCGGGCACCAAGACGCACTTCGACCTCGAGCACCACCTGTGCCACGCCTACCAGGCCTATCTCTGCAGCCCGTTCGAGGACGCTGCGATCCTGACCGTCGACGGCCGCGGCGAGGACCTCCCGCGGCTCGATGGACGGGCGATCTCGACCTGTCTGGCTGACGGGGAAGGCGACCGGGTGCGAGATGCTCTCGGAGGTGCTTTGGCCGGCCTCGGTCGGGGGCATGTACTCCACCGCAACCCTCCACCTCGGCTTCCGCGACGAGCAGGAGGGAAACACGATGGCGCTGGCGGCGTTCGGCACCGACCGCTTCTACCGCGTGGCGCGCGAGGACGCGTTCGACCTCCACGACGACGGCACCTTCAGCCTTCGCGTTCGACCGACAGGGGATGGGCTCACCTGGGTCGATCGCATGGTCGAGTTCTGCCCGCGCCGAGAGTCTGGGGGGCCGCTCACGCAGGATCACTACGACCTCGCCTGGGGCGTTCAGAAGTTCACCGAGGAGATCGTCATCCACCTCGCGCGAGCGCTCCACGCGCGGACGGGTCGGGACCGGCTCGCGATCGCCGGCGGCGTGGGGTTGAACTGCGTCGCGAACGAGAAGATCCTTCGCGAGACCCCGTTTCGACGAGCTCTACGTGATGCCGAACGCCAGCGATCGCGGGCTGGCGGTCGGCGCCGCCCTCTACGGCTACCAGGTCGTCCTCGGCGGCAAGGAGCGCCATCCTCTCGCTCACGACTACCTCGGTCCCACCGCGCCCGAAGCGGAGATCGTCGCCGCGCTCGGCGCCGCCGAAGACACCGCGTTTCGCAAGAGCGAGGACATCGCGAGCGAGTGCGCCGCGCTGGTCGCCGAGGGACGCATCATCGGCTGGGTGCAGGGCGGCGCGGAATTCGGGCCGCGCGCGCTCGGGCATCGAAGCCATCCTGGCGGACCCTCGAACCGCCGAGAGCAAGGAGCGGCTCGACCGCGAGATCAAGCGGCGCGAATGGTTCCGGCCGTACGCCCCGAGCGTCCTCGCCGAGCACGCGGACGAGTACTTCGAGATGCTCGGCCCAAGCCCCTACATGCTTGTGGCGGTGAACACGCGGGAGGCTGTACGGGACAAGGTTCCGGGGATCGTGCACGTCGACGGGAGCGCGCGGGTGCAGACCGTCGAGCGCGAGATCGAGCCGCTCTACCACCGTCTGATCTCGCGGTTCCACGAGATCACCGGCGTGCCGCTGGTCCTCAACACGAGCTTCAACGGCTACGGCGAGCCGATGGTCGAAACCGCTGAGGAGGCGCTGGACGCCATGCACTCGATGGGCCTGGATGCGCTCGCCGTCGGCGACTACCTCGCCTGGAGGGAGGGCGCGCCGCCGTGAGCGGCCGTCACCCCGGCCGCTAGCTGCTCAGCTGATACAGGACCCAGATCAGGCAGGCGGCGCCCGCGAGAGCGACCATCAAGCCCGCCGCCAGGCGCAGGGGACGCTCGCCACCGGCCGGCGCGGCCGCCTCCGGCTCGCCGGTCCGGACGTCGGCAAGCAGCTCCTGGGCCGCCTCGGCACCCGCCTCGGGGACCAGGATGTCGCGCGGCCCCGCGGCCAGGAAGTCGGGAACGTCGAAGCCGCGCGTTCGACGCTGGACGCTGGGAATGCCCTCCTCGAGCAGCATGCCCTGGATCAGCTCCGCCTCGGCGAGGTTGTTGGCGCTGGTCACCCGCACCTGCCGGCCGCCGGTGTACTGGGGCTTGACCTTCCGTGCCCGCTCGTGGGCCTCGGTGATCGGCTGCTCCTCGCCCGACCCCATATAGACGAGGGGCATCCCGCACTCGGCGCAGAAGCGCTCCTCGAGCGGGTACTTGCGGGCGCAGCGAGGGCAGGCGAGCGGACGCGCCTCAGCGCTCATCGACATGAAGCTCCACCTCCTCGACCCGGCGATCGCGGATAGAGAAGCCGCGAACGCTGGGCGCCTCCGGCTCGGCGAGGGAGCAGATCAAGTAGAGGGGATCGGGCCAGTTCTCGGCCAGGTTGATGTCGGTCTGCGAGGGCTCGGCGGGGCTCGCGGTGTGCGAGTGGTAGATCGCAGCGATCTCCTCGCCCCGCTCGGCGATCTCCATCGTGATCCGGAACTGGTCCTGCGGGTGGATCACGTATCGCAGCGGGCTCGCCTCTGCGTTGCGCGCCCGGTAGACCCGGGTCGCCCTGCCGTGGCTGCCGGCGACCATGCCGCAGCACTCGTTGGGCGCCTCCTCGCGGGCGTGGGCGACGATCTCGTCGAGGAGCTGTTTGGCGATCGTCAAGCTCGGCTGAGGCTAGCAGCGGGCAGGCGCCGGCTGGCCGTGCCTGGCCGTGCCCGTGCGTGCCTGGCCGTGCTCGTTTGATTGGATCTCCATTGAGTGCTAGTGTGCTAGTGCAATGGCACAGTCCGCATCAGTCTCCCGCCAGAGAGCTGGCACCCGATCTCGAGCGTGCGGACGACCTGCCGCTCGGCGCCCAGCTCGCCTGGCGGCTGCGAGTGCTGATCGCGAGCGGCGCGCTCGGGCCCGACGACCGACTCCCGGGGGTCCGCGAGCTGGCCGCGGGCGCCGGCGTCAACGTCAACACCGCCCGTGCCGTCTATCGCCGCCTGGAGGAGGACGGCCTGATCGTCTCGCGCCACGGCCTGGGCACGTTCGTGGCCGAGGGCGCCCCGGCCTCCCCCGACCTCGAGCGCCTCGCGGCCGAGGCCGCCGACAGCGCCCGCGCAAGCGGCGTCGACCCTCGCGACCTCGCCCGGGCGATCTACGCGGGCAGCGCGCACGGTGCCGCCCTGATCGACCCCTCGGGCCCCGGCTCGGTCGAGCCCCCAGGCTTCCCGGTCCAGGACACAGCCGTCGACGAGCGGCCCGGGCGGCGCGAGCTGCGCCGTCAGATCGCCCGGCTCGAGGCCGAGCTGGCCTCCTATCCGGCCGACGCCCGCAAGCCCGGCGAGCCGACCCATCCGCTGCTTCGCCCGAAGGGGCACGTCGCCGACATGGCCGAGCTCGAGGCGATCCGCGACGAGCTGATCGAGCGGCTGAAGCGGGCCCGCGAGGCGGCAGAGCGCCGCGGCGATCGCCAGCGCCGCGCCCGCGTCCGCCTGGAGGAGATGGTCAGCGACCCGGCCGCCCACAAGTGGGAGAAGCTGTCCAAGCAGGATCTCGGCGAGCCCGGCTGCGCGAGCGTGGAGGTGCAGCCTCGCTGGGGACCGGTCGGGGCGTTGATGAACTGGTGGCGAGTCAAGGTCTCGTCGGGGTGTCCGTTAGCCATGCCGCGTAGGCGGCCCGTCGAAGGAGGTGAGAGATGGTCCGAGCCGTAGCCGATAGGGCGTTCCTTCCGGCCAAGAGCCTGTTCGAGCAGGTGGGGAACATGATGATCCTCACCGGCAAGACGATCACGGCCACGGTCCGCCCCCCCTACCCCTACGGCGGCGAGTTCATCTCCCAGTTCATCTTCGCCCTCCAGCTGTGCTGGTTTCCGATGCTGATCTCGACCGTCGCCTTCGGCTTCGGCGCCCCCGGCCTCCAGGCGGCCAACTTCGCCTCCCTGTTCGGGGCGCTCGACCGCGTCGGCGGCTTCTTCGTCTTGGCCTCGATCCGCGAGTTCGCCCCCCTCGTGACCGCGGTCGTGGTCGCCGGGGTGGCGGGGACGGCGATCACCGCCGACCTCGGGGCCCGCAAGATCCGCGAGGAGCTCGACGCCCTCCAGGTGCTGGGGGTCGACCCGATCAAGAACCTGGTCGTGCCCCGCTTCCTCGCCCTGATGCTGATCACGGGCCTGCTCGACATCTACGCCCTCCTCTTCGGGATCGCCGGCGGCGTCTTCGCCACCCTCGCCTACCACGCCCCCCTGGGCGGCTTCTTCGCCACCCTGTTCACCAACGCCTCGGTGACCGAGCTCTGGGGCTCGATCCTGAAGACGACCCTGTTCGGGGCGATCATCGCGATCGTCTGCTGCTACAAGGGCATGAACGCCTCCGGGGGCGCCGCCGGGGTCGGGAGGGCGGTCAACGAGGCCGTCGTGATCGCCTTCTTGGGCATCGGTGCCATCAACTACGTCTTCACCCAGACCCTGCTCGCCACCCATCCCGAGCTGCAGGTACCGAGATGAGCGCCGAGCTCCTCGCCCGGGCTAGCGACGAAGTCGCGGTTCACGCGAGTACGACCTGCCGCCCCGTAACGCGCCCGAACCCGGCGACAGCGGAGGCGAAGCCGAGCATGTCGCCGGAGGTGTTCGGCTGATGGGCTGGATGGCCGTCCCCCGCGAGTGGCTTTCCTCCCTGGGCGAGATCGCCGGCTTTTGCGGCAAGACCATGGGGCTCGTCTACTCGGGCCGGGTCTTCATGTTCTTCGGCGAGGCCCTTCGCCAGGCGGGGATCCTGATCCTCGGCTCGACCATCGTGATCTGGGGCCTCGTCTTCATCCTCGGCCTTCAGTGCGGGATCGAGGGCGCCTACTTCAACCGCACCCTGGGCGCCCCCTCCTACGCCGGCGTGTTCGCCGCCTGGTGTGACCTTCGCGAGGTGATCCCCTACGCCTTCGGCTACATGATGGCGGCCAAGGTGGGCACCGGGATCGTCGCCGAGCTCGGCGCGATGCGGATCTCCGATGAGATCGACGCGCTCGAGGTGATGGGGGTGCCGCCGATGACCTTCCTGGCCGCCACCCGCCTGCTCGGCGCCTGGCTCACGCTGCCGTTCATGTACCTGCTCGGCGATCGGGATCGGCTACTTCGCCTCCTACCTGGCGGTGGTGCAGCAGATCGGCGACGTCTCGCTCGGGCGGCTACTTCTTGATCTTCTGGATGTTCCAAAACCCGCCCGACCTCTTGTTCAGCGTGATCAAGGGGATGTCCATGGCCACGGCGATCGTCTTGGTCGGCTGCTACTACGGCTACACCGCCTCCGGCGGCCCGGTCGGGGTGGGCACGGCGACCGCCAAGTCGATGGTCTTGAACATCGTCTTGGTCCACATCATCGGGATGATGGGAACCCTGATCTTCTGGGGCGCTAACCCGAGGGCGCCGATCGGGGGGTGAGATGAGCGCCGGAGTGGAAATGGCCCAACCTGGCCGCAGCCGCCGTCCCCTCGACCGCCTCGCACCCGGCTTCCTGCTCCTGCTGATGGGGGTCGGCTGCCTGGTGCTGTGGATCGGGATTCCGGTCGGCCTGCTGTGGGCGCTCTCCCAGGTGACCGATTCGAGCACCCAGCACTTCGTGCTCGCCGTGGTCGCCATCCCGGCGGCGATGGCACTCTTCGCCCCGGCGCTGTTCTGGCTCAACGGCCTCTACCTGCGGCTGATCGGCGCGCTGCCGGCCGATGAGGACCATGAAGATCGCCGCCGGGGGCTGGGCGGGCCGCTCCTGCTCTTCCTCTACGCGTCGATGGCGATCGCCCTCGTGGTCCTGCTCGCCTGGATCTTCTTCCTCGGCGAGCGCCCGCCCTACACCGTCTGGTAGCTCGGCTCAATACCAGGCGGAGGCGGGGTCGCGCGGCGGCTCCGAGAGATCGCCGCCCTCGCTGCCGAGCAGGTCGGGATCGTCGCGGCCGAGCTCCCAGAGCAGGTCGTCCAGCACCGGGGGCTCGAGCCCCGCCGCCCGGGCCACCTGCCCGAAGGCGGCGCGGGTCGCCGCACGCACCTCGTCGACCGTTCCGGGATGGACGAGGCCGGAGCGCAGCGCGAGCCGCATCAGGACGTTGTCGGCGCACACCTCCCAGCACTCGGGGTCGCTGGACGCGGAGCCAGCCGCGCCGGGCGCAGATCTTCGCGAACAGGAACGACTTCTTGGCCAGCGGGTCGGCGTAGGCCTCGTAGCGCGCCAGCAGCTCGAGCAGCCCGCCGGGCCCGCCAAGGCGGCCCGCGGAGGCAGCCAGCAACGCCTCGGCCTCTCCCCCATGGTCGCGCTCCAGCCCGGCTGCGAGGTCGCGCCACAGAGCCGCGCGACGCTCCGGGTCGGCGACGGTCTCACCGCCGATCCGAAACAGCTCGGCGACGCGCTTGGGCGTCACGTCGTTGCAGGCCCGCGGCGGTCAGCAGACCACGCCGTCGGAGCGCTGCCTGCAGCCCGACGGCCCACAGCAGGGCGCTGCCCGCGAAGGGCCCCTGGCCGCCCACCAGGTAGCGGCCCCGATAGCCGGTCTGGTGGTCGATCGCGCAGAGAAAGATCGCCGCATCCGGATCCGGGACGTGCGAGAAGCTCGGCGGCTCATAGCCGTCCTCGAGCTCCCGGACGCGCCCGGCCACCCGCTCGACCGCCTCGGTTTGCACCCCGCTGGTCGCCATCACTCCGCCTATGATCGTCCCATGGGCCACGGCCAGGCGCCGCGCGCAGATGGGCCTGGGATGGCGAACTCGGAGCTCGAGGCGCGCAAGTGGGAGAGCCAGCACGGCGACACCGTCCCTGATGCCGTCGCTCCCCCGCCACACCACCCACGCTTCCCGCTGCTCGACGGGATGCGGGCGATCGCGGTGCTGAGCGTCGTCCTCGTCCACACCACCGTTGGAGCGCACGACACACCGATCCTGGGTCCACTGCTCGCCCACACGAACATCGGGGTGGCGATCTTCTTCCTCATCTCGGGATTCCTGCTGTACCGGCCGTTCATCGCCCATCGAGGCGGCGGCCCCGCGGCGCCCTCGGTCGACCAGTACGCGAAGCGGCGCGTTCTGCGCATCTACCCTGCCTACTGGCTGGTACTGACTGTCCTGGTGATCGCCCCGGGACTCACCGGCATCGGCGACGGCGAGTGGTGGGCGCTCTACGGACTAGTGCAGACCTTGCCGGGGGCGTCCGACTGCAACCCATATCTAACGCAGTGCGGAGTTAGTCAGACCTGGAGCCTCGTCACCGAGGTGACCTTCTACGCCGCGCTCCCCCTATACGTGCTGGCCACTGCGTTTCTCGCGCGCGGGGGAAGCGTCCGACGCTGGATGCGCCTCGAGCTGCTGCTCCTGGCCATCCTGTCGATCGTCTCGGTGTTGCTCCATTTCGTGGTTCTCGACGGTACGGCGAGATCCTGGGTGGCCCCGAGCGTGATCGGCTATGTGTTCTGGTTCGCCCTCGGGATGGGCCTGGCGATTGCATCGGTGGGGCTTGAGCGCCGTGAGCGCCAGCCGGCGCTGATCCGCCTGGTCGCCTCCCGGCCGTTGATCCCGTGGTCCCTTGCGTTCACCGTCTACGTCTTGCTGAGCGCATGGTTACCGAGTACCCCGGTCATCTTTGACAAGGACCGCGTGATCGTGATCCACGCTCGCGTTCGGACTGATTGCCGCGCTTCTGTTGCTGCCGGCAGTGTTCGGAGATCGCTCGGGCGGGTTGCCCCGGCGGATCCTCGAACACCCGGTAGTGGCCTGGCTGGGGCTGATCTCCTATGGGATCTTCCTCTGGCACTACGCCATCGCCCTCCGCCTCAGAGATGCCGACCTCGACCCCAGCCTCGTCTTGATCGCAACGCTGGCGATCGCGATCCCGTGCGCGGCGGCGAGCTACTACCTCGTAGAGCGTCCGCTACTGCGTCTCAAGTACCGTCGGCTCCGGGACGTGGTGGGATACGCCAGGCGCGCACGTCGGCTCCCACCGCCGTAGCTCCGGGTCGGTGGCCCGCTACCACCAAACGGTGGAGTCGATGCCCTCCAGCTCGTCGACCGGCGTGGTGTAGACCCCCGACGACAGGTACTTCCAGCCGTCGTCGGGAGCGATGAAGACCACGTTGCCCTGATCCAGCTCGGCGGCGATCCGGACCGCGATCGCCGCGACCGCGCCCGTCGAGACCCCGGCGAACATGCCCTCGTCGTGGAGCAGGCGCTGGGTCCAGACGATCGCGTCGCGGTTGGAGACCATGATCTTGCGGTCGAGCACCGAGAGGTCGATGATCGGCGGGATGAAGCCGTCGTCGAGCGAGCGCAGGCCCTGCACCAGCTCGCCCTGCATCGGCTCGGCGGCGACGATCTTGGTCTCGGGATCGTGCTCCTTGAGGCGCCGCCCCACGCCCATCAGGGTTCCGCCCGTGCCGAGCCCGGCGACGAACGCCGCCACCCCGTCGAGCTCCTCGAGGATCTCCGGCGCCGTGCCGTCGTAGTGGGCGCGTGGGGTTGGCCTCGTTCCCGTACTGGTAGGGCATGTAATAGGAGGCGTCGGCGCCGGCCATCTCCAGTGCCAGCTCGACGGCGCCGTTCGAGCCCTTGGCGCCCTCCGAGTAGACGATCTCGGCGCCGTACATGCGCAACAGCTGGGTGCGCTCCTCGGTGACGTTGTCGGGCATCACCACCTTCAGCGGGTAGCCCTTGCGCCGGCAGATCATCCCCAGCGAGATCCCCGTGTTGCCCGAGGTCGGCTCGAGGATCGTCTGGCCGGGCTGGATCGCGCCCTCGGCCTCGGCGTCCTCGATCATCGCCTTGGCGACCCTGTCCTTGACCGAGCCCGTCGGGTTGCGGCCCTCCAGCTTCACGAAGATGCGCACGCCCGGCTTCGGCGACAGCCGCGGCAGCTCGACCAGCGGCGTGTTGCCAACCGCCTCGACGACGTTCGCGTAGCGCCCGCCGCAGGGGCGATTGAGGGTCTCGTCGACCATCGCTTTAGCAAGTGTAGTGAGGAACGGAGTATGTTCCTGTGCGGATCGACACCAGGCGAAGGAGAGGACTCGAAGGATGATCAGGGGCACACGGATGAGGTTCGGAATCGCACTGGTTGCGGCGCTCGCCACCACCGGCATCGCCGCCGGCTGCGGAGGCGATGACGACGGCGGCGGGAGATCTCGGGACCCTCACCGAGGGAACCCTGTTCATCGGCCTCGACACCCCCTATCCCCCGTTCTCGGAGGGCCAGCCGCCCAACGCCACCGGCTACGACGTCGAGGTCCTGAACGCGATCGCCGAGAACCTCGACCTGACGGTGGAGTACCAGGACACCGGCTTCCCCACCATCTTCCGCGACGTAGCGGCCGGCCAGTTCGACACCGCCGCGGCGGCGTCGTCGATCCAGGCGGGGCGCGAGAAGGTCGTCGACTTCACCGACCCCTACTACTTGAGCGCGACCGCGCTCGTCGTCCCGGAGGGCTCGGACATCGCCACGGTCGATGACCTAAGCGGCGTCATCGTCGGTACTCAGGACGGAACCGTCCAGGAGGAGATCGCCAATGACACCGACGCAGGCGAGGTTCGCGCCTTCCCCGAGGGGACTACGGCGCTCACCGCGCTGCTCACCGACCAGGTGGAGGCGGTGCTTGTCGACGAGGCCGTCGGCGCCGACTTCCTCGAGAAGCAGGGCGGAGTCGAGATCATCATCGTCGAGTCGATCCCCGGCGACGACCTGTTCGGGTTCGCTGTCGCGCCGGACAACGACGCCCTGCGCGAGGCGATGAACGAGGCCCTGGCGACGATCAAGGAGGACGGCACGCTGGCGGAGCTCTACGAGAAGTACTTCGACGGCGCCGAGCCACCCGCCAAGGTCCTCGAGGGCACGAACGAGCTGCTCACGGACGACTAGCGGCGAACTGCCAAACCAGCGGAGCGAAGGGGCGCCCACGGCGCCCCTTCTCCTTGCTCGAACCGACTAGCCTCGCCAGCCGACCACGAGCGGAGGTGACCGATGGACTTCATCACCAACTACTACTTCGACTTCGGCGTCATGGGCGACGAGTTCAGCCGCGTCCTCGACGGCTTCTGGCTGACCGTGAAGCTCTCGATCATCTCCGGGGTCCTCTCCCTGGCTTGGGGGTTGGTGCTCGCCGTGCTGCGCCAGCTGCCCGGGAGAGCGCTGGCCCCCGTTCGCTGGCTGACCATCGCCTACATCGACGTCTTCCGAGGGATACCGCTGCTGTTGGTGCTCCTCCTCCTTTCGGGCTTCCTCTCCGCGGCGCAATCCGAGGGCGTGATCCCGCGAGAGCTCGGACTCCCGACCTGGCTCGGCGAGACGTCGCCGTTCTGGTGGGGCGTCATGGGACTGACGCTCACCTACGGCGCCTACATGGCCGAGGTCTACCGGGCCGGAATCGAGGCCGTTCCACGCGGGCAGATGGAGGCAGCCCGCTCGCTCGGCATGAGCCACGGCCAGTCGATGCGCTTCGTGATCGTGCCCCAGGCGGTGCGCAAGGTGATCCCGCCGCTGCTGAACGACTTCATCGCCCTGATGAAGGACACCTCGCTGGTCGGACTGCTGGGTCTGCTCGACGTCGTCCAGGTCGGATTCGACGTCCAGACCGAGCAGATCAACGGCTCCGCGCTGACGCTCGGCGCGCTGATGTTCCTGGTGATCACGATCCCGCTCGCCCGCCTGACCGACCGGCTGATCGCCAAGCAGCAGGCGCGCACGGGGCGCGGCGGGCGCGGCGGCGGCGGCGAACCGGTTGAGCCCGCATTGCAGCCACTGCCGCAAGCCGGGGCTTAGTCGACCACTAGCATGGCCGCCACCTGAGATGACGGCGGAATCAAGCGACCGGGTGATCGCATCGGCCGCGGACGGCGGTCAGATGCTGCAGGTCAAGGAGATCCACAAGGGGTTCGGCCAGCTCCAGGTTCTGCGCGGCGTCAACCTCGACGTCGATCGCGGCCAGGTCGTCTGCGTGATCGGCCCCAGCGGCTCCGGCAAGTCGACGCTGCTGCGCTGCATCAACCTGCTCGAGCCGCCTGACGAGGGCAGGATCCTGCTCGAGGGCAGGGAGATCACCGGCAAGACGACCGCCGAGGACCGCAACTACGTCCGCCAGCGGGTCGGGATGGTCTTCCAGCAGTACAACCTCTTCCCGCACAAGACGGCGCTCGAGAACGTCTCGCTCGCCCCCGAGAAGGTGCTCGAGCGCCCGGGGGCCGAGGCTCGCGCAAAGGCCGAGGCGCTGCTCACCCGAGTGGGCCTCGCGGACAAGATGGACGAGTATCCCGAGCGGCTCTCGGGCGGCCAGCAGCAGCGGGTGGCGATCGCGCGGGCCCTGGCCATGGACCCGCACGTGATGCTGTTCGACGAGGTGACGAGCGCCCTCGACCCCGAGCTGATCAAGGAGGTCCTCGACGTGATGCGCGAGCTCGCCTCGGAGGGGATGACCATGGTCGTCGTCACCCACGAGATCGGGCTTCGCCCGCGAGGTCGGCGACCAGGTCGTGTTCATGGACGGCGGCGTGATCGTCGAGCAGGGCGCGCCGGCCCAGGTCCTCGACAACCCGCGCGAGGAGCGCACCAAGCGCTTCCTGGGCCTGGTGCTGGAACACTAAGTGGGAGGCCCCTCAGCCCTGAGACTGGGCCGATCGGTCGCCGCGCGGCCCCAGGCGGTCCTGGTGGCAGGCGTCGCTGATCGCGGTCGCCCTCAACCTCTGGGAAACCCGCGGACAGACCTTCTTCTCGGACGAGTGGGGCCGGCTGATGTTCTACAACAGCGGCGGGCTCGAGACCGCTGCTGCGCGGACACAGCGGCCACCTGGTCGCGCTTCACGCCCTGCTCTACAAGGGCCTCCTGGAGGTCTTCGGAGCCGACTCCTATCTGCCCTTCCGGATCATCGAGGCGCTGCTCGTGGGAGCCTGCGGGCTGCTGTTCTACGCGCTGGCGCGCGGCCGGGCGGAGCCCTGGCCGTGCCTGCTCGCGACCGTGGTGCTGCTGTTCCTTGGCTCCGCGTTCGAGGTCCTGGCCACGCCGTACGGAATCGTCATCCTGCTGCCGGTCGCGTTCGGGCTGGCCGCCCTGGTCTGCCTCGAGCGCTTTCCGGGCAAGGGCGACCTTCCCGGCCTGCCTGCTGCTGATCGCCGCCGTGGCCTCCCAGAGCGTCGGCTTGGCGTTCGTGGCCGGGGCCACCGTGGTCCTGGTGCAGCAGAGCGGGCGGGCGGCGGTGACGCGGCTCTGGGTGGTCCTTGCCCCCGGTCGCGCTGTATGTGGCCTGGTTTGCCTGGTCCCGGCTCTCGGGCCCGGAGATCCCGGACCCGGTCCAGCTCGACAACCTGACCGAGGTCCCCTTGTCGGTCGTGAAGGTGTGCGCGGCCGGGCTCGCGGCGATCAGCGGGCTCTTCGGCGGCTCGGGGTTCGAAGGTGGCGTGCTGTTCGAGCACGTGCAGCCCAAGGACGTTCCACCTCGCCGCCGGCTACCTGCTGCTGGTCCTGCTCATCGTCGCGGCGGTATGGCGGGTTCGGAGGGGATCGGGGCTCGCTCGAGAGATCTGGGTCGCGATCGCTCTCGCCCTGACCTTCTGGGTCCTGGTGGGGATGGTCGCGGGCGGCGCGCGCGGACCGCGGGTGAGCCGCTACCTCTACCCGAGCGCCGTGTTCCTGCTGCTGATCCTGCTCGAGCTGGTGCGTGGCGTCCGGTTCCGCCCGCGGCTGATCTGGCTCGGCGCCGGCGCCCTGCTCGTCTCGCTGGTCCCCAACCTGGTCAACCTCAACGACGAAGCGCGCCAGATTCGCGACTTCGCCAGCCTCGAGCGGAGCCAGCTCGGGGCCCTGGAGCTGCTGCGAGACGAGGTTCCGGCCGCCTCCATCCCTGCATTGAGGCTCGATCGAGGCGTGCTCATCGTGGACCGCGCAGGGGCCCATCGCCGCCACGACGTACTTCGCGGCAGTCGATCGCTACGGGAGCCCGGCCTACAGCCCGGCGGAGATCGCCGCCGCGGACGAGAGCCGGCGAGAGGTCGTTCGACGAGGTGCTCCTCGAGGGCAACGATCTCGCCCTCTCCGAGCTTCCCCCCGGCCGCGCAGCCCGCGGGCACGACTGCCGGCGGGCATTCGGCGCCTCGGTCGGCTTCGGTCGGCCGTTCAGCGTTCCTCCCTCCGGCCTGGAGATCCGGCCTCGAGAGGTCGAGCTCGGCGGTCACCGTGCTCGCCCGACGCTTCGCCACCCGGTTTCAGCCGCTCGAGCGTCCCGCCCGGGCCGGGGCCGCTGCTCCTCAGGCCCGGGACGAGCCAGCACGCCAGGCCGTGGCTCGTGCGTGATCCGCGGGGCGACCGTCTGCGCGGAGCGATCCGCCGCCGGCTGCCGAGGACGTCTCTAGCCGGGCAGTACGCTTCGGCTGTGATGGCAGCTCGCCCCCCACTGGACGTCGTGATCGTCTCCTACCGCTGCAAGGAGCTGCTGCGCGACTGCCTCAGCTCGCTTCGCGACCATCCGGCAAGCGGCGGGATGACCGTGCACGTGGTCGACAACGCCTCGGGCGACGACACGGCGGAGATGGTGCGCCGCGAGTTCCCCGAGGTGAGCCTGACCGCGGCGCCGAGGAACCTCGGCTTCGGCGCCGCGAGCAACGTCGCGATCAAGGCCGGCGGCGCCCCCTACGTGCTCTGCCTCAACCCCGACACGCGGGTGACGCCGGGCGCCCTGGATCGGCTGCTGGAGCTGATGGACGAGCGGATCAAGGTCGGCATCTCCGGCTGCCGGCTGGAGCTCGAGGACGGCAGCTTCGACTACGCCGCCAAGCGCTCGTTCCCCACTCCCCTGAGTGCGCTCGGGCACTTCACCGGGCTTGGGCGCCAGCGCGACTGGGGGGCTCTGGCCGCCTATCGCGCGCCCGAGGTCGAGGAGGGGCCGGTGGACGCGGTCAACGGCGCCTTCATGCTGATCCGCCGCTCGGCGCTCGATGAGGTCGGGCTGTTCGACGAGGGCTACTGGATGTACATGGAGGACCTGGACCTCTGCTATCGCTTCGCCGAGGCGGGCTGGGTCACCTGGTACGAGCCCTCGGTGACCGTGATCCACGTCAAGGCCGGGTCGAGCGGCCCGGTGCGCTCGCCGAAGCTGAACTACGCCTTCCACTACGGCATGTTCCGCTTCTACCGCGAGTACTACGCACCGACGCGAAGCCGGCTGGTGAGCTTCGCCGTCTACGCCGGGATCGCCGTGAAGCTGGTCCTCTCCGTCGACTCGGAACGCCCTCCGAGGCGCCGCCGGGGATCGTCCGGCAAAGCCCGCGCCCCAGACGCAGAGCGCCCAGCCTCGGGCTGAGGCGCGCTTTTCCTAGAGGGCCTCAGCTCAGGCTCGCGCCGCGCTCCATCGGTCCACGTTTGCGTCGTGGATCTCGCTCAGGATCGACTCGACGTCATAGGTGAGCCCCCAGTCGGGATAGTCGGCGGCGAACTCGGCCAGGTCGCTGATCCACCAGCGGTGATCCCCAACGCGCGCCTCGTCGCTGAGCTTCCACCGGAGCTCGCGGCCGGCGATCCGCTCGCAGGCCTCGATCGCCTCCAGCATCGAGCAGTGGCAGTGACGTCCGCCGCCCAGGTTGTAGACGGCGGCCGGCCGCGGCGCGCGGTGATACGCCATGCAGGCGGCGACCAGGTCGGCGCTGTGCATGTTGTCGCGCACCTGCTTGCCGCCGTATCCGAACACCGTGTACTCCTCCCCGGTCACGGTGCACTTCATCAGGTAGGCCAGGAAGCCGTGCAGAACCGCGCCGGCGTGGGAGGGGCCGGTGATGCACCCGCAGCGAAAGGCGACGGTGGGCAGGCCGAAGTAGCGGCCGTACTCCTGCACCAGCAGGTCGGCGGCCGCCTTCGAGACGCCGAACAGCGAATGGGTGGAGCGGTCGATCGACATCGAGGTGTCGATGCCGTCGAAGTACCGATGACCGCGCGGCAGCTCGAGCCTCGTCTCCAGCTCCTCCAGCGGCAGCTCGTTGGCCAGGTCCCCGTAGACCTTGTTGGTCGAGATCAGGACGAAGGTCGCGTCCGGCGAATGCCGGCGAGCGGCATCGAGCAGGTTCAGGGTCCCGTTGGCGTTGATGCCGAAATCCGTCTGGGGGTCTCGCGCCGCCCAATCGTGCGAGGGCTGGGCGGCGGCGTGGACGATCAGCTCGAGGCGCCCGGAGTGCTCGGCGAAGACCCGGTCGACGCCGTCGGCGTCGCGAACGTCGAGCTCGAGCGAGCGAAACTCGGAGTAGGCGGTCACCAGCTCGGCGGTCGTCCTGGCCGTCGATGCGTCGGGGCCGAAGAAGCTGGCCCGCATGTCGTTCTCCAGCCCGACCACGTCCCACCCCGCCTCGACCAGGTGGCGAACGGCGTCGGACCCGACCAGGCCGCCCGAGCCGGTGACGAGCGCGACCGCCACCTCAGCGGGCCGCGACGGCGGTCGGCTGCCGGTCCATCAAGTCGATCGAGATGTCGAGGTGCGGCGACATCGCGTCAGGCTAGTGGCCGCGGGCGAGCAGCGCTCCCCTGACCCGGCGAGCCAACCGGAGGTACTCGTGGACGTCTCCGCGCCGCGGCACCAGCGAGCTGCCCAACCCGGCTTCGGTGGTGCGGAAGAAGAGCAGCGCGGAGAGCAGCGAGACCGCGATGTACGAGCCGCACGACACCAGCGCGGCGCCGGTGGCGCCATGGTCGGGGATCACGAGCAGGAAGGCGACCAGGGTGAGCGGAAAGCTGACCAGGCCGACCAGCAGCGCCTGGTTCGCCGCCCCACGGCCCGTGAATGCGGCGACCATCACCCGGGCCACGCCGAGCAGCGCCACGCCGGGCACCACAATCAGGCCGAGCTCGGAGATGCGTCCGAAACCGGGGCCCCAGACGAGCGGCGCCAGCGCGAGCACCGGGACCACAGCCACGGCGGCCACGACGCAGACCAAGACCGCGTGGCGCACGGCGGAAACCTGGGGCTCGCTCGTGGCCATCCGCGGCTCGGCCACGCTCGCGGTCTCGAGGCTTGCCGTCCGTGGCAGGACGACCGACGCCAGGGGCTGAGAGAGGATCCAGACCAGCGACGTGATCGAGATCGTGACCGCGTAGACGCCGGTCTCGCCGGCCCCGTAGTAGGCGCTGAGGATGAACAGGTCCGGGCGTACGTTGATGAACTGAAACAGGTCGTTGACCCAGGCGCGGAGACCGAAGCCGCCGGCCTCGCGCACCCCGTGCTCCGGCCCTCGACCGGCATCCTCGGCGCGAGCGAATCGGAGCGCCCAGACGCCGTTCACCGCGCCCCCAACCACGAAGCCGGCGGCGAAGCCGATCACGGTCCCGGTTGAGCCCCCCAGAAGCGCGCCGACCGGACAGATGACCAGCACCGCCAGGGGGGCCGCCATGGTGAGCAGCGCGTACTGCTCGAAGCGCTCGCAGGCGAGCGGGACCGCGGGCGCGATCCACCAGACCAGCGCGAATGGCAGGGCGCCCATCAGGCTGGCCGCCATCGGAGCACTGAAGTCGCTCATCGCGGAGTCGCGCAGCAGCAGGTAGGCCCCGAAGCCGAGCGCCGCCCCCACCAGGCCCAGGACAGCCGAGGCGCGCAGGGCGCCGTGCGACCGCGCTCCGCGGTGACCAGAGGCCGGCGCTGACGCGATACGCGACGCTCGTCCTCATCCCGATTCCGGCGACGAGGCTGGCGATCACGACCACCTGAGTGGACAGAGCGACGAGACCGGCGCCGTCTGGTCCCTCGATGCGCGACACGGCGATGCTGTTCAAGCCGAGGGCGGCGAAGGAAACGATCAACCCCGCCGAGGCGAGGAGCGCGCCGACGCCCAGCTCTCGCGCGGGGGCCCGCACGCCGCCTCCCATGCGGTGATCATATCTTCGCGCCCGCTGCCCCTGAGAGACTGCCTCGGTGCTCACGGCAAGGGCTGAGGACCGGGGTCGGGGAGCGGCCCTGGCGATTCTCGCGCTGGCGATGGTCGTCGCCGCCGGCGCGCTGATCCACTGGGGGCGGGGCGCGGTGATGATCGGGGACGATCTCTTTTACGCCCAGCGCTTGAGCGATGACGACCTCGCTCACGCGATCCTGCACTCGAACCTCTATCTGCTGGCCTTGCCGATGGTGCTCTACAAGGCGATGTTCGAGGTCTTCGGCATCGGCTCCTACCTTCCCTATCGCCTCGCCGCGATCATCCTGGCGCTGCTCTGCGCCACTCTCTTCTACTCGATCGCACGCCGCCGGATCGGCAGCCTCCTGGCTCTCGCACCGACGATCCTGCTCTTGTTCTTCGGCTCCGGCTGGGAGGTGCTGATCACGGGGGCGAGGATTCCCTCGCTGATCGCGATCGCCATCGGGCCTCGCAGCGATTCTCCTCCTCGAGCGCGAGGATGCCGCGCGGCGACGCCTGGGCGGCGGTCCTGCTCTGCGTGTCGGTCGACCTCACATCCAGCCGGGCTGGGGTTCCTGGCCGCCGCCGCGGTCATGATCGCCTTCCGGCCCTCGCCGCGACGGTGGAAGTCCTCTTGGGTGGTTCTGGTCCCGGCCGCGCTGTTCGGCGCGTTCCTGGTCTTCTATCAGCGCGCCGCCGACGACTTTCCCCCGGACCCCTCGGACGTGCTCGCCTTCGCCGGCGACTCCTGGACGATGCTCACCGCGGCGGTCTCGGGCCTTTCCGGCGTCCTCGAGGCTCCGGTCTACGACCAGTTGCTCGCGGAAGCCGCATCCGTGGCCCTCCTGGCCGTGATTCTCGCCGGCGCCGCCCTGCGATGGAGGCGCCTGCGACCTACGTTCTGGGCCGCGGTTGCCGGGCTGGTCACCCTGCTGGTGGCGACGCGAATGTCCCCAGGCGGGCTGATCCGGCCGCCTGATGTCGCCTCGCTATCTGTACCCCGAAGCGATCCTCTTCCTTTGGATCCTGGTCGAGCTGGCGGCGGCCTGGCGGGATGCGGGAACCCCCCGGACCCGAACCGTGGTCGCCGGGCTTGGTGACCGGAGTGCTGCTGCTGGGTCTGTGGTCGAACGTGAGCAAGCTGGGTGACGCCAGCACGAGGCTGCGCGCGATCTCGTCTGATCGCGGAGGGTCAGTACAGCGCGTACGACCTCGAGCGCACCCGCCTCAACTCGAGTTACACGCCGAATCCGTTTGCCCCAACGGCCGGCAACTACCTCAGCGCCGCCGCCGCTTACGGCTCGATGGGGCTGTCTCCAGACGAGCTCGCAAGGGCGTCCCCGCCGGAGCGCGCGTCCGCCGACAGAGCATTGGTCGGCTCGCTCGGGCTCGAGCCTGAAGGCGGCGCGCTCGGGGCGGCCGGCGCGATCCTGCGTGCGCGGCCGCCACTTCGCCGAGCTTCAGCTCTCCCGCCGGCGGAGCATGGATCGGCGGTGGCCGAGCTCGGGGAAGCGACGTTCACCTCGGGCGGTTCGCGGATGCTCCTGTCGCCCGGCTGATCCCTCGAAGTCCGGCGCCGCAGGCCGCCGCCCTGCGCATACCCCGCGACGGCGCGGACGTGCCGTGGAGGCTTCAGATCGTTTCACGGAAACCGGTCACGGTCTGCGGCCTGGCCGACAGTTAGGCTCGCTGCATGGGCTCAGTCCATGTGGGATGTCGCCGCCATCACCTCTGGTCGGCGCCGCCGTGCGGCTGGTGATCCTGCAGGACAGCCTGTTCGCCGACGAGCTGTCCACGTACTGGATCGTCTCCGAGCACGGCCTGGGTGGAGTGATCTCCACCGTCCACACGGATGCCGAGATCACGCCGCCGCTCTATTTCGTCCTCGCGTGGCTGACGACGAGGCTGGATCTGACCGCCGAGATGCTTCGCGCCCCCTCGTTCCTCGCCGGAGTGGCGGCGATCCCGCTCGTCTACCTGCTGGGGCTTCGTACCGTCGGGCGTGCCGCCGCGCTGGTGGCGAGCGCGATCACCGCGCTCGGCCCGTTCATGATCTATTACTCCACGGAGGCGCGGGGGTACGAGTTGATGGTCGTCCTCGTGATCCTCTCGACGCTCGCCCTGCTGGCCGGAGTCGACGATGGCCGCGCCCGCTGGTGGGTGGCCTATGCGGCGTGTTCCTGCGCGGCGGTCTACACCCACTACACCGCCGTCTTCGCCCTGGGCGCCCAGCTTCTGTGGCTCCTGTGGGCGCATCCTGAGGCGCGCCGAGCGGCGCTCCTCGCGAACCTCGGGGCAGCCGCCGGGTTCCTTCCGTGGATCTCGGGGCTGATGCGCGGACCTGAACTCGCCCACCACCAAGATCCTCGGCGTAGCTCCAGCCCTTCACGCTCGATAGCCTCAGGATCAGCCTCGAGCACTGGTCGGTCGGTTACCCGTTCCCAGCAGTCACGACTGCGCTCGCTTCCAGGCGACCTGGGGCTCATCCTGATCGCTCTCGGGGTCGCGGCCGCAATCGTGGGCGTGCTGCTGAGCCGCAACCGCCTCCTCGTCGAGCGGCCCCCGAATCCGCCCGGGTTGCCAC
Source organism: uncultured Actinomycetes bacterium (assembly GCA_963743455.1). Classification (GTDB taxonomy): domain Bacteria; phylum Actinomycetota; class Thermoleophilia; order Solirubrobacterales; family 70-9; genus AC-56. Next base: position 37,321 of record CAVUPJ010000019.1, on the reverse strand, counting down.
CGGCCGGGGGCGATCGTCCCTTGCCGCGGTCGATCCCCGCCTCGCGTTGATCGCGGCCCTGGCCCTTGCGGCGCCGGTCGGGATAGCGGTGGTCAGCGCCGTCAGCACCGACACGCTGGCCGCGCGAAATCTGGCGGTGTCGTGGCCGGCCTTCGCGCTCGCGCTCGCGGCGCTGCTCGTCTGGGCCCCGCAGCCGCTTCGCATCGCCTCGGTTGGGCTCGTGGTGGCCGGCTTAGGTGTTGGCGCGGTGAAGATGCTCGAATCGAAGTACCAGCGTGCCGACTACGACGCCGCGGCCGCCTTCATCGATCGTCACGCGTCGGCGGGGGACGTCGTCATCGACGCGGCCATCTTCAGCCCAGGGCCGCTGACCGGTCTCGAGGTCGCCCTCGACCAGCCCCACCAGGTGTTCCGCATGGGATCGCCGCAAGAGAGGGACCACCCCTTCATGCTCGGCGATCGGGTTGCGCCCCCCGCCGAGGTGGCCGACCGAGCCGTTGCCGCAGCCCGCGGTGGGCGTCTGTTCATAGTGACGCAAAGCGACGGGGCCCAGAGGTACGCGAGCTGGCGCGCGCCGTCCTCAGCGAGCTCCCCGGGACGTATGGCGAAGCCGAGGCGCAGACGTATCAGGGCGTCGGCACCCTCACAGTGCGTGTGTATGAGAGGTCGCCCAGACCGGAGGGCAACGCTGGCTAGACGTCGTCAGCGCTTGGCGGCGAGGACGACGTTGTGGGCGCACACCCGGCGCAGGAGCGGGGTTCGCTCCGCCGCGCGCTCCGCGGTTGCCGCGGCGCCGAGCAGGGCGCGGGGGGTGAAGTCGGGGACCATGCCGAGCTGAGTCACGAGCACGGGCTCCGCGCCGGCGTCGCCCAGGCCGCGAACCAGCTCGCGCACGCCCACCAGCCTCTCCTCGCCGGTGTCCTGCGGCACGCGCGCCATCAGCAGCCGCCAGTACGGGTTGCGCGGGTTGTGATCCCAGACCAGGACGCGACCGCCGGGGCTCGTCACCCTGACCATCTCGGCCAGCGTCCGCCGAACGTCGTCCGGGGCCGCGATGTGATGCATCGTGGCCACGCTGAGGACGAGGTCGAAGCTCCCGTCCGGAAACGGGATCGAGGTCCCCGACCCCTTGACCGCCCGCACTCTCGACCTCCTCTCCTCGAGCACGCGAAGCATCCCCTCCGACGGGTCGAGCCCTGTGACCTCGTAGCCCGCGTCGGCCAGCCGCGCGGCCAGCGCCCCCGTCCCGCAGCCGACGTCGAGCGCCGATCCAAGCGGGCAATGCTCGACCACGAACGCGGTCCGCTTCTCGAGGTAGTGATCGACTACGTGGGCGGGAAGAGACTCGTCGTAGTGCTCGGCGATTCGATCAAAGTTCGACTCGGTCACGGGCGTCCTCGCTGGTTGGCCGCCCATCGAGGCCGAGCGCCGCCGGGCGCGGCATCTTCCTCGGCGTCCGTCCCCGGAAGCGAACGATGAGCAGGATCATCCGCAGGCCCACCGCCAGGGCCGCGAGCGGCTTCCCGGTGACTGACGAGACCCCCACACGCGGCAGGTAGTTGACGGGGACCTCGACGAAGCGGGTGCCCGAGGTAATCGCGAGCAACAGCACCTCGGCCCCCGCGTGGCTGCCCCCGACGGTCATCTCCTCGGCGATGCGACGAGCTGCCTCCCTGCGAAGCAACCGGTAAGTGCAGCCCACGTCGCTGAGATGGCTCGTGTTGAAGAGGACCTCGATCACCTTGGCCACCGCCCAGTTGCCCCAGCGCAGGAACCACTCCATGTTCGCTCCCTGCCAGATCAGCTCGCGCGTGGTGCGGGTTCCGAGCACCGCCTCGCATTCCTCGCTGTACACGAGGAGCTTCCTGATGTCCTCGGGAACGAAGGTGCCGTCGGGCTCGGCGAGCACGATCAGGTCGCCGCTCGCCTCCAGGAGCCCTCGGCGCGTGGCATGTCCGTAGCCCTGGCGCGGCTCGAACACCTGTCGCGCCGGCGTATTGCGAATCTCCTCCTCGGTTCCGGGCTCGGCGTTGTTGTTGACGACCAGGACCTCGTCGACGACCCCGGTGTCGAAGAACCCCTCGATCACCCGGCGGATGGAGTCTCGCTCCGCGTAGGTCATCAGAACGACCGAGACTCGCTTGCCGCCCCACATACGTCCGTGTGCCCCCTCGTGATAGTCCTCGGACCTCGATCCTACCCAGGAGAGGTCGAATGCCGTGAAGATAACCGGCGAGCGGGTCGTCAGCCCAACCGGCGGATTCAACCCCACATGGCAGCGCCACGTCGCGGCCTACGTTCTTTGCGAGCCGTTCCTGGGCCCCGGAAGGGTTCTCGATCTCGGCTGCGGGGTCGGCCACAGCTACCACCGGCTGGCCCCGAGGGAGACGGTGGGAGTCGACCTCGACCCCGACGCCCTCGAGGGCCAGCGGCGGGACACGGTCGTGGCGGACATGCGGGCGCTCCCGTTCGACGACGCGAGCTTCTCCTCCGTGGTGGCGGTGCAATCGATCGAGCACGTGCCCGACCCCGAGCGAGCCGTCGCCGAGGCGGCGCGGGTGCTCGAGCGCGATGGCGCGGCCGTCTTCGTGACCCCGAACAGACTCACCTTGGGGCGTCCCGATGAGATCATCGACCCCTACCACTACGTCGAGTTCGACCCCGGACGAGCTCCGAGATCTGTGCGCGCAGCGGTTCGGCGAGGTCGAAATGCGGGGGTTGGTCGGCTCCGATGCCTACATGGAGCTGTTCAGAGAGGAGCGCACAAGGCTCGACAGGCTGCTGCGCTTGGACCCCGTACGGCTGCGGCGGCTGGTGCCGCGGACGATCCGCCAGTCGCTCTACGACCGCCTCTTGCGGCACTACCGACCGGATCGGGATCCTCGTGCCGAGACGATCGGCTTGGGCGACTTCGAGCTTCGAAGCGACCACCTCGAGGCGACCCTCGACCTCTGCGCAGTCTGTCGCTCACCCCTGGTTCAGGCGCGGTCCGGAGCGTAGGTTTTGCCCGTGATCGAAGAGACTCAGCCTCGGGTCGCGAGCTGCGCCTGGTGCGGGTCGCCCCTGGACGGCAGCGCGGTTCGGCTGCGAGGCCGAACCCAGTGCCCGGCCTGCGGCGCCGCCACCACGGATCCGTGGCCCTCCGAGGAGCAGCTCCAGCGCGCCTACGGATCCTGGTACCGGCCCGAATCGGGTCGCTTCGCCTTCATCGGCGACCCGCTGCTGCGCCGGACCCGCGCTCTGCTGGCGGGTCGCCTCGATCGGATCGCGCCGCCCGGGCCGGTCCTCGACGTGGGCGCCGGTGAAGCCGTCCTCATCGATGCGCTGCGCCACCGCGGCCGGGAGGCGGTCGGCCTGGAGCGCAACTCCCGGCGCCAGGACATGCGCGACGACCCGCTGGAGCGGGTCGAGGGGGAGTGGGCCGCGGTCGTCTTCTGGCACTCGCTGGAGCACCTTCCGGATCCCGGCGGGGCAATTCGAGAGGCGGCCCGGCTCCTGCGGCCCGGCGGCATGCTCGTGATCGCGGTGCCGAACACGGACAGCCTTCAGGCGCGGGCGTTCGGCGACCGCTGGCTGCATCTGGACCCGCCCCTTCACCTGGTCCACCTCTCGGAGCGAGCCCTGCGCTCCCGGCTCACCGCGTGCGGCTTCGAGGTGGTCCGCGTCTCGCACGTCCGCGGTGGGCAGATCGTGATCGGATGGCTGGACGGCCTCGTCGGCATGCTTCCGGGGCGTCTGCGCCTGTACCAGGCACTCCGGCGACCAGAGGCTCGCAGCGGCACCCTTTCCGCAGCCCGGCGGGCGGCTGCGCTCGCGGCCGGCGTCGCCCTCCTCCCGCTCGCCATCGGCGGCGCGGCGCTCGAGGTGGGGCTGAGGCGGTCGGGGACGGTGTACGTGGAGGCGCGCCTTGCCTGAGGGGCGAAGGGCCCAAGGTCATCGTCGTGATGCCGGCGCGGCAGGCAGCGGCCACGCTGCGAGGCCACCTTCGAGGCGATCCCGAAGGACGAGGTGGACGAGGTGATCCTGGTCGACGACTCCTCGACCGACGAGACCGTGCGCCTGGCACGAGAGCTTCCGCTGTTCCTCGTCTGGCATCCTCACCGGTCGGGGTACGGCGCCAACCAGAAGACCTGCTATCTGGAGGCCCTCCAGCACGACGCGGACGTGGTGGTCATGCTTCACCCCGACGGCCAGTACGAGCCCGAGCTGATCCCCAGCATGGTCGAGCCGATCATCTCCGGAGAGGCCGACCTGGTGCTGGGCTCGAGACTGCTCGTCCCCGGTGCGGCGCTCGCGGCCGGGATGCCGCGCTGGAAGTACCTCGCCAATCGCTTCCTGACCAGGATCGAGAACCGGATCATGGGCACCGAGCTCTCGGAGGCCCACACGGGCTACCGCGCCTATTCGCGCCGCCTGCTGCTGACGGTGCCCTTCCTTCGAAACTCCCTCGACTTCGCCTTCGACTCGGAGCTGCTCATGCAGGCCTCCCACTTCGGCTTCGAGATCAAGGAGGTCCCGGCACGCTGCCGCTACTTCGACGAGGCGTCCTCGGTCGGCTTCAAGAGCGGTGTCGTCTACGGGCTGAAGACGCTATGGGTGGGCCTTCGCCTGCTGCTGCACCGCTGGGGAGTCTCTTCACTCGCTCCAAGTTCCAGCGCTAGGCATATCCCTCGCCCGGTCGTCGAGGCGTCGGCGACCACGAAGTCCCTCGTCGCGGTGGATCACCCTGACCTCGAATCGCTGCCCGATCCGCTTCAAAGCCCATTCCTGCAGCGGGGCGAAGAGCTTCTGGTCGACCGGGTCGGTGAGCGGATCCCGCGAGGGCTGGGCTCTGTAGGCGGCGAGCACCTCGAGCGCGGCGGCCTGCATCAGCAACCGGTCGCCGGGCTGCAGCTCGTCCACCGCCTGCCGCACGTGCGGCAGGGTCTCCGCGGTGACGAAGCTGTCCTCGAGTGCGTAGCTGAGGCCCAGCCCGTGCGCGCGTCCGCTGCGGAGCAGGATCTCGGTCTCCAGATCGGGCGACGCGATGATCGGGACGCGGACCGTCGCCCGGCATGTACCGGTCTGAGCGAGTGCCTCGCCCCGCGGGCGCCCGGGGGGCCGATCGGCGGCGGGTTCCAAAGGCGGTCGAGCGCCTCGCCCGGCGATTCGCCGCCGGGAACCACGTGCGCCAGCGCTGTTCGCGGGACCCGCGACCCGATCGACGACCAGGCAACGGAGACCAGCAGGACCGCGAGCGACAGGGCGAATGCCAGCCCGCCAAGACGCAGGGCGCGGGATTCCGCCAGGGCGCCCCGCAGTAGCAGGCTCAGCCACAGGACGCCCACGCATCAGGGCGGGAAGCGAGACATAGGGCAGGATGTGGTCCGCGGACCGGTTGACGAAGTAGCTGAACAGGGCGATGCCGTAGGCCGTGGCTCCGCAGAGCGCGATCAGGGCTGGCCTCTCCTCGTCGACGAGGTCGCGGCGGCGCCGAACCAAGAGGATGAAGGCGGCCGCCGAGGCCAGGTACGCGGCGCCGACGGGCAGGCCCGCCGACCAGTGGGAGAAGTCGTATGTGATGTCGCCGACCTCGCCGAACAGGAACTCCTTCAGGTAGGCGAGGTACTGACCCCAGTCGGGAAGCTGGCCGGCCGCCGCCAGGGTGGCGGCGGCCAGGAGAACGTGGGCGAGCCACGCACGCAGCCACGGCGACCGCCCCGGTTCGTACCAGCGATGCCAGGCGTCCCCGGCCCTGGGAGCGCCCAGGCTCGAAAGCAGGCGATCGCCGCGAACGTGGCGGCGGTGTAGGCGAAGGCTTCGAGCGCCCACACGGAGGAGAGGGCGACCGCAAGGAGCTGGGCGGCGAGCGCGATGCGTGCACGCCGCTGGCCAGCGGTCCTCGGCTGCCGCAGCGAGGATCACGACCATGGGAAGCCCGAACCGCAGCGGCCCGTGCTGCGGGAGGCTGCCGACCGAGTACTCGAGGTTGTAGATCAGCGCGATCACCCCGAGCGCCACCCCTCCACCGGCAAGCAGCCGGGGAGTGCCCGCGATCCGCAGCACGCAGTAGGCGGCGGCGAAGAAGAGCCCGAAGAGGGCGCCGTCGAGGAATCCGAAGGTGCCGTACCCGATCGGCGCGAGCTCGAACCAGCCCGCGAGGAAGTACAGGGACCCGACTCCGTACTGGGAAGCGGTGTCCACCAGCACCGCCCCCCCATGGAGCACCTCGTTGACGGGCCCCAGGAAGAAGTCGTGGTGAAACTGGATCACCTGGTTGGTGGTGAATCCGCTGAAGGGAGAGCTGGTCTCGAAGATGACCAGGTCAGGTATGGCCAGCAGGCAGAGGACGATGACCACGCGTCGATCGCCACGCCCCACGCGACGCGGCACGGGCGGCAAGCCGGTGCCACCGCGGGCGTAGCACGAGCAGAACGGCCGGGACGGCAATGGCGCCCAGCGCGAGCGGAAGCGGGCTGACCGACCCCAAAGAGGTGAAGGCCAGGAGCGCACCGAGGACGAGCGCGCCGGCCAACGCCCAAGCGAAGGGCGACAGATGGGCGACCGCGAGAAGCCGTGCCCACGGACGCGTCCGCGTGTCGCGCGCACGAGCAGAGCCGATCGCCCCGAGCCACCACACCCCGACCACAGCGAGCGCCTCGACCACGCCGCCGCCACCCGGGAGCACGCGGACGACGAGGATCGCTGCCGCCAGCGTCGCCACCACAAGCGCGACAAGGAGGGAGAGCGCCCCGGCGTTGGGGCCGGCCGCGATGGTGTCCGCAAGGCGCGGCGCCGCGATCAGGGCCGCCGGCAGGATGATCGCGAAGGCGGCCAGGTACAGGGCGCTCTCGATGTCCTGCTCCTGCTCGTCGAGAGGCGGGGGCAGCGGCGTCGGGCTGGTCAGGATCAACGCCGGGCCCAGGACCAGCACGAAGAGCCCGATCGCGAGCGCCACCGTGAGCGCGAGCGTCGGGCCGAGGGGGGCGTGCGGTCCTATGCGGTGGCTCCGACGCAGCAGGCGCCTGAGCCAATGTCCCAGCCACCGTGCCCGGGGCCGTTATCCGCCAGCTCGTGCTGTCCCTGTACCCGGCGATCTCCCGGTCGAGAGCCGCAATGGTCGCTTTGGACCTGAGGTTCGCCTCCCTGGCCGGATCGAGCTCACCCAGCGGCACGCCCTGCACGCGCAGTTGTCGGCCCTGCTCGGAAATCAGGTTGTGAGCGTTCTCGAGCTCATGCCGCAGCTGCCGGGCGTGGTGGCGCGCGGCGGTGAGCTCGCGCGGCTCGCTCGGGCTCGGGGCGCTCCAGATCCTCGACCGTGAGGGTGACGTCGCGCTTTCGCATCGCGAGCCAGCGATGGTTGGAGAGCGCCATCTCCACCGGCGACTCGTCGATCTGGAGGATCTCGAAGGCTCGGCCCCAGTGCGCACGCAGCCACCAGGTGGAGTGAAGGACCATTGGCCCGCCGTCCTCCCAGGAGGCCCAGTGGCGCAGCGCGTTCATGCCGATGCGGTCCTCGTCCCAGCCCTCCCCGGCGATCGGCTCCGAATGGTGGGGGCCGATCGAGGTCGCGATCAGGATCCCGTCGGCGGCGAGAACGCGATGAAGCTCGAGCAGCCACGCCGCCCAAGCGTCGTCAGGCAGATGGGTGAACACCGACAGCGCCCAGACGACGTCGAAGTGGCCGTCCTCGAACGGCAGATCCGGGCGCGGCCTCGTTTCGAACCACGTGGAGCGGCGGGCAGAGGTTTCGCTCGAGCCAATCGATGCTCTCCTGATCGATGTCGCAGCCCCAGATCTCAGCCGCGTCCGCATCGTCGAGGAAGTGGCGCAGCGTCCGTCCCGCGCCGCAGCCGAAGTCGAGCAGGCGCCGGCCCTCGAGCTCGTAGCCGGGCGGCAGCATGCGCAGAATCTGCCTACGGGTATCGGCGCCGACCTCTTCGTAGAAGGCGTAAGGGTCTTCGGCCTCGGCCAGGCTGCCAACCCGGTTGGCCAGCGGCAGCGGCGGCATCGGTGCTCGGGGTGCCACTCGCGGCTGAGTGTATCCGCGGGCTCGGGGAGAGCGCTTCAGTCCCGCCGGCTGACCACCACGATGTCCTGGACGCCGTACCGAATCGGCACGTGCACCTCGAAGCCCGCCTGCTCGAGGAACCCGAGGACATCCCTCTCGCGGTAGCCGACCGCCGCCTCCGGCGATTCGGCGACGTCGTAGCGATAGCCGTCGCCCTCGTAGGCGAACGTGCGCGACGGCGCGTTCGGATTGGCCTCCCGCGGAGGGCCCGCGCGACCCGAGTCCTCGTTGAGCAGGAAGAAGGTCATCAGGCATCGGCCCTGCGGTCGAAGGACCCGGCGGATCTCCGACAGGTAGTGGCGCACCTCCGGCGGCAGCATGTGGGTGAAGACCGAGGTCAGGAACACAAGGTCGAAGGCCTCCGCCGGATAGGGGAACTCGAACGCCTCCGGATCCAACCGGCCCTCCGGGTTGTAATAGCGGTTGCGAACGTCGACGTGCCGAAAACGAAAGTTCGGGCTTTGGATGTTCGCCTCGCACCATTTGATCGCCTTTCGCACGACGTCGAAGCCGTCATAGCTCCCGGTCGCGCTCAGGTAGCCGGCCAGGGGCTCGGCCATCCGGCCCGTCCCGCAACCGGGCTCGAGCACCGCCGCGTCGGGGGTCAGGTCCGCCAGCTCAACGAGCCAGCGCAGATAGAGCGCTCCCGAGCCCCGGCCCTTCATCCCGGGCAGCGGTTTGAGCGCCCGCCTGACCTGCTGGCGCGAGAGCACAGGCCGACCCCGCTGGCGCAAACGCGATAGCCGCTCCGCGACGGCGAACGCCCGCGATCCGAGCATCGCCCTCAGCAACCTCTCCTGCTCGCGGGACCGCTCGAGCTCGCCCCGCAGCTGCCGGGCGTGGTGACGCATGGCGGTGAGCTCGCGCGGCTCGCCGGGCTCCGGGCGCTCCAGATCGTCGATCGTGAGGGTGACGTCGCGCTTTCGCATCGCGAGCCAGCGATGGTTGCCCATCACCGGCGCCTCGTCGATCTCGAGGATCTCGAAAGCGCGGCCCCAATGCGCCCGCAGCCACCAGGTGGAGTGCAGGACCACGGGCCCACCGGCATCCCAAGACCTCCAGTGGCGAAGTGCGTTCATGCCGATGCGGTCCTCCTCCCAGCGCTCCTTGGCGAAATGCGCTGAGTGGCGGGAACCCAGCGAGGTCGCGATCAGGATCCCGTCGGCGGCGAGAACGCGATGAAGCTCGAGCAACCACGCCGCCCAAGCGTCGTCAACCAGATGGGTGAACACGGACAGCGCCCAGACGACGTCGAAGTGGCCGTCCTCGAACGGCAGCCCGGGCGCGGCCTCGTTTCGAACGCACGTGCAGCGGCGGGCAGAGGTTGCGCTGGAGCCAATCGATGCTCTCCTGATCGATTTCGCAGCCCCAGATCTCAGCCGTGCCCGCTTCGCCGAGGAAGTGGCGCAGCGTCCGTCCCGCGCCGCAGCCGAAGTCGAGCAGACGCCGGCCCTCGAGCTCGTAGCCGGGCGGCAGCATGCGCAGGATCTGCTCGCGACTCTTGGCGCCAATCTCTTCGTAGAAGGCGTAAGGGTCTTCCGCCTCGGCCAGGCTGCCAACCCGGTTGGCCAGCGGCAGCGGCGGCATCGGGGCGCGGGTCGGCACGCGCTCTAGTCGGGCTCAGACCCGTCGTCATCGCCGAGCGCCCGCCTGACCTGCTGTCGCGAGAACACAGGCTCGCCTCCCCGGCGCAAACGCGACAACCGCTCCGCGAGGGCGAAGGCGCGCGATCCGAGCATCGTCCTCAGCAGCCCCTCCTGCTCGGCCAGGCGGTCGTGAGCGTTCTCGAGCTCGCGCCGCCACTGCCGGGCGTGGTGGCGGGCGGCGGTGAGCTCGCGCGGCTCGTCGGGCTCGGGGCGCTCCAGATCCTCGACCGTGAGGGTGACGTCGCGCTTTCGCATCGCGAGCCAGCGATGGTTGGAGAGCGCCATCTCCAGCGGCGACTCGTCGATCTGGAGGATCTCGAAGGCTCGGCCCCAGTGCGCACGCAGCCACCAGGTGGAGTGAAGGACCATTGGCCCGCCGTCCTCCCAGGAGGCCCAGTGGCGCAGCGCGTTCATGCCGATGCGGTCCTCGTCCCAGCCCTCCCCGGCGATCGGCTCCGAATGGTGGGGGCCGATCGAGGTCGCGATCAGGATCCCGTCGTCGGCGAGAACGCGATGAAGCTCGAGCAGCCACGCCGCCCAAGCGTCGTCAGGCAGATGGGTGAACACCGACAGCGCCCAGACGACGTCGAAGTGGCCGTCCTCGAACGGCAATCCGGGCGCGGCCTCGTTTCGAACCACGTGCAGCGGCGGGCAGAGGTTTTGCTCGAGCCAATCGATGCTCTCCTGCATCGATGTCGCAGCCCCAGATCTCAGCCGAGTCCGCATCGTCGAGGAAGTGGCGCAGCGTCCGTCCCGCGCCGCAGCCGAAGTCGAGCAGGCGCCGGCCCTCGAGCTCGTAGCCGGGCGGCAGCATGCGCAGGATCTGCCTACGGGTATCGGCGCCGACCTCTTCGAAGAAGGCGTAAGGGTCTTCGGCCTCGGCCAGGCTGCCAACCCGGTTGGCCAGCGGCAGCGGCGGCATCGGGGCTCGGGGTGCCACTCGCGGCTGAGTGTATCCGCGCCGGCTGGGCATGCCTGAGATGGCCTGGTCGACCGCGTCTTGGCGATATCTTCCGCGAGGATGATCATGCAGCCCGTCTTCGCCGGGAGCTCCGAGATGATCGCCTTCGGCTGCGCAATAACCGACGCGAAGATCTACGAGCGGTGCGCGGCACCGGGGATCCGCGTGGCGGCGGAGCCCGACTCGGAGATCCTCGCCTACGGCGCCGTCGGCTCGATCTTTCGCAGCTACAACCTGCTGCTGGACCGAGCCGCGGAGCTCGAGCAAGCTCGAGGCCCTCGTCCTCCTTCACCAGGACGCCGAGATCGTCGATCCCGACTTCTGCGAGAAGGCGAGGGAGGCGCTGCGGGACCCAGAGGTCGCGCTGGTGGGCTGCGCCGGGGCGATCGGCGTGCGCAACATCGCCTGGTGGCAGGGGTCGGTCACCTGGGCCTCGTTCACCCACCGCTACGAGGAGCTGGGAGGAGGCGAGATCCCGGCCCTGTCCTGGAAGCGCGACGAGATCCCCGCCCACGCAACCACCGGGGAGGTCGAAACCGTGGACGGATTCGTGATGGCGGTGTCCCCGTGGGCGGTCCGCGAGCTCCGCTTCGACGAATCGCTGGGGCAGGCGCTGCACGGCTACGACTTCGACTACTGCCTCCAGGCGCGAGAGGCCGGGCGCAAGGTCGTCACGGCGGACTTTCGCGTCATCCACCACCACTCGATGAGGCTGATCGGCAACGTGCCGAGCTGGATCGAGGCCCACATCAAGATCGCCGAGAAGTGGGATGGTCGCATTCCGGGCGTCGGCGCGGGCGCCGGCGACTGGAAGCAGCGAGCTCGGCGCGCCGAGGCCGAAGCCTCCGCCGCTCAAACTCAGGTCGGCGCGGTGAAGCTCCTGCGCGAAGCAACCGCCAAGGCCCTGAGGGAGGAAGGTAAAGGTGGACGCCGTCAAACTGAGATCGACGGGGTACACGAACAGCAAGAGCTGGCGGATGATGGCGCCGGCGCGGTGGCTGGGACGTGGCTCGGCGGCTGCTGCGGCCGGGCGCGGGGCCCGAACCGCGCCGACCCCGCCACGGCCACCCGGTCGCTCGGCGCCAAGCCTCCCTCCCGCGACGGCCGTCCCGATGACGCCGCCCGCAGGTCCCCACAGAAGCTCTAGGACCCGGGCGTCAGCGCGGGCTCAGACCCGTCGTCATCGCCGAGCGCCCGCCTGACCTGCTGCCGCGAGAACACAGGCGCGCCCTCGCTGATGCAAACGCGACAACTGCTCCGCGACGGCGAACGCGCGCGATCCGAGCATCGCCCTGCAGCAGCTTCTCCTGCTCGCCCAGCCGCTCGGCCTGCTCGTGCAGACGCTGGGCGCGCTTCGCGATCCGGTCGCGAGCATCCTCGAGCTGGCTGGCGAGCGCGTGCCGACCCGCCAGCTGCGCCACCCGGTTGGCCTCCAGCCGCTCGAGCAGCGGGTTGCGGTCCCACGGCTCGACGATCGAGGCGACCGCGTTTGCCCACGGCGCGTCCTCGTGCCAGAGAGCGCCGAATCCGAAGAAGGCGGGAACGACCGCCAGGCGCAGGCCCCGGCCCTCGCCCACGAAGTCCTCGAGCGCGGTGAGGACGCCGTTGCGCGGCCCGCCCTCCGTCTCCGCCGCCCAGTCGAAGGGCAAGCCACCGGCGGCAACGCCGGGCTTCCCATGGCACGAGGGCTATGTCGCGGGCCAGCGGTTGGCGGTGCTCCTCGGGGATGCGCTCGGGCGCGGAGTACGTAGTCGCGGCGGGCGTGGGGCCAGCCCACGTCGTGGAACAACAGCAGCGGAAGATCGACGCCGGGCGCCCGCTCGCTGATCAGGCGCAGCTCCTCGCTCAGGGTGTAGTAGTTGTGGTCGCCGTCGATGATCACCGCGCCGGGCAGCGGGAGCTGCCGGAGCGCATCGTGGCTCGTCTCGATGACGAGCTCCAGCTCGGGATGCTGCTCTCCGAGCTCGACCAGCTCGGCCTGCGGATCGGGGTCGACCGCCGTGACGCGGACATCTCGGGTGGCGGCCCAATCGAGCAGCTCGCGCGTCAGCTCACCCCGGTAGGCGCCGATCTCCAGGACGAGCTTTGCCCCGACCGCTTCGAGACACGGAAACAGGATCTCCCTGAGGTTGGCGAGCGAGTACCAGCCATCGAAGTCGGGCATGCGGGGAGTGGATTCCATGCCTTGGCCTTCCACGAGTGAGCGCAGTATGCCGGGTAGGTTCCGCAGCCGCCGTGAACGGCGCCGTCGGCTTCCTGCCGGAGCCCTCACCCCGCGAGCTGGTACCCCACCGCCTCCAGCTCGTCCCCGAGCTCGCGGTTGAACTGCTCGACGAGCTCGGGGCGCATCTCCCGCCTCCAGCGCCCGACCGACGCTTCGGGCGTCTCGGCGCTGACGTGCACGCCCCGCATCTGCGGCGTCGCTCCGCCACCACCTCGGGATACAGGCGGACGGAGAGCCAATCCTCGATCCTGCGCGCCTGTCCCGGCAGGTCCGTGACCAGATCCTCGTAGCGGAACACGGGGAACTTCTGACCACTCGCCAGACCGGCGATCCATCGCAACCGCTGGCGCTCGCGCTCTATGAAGCGTTTGGTCCTGTCCTCCGGCGTCTCCCCCCGGCCCGGCAGCGCTGCCTCGAACCTTCCCGTGCCCTCTCGCACTGCGCTTCGCGTCGAAGGCGTGGAACGAGACAAACGTGTCCCGTGGGTCCCGAAGGAGGACGAGAACGTTCAGCGGCGGCAACTCGTCGAGATCGACCAACCGGGTTTCCTGATGCTTCTCGGCGTAATAGCGGACCTCCGCGTTTGGATCGCCATGCTTCTCGCGCACCTGGCTCGTTGCGCGCCGGGAGAGCTCGCCCCAGGCCAGCGTCGAACATCTGCCGTGACATCGATGGCGGGACCTCGTCCTTCGCGCCAAGCAGGCTCGGACGGCCACAGCGGTGGGCCGACGAACGGCTTGCCTGCCTCCTGGGCCAGCGAGGACAAATCGCCCCCCGTCCACAGCTCGCTCTTGTCGCGCCGCTCCAGCAGTCGCGACCAGCGCCACAGGTAGGCGAAGTACTTCCTTTCGTACGGATAGCCCCCGGCACAGCGATCTGCGGCGAGGTGGCGAGCAGCCGCATCATCAGCGTGCTGCCGTCGCGGCCGGTGCAGTCGACGAGGATCGGTGAGAGGCGCGCCGCAGTCCTCCGAGCGCCCTGCCGGGCGATCGGGCTGCGCAGCGAGCTCCTTGAGCCTCGTCAGCACCTCGCTCAATGCTACATCGCCCCAAAGCTCATGCCCGCGGAGTCAACCCTCCCCTTGCTTGCGCCAGAAGACCCCTGTCCAATCGATGCGCTCGATCGGCTCGCGGATGCTGCGATCGCGCCGAAAGTCCTCGACTGCCTCGCGACAGGCCGGAAGCGAGAAGTCGTCGATGATCAGGAATCCCCCAGGCGAGAGGCCGTGATAGAGGTTGACCAGCCCGTCCATGGTCGCCTCGTACATGTCACCGTCGAGGCGCACTACCGACCATGTCTTGTCGCTCAGCGCCGGCAGCGTGTCGCGAAACCAGCCCTCGACGAAACGGACCCTGTCATCGAGCAGCCCATAGCGCCGGAAGTTCGCACGCACCTCATCTGCGGAGACGGTGAGCGGCTCGTACTCGTGACCTGAGCCACCGGCGTCCGCCGGAAAGCGGCCAGGGTCCGGAGGTGGAAGGCCCTGGAAGGAGTCGGCAAGCCAGACCACACGGTCCTGCACCCCGTACGCCTTCAAGATTCCGCGCATCAGGATCGCGACCCCCCCGCGCCAGACGCCGGCCTCGATCAAATCTCCGGGGACGTCGTCCCTGAGCACGGCCTCCACGCAGCGGCGCACGTTGCCCATCCGCTTCAGTCCCACCATCGACTGCCCATACAGCGGCCAATCCCGCCCCTCGGCACGGCCACGCTCGAAATCGAAGATCATCGCTCTCGCCTCTTCGGATTCCAGAACCGCCTCGCGGAAGCCCTCCTCGACTCTCGCCGGGGTCTCGACCCGGTCAACCCCCCGGTAAATCGTGTGTGTGAGGGCGCCGATCAACAACTCGATGTAGAGCTCTTGGACCTTCTCCAGGGAGGCATCGCGCCTTTTCGGCCTAAGCATTGTCAGGCTCGGATAATGCTACGTTTCCGGCCATCCCGCCACCGTCGACGTCAACCGCCACGATCCGATGATCTTCCGGTCGCGGAAGAAGGGGGAAGCCACGACCGCCGTGCAGGATCCTGGGGGCGGGGAGCGCCTCGGTGCCGAGGCGGACGACGCGCTTGGCTCCCTCGAGGAGATCTTCGAGCGGATCGACACCCTCAGCGAGCAGAACCGGGCGGCCCGCGATCCGCAGATCGAGCGTCGCCTCGTGCAGCTTCGCCATCGAGCCGGTCTGAAGCTCACCGGCCGGCCCCCGGCCGACCTCGAGTACGCGGCGCCTGCCTTCGACAGGCTCACGAACGGCTCCGGCGTCCCGGAGGTCCCGCCCGACGAGCTGACGCCCGGACTGCTTCGGGCGGCGATCCTGCGCAGCGGCTGCTTGCTGATCCGCGGCCTGGTCGACCCGGGGCAGGCCGACCGCCTGGCCGAGGGAATCGACCGCGCATTCCAGGCGCGCGACGAGCGCGACTCGGGTCAGCCAGCTCACGCACTACCAAAGGTTCACGCCCGTTCCCGAGTTCGACCTCGGGGAAGAGCGATGGTGGCTGGAAAAAGATGCCGGGGGCGTCTGGACCGCCGACTCTCCCGGCGCCATGTTCGACATGCTCGAAGCCTTCGAGCGAACCGGTCTTCGACGGCTGGCCACCGAGTACCTCGGCGAACGTCCCGCGATCGCGGTCAACAAGTCCACGCTGCGCAGGGTCGAACCGGACGTCGGCAAGGGCTACAGCATGTGGCACCAGGATGGAGCGTTTCTCGGCGACGTCCCCGCGCTGAACGTGTGGCTCTCGCTCTCGCGCTGCGGCGATCTGGCGCCCGGGCTCGACATCGTCCCCCGCCGGATCGACCACGTCCTGCCGACGGGCACCGAGGGCGCCATCTTCGACTGGTCGGTATCGCAGGCGGTGGTCGAGGAGGCCGCGGGCGACGCCGGGATCGTGCGGCCGATCTTCGAGCCCGGCGACGTGTTGCTCTTCGACGAGCTCTGCGTCCACTCGACGGCGGCCGAGCCGCAGATGCCGAACCCGCGCTACGCCATAGAGAACTGGTTCTTCGGCCCCTCGGGCTTCCCGGGCAACTACGCCCCGCTGGCCGTCTGAGCCGCAATCTCTTGCGGCCGCCTGCGGCGGCCTGACATGCTGCTTTCGGGGCTAAAGCCCCTCACCACCTTCGCCGCGACAGCCTGCGGAACACGGTCGCCCGCAGCGCGAAGGGGGCGCGTAATCCGCCAGCTCCGCGAGCGCTCGAGGCTTCGCAGCACCTGCCTGGTCTCCTGAAGCTCCCGCTGAGCCTGGGCCTTCGTCATGTTCTCCGCTTTGAGAGCGGCCCGCATCCTGGTCCGGTCTTGGTTCGCGGCGCTGAGTGCCTCGCGTAGCTCTCTCTGCTGCTCCTCGTTTCGCTGCTGTCTCGAGTGCTGGGCGTGCAACGCGGCACCGAGCTTCTGGAGCCTCGCCTCAGCCGTGCCCACCGCCTCCTGGAGGGCGGGGAGCTCGGCGGCCTCCGCGAGCACGCTGATCGCCCCCGGCTCGTCGATGGCGCCGTCGCTCGCGAGCGCGACCATGTAGGTCCACTCGTCCACGGGCTTGTCCGCCCTCGCAACCAGAGCCCTGAGCGACTCTTCGCCGGGGGAGGCGAGGGCGCCGCTGTCGATCAGCGAGGCGAGCCAGGGATGCTGGCGCAACAAGAAGACGTTGGCGAACCTTGCGGTGAGCGCGTCCCGAAACTCCTCAAGCGTGAACTCGTGAAGGTGGTGCGGGTTCCCGGGCGGGTACACCCCTCGGTTGGGCGAGGAGGCAAGCAGCAGGCCGCCCTCGCGCAAGACGCCCTTCAGCGCGGTGATCGCGGGCTCCGGATCCTCCAGATGCTCGAGCACCTCGAAGCAGACCACGAGGTCGAACGCTCCCTTCTCGAAGGGTGGGTCCTGCACGTCACCGACCCGAAACTCGGCCGCGGCGCCCACCCGTTCCGAGGCCGTGGCGATCGCCTCCGGCGCCAAATCGATGCCGACCACGCGCGACGCCCCCGCCCGGGCGATCATCTCCGTCCCGTACCCCAGTCCACAGCCGGCGTCGAGCACCTCCAGGCCGCGCGCCAGACCCGCCGCCAACCAGTAGCGCGCCAGGTGCTCGGCGGCGATCAGCCCGCTCATCGTCGCCGGATCGAACCGCTCCGGAGACGCCCGTTTGCCCTCGCTCACACGCCCTGTTTACCGCATAATCTCCGCCCATGGAGCGGGCACAGGTCGAGCGGAACAAGCAACTTCGTGCGCGGGCCGGGGCCCGGCTCGGGCCGGCCGACTGGTTGAGGATCACCAAAGAGGAGGCCGGCAAGGCCGCCGACGTCTCGCGGCCTTCGCCGGACCATCACGGTCAGGATCCTCTTCTGTTCGCCAAGCTGGAGGCAAGCGTTCCCGAGCGCCTGCCGATCGGGAAGGGCAACGCCCTGTTCGTCAGCGGCTGGTGCTACCACCGCGAGCGCAAGATCATCGCCCTCGAGATCCGGGCGGGCCCCTCCGAGCACCCGATCCTCGCCCATTCGATGCCGCGCGCGGACGTCTACGCCGCCCGCGACACGGGCAAGCGATCCCCATGAGCTACCGCTACCGCAGCGGCTTCTGGGCGATCGTCCCGCTGGAGCCGGCAGCCGCGGGCCGCGCGGGCCGATATCGAGCTGGTGGCGACCCTCTCCACCGGGGACGTCTCCACGAAGCGGCTGGCGAGCATCGCGCTGGAGTCCGCGCTCGGCTGTCGATGGTGGGCCGCCGAGACCACCGGCCACCGAGAGCGCCGAGCCGCTGATCGCGATCTGCATGACCACCTACAACCCGAGGCTGGACCCGCTTCGGGACCAGATCGCCTCGCTCAGGGAGCAGACGCACGAGAACTGGATCTGCGTGGTGAGCGACGACTGCTCGCGCCCCGACCTCTACGCGGGGATTCGCGAGGAGCTGGAGGGGGACGAACGCTTCTTCGTCTCCCAGCCGGACGACGCGGCTCGGCTCCTACCGCAACCTCGAGCGGGTGCTGGGCCTGGTGCCCGAGGAGGCGGAGCTGGTGGCGCTCTGCGACCAGGACGATCGCTGGCACCAGGACAAGCTCGAGGCGCTTCGAGAGGCGACCGGCCCCGAAATCACCCTCGCCTACAGCGACATGAACCTCGTCGACGAGAACGGCAACGCTCCTCTCGCCGACCCACTGGACCGAGCGGCACACGAACCACACGAACATGACCTCGCTGATGGTCGCCAACACGATCACCGCCGCCGCCTCGCTCTTTCCCCGGCGGCTGCTCGACTACGCGCTCCCCTTCCCGGCTCCGCTTGGTCGACGGCCTTCCACGACCACTGGCTGGCGCTGGTGGCGCTGGCCTCTGGACGAATTGCGTACGTCGATCGATCCCTATACGACTATGTGCAGCACTCGGCCAACGCTTCGGCTTCCGCGGAGCTAGCTGGAAGCGCCGTCGGCGCGCGGGGAGGAGAAAGCGGGCGCGCGGGCGCCTCGGGCGTATGCTGCCGACCCGTTCCCGGGGAGCGACGGACGATGGCTGGCGGCTCGACTACTTCCACAACGCCTGCCCCGCGCGGCTCCACGCCGAGATCCTGCTGCTGCGGTGCGGAGAGGAGCTCAAGGGCGACAAGCGCCGAGCCGTGAAGCGAATGCTGAACGCCGACCGGTCCTTGCCGCTCGCCGCGTGGCTGTCCCTGCGCTCGATCGGCGCCCGGCTGCGCCGCTCGCCGACCATGGGCCAGGAGCGGCTGATCGCGCGCGGCATCCTTTGGCGCCACCTCGTGCGCTGGCGGGCCCTCGTTCGCCCGCGATCAGACTCGACGCCGAGGGGGAGCAGCCCGCCGTAGCGACAGCTTCCGGAACGCCGCGCCGGCAGCACGAATCGGGCGCGTGATCCGCCAGCTTCGCGAGTCCTCGAGCTGTCGCAGCCAGCGCTCGGTCTCATGGAGCTCCCGCTGAAGCCGGGCCTTCTCGATGGCCGCCGACTCGAGGGCGGCCCGCAGCCTGGCCCGATCTTCGTTGGCCGCGGCGAGCTGCCGCGCGAGCTCTCGCTGGTCGTTTCCAGACGACCTCGAGCGGCGGTTATCCGGGCTCGGAGCGGATCGGGCTTCTCGCGGCTCGCCTGGGCCGCGGTCGGCAGCCGGCTCGCGGTCGCTGGCGAGGGCCGTGACCCCGGGACATCGAAGCCCAGCGCCTTCAGCTCATCTCCCAGCTCGTCGTTGAACTGCCTCGCAAGCTCGGCCGGCATCTCGGTGCGCCAGCGGCCAATCGACGACTCGGGCGTATCGGCGCTGACGTGGACCTGAAGCCTGTCGTCCGTTCACCACCGCCGCGGGGTCGAGCCCGACGCCCAGCCATTCCTCGAGCCTGCGCGCCTGTCCCGGGAGATCGAGCACCAGGTCCTCGTAACGAAACACCGGCATGGTTCCCTGCTTCAGCGCCTGGTCGATCCACCGCAGGCGCTCCTTTTGGTGCGGCAGGTAGCGAGCGAGCCACGCCTCGTCCGATTCGCCGGGCAGACGGCCCATCAAGGACCCTCGTTGCACCAGCTTCGCGCCGCTTGCTCCTGAACGCGTCGATCGATACGTACGTGTCGCGCGGATCGCGCAGCAACGCGATCAGCCGCACCGGCGGAAAGTCCTCGAGCTTCACCCTCCAGGTCATCAGATGCTTCTCGGCGTAGTAGCGCACGTCCGCATCGGGAGCCGCGCTGCTCGCGGGTGTGCGCCGCGGCCCGGCGAGAGAACTCGGCCCAGATCATGCGAAAGGCGTAGCTCGGAGATCTCCTCCCCCCCTCGCCGCGGCTCGAGCAGATCCCGAGGAAGCCAGGGAGGCGGACCCATGAAGGGCATGTAGTTCTCCTGCGTCAGCGAGGCGAGGTGATGTCCGCTCCAAAAGTCCCTCGGCCATTGGCGCCGATCAAGCAGCCGGGCCCACCGGTACAGGTAGGCGAAGTACTTCTGCTCGTAGGGGTACTGGCCTGCGACCACGATCTGGGGCGAGGTCGCCAACAGCCGCATCATCAGGGTGCTGCCGTCGCGGGTGAAGTAGTCGACGAGGATCGGCTCCAGCGCTGGCTCCTCCTCGGCCGCCCGCGAGCTCGGTTCGTGCTTGCTGAACATCTTCAGTCCGGACCTTAGCGTCCGGTCGTGGCCGCACGCACGCCGACGGCCAGCCGGCCTGTGGACTGCCTGGACGAGGATAATTTTCCGTAGATTGAGTCGGGACGGTGGAGACGCTTACCAGCCAAAAGCGAACGATTCACCGCCAGGAGAACGAGGCGGGGCTCGATGTCCGGGTCGAGAGCGACCTTCCGTCCCGGCTGGCGGTGGGCCGCGGCAACGCGCTCGTCGTCTGGGGCGCCTGCTTCCATCGCCGCCAGAGAATTCGCGAGCTCCGGGTCGGCATTCCGGGTCGCGAGGCGACGGCGGTCGCCCACGCGATGCCAAGGCCGGACCTCTTCGCGGCCCTTCACCCCACGCTGAACCTTCCGCCTGACGGCGCCGATCGAGCGCGACGACGACTCCGAGGAGGATCCCCTCCTGATGAGCTATCGAAGCGGGTTCTGGGCGATCGCGCCCTTCGAGCCGATCGATGAGCCGACGAGCGTGAGCTCGGCTCGGTCGCCGCAGAGCTCGAGGACGGCACGGTCGCGAGGGTCTCGCTGGGGCGAGATCGAGCTCGTCCCGGGACCACGCGAGGAGCGCCATCGCGACGCGCGAACGACCACGGCCCGGGCCCTTGGTCGCCATCTGCATGGCCACCTACAACCCTCCGCTCGACCTCTTCCAGCGACAGGTGGAGTCGATTCGGTCGCAGACCCATGCCAACTGGATCTGCGTGGTGAGCGACGATGACAGCGCCCCGGCACGGTTCGCCGAGATGCAGCGCATCCTCGACGGCGACCCGCGCTTTGTCGTTTCGCGGTCGCCTCGCCGCCTCGGCTACTACCACAACTTCGAGCGCGCGCTCTCGATGACCCCACCGAGCGCCGCGCTACGTGACCCTCGCCGACCAGGACGACCGCTGGCACCCCGAGAAGCTCGAGGCGCTGCTCGGCGCCCTCGGTGACGCCAACCTCGTCTACAGCGACGCCCGGATCGTCGATCGCGACGGACGGCTGCTCTCCGAGCACGTACTGGTCGCGGCGTCGCAACAACTACACCAACCTGGCATCGCTTCTGGTCGCGAACACCGTCACCGGTGCCGCTTCGCTTTTCCGCCGCGAGCTGCTCGAGCTGGCGCTGCCGTTCCCGCCGCGCCACGGCTCGCCCTACCACGACCACTGGCTGGCGCTGGTCGCGCTGGCGAGCGGGCGGATCGCCTACGTCGACCGCCCGCTCTACGACTACGTCCAGCATCGCGGCGCCGCCCTCGGCCACGCTCGCGCGAACGCAGGCGCGGCCGCTGCGCGGCGCGGACTGGGACGGCTGCGAGGCTCGTGCGCCAGCCCCGCTCGACGCTTGGCGGCGCTGGCGCGGCATCTACTTCTGGGACGTCTGCCGCCTGCTCCAGTTCGCGACGGTGCTCGAGCGCCGGTGCGGCGACCGGATGACCGCGAGAAAGCGGCGCGCGGTGCGCCTGCTGGCCGCACAGCGAGCGCTCGCCACGGGGAATGGCCTGGCTCTGGCTTCGGCGCGCGAGGCAGCTGGTCGGGCCGCAACGAGACGCTCGGGGCCGAGGGCGCGCTGCTCCGGGGCATCGCGTGGCGGCATGCTCTCGGCTTGGTCGCGCGACGTGAGCTGCCGCCCGGGCGGTTGGGCGGCAACGCGAGCGTGCCGCCTCGCCCGGCAGAATCGGGGGCGCGCCCGGTCACCAACCACCAGGGCACGCTGGTACTGGCCGACAAGGTCCGTCCGCTCGAGCTCGACATCCGCGCCGAGGCCCCCCAGCGGGTCAACCTGCTGGTTCCCACCATCGACCTCGAGCACTTCTTCGGCGGCTACATCGCGAAGCTCAACCTGGCGCGCCGGCTCGCCGACTGCGGGCTGCGGCTCCGCCTGGTCACCGTCGACCACACCCCGCCGCTGCCGCGGTCGTGGCAGCGCACGGTCGAGTCCTACAGCGGCCTCGCCGGGCTCTTCGACGAGCTGGAGGTCGCGTTCGCGCGCGAGGAGGGTCCGCTCGAGGTGAATCCGGCGGACCGGTTCATCGCGACGACCTGGTGGACCGCCCATCTGGCGCACGCCGCGATGCGGAGGCTCGACGGAGAGCGATTCCTCTACCTGATCCAGGAGTACGAGCCGTTCACGTTCCCGATGGGCGCCTTCGCGGCGGTCGCCCGCCAGAGCTACGAGCTGCCTCACCTCGCTCTGTTTTCAAGCGAGCTGCTCCGCGACTACTTTCGCGTCCACGGCCTGGGGGTGTTCTCGGAGGGCTCCGAGGGCGGCGAGCGAGACTCGGCCGCCTTCGCCAACGCGATCACCCGAGTTGAGCCTCCCTCCGAGCGCGACCTGGCCGCGGGGGGGACTCGGCGGCTGCTCTTCTACGCGCGTCCCGAGCCGCACGCGGCGCGGAACATGTTCGAGCTCGGGATCCTGGCGCTCGGACGCGCGGTCTTCGACGGCGTCCTCGGGCCGGACTGGGAGCTCCACGGCGTCGGCACCGTGGCGACCGGCGAGCCGATCGACCTCGGCGAAGGCGCCGCTCTGGAGATGCTCCCTCGCCGCGGCCAGGAGGGCTACGCGGAGCTTCTGAGGGCGCACGACGTGGGCCTCGCGCTGATGTACACGCCACACCCCAGCCTGGTCCCCATCGAGATGGCCTCGGCGGGCATGCTGACGGTCACGAACAGCTTCGAGAACAAGACCGCCGATGCGATGGCGGCGATCTCCTCCAACCTGATCGCCGTAGAGCCCAGCGTCGAGGGGGTCTGCGCCGGGCTGCGCGCAGGCCGCAGCCGGTGTCGACGACTTCGGACGCCGCGCCCGCGGCAGCGACGTCAGGTGGAGCCGCGACTGGGACGAGTCGTTCGACGACGAGCTGATGGAGCGGGTCACCTCGTTCCTCGAGGCCTGCTGAGCGGGGGCGAGGCGTGGCCGAACGACCGATCGTCGTCGAGGTCAAGGACCTCCACAAGTCCTTCCGGGTTCCCAGCCACCGGGTCATGACGCTGAAGGAGCGCGCCGTGCATCCCTTCACGCCGGTCGAGTACACGAGCCTCCACGCGCTCCGCGGGATCTCGTTCCGGGTCGCCGAGGGGGAGCTGATGGGGATCGCGGGGCGCAACGGGTCGGGCAAGACGACGCTCCTGAAGCTGCTGGCGAGCATCTACCGAGCCGACCGCGGTCAGATCCGGCTCGCCGGCACCCTGGCGCCGTTCGTCGAGCTGGGGGTGGGCTTCAACCCGAACCTCAGCGCCCGCGAGAACGTGCAGCTGAACGGGGTGATGATGGGCATGACCCCGCGGGAGGCGAGGAACCGGTTCGACGCGGTGATCGAGTTCGCGGAGTTGGAGGAGTTCGTCGAGATGAAGCTCAAGAACTACTCCAGCGGGATGCTCATGCGCCTGGCGTTTTCGATGATGACCGAGGCCAACGCCGACGTGATGCTGATCGACGAGGTGCTGGCGGTGGGTGACGCCAGGTTCGGCCAGAAGTGCGTCGACACGCTTCGAGCGGATGCGCAACGAGGGCCGCACGATCCTGTTCGTCACGCACGCCATGGAGAGCCTGAAATCGCTCTGCGACCGGGCGATCCTGATCGAGGACGGGGTCCTCGACATGGACGACGATCCGGAGGAGGTCGCGCAACGCTACCTCCAGCTCAACTTCTCCGGTCCCGCCCGGGCGGCGTCCGCGACCACGGACGGCGCGCGCCCCGCCGCGGCGAGCAGGATCGCCGACGTTTGGCTCGAGAACTCCGACGGTGAACGGACGCGTGACTTCGATCACGGATCGCCGATCCATCTGGTCGCCCAGATCGAGGTCAAGGATGAGATCGAACAGCCCGGATTCGGCTTCGAGATCCGCGCCAGCGACCGAGCCAGGGTGTTCGCGGTGTTGAGGCAGCCGATCCAGGGCTCGAACGGCAAGCTCGAGCCCGGCGAGCGCGTCAGGATCCGAGCGACGATCGAGAACCCGCTCGCGCCCGACAGCTACGCGATCAATTGCTCGCTCTGGCGGGGGGCCGACGGGACCTGGTCGACGTTCGGCATCCCGCGGCCGAGCTCGTCGTCAAGGGTGACCAGCAGACTCGGGTACGTAGAGCTCGACTGGGAGCTGGATTGCGAGGTCGAGAGTGAGCGCCCGATCGACCCGATGGAGGCGGCCCCCGAATGAGCGCCACCACGGGCGTCCCCGCCCTCCGGGAGATCCGAGGCCCCTCGGCGTTCGGTGGCGGCGCCAAGCGCTTCTTCGACCTCACGTGGTTGATGTCCGTAACCGAGTTCAAGCTCAACTACTTCGGCACTGTCTTCGGCTACCTGTGGTCGCTGATCCGCCCGCTGATCCTGTTCGCGGTCCTGTACACCGTGTTCACGAGGATCCTTCGCTTCGACGCCCCTAACTATGCCCAGCTCCTGCTCCTCAACCTGACGCTCTACGGGCTCTTCTCCGAGGCGACGACGCGGGCCGTCCGCTCGGTGGTGACCAGCGAGAGAATCGTCCGCAAGATGCAGTTCCCGCGTCTGGTGATCCCACTCTCGGTGGTGCTGACCAGTCTGTTCAACCTGTGCCTCAGCCTGATCGCGGTGCTTGTCTTCATCGCCGCTTCGGGCGTGGCACCGAGGATCACCTGGCTCGCGCTGCCGCTGATCGTCGTCGTGCTCGCGGTCTTGACCACCGGCGTCTCCCTCCTGCTGTCGGCCGTTTACGTCCGCTTTCGGGACGTGTCACAGATGTGGGGCGCTCCTGGTGCTGGTCATCTTCTACGGCTCGCCCATCCTGTATCCCGTGGAGTTCATCCCTCGACGGATTGCGGTTCCTGCTGTTTCTGAACCCGCTCGCGCCCATCATGGTGGAGGCGCGCCGCTTGGTCGTGGACCCCACGGCGCCGTCGGCCGTCGCCGCCGACGCCGCGGGCAGCGTGTTCGGGATCATCGGGCCGGCCATGGTCATGCTCGCTGTCTGCGCGATCGGGCTGTGGACGTTCATGCGCGCCGCGCCCCGGGTCGCGGAGGAGCTGTGAGGCTTCTCCCCCGACGCGAAGAGAACGCGCCGGGGGAACGACATCCGCGAGCCGCTGTCCATGCCGGGCGAGCCCACCTTCGACGACCGGGCATTCGAGTCGCGACTGGTTTGGATCTTCGGCTCGCCGCGCACCGGCAGCACATGGCTGTCGCAGCTCTTGATATTTCCGCTCGAGCTGACGACCGAGAGGCCGTCGGGCTCGATCATGCCGCGGTCGATCCTGCCGCGGAAGGCGCCGATTGAGCCGATCGCCGTCCCGGTCAACGAGCCCTTTCTCCCCAGCCACCTCACCCCCATCCGCGATCAGCTTCGCGGAGCCTGGCGCCCCGAGCTTCCTGCTCAAGGCCGGGCGCAGCGACGATCCCAACTACTTCTTCGCCGACGCCTTTGCGGGCTGCTGGCGACCCGAGGTCCGGCGCCTGATCCTCGTCCGGCTGCACGCACAGGCGGATCTGGCGGCCCGAGAGCACTCGCTTGACGACCCCTTCGTCGTGGTCAAGGAGCCGAACGGCTCCCACGGGGCCGACGTCGTGATGTCGATCCTGTTGCGCTCGCGGATGATCTTCCAGCTTCGCGACGGACGCGACGTGATCGACTCGATGCTGCACGCGCGATCGGATGGCGGCTGGCTCTCGGGACCAGACAGGCCGGGACGCATCCAGAGGGAGTCGGAGCGGCTGGGCTTCGTGCGCCGGCACTCGCGGCTGTGGGTGAATCGGACCCTGGCCGTGCAGAGGGCATACGACGCGCACCCGCCCGAGCTCCGGATCGCCATCCGATACGAGGATCTTCGCTCGGACACGATCGGAACGCTGCGGCCGCTCGTTGACTGGCTCGGTGTCGATCGCAGCGATGAGGAACTCGAAGCGGCCGTCGCCGCGCTCGCCTTCGAGGCTTATCCGAGCCCGGGCGAAGGGCCCGACGAAGCCGCTCAGGGCCGCGACCCCGGGCCTGTGGCGAGAGAACATGAGCGACGAGGAGCACCGGGTGATGAACGAGATCATGGGCGAGACGCTCGAGCGGCTCGGCTACGAAGTCTGAGCTCGCCCGGGCATGCGCCGCTACTCCGTCGTCGTCGTCACCTGGCAGTCGGCCCCGATGCTGGAGGCGCTCGTGGCGACGATGAACCGCCATCTGGAGTCGGCGCCCGAACTGGTCGTGGTCGACAATCGCTCTGACGACGACCCGGAGCGGGCGGCGCGCGAGTATGGCGGTCAGGTGCGCTTCACGCCCCTCGAGCGCAACCTCGGCTTCGGGGCGGCCTGCAACGTCGGGGTCGAGAAGGCCAGCGGCTCGTGCGTCGTGATGCTCAACCCGGATGCCGAGCTGGTCGACGCGAGCCTCGACGGGCTCGCAGCCTTCGCCCTGGAGCGGCAGGCGCTCGCTGGGCCACGGCTGCTGAACCAGGATGGGTCCGTACAGCCCTCCGCGAGCGGAACCCCGGTGGGGCTCTGGCCTTGGGTTGGAGCGATCATCCCCGGTCGTCTGCAGCCACCGCCGCTGCGGCGGCGAGCCGAACCGTGGCGGGCGAGTCGCACGGTTCGGGTCGCCTGGCTGACCGGGGCGTGCGTGGCGGCGCCGCGCGACGCTCTGCTGGCTCTCGGGCCGTTCGATCCATCCATCCACATGTACTCCGAGGACATGGACCTCGGCCTCCGCGCGGCGCGTGCGGGCATCCCCTCCTACTTCTGCCCAGACGTCTGCCGGGTGATCCATCGCGGTGGCGCCTCGGCCTCGATCGCGTTCCCGGAGGGGGCAGGCCGGCTGGCGGCCGGCAACCGCCGGGCGGTCGTGCGGCGCGCCTACGGCGCCCGACGCGAGCGAGCGGGCTGGCTGGCTCAGCGGGTCAACCTACGTCTGAGGGTTGCGGCAAAGGGCGCCCTGGGCCGGGATGCGAGCTCAGACCGCGACGCGCTGGAGGCGACGCGGAACGCCGACTCCGTCCCCAACCTGCCCGCGTTCCCAAGCTGAGTGTGGTAACCCCTCACCGC
The DNA here is from genome assembly GCA_963743455.1 of uncultured Actinomycetes bacterium. Taxonomy (GTDB): domain Bacteria; phylum Actinomycetota; class Thermoleophilia; order Solirubrobacterales; family 70-9; genus AC-56. The sequence continues at coordinate 10,363 of CAVUPJ010000019.1, read as the reverse complement.
ACTGTGACGCGACACGGCGCATTGCCTGGGCGCAGATGGCGCGGCATGCCGCGGCTGGGACGGCGCCGTCGAGACCGGGGCTCGGCTGCTGGGCGACGTCTGGCGTTCATTCACCTTCCGCGGACCGGCGGCACGGCGGTTCAGCACCACCTCGAGTCGATCGCCAGCCGAGCGAAGGTGGTGCGGGTGGAGCTGCCGTCCGACTTCCTCGGGCAGCTGTCGGATCTCAGGTCAGCCCAGATCGTGCTCGGGCATTTCTTCTACCCCGTGGTCAGGCTGCTTCCCGGGGCCGCGATCGCGACCGTCCTGCGCGATCCGGTGGAGCGGACGATCTCCGTCTGGGAGTTCCTGCAATGGGAACCTCGCCACTCCGATCACGAGCTGCTTGCTTCGCGGGGCATAAGCAGCATCGACGAGTTCGCTCGAGACGTCCGCCTCGCCGGTCACGTGCGAAACAACCAGACCCAGCTCCTCGGCATGGAGTACGACCTCGAGGCAATCGTTGCCGCCTTGGAGGCCGGCGAGATCGATCTCGACGAGGCCCGCCGCATGGCTGCGGAGGCCCAGAGGGCGCCGGCGGACGCGGCGATGCTGGCGCGGGCCAAGCAGCGGCTGGGGCAGATGCTCGTCGTCGGCCTGACCGAGGAATTGCCGGCGTTCGTCCGCCGCCTGGAGCATGCCGTCGGCTTGCCGCCCGGACCCCCTCTCGAACCGCGAAACGTGGTTCCGGCCGACACGATCCCGCCACGGGAGGAGGCATACGACGAGAGCACTCGGCGTGGGCTGGCCGACCTCAACGCACTCGACGTCGAGCTGTACGCCTTCGCGCGGGAGCTGTGCGGCGCGCAGCGTGACGGAGCGGCGAGTGGCGACTAACGCTCCGGGATCGGCACGACCCCCCCGATGACCTGCTGAAACGTCTCCAAGCTCCGCGCCGGTGGAAAGCGCTTGGCGATGGCCTCACCGCCGGCGAGGGCCCGGCGGGATGCCTCGGCGTCCTTGAGCGTCGTGACCATCGCCCTCGCGAGCGAGGCCTGGTCTCCGGGCGGGACCAGCTCTGCGCCCGGGACACCATCGAGCACCTCGGACACGGCGCCGACGCGCGTCGCCACCACGGGGCGCCCCGCGACCAGGGCCTCGCAGGCCGCCATCCCGAAGGACTCCGGGTGCGTTCGGGACGGGTTTGCGACCACCGACGCCGCCGCGTAGGCGCCGCGCCATGTCTGCGCTCGTAGCCGGCGAAGGTCACGGCGGCGGAGACACCGAGCCCCTTCGCGAGCGCCCGCAGCTCGGCCTCGAACGCGACGTCCTTCGGTCGATCGAAAGTGGGGCCCACGAGCACCAGCCTGGCGTCCTCGACCTCCGAGCGGATCGACGGGAGTGAGCGCAGGAGGACGTCCTGCCCCCGTCCGGGGGTCAGGTTGCCGACCGCGAGGATGCATCGTTCGTCGGGGCCGATCCCGTGACGCCGGCGAAATCCCGCGGCGTCGCCACCGTCGCGATTCGCGGGGATCGGCGGATACATGACCGTCACCTTCGCCCGCACCGAGGCCGGGAACTGCGCCGCCACGGTGCCCGACGAGGCGATCACCGCACTGGCCGCGCGACCCGTCAGCGCGATCAGGCCTGTGCCCACCAGCCGGCGCGCGCGGCTCGCGACCTCGGGCCCGTGATGGATCTCGGCCGCGTAGACCACGGCGGGCACCCTTTCCCGCCGGGCGGCGATCAGCGGGGCGGGCAGCACCGAGCTGACGATCAGGACGAGATCGGGGCGCTCGCGCCGAATCAGGGCGCGAAAGTCCCGCGCCTCACGCCGCAGCCGGCTCAGAGCGCTCCACCGCGCCGGCGGCGCCGGCGGGCAACATCAAGGTGTCGAAGTCCAGCTCGCGGACTGAGGCCAGCTCGCCAAACTCGTCGGCCACGGGGCCGGGCCCCGGCACAACGACAGTCAGGTCCGCAACCGCGGCCAGCCATCGAAGCTCGATCGTCAGCGCCCGCAGCGGTCCGCTGACGTCTGCCACGTGGAAGACCGTGAGGACGCGAGGCTTGGCGCTCGCGGCTCCGGGTGCCGCCGGCGCTCGCAGCCGAGCACGTCGCGTCGCCCGCCGCCGGAGGGTCCGCAGCACCCCGTCCGCAGCGCCCCCCTCCGCAAGCGTCTCGCTCGGGAACGGCGCGCCGGGCGTGGCGGCCCGGTACCCGCGAACCCTGCCCCGCACTCCGGCGAGGCTGCGATCGACGACCAACTGCCCAGCGCAGACGACGCCATCCGTCGCCAGGACCCGCGCCAGGCCGGGCCGGGCTCCTGAGCACGCCCCACTTGCGCAGCACGTAGCCGCGGCCGAATCCCGTCAGGTAGTTCTTCCGCGACGAGCCGGACCCGAGGGTGGCCGAGTGGTCGTGGATGCCACGCGCGCGGGCAGCGAGCGAGCAGCGGTCCCCGCGGGCCCGCATCCTCAGCACCAGGTCGACGTCCTCCCAGTACGCGAACAGCGTCTCGTCGAAGCCTCCCGACGGCCAGGAACGCCTTCCGGTCGAAGGCCGCCGCGGCGCCAGAGGGCCCGATCGGGTCCGGGACGCCCTGGTCCAGGCAGGCCACCGGCTCGCCATTCAGGTAGTCGAAGACGAGCAGCGTCCGGTCGAGCTGCATCCCCGCGGTGTCGATCCGGGACGGCTGGCGCGCCTCGAGCATCACTCCCGCCGCCATCGTCACGCCGGCCGACGGATCGAGTGGCGCCACGATCGCCTCGACGTATCCCGGGTCGCAGACGCAGTCGTCGTTGAGGAGCACGAGCGCGTCCCCGGTGGCCTCGCGGGCCGCGAGGTTGACCGCGCGGGAGTAGCCCACGTTTCGCTCCAGCCGGATGACCTCGACGCCCTCGAAGCGGGAGCCGAGGCCGCCGATGCCGGGATCCGCGGAGCCGTTGTCGACGACCAGGACCTCGACCCCCTTGGGACGATCGTCGAGCGAGGAGAGCAGCCTCGTCAGCCGGGGGCCGCCGGCCACGGTCGGGACGATTACCGTGGCGAGGCTCACCTGACCCCGGGCCATCGGCCGGCTCCATCGCTTGGGCGAGGGCAACGACGCTGCCGCCACGCCCTGCGAGCCCGGCGAGCGAGCTCGAGCGCGACCGCGACGGGCGCCAGCAGCGGCCCGGCGATCGCGGTCAGCGCCAGGTCGCGGCCGATCCCGGGCTCGCGCCCGAGGTCCCGCTTCAGCGCCCGGAACGCCACGTCGCGCTGGCCGCGTGAGTCGGTTGAGCAGCGTCTGCCACATCCCGAGCGGATTCTGCTCCACCAGCAGGTGACTGATCCGCTCGAGCCGGAACCTCGGAGCGCTCGAGCAGCAGGCGGAGCCCGGTCGCGGTGAAGTGGGTCCGGTGGCGGGGCACGTCCTGATGGAACCACCGATCGCCGCCGATTCCGGCCTGCAGGCTCGCCAGGTTGGGACAGGCGACCACGACGCGGCCGCCGGGGCGCAACCAGACGCCGATCCGCGCCAGCGCCTCAGCCGGATCGTCCAGATGCTCGAGCACGTGCCAGGCGATCGCCGCGTCGAGGCTGGCGGGCTCCAGGTCCGCCTCCTCCAGCGCGGCTCTCTCCACGCGAGCCCCTCGGGCACGGGCCCTCCGGACCCCCGCCTCGGAGGGCTCGATCCCCGTCGCCTCGAAGCCGGCGGCACGCAGCCGCGAGACGAAGCGGCCATCCCCCGCTCCGACCTCGAGCACGCGTGCGCCTCGGGGAAGGTCGCGGACGAAGCGCAGCTTGTCGCGCTCCACCAGGGCGCGCAGCGGCTCGAGAAGGCGATCGAGCCCGTGGCGCGCCGAGCGCGTAGGTCCCGGCCTCGTACAGGCTCCCCGATCGGACCGCCCCGCGGGGCAGCTCGGTCCGTGGCGGTGCCGCAGGCAACACAATGCGCGAGCGCGTACTCCCGGCGCCCCGCGAGCTCGGGGTCGGTCGCGGTGGCCGACCGCCAGGCCACGAGCTCTCCCCCGCACGCCTGACAGCGGCCGCTAATAGGCGCCGGTGCCCCGCAGGACCACTGGAATGGTCTGGAAGAGGATGCGAGAGGTCGCGAGCCAGAGACAGATTCTCCACGTAGTCGAACTCGACCGCAAGCCGCTCGCCGAAGTCCAGATCGCCCCGTCCGTAGACCTGCATCGGCCCGGTCATGCCCGGGCTCACGTCCAGCCGGAAGCGGTGCTCGGGAAGGTAGCGCTCGACGAGCTCGACCTGCTCCGGGCGCGGGCCGACGATGCTCATGTCGCCACGCAGGACGTTGACGAGCTGCGGCAGCTCGTCGAGGCTGAAGCGGCGCAGCAGCCGCCCCATCCTGGTGACCCGCGGATCGGCTCGCAGCTTGAACATCGGCTCGGGCAGGTCGTCGAGCACCACGACGTCGGGGAGCGCCCGCTCGGCGTCGGCGACCATGGTGCGCAGCTTGTACATGCGGAAGGGCACGCCGCCCCTGCCGGCCCGCAGCTGCTTGAAGAACACCGGGCCCCTGCTGTCGAGCTTGATCGCGAGCGACGACGAGCGGGAACAGCGGGGCGAGGACGACCAGAGCGCCCGCGGAGACCACGAAGTCGAAGACGCGCTTGATCAGCATCGTCGAGCGCGAGGGGTCGCGGGTGTCGTACTCGAGCACCGGCAGCTCCGCGACGGCCGACAGGTGCGGGGAGGCGCCGGCCCGCCCGCGCAGCGGCGAGACCACGCTCAGCTTCACCTGCTGATCGCGACAGATCCCGGCGAGCTGGCCGATCAACTCCGGATCGATCCACTCCATGGCGACGATCACGCGGTCGAGTCCCAGGACGAGCTCGCGCAGAGACGCCGCGCGGTCGTCGTTGCGCATCCCGTCCAGCGGCAGGCCACCGTCGTCGACGAGGCGCAGGTGCATGTCGCCGAACAGCTCGAGCTTGCGTCGCGCGGCCGAGGCCAGCTCGCCCTCGCCGAGCACCGCGGTCAGCTCCGGCGGAGTCGTATGGCGCCACAGCCAGCGCACCGTCCCGCGCAGCACGCCCGCCACCACCGTGACCGCCAGCCATGCCGCCGACCAGGGCGCTGAAGCTCGACCGGGCCGGGCGGGGTCAGTGGACAGCAGCAGCCCCAGCATCGCGGTGCCGGCCGCCACCCAGGCGGCGATCACCGACATCTCGTCGAAGGTGAGGTGGCGGATCGAGCGCTGGTCGCGGTCATAGAGGCCGAACAGCTTCGCGATCAGCACCCACCCCGGGAGCAGCGCCAGAGCCCACATCGCGCGCGTAGCCGAGCCGGTGACGAGCAGGCTCGCAACCGCGGCCGCGCCGACGTCGGCGAGAGCCAGCATCCGCCGCCGCCGCACGTCGCGCCAGAAGCGATCGGCCGCGGGCCGCCGGATTGGCAGGCGATCCGCGGCGCGCGCCGTCGCCGGCGCAGGCGGCAAGAGCCGGCCGCACGACCGGCGTCTGCGCCGCGTCTCCCTGTCCTGCCTCAGACCCTCACTAGAGCTCATCGCGCCACTCCCGTTGCAGATCGCCCACCGAACAGGCCCAGCGGATTCCGGGCGACTACCTGGATCGCTCAGCATATTCGAAAGCCGCCCGATGCGCGAGCAGAATCCCTGGATCTGACAACCGTCACCCAAAGCCTGATTTGCGTCCGGGGTCGGATGGGTCCCGATCCCCCGATCACCGCTACCCTTCCGCCTTCGCATGGGACGAATCGCAAGCGGGGGAAGCATCCGAAGGAGCCGATGAGCCGTCTCAAGCTCATTGGCGCGATCGCCCTGTCGCTGGCACTCGTTGGCGGGCTCGCCGTATCGCTGCTCAGCGGCGGCGAAACACGAGTGCCGGGACGGCGACCACCCCGGACGCCCGGAGCAAGTTCTTCGGCATCGCCCAGGGGACTCCGGCTCGATGCCCAGGACCTCAGGACGATGGCGGCGACCGGAGTCGGCGACGGACCGCGTCCAGTTCGTCTGGGGGTCGGTGCAGCCGACCCGGGGTCCCTTCAATTGGACCCCGACCGACACGCTGGTCGGCGCGTCTGGCCTCGCACGGCATTCGGACGGTCCCCTTCTTCTGGGGGTCGCCGGCATGGGTGGCCCGCCACGACCGCGCGCCCCCCGCTCGACGGGGTCGCAGCACGTGCAGGCGTGGCAGGACTTCCTCGAGGCGGCGGTGGCGCGCTACGGACCGGGCGGCAGCTACTGGGCCAACGTCTACCGCCAGCAATACGGACGCGGACGCCAAGCCGCTGCCGATCCAGTCCTGGCAGATCTGGAACGAGCCCAACCTGAAGAAGTACTTCGCGCCGAGACCATCGGTCGAAGAGTATGCCCGGCTGCTCGGGATCTCCCACGACGCGATCAAGAAGCGAGGATCCCGCAGGCCCGGGTCGTGCTCGCCGGCATGCCCGGCTTCGGCGACAGTGAACGCCTGGGACTTCCTCGACCGCCTCTACTCGGTGCCCGGGATCAAGAACTCACTTCGACGCCGTCGCCCTGCACCCGTACGCGCCCAACGTCGAGCAGCTCCGCCTGCGAGGTCGAGCAGGCTCCGCGAGGTGATGAAGGACAACGGCGACCAGGGCACGCCGCTGTGGGTCACCGAGCTCGGCTGGGGCTCGGCGCCTCCCGACCGCTTCGGCCTCAACAAGGGCATCAACGGTCAGAGGCGGCTGCTCGCCGGCTCCTTCAAGCTGATCCTGCAGCAAGCGCAAGGACTGGAACGTGCAGCGCGTGTTCTGGTTCGACTGGCGCGATCCGGCAAACCCCGAGCGTGGTCAGGTGCAGCTTCTGCGCCAGCGCCGGGCTGCTGAAGAGCGACCGCACCCCGAAGCCCGCCTACCAGGCCTTCAAGCGCTTCGCCGGCGCTCGCTGAAGCGGCCTTTTGCGGGCGTCTTTTCGGAGATGGTCTACGCTGCCCTGAGGATGGCGGGAGCACCTAGACGGTCCTTGCGGCTGCAGCTGTGGAGCTGGAACTACGAGCCCGAACCCACAGCCATGGGCCCGATCGCGGCTCGGTGGGCGGAGGCGATGTCCGCGCGCGGGCATCAAGTCGAGGTGGTCACCGCGCACCCGCACTACCCGGGCCCGCTCTGGGGTCGTCGCGTCCGCCCCTACCGAGAGACGCGAAACGGCATCCCGGTCCTTCGCCTGCCTCTCGTGATCGGCCACCGGACAACCGCGGAGAGGATCATGGAGGAGGCGACCTATGCGGCATCGGCGGCAGCGGCGGCGGCGCTTCCCTCGGCCCCGGACGCTGCGGTGGCGGTCTCCCCGTCGTTCCTCGGTCTGTTTCCGGTGCTGGCGAGCGCCCGCCTTCGACGATTCCCATGGATCCTCTGGCTCGAGGACATCCTTCCCGACGCTGCCGCCACGACCGGGCTCTTGCGCGAGGGGCGGGCGCTCCGCACGGCCCAGCACCTGGAGCGGTTCGTCTATCGCTCCGCGGACCGGATCGTCGTGATCTCGAACGCGTTCCGCGAGAACCTGCTCGCCAAGGGGGTGCCGCCGTGGAAGGTCACGCACATCTACAACCCCTACACGCGCGGCCTGGGAGAACGTCGGGCCGGGCACAACGGCAGCGGTCCCGGCACGCATCCTGTACATGGGGAACATGGGTTTCTCGCAGAACCTTCCCGCGCTGGTGCAGGCGTTCGAGATGCTCCTCGGCCCTCGGCGACGACGTTCGGCTGATCCTCGCGGGCACCGGCGAGCTCGCTCGGGCCGTGGCGGCGGAGGTCCGCTCCGACCGCGTCGAGATGCCCGGCCTGCTCCTCGACGAGCTCGAGGCGGAGCTGGAGCGGGCGACCGATCGGGCTCGTACCCCAGCGGCCCGACGTCGACGAGTTCAACCTGCCGTCGAAGCTCATGAACCTCATGTCTCGCGGCGTTCCCGTGCTGGCGAGCGTGAACCCCCGCTCCGAGGTCGCTCGGATCGTGCGCGAGTCCGGCGCCGGCTGGGTGGTCGACGCCGCCGATCCGGAGGAGTTTCCAAGCGCGCTTCGCGACATCCTCGCCGACCAGGCAGAGCTCGAGCGCCGAGGCGCGGCGGGATTGGAGTTCGCCCGTCGCAACTTCAGCCCGGAGGTCGTCGCGACCCGGTTTGAGGATGTGCTCTCCGACGTCGCGTCATCCAACGGCCGGCCGCACCAAAGCTGAGTAGATCCGCTCGACGGCGAGCGCGTAATGCTCGGGCGAGTGCTTGCCGGCCACCCCGGCGGCGCCTCGCGCGGAAAGCTCGTCCCAGGTGTTGCGATCGCGATGAAGCGTCTCGCACTCCCGTGCCAGCGCGAGCGCGTCCGGCTCGATCACACGCCCGCCGCCGATGTCACCTACGTACTCCGCAAGGCCGCCGCTGGCGTAGGCGACCACCGGGGTTCCGACCGACATCGCCTCGAGGGCGGCGATGCCGCCTGGCTCCTGCCAGCGCGACGGCATCACGCAAACCCTGGCTCCCTCGAGCAGCCTGAGCACCGCGGCGTGATCGAGGCTGCCCACGAACTCGAGGTTGGGCAGCCGGCCTGCGGCCGCGGCCACCTCCTCCTCCAGCGGGCCATGGCCGGCCACGCTGACCTCGATCGAGGGAAGCGATTCGGCCACACTCGAGCACGTCACGGACGCCCTTCTCCACGGACAGCCGCCCGACGAACACGACGCCACGACGGTCCAAGAAGCTGGGTGGATCCGCCGTCACGGGCTCGACGAAGGAGGGCAGCACCGTGGAGACGATGCCGCGCGCCCCATACCGCGCAGCCACGTAGCGCGAGTTGGCGATCCAGGCATCGACCTTCCCGGCGTGGAGCCGGCGACGCAGGACGTACGTAGCGGTGTTCAGGGCACGGAACGAGAGCCTTGCTCTCGTCGCGATCGATCCACCGGCCGCGGTGGTCCCGGTAGCTCGCCGCCAGGAACTCGTAGTCGTGAAGCGTCTGGACGATCGGCAGCTTCGCCCGCGCCGCAGCGATCACAGGCGCGCCCGAGAGCTGCGGATAGAGCTTGTGGGCGTGGACCACCTGGGGACGAAAGCGCTCGATCAGGCGTCGCATTGCGGCCGCGGCGCTGGGATTCCAGAGCGCGCGGCGGGCGACCTCCGACCTGCTGCGCAGCGCCCAGGTGCTCGCGCGAGGCGTGGGTGACCGAGGCTTCGATGAACTCGCCTTCGACCCAGACGTTCTGAGAGCTCGCCGTCGAGAGCAGCGCAACGTCGTGGCCGCGCCGGCGAAGGACCTCCGCCAAGCCGAGACAATTGAGATCGGCTCCGCCGGTGACGTACGCGTACTTGTTAACCAGGAGGACGCGCATCGGCGTACCCCAGCCGCCGCAGGAGGTCCCCCGTCATCCGCGCGAAGAGCTCTTCGTCCTCCGCCGAAAAGGTCCCCGCCCAATCGCCGGCCCCGGCCGTGCGCACGAACATGATGTCCCTGCGCTTCTGCTTCGCGTGGAAGCGGGAGAGCCGCTCTCGCTCGCGCATCCTCTCGGCGCTGTAAGTGCGTATCGCCTCCTCCGCCCGCTGTGGAGCGACCGGCATGCCCAGGAACTCCATCGCCGCGGAGAGGTTCTGGAGGGGCTCGCTCCAAGAAATCCTCGTACTTGAGGACCAACAGCGACGCGTTCTGGCGAAGCGGACTGGCCAGCCATGACTCCACGTGCCGGTGCCAGGGACCATAACCGTCCACGCCCCCGCCCAGAAACAACCTCAAGAACGGCCCGAAGTCACCTTCGTACAGTCCCCGGCGGATCAGCGTGTAGTAGTAGGACACCGCCACGTCCCGACCATCGCGGATCAGGTAGATCGCCTTGCGATAGACGCGCCTTTGCGGGCCCGCATAGGGCTCGTGACTCTTGATCAAGCGCCCTCCGCCGGGAAGAACCGCCGGGAGTGGCGCGGTGAGATCCCACGTCCGCGATCGTCGTGGAGTCGCTGTCGAAGTCGGCCTCCCTGCCGGTCAACAGGTACGTGAGCATGAACTTGAGCCAGGTGTTCCCCGACTTGGGATACGAGACCAGGAAGGCGTCTCGCCGGGACACGGTCGGTGTGGCGGTAGACGACCGGCAGCAACCGGACATAGCGCTGATGCCTCAGGCGAGGGAGGTGTGATCGCGGCAGAGCCACTCGCTGAAGCTTTCACCGGAGTCGACGGCCGACTTCACCGCGTAAGGTTAGCCTCGTGTCAGCCACGGAGGGACCCGGCCTCTCCCCGATCGGTGCCTCGTCTGAGCCTGGGTCGCGGGGGAGGCTCAAGCGCGACACGGCCTTGGCCATCGCGACCGGCTTTGCGATCCAGGCGGTGCTCATACTCACGGGCACCCTGGTCGCGCGGATGCTGGGCGCGGACGGGCGGGGATATCTGGCCGCCCTGATCCTCTGGCCCTGGGTGA
>CAVUPJ010000018.1:0-24018 GCA_963743455.1 uncultured Actinomycetes bacterium | reverse complement strand
CAAACGCAACCGAGCCGACGAAGTCGGCCAATTCGAACGTCTTGGCGATCGTCCCGCCGTGCCGCTCCCAGCCGTCGAGCTCGGCGAGGCGGAAGTCGATCTCGCTGTCGGAGAGCAGCTCCACGGCGCCCAGCTTAGTGTGTCGAGGCATGCGCATCGCCAGCCTCGTCCCCTCGGCAACCGAGGCGCTGTTCGCGCTCGGGCTCGGCGACCAGGTGGTCGCCGTCACGCACGAGTGCGACCACCCGCCGGAGGTCGTGGGGCTGCCGCGCCTGACGCGCAGCCTGATCCCGGCGGGCCTCGAGCCGGGAGAGGTCGACGCCCGCGTCCGCGAGCTGACCGGGCGAGGTGAGGCCCTGTATGAGCTCGACGAGCCCGCACTCGCCCGCCTGATTCCCGACCTGATCGTCACCCAGGCCCTGTGCGCGGTCTGCGCGGTCTCCTATGACGACGTGCGGGCCGTGGCTCGGCGACTCGACTCTCGCCCAGAGGTGATCTCGCTCGACCCAGGAACCCTCGGGGAGGTGCTCGAAGACCTCGTCCGGCTCGGGGAGGCGACGGGTGCGCGGGAGAGCGGCGAGGTGCTCGTGGCCGAGCTTCAGCGGCGGCTGGATCGCGTTCGGGACGCAGTCGCCGGGGCGCGGCGCCCGGGTGTGGTCGCGCTGGAGTGGCTCGATCCACCGTACGCCGGCGGCCACTGGGTACCGGAGATGATCGCGCTGGCGGGAGGGCGAGCGTGGCCGGCGAGCCCGGCCAGGACTCCCGCATGGCAACCTGGGCGGAGCTCGAAGCCTCCCAGCCCCAGGTGGTGGTTGTGATGCCGTGCGGCCTCTACGCGGAGGAGGCCGCCGAGCAGGCGCTGGCTCGCCGCGAGAGGCTCGAGTCCCTGGGCGCCGAGCGCATCTTCGCTGTCGATGCCGCCTCTTCGTTTTCCCGCCCAGGCCCCCGCCTGGTCGAGGGCGCCGAGCTGCTCGCGCACCTGCTGCACCCGGATCGCGTTCCCCCACCCGGTGGGCTGGACTGGCGGGAGCTGACCCCGCAGGTGAGGGCCGCCACGAGGGGCTGATCCAGCCGCGCCGGCGGCCGCCAGCGCGGCGGCGATGCTGGCGGCGCCGATCGCGATCATTCCCAGCGCCTCGATCGCCAGCGGCCGTGACGGGCGGCGCTCGGCGGAGGTGATCACGAGGGCGGCAAGCCCACCACCGATCAGGCCGCCGAGATGGCCGCCAACGCTGATTCCCGGCCAGCCGAAGGTGAAGACGACGTTGAGGACCACGTAGAACCCGATCTGCGAGGCGAGCTGCTCCATGCCCCGATGCCGGGCGACGATGAAGGCGGCCGACATGAGGCCGAAGATCGCGCCGGAGGCGCCCACCTGGTCTCGTTCGGGTCCAGGAGCAGGGCCCCGAACGAGCCGGCGAAGAGGGAGACGAAATAGACACCCAGGAACCGAGGCGTGCCGATCCCGGGCTCGAGCAGCCTGCCGAGGATGAACAGAGCGAACATGTTGATGGCGATGTGCAGGAATCCGGCGTGCAGAAATCCCGAGGTGACGATTCGCCACACCTCGCCATCCGCGACCGCCGGGCCGTTGAGGCCGGCGTCGTGCGATCAGCTGGCCGCCACCCCGAAACGACGCGGCGCCACCACCGGCCAACTCGGCCACGAAGGCGGCGACGTTCAGCGCGATCAGCGCGTAGGTCGCAGGCGCGGCACCGGCCCGCAAGCCGCCCCCGATCCCGCGCACCTGAGTGCGCTCCCGAGCGCACTCCGGGCAGCGCATGCCCACCGAGGTGACCGTCATGCAGTCGGGGCAGATGGGCCGCCCGCAGTTGGAGCAGGCGACGTTCGTCTCCCGGCTCGAATGGCGATAGCAGACGGCCATGGCGGCACACGATACGTCCGCCCGCAACAAGATAGTTGGAGTGGCCCAGTCTCCCCCTGAAGGAGGATCCCGGATGGAAGCATCAAGCCCCGCCAAGCTCTACGCGACGCTGGTCGGCGCGACCTTGACGATCGCCGGCATCGTCGGCTTCTTCTACAGCGCCAGTTTCGGCTCGCCGGGGGGCGTCGAGAACGAGTTCGGCATCCTGGCGATCAACGGCTGGCACAACGTCCTCCACCTGGCGACCGGCTTGCTCGGCCTGGTGGCCGCCGGGTACGCCGCGCGGGAGTACGCGCTGGGACTCGGCCTGTTCTATCTCGTCGTCGCGATCTGGGGATTCGTCATCGGCAGCGGCGAGGAGATCTTGAGCATCGTCCCCGTGAACACGGAGGACAACATCCTGCACCTGGTCCTCGGCCTTACGGGCCTCGCGGCGGGAACGGCTACGTCAACCGCAACCTCGTCGTCGGGCTAGCGACGAAGTCGCGGTAGATACGGAGGTGCCTGCCGGGTCAGGTGGGAGCCCTCGCCCGCCGGAAACGTAGCCGCAGGCGAGGCTTCCGGCGGATTTATTCAGTAGCGCACTTGTTTCAGGACGCTCTCTGCGGTGGCGCGGAGGCCGGTCGGCCGGCGGCGCGACCGCATGCCGACCAGCACCAGCGCACCGCCCGCGACGGTGCCAACGGCAACTGCGGCGACCGGCCGCACCCAGTTGCGCGGGTCCCGGAGCGCCTGGAGCTCGCTCTCCGAGAGCTCCTCGGCCCAGCTCGAGAGCTGGGCGGCGGCCTGCTCCGTGATCGCGGTCAGGGTGCTCTCGACGCGCCCGGCAAGGTCCTCGGGCGGCTCGATCGGGCGCAGCGCCTCGCTGAGAAGCCCCTCCAGCTGAAGCTTTCCCCTCTCTTCGCTCATCTGCCCCGGGTCCAATCGGTGCCGGTCATGTCCCGCTCATCTCCTCTTCGAGCTGCTTGATGGCCCTGTGGATCAAGACCTTCGTCGCCCCGTCCGTGCGCCCCAGCGCTCGGGCGATCTCGCGGTTCGACATCCCCAGCGCGAAGCGCATGATCAGCGCCTCGCGGCGGTCGTCCGATAGCCGCTCGAGCCTGTCCATCACCAAGCGGAGCTCCTCGCGTCCCTCGACGATCTGCTCGGTTCCATGGGGGTGCGAGGGTGGCTCGACCGCATCCAGGTTCGCCTCGGGGCGCCGGGCGCGGTCGCGGTGATAGTTCGAGGCGAGATTGTGGGCGATGCGGATCAGCCAGGGCCGCAGCGGGCGGCCGTTCGACTCGCCCCGCGCCCGCTCGAAGTGCCTGTACGCCTGCAGAAAGGCCTGCTCTGTGAGGTCCTCGGCGTCGTGGTGGTTGCCGACCCTGTAGAAGGCGTACGAGTAGACGTCGCGCAGATGGCTGCGATAGAGCTCCTCGAAGGCCCGGTCGACCTCGGCCTTCGAGCCCGGCCCCGCGGTCTCGCTCTCCTCCTTCGCGGCGCTCACCCTTCAAGCGTAGTCCTCCATACCTCGATACCTATGCCGCACGACGGGTTCGCTCTGCGCGCCGCAGTCCGGCCACCCACTCGCCCGGGTCGATGCGACCCCTGATCAGGGCGGAAAGCCCGTCCAGGCCCGGCGCATCGATGTCCGCCCGGGCCACCGACTCCGCGAGCAGCGGCACCGAATCGAGCCCCTCGGACGCCTGACCGATCTGGCCCGGAATCTGGTCCGCCGCAACGCCGGCGCCGAGCAGCTCTCCAGCGCGGCGGTTGCGGCTCCCGGGCGCGATCACGGTCGCGGTCAGGTCCCCCACGCCGGCAAGCCCAGTGAACGTGTCGAGCCGCGCTCCGCGCGCCAGCGCATACGCGACGCACTCCCGCCAGATCGTCGCGGCGGCGATCCCCGCGGCATTGAGTCCGTGAGCCTCTGCCGCCGCCGCGCCGAGGGCGGCTGCGTTCTTGGCGACGCCCGCCATCTCCACCCCGACCACGTCATCGCTCCGCTCGCAGACAAGCCCCGCTCGATCGAACACCTCGCCCAACTGGGCGCGCAGGTCCTGGTCGCTCGAGCCAAGAACCAGGGCCGCCATCCCGGCGGCGGCCTCACGCGCGTGGGCGGGGCCGCCCAGCGAGGCAATCGACCGGGAGCGGATCCGCTCGCTGACGTAGTCGCTCGGCAGCTGGCCCAGCGGCTGCACCAGGCCCTTGGTGAGCATCAGCACAGCGGCGCGCGAACCAATCCGGTCCCCGAGCGAGCCGACCGCTGCCGGCAGGGCGGCGGACGGCACCGCCAGGCAGACGAGATCCACCCCGGCGAGCTCGATCTCACCGGCGCGCTTCACCGCGACGGACTCGGGCAGCCTGACCCCGGGCAGGTACCGGGCGTTGAGGCGCTTAGTGGCAATCTCCGCGGCCTTCTCCTGCGTGCGGGTCCCGAGCTGGACGTCGAGCCCGCCCCGCGCCAGCAGCACGGCCATCGCGGTGCCCCAGCTGCCGGCCCCGATCACCGCCGCCTTGCGCAGCGGCGGCAGACCACCGAGCCACTCCCACTGGAGCTCTATGTTCGGCCAGATCCGGGCGGTGACGGTGGCGGCGAGCGCCGGCGAGGGATGCTCGGTGCGCGGGAACGTCACCGGCCTGCCGACGCGCAGCCGCACCTTTCGCGGGCGAATCCGCCAGCCGCGCCGCACCTGGTCGCTCCCGTGCACGGCCACCGGGACGACCGCCGCACCGGTCTCCAGGGCCAGACGACCGACGCCGCGCTTCGGCGTCCCCAGCGAGCCCGACCGGATCCGCGTCCCCTCGGGGAAGATGCAGACGGTGCCGCCCCGGTCCAGAACCAGCCGCGCGGTTTCCACCGCCGCCTCGTCCGACTGCCCGCGCCGGATTGGGAAGGCCCCGACCCGGGAGAGGATCCATCCCCGCCAGTGACTCTCGAAAAGTTCGACCTTGGCCACGTACTGCATCGGGCGCCGCCACGGAAGCGTGGTGGCGATCACGAACGGATCGAGGAAGCTGCGGTGGTTGGAGGCGACGATCAAGCCGCCCTCGACGCCCCGCAGGTGCTCCCGCCCGACCCGCGAGAAACGAAGCCAGATTCGAAACGCCGGCTGCAGGATCAGGCGGGCCAGCAGGTAGAGGGGCCAGTTGACGCCGCGCCGGCGCGCATAGGCGTGGTAACGGCGGAAGCGCTCCTCGCTGATTACCGCGTCCGTGCGCGGCGGCGCAGATGTCCGCTGGGCCTGATCCACGTAGATGCCTACACGCGCCGGCGCGCGGCGTTACTGCTCCACACGGCCGGCGGCACGCAGTCGTAGCGTGCCGCAACGACGCGTGCGCTACCAGGCCGCCTCCAGCAGGCGCTCGAGCTCATCGCGGCCCGGCGGATCAGGGGTGCTCTGAAGCTCGGGACGGGAGAGGATCGCGTCGAGCACCCGCCTCAATCTGGCCCGGTCGGCGCCGAGGTCGCCCAGCCGTCGCGGGCCCCCGCCCAGGGCCTCGATTCGCTCCCGGATTCCGTCGGCGTCCGCTCCGAGCGCGCCGGCCAGCGACTTGATCGCGCCGGGAGCCCGGGAGCGCATCGCATCCATCGTCAGGGGCAGGAGCGTCGCGTTGGTCTCCGCGTGCGGCGTGGAAAGGACCCAGACGAGCGTCTGGCAGACGACGTGGTGCAGGGCGTAGCCGGCCGAGTCCAGCGCGTAGGCGCAGAGCAGCGAGCCGAGGGCAAGCGCGGCTCGGTCTCGCTGCGCCGCCGGGTCATCGAGCGAGGCGGCGAGCAGCTCGGCGCCGCGCAGCGCGACCAGCGTCGCCACCGGGTTGGCGAGCGGCGTGTAGAGGGCGTCCGCTCCGTGGGCGAGCGAGTTCATGGCGCTGGCCCGCAGCGGCGGGTCGTCGAGGGTGGTCATCTCGATGGGGTCGGCGATCACCAGGGCGGGGCGAACGAGATGCCGCGCCGCATGCTCGTGGCCGGTGGGCAGCCGATGAATGGCAGTCATCTCGGCCCCGGAGAGCGTGGTAGGCAGCGCACAGACGCGTCCCCCGCGCACGGCGGCGATCGCCTTCGCCGTGTCGATCACCCTGCCGCCGCCGAGCGCCACCAGGGTGGGGTTACGGACCGAGTCGATGATCGTGGCGGCCGCGTCGGGCACCGGGCCGCGCGGCACCTCGTGGACGGCGCTCGCCAGCTCGGCGAGCTCTAGAGGGGCCGCGCCCAGCGCGCGCGGAGTCGTGACGAGCTCGAAGCGCTCCCAGATCCCCTCGGCCAGGAGCCGGGGCGCCTCAGCGAGCCCATCCTCCCGGAAGACGATCGTCCGCTCCCCGTCGCGCCAGGTGAATTTGCGGTCCTCGGACACAGAGCCCGCCCCCGGATTCGAACCGGGAATCTCCTGATTACAAATCAGGTGCTCTAGCCATTTGAGCTAGGCGGGCAGATCGCCGAACTGAGTCCGCTTGGTTCCGGCATCCGGAACCAAGACGCCACGGATCGAATTGTGACGGGGGCTGGGGTGGCGCTACAGCCTGACCTCGCGTGAGGCCAGGTGGAGGCTGACCTTGCGCTTGACGCGCTGGAGAGCGTTGTCGACCGTCTTCGTGTCGCAGTCCAACCGCTCGCCGACCTCCTCGTAGGAGTGCCCGTCGAGATACAGGGAGAGAACCTGGCTTTCGAGCTCCGAGAGCACGCTCGACAGGCAGGAGACGAGGCTCTGGAGCTCCTCGGTTGCGATCACCCGCTCAGACGGGTCCTCGCTTCCCGGTCCCGGCAGCACCTCCTCCAGCGTCGTCTCCGAGTCGCTCGCGCCTGCGGGCGACTGGGCGAAGGAGACGTACTGGTTGAGAGGAGCGTGCTTGTTGCGGCTCGCCGTCTTGACCGCGGTGATGATCTGGCGGGTGATACAGAGCTCGGCGAAGTTCCGAAAGCTCGACTCGCGATCGGTGCGGTAGTCCCGGATCGCCTTGTAGAGGCCGAGCAGGCCCTCTTGGATCAGGTCGTCGGAGCCGCCGCCCAGCAGGAAGTAGGACGACGCCTTCAGCCTGACGAAGCCGCGGTAGCGCTTCACGATCCGGTCATAGGCGTCGGGGCTGCCCTGCTTGGCCAGGGTGACCAGGTACTTATCTTCAAGCTCAGGTTGAGCTTCCGGTCTGAGAGCGGGCGCTGCGGCCGCAGCGCCGGCGGGCGCCACGGCGGCAAACTCGTGGGTGGGGGTCGGTGCAGCCACTGGATTCCCTCCGTTCGGGTTGGAAACAGTGGCGCCCGTACCTCCCCTGGGCGCCTCTCTTTTGGGCGATCGGCCGCATGAGACTCGACCTTTAGTTCACCCTTATGCGCCATACTACGCAGCCCGGCGGCGTTCTGTCAACCACCTCCGCACGGCGGTGCACAATTCGTTGCAGAAGGCGCCCTCCCGTCCGCCGGCCTTGCTAGGCGCCGGCTCGTTGTCTCGCCGCCTCGAACAACAGCACCGCCGCGGCGGCTGACACGTTCAGCGACGCGACCCGCCCGCGAACCGGAATCGAGATCAAGAGGTCGCAGGTCTCGGAGACGCGGCGGCGCAGTCCCCTCCCCTCGCTGCCCAGCACGAGCACGACCTTGCCGCTGAGATCGGCCTGCGCGTAAGGCGCCGGGGCGGCCTGCTCGGCCCCGTAGATCCAGGCGCCCGCGTCCTTGGCCCTGGTGAGCCAGGCGACCAGGTTCGTGACACGCGCCACCGGCAGGTGCTCCACGGCGCCCGCGGACGCCTTGCAGGCCACCGCGGTGACCGCCGCCGAGCGCCGCGACGGGATCACCAACCCCGCGGCGCCGGCGGCCTCCGCCGAGCGGCACACCGCGCCCAGGTTGCGCGGGTCCTGCACCTGGTCGAGGGCGACGACCAGGGCGTCGGGCGAATCGAGCAACGAGTCCGGGGCGGCGTAGGGATAGGGATCGACCTCGGCGACCACTCCCTGGTGGTCCGGCGAGCCGGCCAGGCGGGTGAGCTCCGACGCGGTCAGCTCTTTCGCGGTCCACAGACGGCGAACCTGCCGCCGTCCGCGCTTCGCCTCGGCGACGGCCCGCCGGCCATAGACGAGCTGGTCCTTCTCCGCCCTCGGCGGGCCGCTGTCGTTGCGTGCGGCGATCGCCCGTTACCCCAAGCGCCTCACCAGCTGGGGACCATCCGGGGTGTCACGGACCTCGTAGCCCATCGAGGCCAGCTCGTCTCGGATCCGATCTGCCCGCTGGAAGTCCCGCCCGGCGCGGGCCTGCTCACGCGCCTCCATCAGCCGCTCGGCCTCCGGCTCGACTTCGTCCGCAGGCCGCAGCAGCGATTCGAGCCCGAGCAGCGGCAGCATCTCCTCGAGCGCCGCGCGCGTCCCAGCGAGCTGCCTGCGATTCCCCTCGGCGATCAGCTCGAACAGGGCAGCCAGCGCCCGCGGGGTGTTGAAGTCGTCGGCCAGGGCGCCGAGCAGCGCCTCGCGGCTCGCGGCCACGAACGCGTCCTCGGTCGCTTCGCCACCCTCGGGCAAGTCGAGCACGAAGTTGCGGATCCGCTCCACCCTCGCCGCGGCCTCGGCAAGCGCCAGCTCCGAGAACTCGAGCGGCTGCCGGTAGTGGCCCGAGACCAGGTAGGCGACCACCGCCTCCCGGCCGTACCGGTCGAGCGCCTCGGAGAGCTGGAAGATGTTCCCGACCGACTTCGACATCTTCTCCTCCGCCATCTGGACCATGCCGTTGTGCATCCACAGCCGGGCGAGCGGGACCCCGCGGGCTGCCTCGGTCTGGGCGATCTCGTTCTCGTGGTGGGGAAAGACGAGATCGGCACCGCCGCCGTGGATCGCGAAATCGGTGCCGAGCAGCTTCTCGGCCATCGCCGAGCACTCGATGTGCCACCCGGGCCGGCCCTCGCCCCAGGGCGACGGCCAGCCTGTGTCCTCATCAGGCTTGCGTGCCTTCCAGAGCGCGAAGTCGAGTCGGTCCTCTTTCAGGGACTCGGTGCCCGCCTCCTCGCCCTGGTCCATCTCGTCGGGATCGCGATTCGACAGCCTGCCGTAGCCGGGGAAGCTGCGCACCCGGAAATAGACGTCCCCACCCGATTCGTACGCATGCTCGCGCTCGATCAAGGCTTCGATCAGGGCGACGATCTCGGAGATCGTGTCCGACGCCAGCGGCTCGGCGTCCGGGCGGCCGAGCCCGAGGCGGTCGGTGTCCTCCAGGTAGGCGCGGGTCATCTCGGCGGCGAATTGAACGGACGGCACCCCGGCCTCGCGCGCCGCCGCGTAGATCTTGTCGTTGACGTCGGTGATGTTGACGACCAGCCTGGGCGCGTAGCCGAAACGCTCGAGCAGGCGCCGGAGCAGGATGAAGATCACGTACGGCCGCGCGTTGCCGACGTGGACGCGCGAATACACGGTCGGCCCGCAGGCGTAGATGCCCACCCCGCCGGGCTCGCGGAGCTCCAGGGACCGCAGCTCGCGGCTAAGCGTGTCCCTGATCAGAACCTGGCGCGCCATCTTCTTGATGCTATTTGCGGAATGCGGCGGATGTCCGTGGCTTCCATGGGCGGTTTGGCCGTTAGCGATCGTTAACGTTCGCCGTCGGCATGGGTTCCGTTTCGCTGCATGCGCAACGTGTGCGCCGCGTCGAGGAAGCGTTCGCCTCGCTCCCGGCGCGCTACCTGGGCGCTGAGCCCGGTTTCGACGCCACCTTCCAGGTGCGCCTCGGGGACGTCGGCCGGACGTGGGAGGTGCGGGCGCGGGGCGACCACTGCGCCGTGCGGCCCTCCCCCGTCCGCCAGCCCGACGTGGTGGTCGGCACCGACGCGGCCACGTGGCTCGGCCTGCGAGAGGGGCGGCTGTCCGGGCTCGACGCGTTCGCCCAGCGCCGCCTCTACGCGCGCGGGAACCTGGACCTGGCGCTCGGGTTCGAAGGGCTGTTCCGGCTCCCCGGCGACCGTCCGCCGCTGCTCCGGGTGACCGAGGTCGAGACCCCCGGCGCGACGATCTCGAGCCTGATCTCCGGCCAGGGCGCCAATCAGGTCATCTGCCTGCACGGACTGGGCTCGAACAAGACCTCCTTCTTCGAGACGATCTCCACCCTGACGCCCGATCACACGGTGCATGCCATCGACCTGCCGGGATTTGGCTCCTCCTCGAAGCCGGCTCGCGGCGCCTACAACGCCCCCTACTTCGCCCGCTCGGTGCTCGACTACATGGACGCGATGGCGATCGAGCGAGCGCACCTGGTCGGCAACTCGATGGGCGGCCGGATCGCGATCGAGCTGGCGCTCACGGAGCCCAACCGGGCCGAGACGCTGAGCCTCCTGGCCCCGGTGCTTGCCTTCCGACGCAGGCGCGAGCTGGTCCCGCTGGTCAAGCTGATTCGCCCCGAGCTGGCGGCGATCCCGCATCCCCTTGGGGCGGCGCGGGTTCGCGAGCAGTTCTGGAGCCTGTTCGCGCGCCCGGAGCGACTCGACCCGGCCGCCGCCGACATCGCCGCCGACGAGTTCTGCCGGACCTACCGATCGCGCTCGGCTCGGATCGCCTTCTTCGCCGCCGCCCGCAACATCTACCTGGACGCGCCCCACGGCGAGCGCGGGCTGTGGACCCGGCTCGCGAGCCTGAGCACGCCCGCCCTGTTCATCTGGGGAGATCGCGACCGCCTCATCCCGGCCGCGTTCTCCCCCCAGGTGGCCGAGGTGCTCCCGGACGCTCGCCAGGTCGTGCTGAGCGAGTGCGGCCACGTTCCCCAGGTGGAGCTGCCCGAGCGTGCCAACGGGCTGATCCGCGAGCAGGTCGAATCCGGCCGCAGCTCGCCGGTCACGCCATCCCGGGCCGGGGCTCGGAGGCTCCTGCGCCGCGCTGTCGCTCAGCGGGCCGGCGCCGCCGGGCGGCGAGCGGCGCTCTGACCCCAATCAGCGCATAGGATCGGCCGCCGATGGCTGAAGAGGCGAGGCTTGCCGAGCAGGCGAAGCGCAACGGCGGCAGCGAAGACGGCTCCCTGCGGGACCGGCTCCCCACCCTGAACGGGATCTCTCGGGCCGGCGGGGGCGTCGTCAGCGCCGGGCGAGGCGCCGCCGGCGGGATCGCCGCCGGGCTCGCGCGGCGCATCGGGCGGCGCCTGTCGGCGAACCTCGACGATCGCGACCCCGACTACATCCGCGAGAACCTGCCGCTCGCCTGGCTGCTGACCACCCTCTGGTTTCGAGGCGAAGTGCGAAACATGGGCAACGTGCCCGAGCACGGCCCGGTGCTCCTGGTGGCCAACCACTCCGGCGGCAACGTGACGCCAGACACGCTGCTGTTCACGCTCGCCTTCTACACCTACTTCGGCGTCGAGCGGGCCTTCTACCAGCTCGCCCACAACCTGGTGCTGGCCTCCCCCGGGGGCCAGATCCTGCGCCGGTACGGAACCGTCCCGGCCTCGCCCGAGAACGCTCAGCGGGCGCTCGACGCCGGCGCCGCCCTGCTCGTCTACCCCGGCGGCGACTGGGAGGTGCATCGCCCGTCTTGGGAGCGACACAAGGTCGACTTCGCGGGTCGAAAGGGTTTCGTCCGGCTGGCGCTCGACGCCGGCGTTCCGATAGTCCCGGTGGTCTCGATCGGGGGCCAGGAGACGGCGCTCTTCCTCAGCCACGGCGGTCGGCTGGCGCGAGCCCTGCGCGTCGACCGCGCGCTGCGCCTCAAGGTGATCCCGATCTCGCTCGCCCTCCCCTGGGGGATCAACGTCGGCGATCTCCTCGGCCACATCCCTCTGCCGGCGAAGCTCACGGTGGAGGTCCTGGCCCCCATCGACCTCCGGGAGCAGTTCGGCGAGGCGCCTGACGTGGACGAGGTCTACGAGCACGTCACGACGCTGATGCAGGAGACGCTGGAGACACTGGCGGCCGAGCGGCGATTTCCGGTGATCGGTTAAGAGCAACGGATGCGGCTGAACGAGTCAATCGTGATCTCCGCTCCGCCGAAGCTGGTCTGGGACTACCTGGCGGAGCCCTCGAACTACCTGCACTTCATGTCGGGGATCACACGCTGGGAGGTGACCGGTGAGCAGCGGACCGGCCTCGGCGCGCGCTACCGGATGCTGATCAGGGTGGGCTCGGCGGAGGTCGGCGGACTGATCGAGATCGTCGAGTGGCACGAGCGGCGCGACATGGCGTGGAGCTCGGTGCTCGGGGTCGACCAGCGGGGGCGGTGGCGCCTCCGCGAGCAGGACGACGGCCGCACCCGTGTGGAGCTGCGATTCGCGTATGGCGTCGCCGGCTCCGGAATCCCGGGCTGGATCGCGGAGCTCGTCTCCGCGCCCCAGCTGGGCGGCCACCTGCGGCGCTCGCTGCGCCAGCTCAAGAGCCAGGTCGAGCACGAGCGGCTGCGCGCCGAGGCGGCCGGGCGCAGAAGCAAGCGAGCCGCAGCGGCCGGCTAGCGGTCGCTTAGGCCAGCTCGCGCTTCAGGATCTTGCCGGTCGCGTTGCGCGGCAGCGAGTCGAGGAACTCGATCTCCCGCGGGACCTTGAAGCGAGCGAGGTTGGACTTCACGTAGCCCTTCAGCTCGTCGGGTGTGAGATCGGCGCTCTCCTTGAGGACCACGAACGCCTTCAGCCGCTGGCCGAACTGCTCGTCGTCGACGCCGATCACGGCGACCTCCTTGATCTGATCGTGGTCGGAGAGCAGGTCCTCGACCTCGCGGGGGAAGACGTTCTCCCCGCCCGAGACGATCATCTCGTCGTCCCGCCCGTCGATGAACAGGCGGCCTTCGGCGTCGAAGTGGCCGACGTCGCCCGAGGAGAGCAGGCCGTCGAGCACGTCCTTGCCGCCGCCGCCCGTGTAGCCCTCGAAGGCCATCTCGTTGCCCACGAAGACCCGTCCGGTCTTTCCCGGCTCGATGTCGTTGCCGTCCGCGTCCACGATCCGGACCACGGTCCCGCGCGGAGGGCGGCCGGCGGTGCCCGGCGCGGCTCGCAGGTCCTCCGGCGTCGCGATCGTCGCCCAGGCGACCTCGGTCGACCCGTACAGGTTGTAGAGGTTGTCGCCGAACGTGTCCATCCAGTTGGTCGCGAGCTCTCCAGGGAGTGCCGAGCCGCTGACGGCGACCACCCGCAGGGTGGGCAGCCTGTACCTCTCGAGCGTCTCGGCAGGCAAGTCGAGGATCCGCTGAATCATCACCGGGACGACCACCAGCGCGGTGGCGCCGCTCTCCTGCACGGCGCGCAGCGTCTCCTCTGGGTCGAAGCGGCGGCGCAGCACGTAGGTGGAAGTGAGCGACAGGCCCAGCGTGAAGTGGGCGAACCCCCAGGAGTGAAACAGCGGCGCCGCGATCACCGTCCGCTCTCGCGCCCGCAGGGGGATCTTCGAGAACATCGCCGCCAGCGGCCCCAGGGTGTCAGGCTGGCTGCGCTGCGCCCCCTTCGGCGTCCCAGTCGTGCCGGAGGTCAGGATCACGAAGCGGCTCGACTCGCTGGGCGGATCGAGGTCTCGGTCGTCGCTCGACTCGATCAGGCGGTCGAGCGGAGTGTCGGTCACCTCGTCTTCAGCATCGGTCCAAGAGACGAAGCGGCGCAAGCCGATCTCGCTGCCCGCGTCCGCTGCCTGCTCGAGCAGGCCGGCGAACTCGCCGTCATAGACGAGCGCGACCGGCGCCTCGCGCTCGACCACGCCGGCGAGCTGCGGCGCGGCGAACGCGGTGTTCATGTAGAGGCCATTCGCGCCCAGCTTCGAGACGGCGAGCGTCGCCTCGACGAACCCGCGGTGGTTGCGGCACATGATCGCGACCCCGTCGCCCTCCGTGACGCCCTCAGCGGCAAGCCCCCGGGCGAGAGCGTTGGAGCGGCGATGCACTTCCGCGAAGGTCAGCGACCCGGCCTCGTCCTGGACCATCACCTCATCGGGATGGTTGATCGTCGCGCCGGCGATCCCGGCTGCGGGCGAGGCGCCCCAGCGGGCCAGCACCCGGATCATCAGGGCCAGCTTGTCCGGGCGCACAGGGTGGAGCACACCAGCACGGGTGAGTGTCCGTACGTTGAACGGGACGTCGCTCAGTGGCCCGAGCTTGCCGAGCTTGACCCTACGGCCGAGCGAGCTCATCGGGCCGGTGACGATGTCCGGGGAGAGCTTGCCGGCCATCGAGCGAAGCATCAGGCTCGTAGCCTAGTGGCAGAGGTCCGTGTGCCGGCGGCCGATCCGCAGGGGGCATCAGCCAACCTCCAGGAGCGTGACCGCGATGCAGGCGATGCCCTCGCCACGCCCGATCCATCCCATGCCCTCGTTGGTGGTCGCCTTGACGGCAACCGGCGCCGAGAGCACCTCGGCGAGGTTCCGCTCCATCTCCGCGCGGTGGGGGCCGATCCGCGGCGCCTCGCAGATCAAGGTCGCGTCCACGTTCACCACCCGCCCATGCAGGTTGCCGAGCGCCACCGTCAGCAGGTCCAGGGAGTGGGCGTCTCGCCAGCGCTCGTCTTCCGGCGGGAACAGCGTGCCGAGGTCCCCCAGCCCGGACGCCCCGAGCACGGCGTCGATCACGGCGTGCGTGAGGACGTCAGCATCGGAATGGCCATCGAGGCCCACGTCGTGCGGAACTTCGACCCCGCCCAGCACCAGCCTGCGTCCCGCGGCGAAGCGGTGGGCGTCGTAGCCGATCCCCACCCGCGTGCTCACCCGAGCGGCTCCAGCCGGCGCTCACGACGCTCGAAGACGGCGATCTGCTCGATCCCCCAATCTCGCATCGTCGCAACGGCGCTCTCATACGCGTGGCCGACGTCGCCCGGGACGTGCGCGTCGGAGGAGAGGCTGAACGCGGCTCCCGCCTCGACGCACATGACGGCCAGGTCCGGCGCCGGGTAGATCTCCTCGACCGGCCTTCGCAGGCCGGCGGTGGAGACCTCGACCGCAATGCCCGACTCGGCGATTGCCTCCACTGCCGGCTCGTAGTAGAAGCGTGGATCGCGCTCGGGACGAGGCCTTGCCGCCCCCCACATCTTCACCAGGTCGGCATGGCCGAGGATCTCGAACAGGCCACAGCGCGCCGTCTCGGCCAGAACTTCGAAGTAGCGGCGCCAAACGGCGTCGGGGTCGCCGTCCAGCTCCCAGATGTCGTAGCGGTCGTGGTCCACCGCCCGATCGCCCACAAAATGGACTGAGCCGACCACGTAGTCGAAGTCGCGGGCGTCGAGGAGGTTCGCGATGCGATCCTCGGCGCCGGGCACGAAGTCAACCTCCAGGCCGAGGCGAAGCGGGGTCGTGCGCACGAACTCGCAGTAGGCGTCGAGATCGTCGCGAGCCTGCTGCTCCCAGAACGGATGGCGCCAGATCTCGAGCGCCTCCGCGAACCGGTAGACGTGCTCGGAGCACCCCAGCTCACCGATTCCCGCGTCCTCGGCCACCGCGAGGTAGCGCTCCACGTTCTCGGCCGTGAACGCGGAAACCTCCGGCGGTCGGTCGTCCTCATCCTCGCGCAGGTGCAGGTGGTAGTCGGTGAGCACGGCGCCTGTACGCTAGCTGGCGCATGGTCCACCTGCGGATCGTGGTCCCGAGCCACCAGGCCGAGCACACGCTCGACCTGCTGAAGCACTCGCCCTCGGTCGTCAACCTGATCTACCTCGAGCGCGCGGCCCAACGTCCAGAGGGCGACGTGATCCTCTGCGACGTCGCCCGCGAGGAGGCCAGCGTGATCATCTCCGACCTGCGCGAGCTCGACATCGACCGCGACGGCTCGATCGCAATGGAGACCATCGACTCCCAGATCTCCGATGCGGCGGTCGCGGCCGAGAAGGCGAGCGCCGGCCTGCCCTCCGATGCGGTCGTCTGGGAGGAGGTGGAGGCCCGCACCTCGGAGAACGTCGAGCTGTCCGCCAGCTTCCTCGCCTTCATGGCCCTGGCGATGCTGATCGCGATGGTCGGCATCCTCACCGATCAGCTGATCCTGATCATCGGCGCGATGATCGTCGGGCCGGAGTTCGGCCCGATTGCCGGGCTCTGCGTTGCGGCCGTCGAGCGGCGGCGGGACCTGTTGAAGCGGTCGCTGGTGGCGCTGGCGGTCGGCTTCCCGCTCGCGATCACGATCACCTTCATGGCCACCCTCCTGCTCGACGCGGTTGGGTTCGTGCCCGACGACTTCTCCCAAACGGGGCACCCTTTCACCGCCTTCATCTCGAGCCCCGACCAGTGGAGCGTCATCGTCGCCTACCTGGCGGGGGTGGCCGGCGTGCTCTCGCTGACCTCAGCCAAGTCCGGGGCGCTGGTCGGAGTGCTGATCTCCGTGACCACGATTCCCGCCGCCGCCAACATCGGCGTCGCCGCCGCGCTGGGCGACTGGAGCGAGTGGGTCGGCGCCATCGAGCAGCTGTTGCTCAACCTGGGCGCGATCCTGCTCGCCGGCGTCGGCACCCTCTTCCTCCAGCGTCGCCTCTACATGCGCCGCCGCGTCAAGCACCTGCACCACGAGGCGCGGCAGATCGCCGGCCTCCCGGTCGGCGAGAGCCGGCGACGCAGCGGCTAGGCCCGGCGCGCCGGCCGCCGGACGCTCTCCGACGCCCGCTCGTGCCCACAGCGCAGGCACAAGCAGCGATGGCCAACCAACGCCAAGCGATGGCCGTCGACGGCGCACCCGAGTCTGCTTCGAAGTCGCTTCATCTCGCTACAAGTATTCGCCAGCCGGCGGTCGGAACCCTGCGGTAGATCCGCTTACTCGCATACCTGGATAACCCCCCGGAAAACAGGTAGTTGCGCTCCTCTCGGCGCCGGGGTTCCGGGCCGAAGCTACGACCCGCGTCCGGCCAGCAGCAGCTCTGCGATCCGCAGGTCGAGGGCCGTCGTGACCTTGAGGTTCTCGGCGGGAGCCGGGTGGATCAGGACCTTGCCGCCGGACTTCTCGACCAGCATCGCGTCGTCGGTGGCGGCGGCGATCCGCTGGGTGTCGGCGTCGAAGGCCTCGCGAAGCGCCGCCGTGCGGAAGACCTGTGGGGTCTGAGCCGCCCAGAGGTGATCGCGGCTGACCGTCTGGGCGACCGTTGGGCCGCCGCGTGGGACCGGTCCCTTGGCGGGGCGCGGCTCGCGGGCACGCTTCACCGTGTCGGCCAGGGGCGCCGCGGCGATCACGCCGGCAGCGTCGGGGCGCGAGGTGAGCTTGGTCGCGAGCTCGTCGATCAGCTCCGGCGTGACCAGCGGACGGGCGGCGTCATGAACCGCAACCAGGTCCGTCTCCACGCGCTCGAGCGCCCGCCCCACTGATTCAGAGCGCGAGTCGCCGCCGGCCACCACTTGGAGCTCGACCTCGATGCCACCCGCGAGCTCCTCGATGGCGGCCTCGTGTCCCGGCGGCGCCGCGATGATGACCGCGGCAACGCTCTCCGCCCGCGCGAAGGCGTCGAGCGCCCACCCGACCAGCGGCCTGCCGGCCAGCGCTACCAAGGCCTTCGGGCCGCCGGCTCCGAGTCTCTCGCCGGAGCCGGCGGCCGCGATGACCGCTGAGGTTGAGGGACGGTCAGGCAGGCGCCGTCGCCCCGAAGCGCTCCTCCAGCAGCTCGTCCAGGTAGGCCTCGGCTCCGTCCTCTTCCTTGCCGAGCGCGTACATGAATTCTGACGCGAGGATCTTCTTTGCCCGCGTGTACATCTGCTTCTCGCCAGTGGAGAGACCCTTCTCCCACTCACGAATTGCCAGGTTCCGGACCACCTCGGCCAGCTCGAAGACGTCCCCGGTCTTGATCTTCTCGCGGTTGTGCTTGAACCGGCGATTCCAGTTCTTCGGCATCTCCGAAACCTCGCCCGTCAGCACGTCGATCACCTTGTTGACATCGTCGCCGTCGATGACCCGCCGCAAGCCGGCCCGATGGGCGTTCTCGCAGGGGACCATGACGGTCATGTTGTTGTGCAGGATCTTGATCGTCAGGTAGTCCCGCTTCTCGCCGAGGAGGTCCTTGGTCTCCTTCTTCAACACCATCCCGGCCCCGTGGTGCGGATAGACGACGTTGTCGCCAATCTCGAATGTGCACTCGACGGGGCCGAGGTCGGGGTCGATCTCTATCGCGTCCTCGGTAGCTAGCTCTGGAATGTGGGCCTCCTTATGTCGGACGGCCGCCGGGGCGGCCGTCGGGTTCACGGATAGCGGTCGACAATGTCGACCTCCTGAAGCCTGCGAAGTCCCTCTCGGATCTCCCTTGCCCTTACGTCCCCCACGTCCTCGACGGCTTCAAGCTCTTCCTGCGAGGCGTTCACGATCGCCTCCAAATCCCCAAACCGGTGGACGATCTTCTGAACCACGAGGCGCGGCAGCCGCGGGATCCCCGACAGGATCCGGTACCCCCGCGGCGAGACCGCAAAGTCGAGCGTGCTGGTCTTTCGGTCATAGCCGAGCAGCTCGGCAAGGCGACCGAAGTCGAGCAGCTCCTGGTGAGGTAGCCCCGCAAGCTCACCGATCGTGCGCTCGATCTGCTCCTCGGTTTCCGCGACGGCGTAGTCGCGAACCACAGCGGACCGGTCCCCGATCACGCCGACCACGGTCTCCTCGAGCTGCATCTCGATCAACCGACCCTCCGTGCCCAGCTCGATGATGTACCGCTCCACCTCCGCGGCCATCCGGGACACGAACTCAGCCCGCTGGAGCACCGAGAGGACGTCGTGGAGCGTGCAGCCGCCGAGGAACTCGAGATTCGTGAGGCGGGCGGACATCTGATCCAGGCGGGCGCGGTACTTCTCGAGCGTCGCCAGTCCCTGGTTCGCCTTCGAGAGCACCATCGGGATGTCCTGGAGGATGGTTTTCAGGCCCTCGATGTAGAGCGAGACCACCTCGCGCCGCTCGGAGATCGAGACCACGAGCGCGTTGGTCTGCTTCGAGACGCGCTCGGCGGTGCGGTGGCGGGTGCCGGTCTCCATCGAGAGGATCGTCGGGTCGGGCATCAGCTGGACGTTCGCCCAACAGATCTTCTTGACGTCCGGATCGAGGACGATGGCGCCGTCCATCTTCGCCACCTGGTAGAGCAGCGCCGGGGTGTAGTCGATGTCGAGCTTGATCCCGCCGCTGAACAGGAAGGAGACCTCGTCGGCCTCGGCGACCAGGATCAGGCCGCCGGTGTGCGACTGGATGATGTTGTCGATCCCCTCCCGAAGCGGCGTTCCGGGCGCCACCATGTCCAGGGCGCGCAGCAAACGGGGATCGAGGCGGGTCTCAAGCTCTTGCAGCTCATCCCCGTCGGGCGGAACCATCGAGGCCATGATGGCAAAGAGCCCCTGCACCTCGCGCTCACCCTGAATCCCGTGTGGAGAGGTCGGATTGAGGGTTGTCAAGCCGCGGGGCTCGCTCGAGCCCCGTTCACGCCGCCTCGCGCACCTCGCGGTCAACGGCCGGTGTGAGGGCGGCCTGCAGAGCCATCCGCAGGGTCCGCTGCGGGCTCAGCCCCTTCACCCGCTCGCCAGCGGGCGGAGCGACGATCGGTCCCAGGCCGAACTTGGTCGCCTCGGCAACGCGGCGCTCGGGGTGGGCGACGAACCGAAGCTCGCCCGTCAGGCCGACCTCCCCGAAGCAGGCCAGGGGCCGTTGGCCGCCCCGAAGCGGCTCTCCTCGATGTGCGGACGCGAGCGCCAGCGCCACGGCGAGGTCGGCTCCGGGCTCCTCCACCCTCACCCCTCCGGCGACGTTTACGAACACGTCGGCCGAGGCCAGCGACGGGCCTCCGTGGCGCGCGAGAACCGCGAGGATCATCGCCAGGCGGTTGCGGTCGATCCCGGTGGCGACGCGTCGCGGTGGCACGATCTCGGTCGGCGCGACGAGCGCTTGGACCTCGACCAGCAGCGGCCGGCTGCCCTCCATGGCGCACAGCACGCACGAACCCGGCGCCTGGCTCGCCTCCTCGACGAAGCGCGCCGAGGGATCGGCGACCTCGACCAGCCCGCCCGCGCGCATCTCGAACACCCCCACCTCACTGGTCGCGCCGAAGCGGTTCTTCAGCGCCCGAAGGGTGCGGAAGCTGCGCTCGCGCTCGCCCTCGAAAAGGAGCACGCAGTCGACCAGATGCTCGAGCGTGCGCGGTCCGGCGACCGTTCCGTCCTTCGTCACGTGCCCGACCAGGACGACCGCGGTGCCCAGCCACTTGGCGACCCCCATGATCGCCGCCGCCGACTCCCTCACCTGGCCCACCGACCCGGGAGCTCCGGTCATCCCCTCGACGTGGAGTGTCTGGATCGAGTCGACGACGCAGACGTCGGGGCGCTCCTTCTCGAGCGCGGCCAGCACGGCCTCGACCGAGGTCTCGGCGAGAACCGGCACCGCCAGCGCCTGGTCGCCGAGCCGCTCGGCGCGCACCCGGACCTGGGCGGCCGATTCCTCCCCGGAGACGTAGAGGACCCGCCTCCCGGCCGCGCTGAGGTTCCCGAGCGCCATCCCGGTGAGCGTGCTCTTGCCGATTCCCGGCGAGCCGCCGATCAGGACCAGCGAGCCGGGCACAAGCCCGCCACCGAGCACCCGGTCGAGCTCGGCGATCCCGGTCAGCAGGCGAGCGGTGGCCGGCGGCTCGACGTCGCGGAGGGGGACGGGGCGGGCCGCCTCGCCTGCGCCGGACGATCGAGGACCGCCCACTCGCCGCTTCAGCGACGGGCGCCCCGACGCCTCGCCTCCGGGCCGCAGCGTCTCGGACAGCGTGTTCCACTCGCCACACCCGGGACAGCGGCCGGTCCAGGCCAGCGCAGCGTGGCCGCATTGCTGGCAGACGAAGTGAGAATCCCGACGCGTCACCTCTCTGAGACTAGGAACCCGACCCGACGGCTCCGCGCCCCGGCTCGGACGCTGCCGTCGTCGGTTCGGCCCGTGCGGGCTCCGCAGCGCTTGTCTGGAGGCTGACCGCCTCACTGGCGCGCGCCAGCGCCCAAAGGGGTAGGGTCGTTTTCGTTGGACAGTCAGGCCTCGAGACCTGACTTGGACAGCCCATAGGTCACTCGCCGATCCCCCCCTTCGGTGCCGTGCTTCTTCCCCTGCCCATCGCCCTACGCCGCACCCCGATCCTCTACGTCGCCCTCCTGGCGTCGATCATCGCCACCGGAGCTCCCACGGCCGCGCTTGCTCACCACGAGGCGGCGAACACCGTTCGAGGCCACGTCGAGGAGGACTCCGTGGCCCACGACCCCGCTGCGGAGCCGCGGCTCGAGCGGCGCACCCGCGCCGCCACCGCTAAGGACGCCGAGGCGGCGGCAGCGGCGGTCACCGGCAACGAGGGACAAGTGGGCCAGTGGGGGCCCGTCATCGACTGGCCGGTGGTGGGCGTGCACGTGGCGCTGCTCGAAAACGGGAAGGTGCTCGCCTACGACTCGGTGGGCGACAACGCAGCTGAGACCTACCCGGTCCACGACCACACCCGCGCCACCGTGTGGGACCCCGCCACCGGCACGCAGACCCCAGTGAACGTGACGATCCACAACATCTTTTGCAGCGGCCTGGCCCACCTCATGGACGGGTCGCTGTTCGTCGCCGGCGGGAACAAGAACGACCAGCTCGAGGGCATTGTCCAAACGCACGTCTTCGACTCGGACACCGGCACCTGGAGCTTGGGGCCGAACATGGCGGCCGGCCGCTGGTACCCGAGCGTCACTCCCCTGCGCAACGGGGAGATGCTGATCACCGAAGGCGGGCCGAACATGCCGGAGGTGCGCACGACCGACGGCGGCCTGCGCGCGCTCAACACGGCCTCGCTCAACCTGCCGCTCTACCCGTGGATCGACGTAGCGCCCGATGGCCGCGCCTTCTACTCGGGTCCCGACCAAACGATGCGGAGCCTCGACACGGCCGGAGGAGGCTCGTGGCAGGGCTTCGGCCAACGCGACGCCCTGAACCGCAACTACGGCAGCCACGCGCTCTACGACGTGGGCAAGATCCTCGTCTCCGGCGGAGGGGCCTCGAGCCGGACTGCGCGAATCATCGATCTGAATGGGGCGACGCCGCAGGTATCGGCTACGGCGGCGATGGCCAGCGGCCGCCGGCTCCACGACCTCACCGTGCTGGCGAACGGCACCGTGCTCGCCACCGGCGGCAATTCGTCCGGAGCCCCGCTCGTGGACCTGGACAACGGCGTCTATCCAGCCGAGCTGTGGAACCCCGCCACCGGGCAGTGGCAGACGCTCGCGGCGATGCAGATGACCCGCCAGTACCACTCCACCGCGCTCCTCTTGCCCGACGGGCGGGTGCTGTCTTCAGGCGGTGGCATCTGCGGCACCTGCGACTCGGTGGGTTACCTGGCGAAGAACGCCGAGGTGTTCTCCCCGCCCTACCTGTTCAAGAAGGACGGGTCAGGGGAGCTCGCCCCACGGCCCCAGATCACCTCCGCGCCCGATGAGGCGACCTACAACGCACCGTTTGATATCTCCACGCCGAACGCCGCCTCGGTCAGCAAAGTGGCGCTGGTTCGGCTGGGTGCGGTCACGCACTCGGTGAACATGGAGCAGCGCTATGTACCGCTCTCGTTCACCGCCGGCAGCGGATCGGTCAACGCCACCGCCCCGGCCAGCGCCAACCTGGCACCGCCGGGCGTCTACATGCTCTTCGTGATCGGCGCGAACGGCGTGCCCTCGGTGGCGAGGATGGTGCGGGTTGGCAATGAGCCGACCACGAGGATCACGAGCGGCCCAGAGGCTGGGACGAACGACCCGACTCCAACCTTCGCCTTCTCCTCCCAGCCGGGGACAAGATTTGAGTGCAAGCTGGACTCGGGCTCCTATGCTCCCTGCGGCTCGCCGAAGACCATCCCATATCTCACCGATGGATCCCATAGCTTCTCCGTCCGCGCCATCGACCAGGTCGGTAACGTCGACCCGACCCCGGCCTCGCGCACCTTCACGGTCCGGACCGCCGCGATCAGCGTCTCGGGCAAGACCCTCGTGGTCACGGGCGCCGCGGGCGCCAAGGACAACTTCGCGATCACCCGGCCCTCCACGTCGATCGTGCGGGTGACCGACCTGCCCGGCGGCGCCTACACGGGCTCCGGCGTCCACACGGGTGCCGGCTGCACCCGAAGCGGCGACTACACGGTCAACTGCAGCGGCGAGATCACCCGGATCCAGGTCGCCGCAGGGGACCAAGCGGACAAGGTGGTCAACTCCACCGGGGTCCAAAGCTCGCTCTTCGGCGGGAATGCGAACGACACACTCTGGGGCGGCTGGGGCAGCGACACCGTGGCCGGGGGACCGGGTCCCGATGTGATGAACGGGATGAACGGAAATGATGAGCTCCTTGCCCGCGACCTCGCATCCGACACGACGGTCAACTGCGACGGCGGGGGCAGCCCGGGCACCAGCGACAAAGCCGACTTGGACGTCCTCCCTGCCGATCCCGACTCCGCGGTCGCGGGCTGCGAGAGCAAGACGCGGCGTTGAGAAACCCCTAGGATCGGCGCCCGATCAGCCAACGAAAGGAGAGCGAGGGATGCACGCGAGGGTGTCGACGATCCAGCTGGACCCCGCCCGCATCGACGAGACGGTCAGCGAATTCGAGGAGCAGGACCTGCCGGTGTTCAAGCAGATCGGTGGCTTCCGGGGGTTCACCCTGCTGATCGACCGCACCAGCGGCAAGGTGGTCGGGACGAGCTACTGGGACTCGCGGGAGCTGATGGAGGCCAGCGAGGAGGAAGGCGAGAGCGCGCGACAACGCGTGGCCGACAGAGGTGGGGCGCAGAGCCCGCCCGCCGTCGAGCGCTTCGAGGTGGCGCTGGACACCTTCGCCTAGCGCTCGAGCGCTACTGCTGCTCGGCGTCCGCGTCCGGTGGCCGCTCGGAGGCCGGCTCTCCGTCGCCGCCCTCGCCGCCCTCGCCCTCCGGCTCGGGATCCTCTCCGGCGGCTGACGGTGCGCCATCACCGTCGCCCGACTTCGCGGCCACGCCAACCGGCTCGCGCTTCTTGGCCGGCTGCTTGCGGGGCTTGACCACCTTCATCTTCAGCGGCCGCTCGTCGTCGTCGCCGGAGGGATCGCGCTCGACCAGCACCGTGGTCCCGGACTCGATGTTGCCCTGGCGCAGCACCTCGTCGGCGAGCGGGTCCTCGATGTAGCGCTGGATCGCCCGGCGCAGGGGCCGCGCCCCCATCGCTGGGTCCCAGCCGCGATCGGCGAGCAGCTCCTTGGCCCCCTCGTCGAGGTCGAGCTGGAGCGCGTGCTCGGCCACCTGCGTCCGTACCCGGCCGATCATCAGCTCGATGATCTCCTTGATCTCGTCCATG
>CAVUPJ010000017.1:0-36749 GCA_963743455.1 uncultured Actinomycetes bacterium | reverse complement strand
GAGGCGATCGAGCGCGAGGGCGAGAAGATCGAGATCGGGGTGCCCGAGCAGCAACGGGCGATGGCCTCGATGATCATCCCGCTCGGGCGCCCCGCCCAGCCGGAGGAGGCCGCGCGCCCCGTCCTGTTCCTGTCCTCGTCGCTCTCCGACTACGTCCACGGACAGGTCCTGAACGTGACCGGGGGACAATTCGGGGGCCTGTACGCGTAGCAACCGCGACCCGATTGGAGGACGAGATGGCGGTCAAGCTCCACCGCTGCCCGACGATGTGGCTGAAGATCGACCAGCACCCGTGCTGGCGGGTGCAGAAGGCGCTCGACGAAGCGGGGATCGAGTACGAGGTGGTGAAGCAGCCGCTCAGGCGCGGAAAGCGCACCGAGTACGCCGAGCTGACCGGGCAGAAGGCCCTGCCCGCCGTCGAGCTCGAGGACGGCACCGTGATCCGCGAGGAGTCGAAGGACCTGGCGGCGCGGATCCGCGAGGGGACGCTGCGCGAAGGGAGCGGCCAGGCGTAGCCGGGCTCCGGGCCGGGGCAACCGAGGAGCCCGGCCAAGCCGGCGCGGGGGATGGCCCGCAGTGGTAGGTTTCCCGGCACCGGATATGGGGTAACGGGTACCGTCGTGATCAGGGGTTAGGGGAAGGGCCATCAGCCCACACGGAGAAGCAGCAAGAGCCCGCTCGCGCCGCCGGCGCTGGCTGGTGCCCGTGGGCGGCCTCGCGGTCCTGCTCGCCGTCGTCGGGACCGCCGCGGCGACCCACCAGGTCATCGACACCGGGGGCCATACGACCCTCGAGCAGGTCCTCGCCGCCACCGACCCGGACGCCGACTACACGACCCTGGAGGTGGATCAGGTCGACGAGTCGTACGTCGTCCGTGACCCCGACGGCGTAGTCCAGTCGGGACGCGCGCAGCGGCGTCGCTCGCTCGCCTACTTCTCCCAGCTCACCGACTTCCAGCTCGCCGACGAGGAGTCTCCGCTGCGGGTGGAGTTTCTGGACGAGGTCGCCGGCCAGGGTGGCGCAACCTCGGCCTGGCGCCCCTGGGAGGCCCTGACCCCGTTCATGATCGACGACTCGATCCGGCAGGTCAACCGGTACGCCGCCCACAGCCCGGTGCCGCAAGGCAACGGGATCGGCAACCCGATGGACCTCGCGGTGCTCACAGGCGACCAGGCCGACAACATGCAGCGCAACGAGATGATCTGGACGCGCTCGCTCATAGAGGGCGGCGTGACCCTCAACTTCAACTCGGGCCTGACGGACCCCAACGCCTACTCGGTGGCGAACCTCCCCGACGCCGATTGCCAGGCGTTCGTGACGCAGGAAGGGGGGACGACCCAGGCCGCCGCTGAGGCCGCCGGATACACGGGCGTCCAGGACTACGACGACTACCCATCGCCTCCGCCCCCGAACTTCTACGACCCGAACGACCCCCAGGGAGACTGGGCCGCATGGCCACAGTACACGGGGCTCCTGGACCGCGCTCAGATGCTCTCCCTCACCCCGGCGGGGCTGAACGTCCCCTCCTACTGGGCGAACGGCAACCACGACGTCCTCGTGCAGGGGAACGAGGACGCGAACCAGCAGTTCGAGAACATCGCCACCGGCTGCTTCAAGGCGCTCGGGACGACCATCGTCCCGGGGGGCATGCCCGGCCCCGACGCTCTCAATCCGAACGTGCTGCTCTTCCCCACCTCCGAGGGGATGCTGGTCCCGCCCGACCCGCTGCGACGCCTCGCCTCGAAGGTGCAGACCAAGGCGATCATCGGCGCCAACAACCAGGACAACGACCACGGCTTCAGCTTCGTCAGCTCGGCACAGAACCAGGCCTCGAACGGCTCGGCCTCCTACTACGCGTGGAACCCGCCGCAGACGCCGGGCGTCCGGTTCATCTCCATCGACACCAACGCGGAGGGCGGCATTCTCGGCCCCTTCGGCCCCCAGCCGACGGGGTCCTCAGACGGGAACCTCGACCACCCACAGTTCCTTTGGCTCCGCGACGAGCTGAGCAAGGCGGAGGACCAGGGCAAGCTGATCGTGATCTTCGGCCACCATCCGGTGCGCAGCATGGACGCGAACGTCCCCGACGAGGCCACCGGAGAGTGCACGGGCGTGAACCACAGCCACGGCGACACCCCCGAGCACGACACCAATCCCGGCTGCGATCCCGACCCGCGCAGCTCGTCGCCGATCCACTTCGGTAACCCGGAGCAGTCCGCCGAGTTCGGGAACAGCGCCAAGACCTTCACCCAGCTCCTGGCCGAGTACCCGAACGTGATCGCCTACGTCGCCGGACACACTCACGAGCACGCGCTCTTGCCCTGCGGAAGCACCCGCACGACCGGCCCGGGCAACAGGAGGTTCTGCGGGAATCGAGTCTGGTGGGAGGTCAACACCTCGGCGGTCGCCGACTGGCCGCACCAGCACCGCCTGATCGAGGTGATGGACAACCGCGACGACACGCTTTCGGTCTTCGGCACCGTGCTCGACCAAGCCTCCCCGTCGACCGCTCCGGCCGCCGGGAGCGCCGCAGGCTTCATCGCCCGCCAGCTCGCCGCGATCGGCCGCACCTTCGGCTTCAACGATCCTCAAAGCGGCCCGCCAAGCGGTGAGGGAGACCCGCAGCTCGACCAGAACGTCGAGATGCTGGTCGACGACCCGCGCCACGCCAATCTCAGGATCACGAAGCTCGACGACCCCGACCCGGTCAGGATCGGCAGTACCGTCACCTACAGGCTGCTGGTGGAGAACCTGGGTCCCTCGCCCGCAAACCGCATAAGCGTCTGGGACAAACTCCCCATCCAGGTGAGCTTCAGCTCGGTGGAGACCAGCAGTGGAACCTGCTCGAACGCAGACGACACAGTGACCTGTAGGCTCGGCGACCTGGGCGTCGGCGGTCGGCAGCGGATCACAATCAGGGGCACGGTGCAGGGGCCTCCCCGCACGATGAGGAACTATTCCACCACGGCCGCGTTCACCGACGACCCTGTGATCCAGAACAACACGGCGACCGCGTTCACCCGCGTCATTCGGTAGGCCCCTACCGCTGGGGCAGCGTCGCCAGCGCCTGGTCGATCCGCTGCACCAGCCGCACATCGCAGTTGGAGCCCTCGAGGTCCTCGGCCAGGTCGCCGAGGAACAGCCTCATGTCCCCCCTGCTCTCGAGGGACGCGGCGGGCTTGTTCCGGGCCAGCTCGATGAGGCGGTCCGTCGCAGCGAGGGCCCGGCCCTGCTCCGCGACCGAGGGAGGCTTCCTCTGGCCGGTCAGCGCGAGCGCGAGCTTCCCGCAATAGCGCTGCACGACCCGTTCCGACCGGATCACCACAGCTCGCTCGGCGGCCGTCAGCCGCTTCGCGGCCGGGTCGGCGACCGTCGTGCCCGCGGTAGGTGATGGCTCGCCGTCCCCACACGACGCGGTGGCCAGCGCGAACAGCGCCACCGCCGTGATGAGGACGAGCCTCATTCGGGCGGCTTGCGGGCCTCGGCGAGCGGCTCCCCGGACTCGCCTACGGCTCCGGGCGGCGGCCAGGAGCCGAACCAGTTGTCGCGAGCGCCGTCGATGGTGATCACGCAACCGGAGAGGAAGTCTCCCCCGGGGGAGGCGAGATAGGCGATCAGCCAGGCCATCTCCTCCGGCTTGCCGAGTCGCTGCGCCGGCACCGTGCGCACCACGTTCTCCGCGACCTCTTTGGGGTACTTCGTTCGCAGCACCTCGGTGTCGAACTGGCCGGCCGCCACGGCGCACAGCTTGACGTTGAAGCGCGCCCATTCGATCGAGAGAGTGCGCATCATGTTCTCCACCGCGGCGCGGGCGGCCCCGGAATGCGCCATGCCCGGCATTCCGTGGTGGGGCGAGAGGGTGATGCTGATCACCTTCCCGGAACGCTGCGGGATGAACGCCTTCGTCGCGGCTGCATGGGTCATCTGCCAGGTTCCCTGCACGTTCAGCTCGATCACGGTCCGAAAGCCCTTGGGGCTGATGGCCTCGGCGGGACTGAGGAACTGGCCGCCCGCGTTGTTGACCAGCACGTCTAGGCGGCCGTGGCGCTCGACGATCCCGTCGAACAGGCCCTCCACCGCGTCGGGGTCACGGATGTCCATTGGCTCTGCCTCCGCGGCTCCGCCGGCGTCCCGAATCGTTCGCACTGTCTCGTCGAGCGGCTCGGCGCGCCGTCCGCAGCCGATCACGGTGGCGCCGAGCGCCGCCAGCTCCAACGAAGTCGCCCGCCCGAGTCCCGTGCCCGCCCCCGAGACGGCGCAGATCTGACCTTCAAGCAGTCCCGGCCGGAAGATCTGGGAGCTCGAGGCTGCCACCGGGTGAGCTTAGAGACTGTCCGCCTGTACGCTCAGCGACCGATGAAGGTCCACGCCCAGTCGAAGCCGCTGACCGAGCCGCTCTCCGGCGGCAAGCGGGGAGCCACGGTTACCGTCGAGCCCCTGCTTGGGCGGCGAGCTGGATTCCCCGCCCACCTTCTTCGAGCGCCCCGGCGGTCCCCTGGAAACGCTGAAGGTGCTGGGCGTCGGCACCCCTCGCTCCCAGTGGTGGACCGTTCCCTGCCCCGCCTTCCTGGTTCGGCACCCCGAGGCCGGGCCGATGCTCGTGGACACCGGCCTTCACCCGTCCGTGGCCGCGGAGCCGCGCGAGAACATGGGTCAGCTGTGGGCTCGGTTCGCCCGGCCGCGGATCGAGCCGGGGCGAGACATACCCGCCCAGCTTCGCGAGCGCGGGATCGAGGCCAGGGACTTGCCCCTGGTCGTGATGACCCACCTGCACCAGGACCACGCCTCGGGGATGTCCGAGTTCGGCAACTCGACCTTCGTGATCTCCGCGCCGGAGTGGCACGCGGCGACCACGGACCCGCGACCGCTTCTGCGCGGCTACCGGCCGGCGCACTACGACTTCCTATTCGACTACCGGACGCTCAGCTACGAGGGCCCGGACATCGCCTCGTACTCGACGTTCGGCCGCACCTTCGACCTATTCGGCGACGGGTCCGTTCGGCTCGCCTTCACGCCCGGGCACTCGGCGGGCCATCAGTGCGTGATCGCTCGCCTGCAAGAGCGCGACCTCGTGATCGCGGGCGACGCCATCTACACGCACGCTCAACTCGGCGACGCACCAGAGCCGCCGCGCCCCCTCGACCGCCACACCTGGCGCCGCTCGCGACAGGAGCTGGCGCTCTTCCATCGCTCCTACCCCCAGGCAGTGATCGTGCCGGGGCACGACCCGGAGCATTGGCGAACCTTGGATACGAAGTACGAGTGAGCGACGCAATGAACGTCCCTCGCTACCCCCTATAGCCCACACTCCGGGACGTTCGTTGTCGACCGGCTAGCGAGGCTGGCCGGCCGGGACCTGGCGCTCGGTGCGGGCGCCGATCCCTTCGCGCAGGGCCTTGATCACGCCACGGCGACCCTTTTCCTCGAGGGCCGCGTACATCTCCCCCACCGGCTGGAAGACCCGTTCGGCGGCCTCCTGTGCCTGCTCGCGCGAGGGGCTCTCGACAACCGGAAAGCTCAGCGGCTCGCCGAATTGGATCGTCACCTTCGGGAACTGGAGCCTCCTCCACCCCCGAACCCCTTTCGAGCCGTGGATCGCCACCGGCACGACGGGGACGCCCGACTCGAGCGCCAGGTAGCCGACCCCCGGTCGCGGCTGACCGAGACCGCCCGTGCGGGAGCGACCGCCCTCCGCGTAGATCAGCATGCAGCCGCCGTGATCGAGGATCGCGTGGGCGGTGATGAACGCCTCCTGGTCCTGGTGGCCGCGGCGAACGGGAAACACCCCACCGTGGGAGAGGATGAAGGTGATGGCCCGGTTGGCGCCGAGCAGCTGCGACTTGGCCATGAACCGCACCTTGCGCCGCAGGTAGACGGCGGCGAAGAAGTGGTCCCAGTTCGAGAAGTGGTTCGGGGCCAGGATCACGGGTCCGGAGCTGGGGACGTTCTCCGTCCCGATCGCCCAGGCGCGGTAGAGGAGCAGGGTGGGGATCGTGAGCACGATCCGCACCAAGCCATAGACCCAGTCGGGGTCGCGGGTGCGAGCGCGCTCGTGGAACCGCGTGAAGTACTCGGCGGGGCGGGGGTCCTTGTAGACCTGGGGCTTGATCTCGGCCATCGACAGGGGAGCGGGCAGGAGCCGGCCCGTGGGTGTCCTACCCCCGTCGCGGGTCGCGGTTACGCGCCGCTTGCCCAGCCCCTGGCTCGCTCAACGGCGCGGCGCCAGTCGCCGAGCAGAGACTGGCGCTCGTCCTCGCTCATGCGCGGCTCGTATCGGGCGGCCTCGCGCCACATCGCCGCGACCTGCTCGGCGTCCCAGACGCCGGTGGCGATTCCCGCCAGATAGGCGGCGCCGAGGGCCGTCGTCTCGGAGATCTCGGGGACGACCACCGGCACCCCGAGCACGTCCGCCTGGAACTGCATCAGCCAGCGATTGGAGACCGCCCCCCCATCGGCCTTCAGCACCTCGAGTGCCTCCCCGGCGGCGGCCTCCTGCGCCCGCACCGCGTCCACGGTCTGGTAGGCGATCGCCTCCAGGCGGCGCGCGCCAGCTGGGCCCGGCCGGAGCCGCGCGTCAGGCCGACGATCGTCCCGCGCGCGTAGGGATCCCAGTGCGGCGATCCCAGGCCGGTCAGCGCGGGAACGAAGTAGACGCCGTCGTTCGAGTCGAGCGAGGCCGCGAGCCCCTCGCTCTCGGGCGCCGAGCCGATGATCCCGAGCCCGTCACGAAGCCACTGCACCGCGGCGCCGGTGATGAACACCGCCGCCTCGAGCGCGTAGTCGGTCCGAGAGCCCAGGCCCCAGGCGACCGTGGTCAGCAGGCCCTCGCCGGGCTCGGGAGCGTCGCGGCCGGTGTTGAGGAGGACGAAGCTCCCTGTCCCGTAGGTGTTCTTCGCCATTCCGGCCCGCTGGCAGGCCTGGCCGAACAGCGCCGCCTGCTGGTCCCCCGCGATCCCCGCCACCGGGACGTCGCCGCCGAAGACGTCCGTGCGGCCGTACAGGTGTGCCGACGGAACCGGCTCGGGCAGGCTGGATGGATCGACCCCGAGCAGGCCGCACAGCTCGGTGTCCCAGTGCAGCCCACGGATGTCGAACAGCATCGTCCGGGAGGCGTTCGAGTAATCGGTGACGTGGCGACCGGTGAGCTTGAACACGAGCCAGGAGTCGATCGTCCCGAAGACGGCGCTCCGCGCCGCCTCGACGTTTCGCCGCAGCCATTCGATCTTGGTGCCCGAGAAGTAGGGATCGATGACAAGCCCGGTTCGCTCCCGCACCAGCGCTTCGTGCCCGGCGGCCCTGAGCTCGTCGCAGCGTGCCGCAGTGCGGCGATCCTGCCAGACGAGCGCGCGATGGACGGGCTCGCCCGTCTCGGGGTCCCAGGCGACGACAGTCTCGCGCTGGTTGGCGATCCCGATCGCGTCCAGGTCGGCGCCCTGGATTCCCGCGTCCACGATCGCCTGCACGCACAGCCGGCGCGTGACCTCCCAGATCTCGGCCGCGTCGTGCTCGACCCAGCCGGGCTGCGGAAAGTGCTGCTCGAACTCCGAATAGGCGCGTCCGGCGATCCGGCCCTCGCGGTCGAAGACGAGGCAGGTGGTCCCGGTCGTGCCCTGGTCGATGGCGAGGATCAACGGGCGCCAAGCCTATTCGGGGCTGACGCGGCGTCGGCGAGGCCCGAGGAGTTAGGGTGGCGCAGCGCGGGTCAGCAGCTATGAGAGGAGGAACAGATGCCCGTAGAAGTGAAGAACTTCAACTCACCTGACGAGACTCGGCCCTTCGAGGGCAAGGGTCGGGCCGACGTCTGCAACCTCGACGGCAAGGTGGTCGGACGGGGCGTGTTCGAGCCGGGCTGGAGGTGGTCCAACAACGTCAAGCCGATCGCCGGAACCGAGTCCTGCGAGGTCTCCCACCTGGGCTATTGCATGTCGGGCCACATGAAGGTGTACATGGACGACGGCTCCGAGGCCGAGATCGGCCCCGGCGACGTGTTCGCCATCCCGCCGGGCCACGACGCCGAGATCGTCGGCGAGGAGTCGTGCGTGCTGCTCGACTTCGGCGAGTTCGGGAACTACGCGAAGCGAGGCTAGCGGGCCTCCCAACCCCTAGGCAACGCGCCTCGCGGCGTAGGCGCGTGCGAAGTCGCGGAGCTGGCGGGCGCGGTGAAGGAAGCCGCCGACGCTTCGGCCCGTCGCCCTGTGCTCGAGGTCGAGCTCGATCTCGCACAAGCGGAAGCCGCCGCGCACGGCGTCGATCGTCATCCCGGTCTCCATCCCGTAGCCGCTTGCAAACGGCAAGACGGCACGCAGCGCCTGCGCCGTCATCGCCCGCTGGCCGGAAATCGGAGCCTCGGCGCGAAAGCCGCAGCGGCGCTCGATCGCCCAGCGGGCGAAGCCCACGGCAAGGCCGAAGCCACCGCCGACGCGATCACGGAAGGCCCCGACCGCAAGGTCGCAGCCGCCCTCCGCAACCGCCTCAACCAAGCCCGGCAGTTCCCTCGCCGACTGGCCCAGATCGGCGTCGCAGAGCAGGAAGATCGGTGGGTTGGGGGCATCCCCCAGGTGGAGCACGCTCTCGGCCGCGGCGGTCATGTTGGCGCCCTTGCCGTGGGGCCTTCCGCGGCTGACCACCTGAGCGCCCCGCGAAAGCGCCAGCTCGCCCGTGCCGTCACTCGAGGCGTCGTCGGCAACCACGAGCTGAGCGCCTGGAAACGCCTCCGACAGCGCCTCCAGCGTGGCCCCGATTCGGCGTGCCTCGTTGTGCGCCGCGACGATCACCACCGGGTCGGCTGTCCGTTCCGCGGGCAAGGCTGGATATTCTCACCCGCCGGGCCATGAGCAACAACGTCGAAGCGCACATCACCGGAACCGTGTGGAAGGTCGAGGTCGCGGTCGGCGATCAGGTCGACGAGGGCGACACCGTGGTGATCATCGAGTCGATGAAGATGGAGATGCCGGTGGAGGCCGAGGACCCGGGCACCGTCACCGAGGTCCGCTGCGAGGAGGGCCAGTCGGTCCAAGAGGGCGACGTCCTCGTCGTCCTGGGATGAGCGAAGACCCCGCCGCACGAGGAGGAAACGGCGAGGCAGGCGGGGAACGCATGTCCCTCGCGGGCGGGAAGCTCGTTCTCGATCACCCGGCCGAGGCGGTGGCCCGGCTGACCATCTCCAATCCCGAGCGGCGGAACGCCCTCGACCACGAGATCCTGGAGGCGCTCGCAGAGGTGCTGCCGGGGCTCGACCGGGGGATCGAGATCCGCTGCGTGGTCATCACCGGAACCGGCGAGGTCTTCTCGGCCGGCTACGACATTGCCGGCATCCCCGAAGAGAGCTTCGCCACCGACGCGGAGGCGCTCGTTGCCCATCCGTTCCACGCCGCCATGGAGGCGGTGAGCGCCCATCCCTATCCGGTGCTCGCGGCGATCAACGGGCACTGCCTCGGGGGAGGCCTCGAGCTCGCTGTCAGGTGCGACCTGCGCCTCAGCGCCATGAGCGCCAAGCTCGGCATGCCCCCGGCCAAGCTCGGGCTGATCTACGGACATACCGGGCTTGCAAAGTTCATCGACGTCGTCGGTCTCGCCCGCACGAAGGAGCTGTTCCTGACCGGCCGCAACCTGAGCGCCCCGCGGGCGATGGCGATCGGCCTGGTGCACGACACCGTCGTGGATTCCGAGATCGAGACCGCCGCGCTCGAGCTGGCCTCCGAGGTGGCCGCGAACGCCCCCCTCTCGATGAGGGGGAACAAGCACGCGATCGAGACCCTCAACTCCTACGCCCGCCTCACTCCAGAGCAGGAAAGCGAGCTGATCGAGCTGCGGCGCTCGTGCTTCGGCTCCGAGGACTTCCGCGAGGGCATCCGAGCCTTCGCCGAGAAGCGACGACCCGTGTGGCGGGGGCGCTAGCCGGGCCCTGCCTCAGGGCGCGGAATAGCGCCGGCAGCCGGAACCTGCGCAGTTCTTGAGCTGGCGGAGGTGGATCGCGAGCCATCGCCTGACCGGCGCGTAGGCGGGGGCCTTGTGACGGCTGCGAAGCTCGAACGGGTCGTTCCTCAGGTCGTAAAGCTCCTTCTCACCGGTTCGGTGCTCGGCGTACACGTAGCGCCTGGTCCGGATCGCCTCGAAGCTTGGCTCCTCGATCAGGAGCTCGCGCTCCCGCTCGATGCCGGGCCGGTTCGCGACCGGGATCAGCGAGCGCCCGTCCATCAGCAGGCCGGGGTCCGCGTTCGCCAGGTCGACGATCGTCGGCGCCAGATCGGCGTTGA
Source organism: uncultured Actinomycetes bacterium (assembly GCA_963743455.1). Taxonomy (GTDB): domain Bacteria; phylum Actinomycetota; class Thermoleophilia; order Solirubrobacterales; family 70-9; genus AC-56. The sequence continues at coordinate 26,493 of CAVUPJ010000017.1, read as the reverse complement.
TCGCGAGGTCGTTGACCCGGACCCCCGGCGGGATCCCGGGCCCGCGCATCTGAAGCGGCACCCGGATCGACTCCTCGTAGAGGTGCTGCTTGTAATTGGGGATCCGGTGCTCGCCGTGGAAAAAGCCGTTGTCGGAGGTGTAGATCAGCACCGTGTTGCCGAGCTCTGACTTCGCCCTCAGTGCAGCCACGATCGCCCTGACGCCCTCGTCCACCGACAGCAGCGACTCCAGCTCGCAGCGGTACTTGCGCCGGATTTCCGCGATCTGATCCGCGTTCAAGCGCGGGCGCCTGCGGATCTTGGCCGGCTTGTCGGAGACGTCGGCCTCGTTGAGGTTCGGTGCCCTGGGCAGCGGCTCGGAGTCGAACGCGTGGGCGTGGCGGGGCGCCGGCTTCGCGGCGGCCTGGCAGTTGCCCGGCGGGTTCGAGCTCGGAGGCTCGAAGATGTGCGGCGCCGTGTACGTGAGCCAGAGGAAGAACGGCTGCGCCTGCGGCGCTCGGCGGTTGACAAGGTTCACGGCCTTGCCGGTCAATACGTCCTGCTTGAAGTCGGCGGGATCGGTGCCGTATCTGACCATGGCGCCGTTCTCGTCGAGCGTGTAGCCGTAGACCTTCTGATTCGCGGACGCGCGCCACTCCGACCAGCCGGGCGGCACGAGCGGGCGGAACACGTAGCCGTTGAGGTACCTGCCGATCATCGCGGTGTAGTAGCCGGCACGGCGAAGCCAGACCGCGAGGTTGTTGCTGCCGTGCAGGGCCTGGAAGCGGCGGAAGCCGCCCGTCTGGCGCACTGTTGCCGAACACGCGGTGGTTGTGCATGTACTGGCCGGTGAGGAAGGTGGCGCGCGAGGGACAGCAGAGCGAGTGGTTGACGAAGCTCTCGCCTGAACCTCGCCCCGCTGGTCCCCGATCAGCGCGTTGACGTTCTTCATCACCCGCATCGATCTGAGCGTCTGGTCGTCGGTCTCGATCACCACGATGTTCGGCCGCGCCTGGGCCGCGGCGGCCTGGCCCAGGGTCGACGGGGGAGCCCCGGATGCGGCGAGCGCGAGGCCTGCCGCCAAGGCGGTGAAGAGCGGAATGAGCAGGAGCCGGGGAGAGACCATGTCCGGCCCTCGGAATCCTATTGCGGGGGAAGGCCGGCCCGAAGATCCAGCACGCGCTGGACCGACTTCTCGAACGGCCCCCGGGCAAGCTTCCCCGAGCGCAGCCTGCGGCGAAGCGCCCGCCCGGCGCGAGCGGCGCTCCGGTGATCAGTGAACAGAAGCAGGTCGGTGCCGGCCTTCGCGGCGGCGACTCCCACCCTGGCCGGCCCGCCGAAGTGGCGGGCTGACACCGTCTCCAGCGCGTCGGATATCGAAACGCCCTCGAATCCCAGCCGGTGACGGAGCTCCCCGGTCGCGACCCTCCTCGAGAAGGCCGCCGGCTTGCGCGAGAAGTGCGTGTAAATCGCCGTTGAGATCATCACCAGGTCGCCGTCGCGTGCGACGAAGGCACGATATGGCCGCTCGTCGATTCGCCGCAGCTCCCCCCGCCCCAGGCGAATCCGCTGTATCGCCAGGTCAGTGCTCTCGGCCGCCGCGCCCAAACCCGGGAAGTGCTTGGCGGTCGCCGCCACGCCGTGGTGCTCGATCGCGCTCGCGAACGGGATCGCAACGCGGCTCACGCGGCGAGGCCGGCCTGCGAAGCTCCGTCGCTGGGCGCGGATCGCGCTGCCGGGCCGACCGACGTCCAGCACCGGGGCCAGATTGACGTTCACGCCCACCCGCTTCAGGTTGCGGGCTGTAAGCGCACCCTGATGGCGGCTGTAGCCGGCGCCCCGGCGCCCCATCGACTGTGCGGAGGCCTCCGGCGCTCCCGAGAGCCGCTTCACGAGGCCACCCTCCTGGTCGATCATCACCAGCAGGGGATCGCGGAGGCCCTTGGGCCGGTGAATCGCCTGGAGGCGGCTGATCAGCCGGCGAGCGTGCGAGCGGCTACCGAGGTTTTCGGAGAACAGGATCACACCCGCAACCCGCCCCTCGCGGATCATCCGCCTGACGCTGCGCGGCGGATGCCTGCCCTCGAAGCCGGCCACGAGCCGCTCACCGGCGAGTCTCCGTGCGGTCAGCTCACCGGCATCGGTTCCCGTCACGGCTTCGCCGGCATCGGTTCCCTCGGTGGTCCCGTCGGCGAGAGCCACCCAAAGTCCTACGCCCAGACCCATGACGGCGAGGACGGCGACGGCGCGTCGCCTCCAGAAGGTCAACTTCCCGGACAAGCGAGGAATCCTAGGTGCGACGAGCGGCGATAGGGAGGAGGCGCCCCCCAGACGGAGTGACACGCCTGGGTTGCGCCTCCTGGCCCTGCCGCTTTCCTCCCTCGCCGCAAAGAACACGGATTACGCACGAAAGTAGCGAAGCAAGTTCGTCGTCCGGGACGACGCCTAGCCTTGGTTGTTGTCGGCCATGGAGGCTCGATGCCGCCACTGATCACCTTCGACGAGGCCATCGAGCTGGCCGAGGTCTCGCAGCGCGACCAGATCGCCGAGCTTGTTGAGCGAGCCTGGGCGGTGCGCAGGGAGCGGTTCGGGGAATCGACCGACATGTGCTCGCTGGTCAACGCGAAGTCGGGAGGCTGCGCCGAGGACTGCGGCTTCTGCGCCCAGTCGCGCTATGCGGAGGCGGACACGCCGATGCACGCGACGATGGACCCCGAGCAGATCCTCGAGCACGCCAAGGCGGCCGAGGCGGCGGGGGCGCACCGCTTCTGCATGGTCACCCAGGGGCAGGGGCTTTCCAAGCGCGATTTCGAGAAGATCGTCGATGGCGCCCGGCTGGTCGCCGAGCACACCAACTTGAAGCGCTGCGCGTCGATCGGCCACATCTCGGCCGATCGCGCCAGGCGTCTCGCCGACGCCGGCGTGCAGCGCGTCCACCACAACGTCGAGACCTCGCGCTCCTACTACCCGGAGGTGTCGACCACGGTCCGCTACGAGGGCCGCACCCGCACCATCGACGCGGTCAAGGAGGCGGGCCTGGAGACCTGCGTCGGCGGCATCCTCAACCTTGGCGAGTCGCCCCGCCAGCGGGTCGAGATGGCGTTCGAGCTGGCAGAGATCGACCCCACCTCGGTGCCCATCAACCTGCTCAACCCGAGGTCCGGGACCAAGTTCGGCGACCGGCCGCTGATGGACCCGTGGGAGGTCGTCAAGTGGGTGGCGATCTTCCGGCTGATCCTCCCGGACGCCCTCTTCCGCCTCTGCGGTGGGCGGGTCGAGAACCTCGACGAGCTGCAACCCCTGGCCGTCAAGGCGGGCCTCAACGGGGTGATGATGGGGAACTTCCTGACCACCCTGGGGGCCGAGCCGGCCGACGACCGCGCGATGTTCGAGGAGCTGGGACTGAACGTGGCGCGACAGCCCGACAACGGCGCCAACCCCCGGCCCGACAACCGTTCCGGCTGGCTCGAGGGCGAGGCGCCGCCGACCCCGATGGACGAGCTCGTCGACAGCCAGGCCGAGGCCGACTTCTGGGATCCATCGACCCAGCTCCGGGTGGTCAAGAAGAAGCGCAAGCCGCCGCCCTATCCGGAGCCGGCCGGGTGGGGCGACTGAATCCCGTGAGCGACGTCGCCGAGCGGCTGGAGGAGCTGCGGCGGGCGGGGCTGTATCGCCGCATGAGGCTGATCGAGAGCCCGCAGGGGCCGCGGGTAACGCTCGACGGCGCCGAGGTCCTGCTGCTCTGCTCCAACAACTACCTCGGCCTCGCCGATCATCCACGCGTCCGCCAGGCGGCGGCGGACGCCGCGGAGCGGTTCGGCGCCGGCGCCGGCGCCTCCCGCCTGATCTCGGGGAACATGTCCCTGCACTGCCGGCTCGAGGAGCGGCTCGCCGCCTTTGCCGGATACGAGTCGGCGCTCTTGTTCGGGTCGGGCTACCTGGCCAACCTCGGAACGATCGCCGCGCTGGCCGGCCGCGGCCAGGCCGTCTTCTCCGACGAGCTCAACCACGCCAGCATCATCGACGGCTGCCGGATCTCTCGCGCCGAGCGCTTCGTCTATCGCCACGCCGACCTCGAGCACCTCTCCTGGGGCTTGCGCAAGGAAGCTCGCGAGGGCGGGCTGATAGTCACGGACGCCGTCTTCTCGATGGATGGAGACGTCGCCCCGATCGCCGAGCTGCTCGACCTGGCGCGCCGCCACCGATGCCTCCTGATGGTCGACGAGGCGCACGCGACCGGAGCGCTCGGTCCCGGCGGGGCGGGCGCGGTCGCCGAGGCCGGGCTGTCGGGCGAGGTCGACCTGATCGTCGGCACGCTCGGGAAGACGCTGGGAAGCTACGGCGCCTACGTCTGCGGGAGCGCGAAGGTCGTGGATCTGCTGGTCAACACCGCGCGACCCTTCATCTTCTCCACCGCGCTCCCCCCTCCCGTGGTCGGCGCTGCGTCCGCCGCGCTCGCCCTGCTCGACGACCAGCCGGGCATGGTCGAGCAGCTACGCCGCAACGGCGCCATCCTGCGGGACGCCCTGGCCGGCCACGGGCTGGAGGTGGGCGCCTCGCGCACCCAGATCGTCCCGGTGGTCGTGGGAGAGGCGAGATGGGCGACGGCGCTCTGCGAGCGGGCGCTGGAGGGCCGGGTGTTCGCTCAGGCGATCCGGCCACCGACCGTGCCGGAGGGGACCTCGCGGCTTCGTCTCTCGGCGATGGCCAACCACAGGGCCGACGAGCTGTGCGCGGCCGCGGCAGTGATCGCGCGCTCCGCCCGGGAGCTGGGGATCCCAGCCGTCGAGCGCCCGGCCGCGCACTCCGCCCCCCTGAGGCGTGCCGCCTAGCCCATCGCGGGCTTCTTCGTCACCGGCACGGGCACCGAGGTCGGGAAGACGGTGGTCGCCGCGGTCATCGCGCGCTCACTGGCCGCCGCCGGTGCCCGGGTGGCGGTGTTCAAGCCCGCCGTGAGCGGCTTGGCGGAGGCGGGGGAGCCGGACCATGCCCTGCTTCGCCGAGCCGCGGGGTCGGCTCAATCGGACGACGAGATCGCGCCCTACCGGTACGAGGAGCCCGTGTCCCCGCACCTCGGCGCGGAGCTGGCCGGCGCCGAAATCAATCCCGCGCGGCTGCAAGCAGCCGCGCGGCGCGCCGCAGGACGTGCGGACGTTCTCGTGGTTGAGGGGGTGGGCGGGCTCCTGGTGCCGTTGACGCTCGGCTATCTGGTCCGTGACTTCGCACGTGAGCTTGGGCTACCGGTGGTGATCGCGGCCAGGCCGGGGCTGGGGACCATCAACCACACGCTGCTGACGATCGAAGCGGCGAGAACGGTGGGCCTCGAGCCGGCGCTCGTCGTGCTCACGCCGTGGCCCGACGATCCGTCGGTCGTGGAACGCTCCAATCGGGAGACGATCGAGCGGCTGGGCTCCGTTCAAGTCGAGTCCCTGCCCGAGCTGGAGCTCGGCGCTCCCGAGTCGTGGCCGACTCTGAGGCCGGCCGATTGAGCCTCCTTCGGTCCAGTCCGATTCCGCCGCGGCTCCATCTAAGGTCGGCTGAGTGGATCGTCCGGAAGATGAGTAATCGGCAGGCGCCAGTCGGCTCTTCCTCCACGGCCGTCGGCGAGCTGGACCACCGCCACCTCTGGCACCCGTTCACCCAGCAGCAGGACTGGTGCCGCGAGGAGCCGCTCGTGATCGAGCGCGCCGAGGGCACCGACCTGGTGGACTCGGACGGACGGCGCTACATCGACGGCGTCTCGTCGCTGTGGTGCAACGTCCACGGGCACCGGCATCCCCTGATCGACGAGGCGGTGCGCGAGCAGCTCGACCGGGTCGCCCATTCGACGATGCTCGGCCTCACCCACGGCGGCGCGGCGGAGTTGGCGGCGCGACTGGTCGAGCTGGCTCCGCCCGGGCTCGAGCGAGTCTTCTACTCGGACTCGGGCTCGAGCGCGACCGAGGTCGCCCTCAAGATGGCCTTTCAGTACTGGCAGCAGCGCGGAGGGCAGCACAGGCGGCGCACCTCATTCATCTGCCTGCGCGACGCCTACCACGGCGACACCCTGGGGGCGGTATCCGTGGGCGGCATCGACCTCTTCCACGCCGCCTATTCCCCGCTCCTGTTCCAGGCTCATCGGGTGGAGCCGGGCGACGCCGAGCAGCTCGAGCGCGTGCTCGACTTCCACGCGGAGGAGACCGCGGCGGTGATCGTCGAGCCGCTGGTTCAGGGCGCTGCGGGGATCCGGGTCCACCCCCCCGGCTACCTGCGCCGGGTGCGCGAGCTCACGGAACGGCATGGCGTGCTGCTGATCTGCGACGAGGTCGCCACCGGCTTCGGGCGCACCGGGACGATGTTCGCCTGCGAGCAGGAGCGGGTGGCGCCGGACTTCCTCTGCCTGGGCAAGGGGCTGACCGGCGGCTATCTGCCGCTCGCCGCGACCCTGACCACCGAACGCGTCTACGAGGGATTCCTGGGCGCTCCGGAGGAAGCACGCACCTTCTTCCACGGGCACACGTTCACCGGCAACCCGCTCGCCTGCGCCGCCGCCCTTGCCAACCTCGATGCCTTCGAGCGCGAGGGGACGCTGGTCCGTCTACAGCCCAAGATCCGCCTGCTCGGCGAGCTGCTCGGCGCGGTGGCGAAGCTGCCCGAGGTCACCCAGGTGCGCGGCCGGGGGTTCATGGCCGGGATCGACCTCGGCGAGCACGACCCGGCCCTTCGGATCGGCCACCGGGTGGCGCTCGAGGCGCGCCGGCATGGGGTGATCGTGCGCCCGCTCGGGAACGTAGTCGTCCTGATGCCGCCCCTGACGATCGCAAAGCACGACCTCCAGCGCCTGGTGTACACCGTGGCCGCCTCGATCCAGACCGTCTTCGCCTCGGTGTACGGCGAGCAGCAGCCCACGACCGAGCTCGCCCAGGCCGGCTTAGCGCCTCCCATCCGGGTTGCGCCGCGGCCCCGCGGGGCCGATATTGGGTGTGATGAAAGCCGTTCCCGCACGTAGTAGGGGCGTGAACGAGACCGTGGCCGCCGCGGCGACCGAGATCCCGACCGACGCCGATCTCGCCTTCGACGAGCTCTACAGGCGAGACCGAGACGCCGTCCACGCCTACGTGGCCGGGCTGCTGCGGGACCGCTCGGCGGCCGAGGACGTCACCTCGGCGGCCTTCGAACGCGCCTACCGGCGCCGCCGCAGCTTCAACCCGAAGCGCGGAACGCGCCGCGCCTGGCTGTTCGGGATCGCCCGCAACGCGGCGCTGGACGAGCTGCGCCGCCGCCGGCGCCAGGCGACGTTGGTTGCCGAGCCGGTCGACGAGGCGGCGATCCCGCCCGAGCAGGGCGCCGAGGTCGCCATCCGGCGCGCGGCGCTGCGGGTGGCGCTCGCCTCGCTGGCCCCGCGCGAGCGCGAGCTGGTGGCGCTCAAGTTCTTCGCCGGCCTCAGCAACCCCGAGATCGCCGGCGTAATCGGGATCTCCGAGACGAACGCCGGCAGCCGTCTGCACAGAGTGATCGAGAAATTGAGGAGGGCCTGCGATGAGGCTGCGTGAGCGCGAGATGCCGCTGGATCCCCAAGTCGAGCGCGAGCTGGAGGCGATCGACCGCGCCATCGCCGGCGAGCCGGTCGACCCCGACCTCGAGGTGCTCGCCGAGCTGGCCCGGGCGCTCCGCGAAGAGCGAGTTGGACACCGAGCCCGGCTTCGCGGCGGAGCTCGACCAGCAGGTCGCGGACGGATTCCCCCGTCCCGGACGGCTGGCGGAGCTGCGCGAGAGGCTGACCGCCGTGCGGCCGCGCCGCATCCTGGCCCCGGCGGGGGCCGCCGCGACGCTGCTCGTGGTCGTCGGCGTCGCGGTCAGCCAGAGCGGCGAGATCTGGGGCGGTGGCGACGGTGGCGACACCTTCAGCGCGCAGCCGGCGCCCGACGTCGCGGTTCAGGAAGAGCCCTCGGCGGGACAGGGCGCGAGCGGGGACGGGGCCGCGGTTGACGCTCTGGGCGACGGGCGCGCGGCGAAGGAGCTGTTGCGCTCAGTGAACGCCCAGCGCAACGGATCGAGCGTTTCGGGGTACATCCAGAATTCCAGACGCGACGCCGCCAACGTCCCCCTCTCCCAGCGCAAGGTCGCCCGCCGCGTCGACCTGGCCCTGTCGACCTCGCCGGAGCGCTTCCGAACCGCGGCCGACGGCGTCCTGGACGTGGTGCGCGATCACCGCGGCTACGTCCTGCGCTCCAACGTCTCCGGGGGCGATCCCGACGCGCCGCGGTCCCAGCTCGGCCACGCCAGCTTCCAGCTTCGGATTCCCGCCGCCCAGCTGTCCGCCGCCCTTGGCGACCTCTCCAACCTCGGCCACGTCGTCTCGCGAACCGACGGGCGCACGGACATCACGAGTCGGTTCGTGTCCGCCCAGAAGCGGATCGCCGCGCTGGAGGAAACGCGCCAGAAGCTGCTGCGCCAGCTGGCCGAGGCGGTAACGGTGACCGAGCAGGAGAGCATCAAGCGACGCCTTGCGATCGTTGAAGCGCAGCTCTCCGCGGCCGAGGACGACCTGGGCGCTGCCCAGCAGCGTGTGCAACTGGTTCCCGTCAGCGTCTCGATCGACGCGGACCGGGCCCTCGCCGGCGGTGACGACGCCGGTGGCTGGGGCCTCGGCGACGCGGTCGGCGACGCGGGCAACGTCCTCTCCGTGACCGCCGGTGTGCTGCTCATCAGCGTCGCGGTGCTCGGCCCGCTGGCGATCCTGGCGGCGCTGATCTGGCTGGGCACCCGAGCCGCAGCGCGCCTGCGGCGCGAGCGAGCCCTCGACCAGATTTAGGGCTAGCGACGAAGTCGCGGCTCAAGGTGGGACTGGCCTGGGCTAGGGACGAAGTCCCGGTAGTGCTGTGTGGACCTGCCGGGTAAGGCTGGGACCCTAACCCGGCGGAAACGTAGGAATCCGAGCAAGCTCGGATCACCGGTCGCCTTCGGCTCCCTCCGAGGCTTCCGCCGGAGTTATTCCCCTACTCCTCGTAGGGCTCGAAATCCGCCTTGCGGGCGCCGCAGACGGGGCAGAACCAGTCGTCCGGGATCTGCTCGAAGGGGGTGCCCGGCGGGATGCCGCCGTCCGGATCGCCCTCCTCGGGGTCGTAGATGAAGCCGCAGGAGGTGCAGATCCAAAGCTGAGCGGTCTGGGTTTCGGTGGGCATCGCGCGCCAGCTTACCCAAGCTAGTGTTGACGCGAAGATGGTTCCGGCAACGCCCCGCCTCGCCGCCTCATTGATCCTGCTGCGCCGGGGCGGCAAGCACCGCCAGCGCGGGGTCGAGGTTCTGCTGGTGCGGCGCAGCCCGGAGGCGAGCTTCATGCCCGGGGTGTGGGTGTTCCCGGGCGGCGTGGTCGAGGCCGACGAGTCCGTGGCGCCCGAGGTGGAAGCGCAGGCCGACGCGACCGACGGCGAGGAGCTTGCGCACCGAGCCTGCGCTGCGCGGGAGCTCCACGAGGAGGCCGGAATCGAGCTGCTCGCCGATGCCGAGCTGGTGCCATGGTCGCGATGGATCACCCCCGAGGTCGTGCCGGTCCGCTTCGACACCCGCTTCTACGTGGCGCTCGCCCCGCCCCACTCGCCACCGCGCCCCGACGGAGCGGAGACCACGGAGGCCGCCTGGATCGCCCCGCGCGAGGCGCTCGACCGCCACGCCGCCGGCGAGCTGTCGCTCGTCTTCCCGACCATCAAGCACCTGGAGTCGCTGCTCCCTTACTCGAGCGCCGAGGAGGTGCTGTCCGCGGCACGCGAACGGCGGATCGAGCCGATTCTGCCGCGCGTCGTCGGCGAGGACGAAGGGCAGCGGGTGATCCTGCCAGGCGAGCCTGGATACTGAGCCTGTGACCGCCACCCTGCCGCAGGAGGTCCGGGACGCCTTCGAGCGCTTCGTCACCACCGAGTTCACCACCATCGACGCCCACCAGCAGCCGATCGTCTGGCCGGTGACGCCGTATTACGCGCCCGGAGCGCCAACGCTCGACACCAGCACCGGCCTGGGCTATCCGAAGAAGGCCAACGACGCCCGTCGCAACCCGCACGTGGCGATGCTGTTCTCGGACCCGACCGGCTCCGGGATCGAGACCGGCATCCAGGTGCTGGTCCAGGGCACCGCCGAGGTCGATGACCGCGACCTGGCGGCGAACGTCGAGCGCTACGAGCGCGAGTCGGCGGTCAAGCTGGGAGGCGCCAGGGCGGTGCGGTTTCCGCGCATCCTGCACGGCGTGATGGCGTGGTACGTGAATCGCATCTACATCAAGGTTCGTCCCGAGCGAGTTTTCGTGTGGCCGGCGGGCGACCCCACGCAGCCGCCCCAGATCCACGACTCGCACATCGAGGAGGTTCGCTCCGGCCACAGCGAGGAGCCTCTCGAGGCGCGCGAGCCTCCCACGGGCGGCGCCGTGGCCTGGGACCACCGAATCGAGGCGCTGGGTAGCCGGTACGCGACCGCGGTGCTCGCCTGGGTGGCCCCGGATGGCTTCCCGCTCGCCGCTCGCCTCCCAGTTCGGCTCGATGCCGGCGCCCGCCTGATCCGCCTCGACGCCGATCCTGCGGGCCTGCCCCTGGCCGAGGGCCTCGCCTGCCTGACAGCCCACAGCCACAGCCCCGACTTCAACTGGCGCGAGAACTTCCAGGTCCGCGGCGATCTCGTCCGGGCCGGCGAGGGCTGGGCGCTCGTGCCGCGCAAGCTCGTAGGCGGCCTGGAGCTCCCAAACAAGGGCCTGCTGGGCAGGTACCGGGGCAACATGCGCCGGTCGCTCCGCTTCTACAGAACAGCCAAAAGGGAGCTGAAGAAGCGTTCGAGCTAGGGACGAAGTCCCGGTAACAACGTGCGGACCTGCCGGGTCAGGCCAGCGCCCAAGCCCGGCGACAACGTAGCCGAAGGCGAGGCTGCCGCCGGAGTTATTTTCCCGGGAACGGCTCCAGCCCGGCGTGCCAGGGACCCGCCGGATAGGTGTGGACCCCCGACTCCTCCACCTCCTTGCGCACCTGCTTGAACAGGGCGCCGCCGTTGTCCAGCGCGGCCTCGAGCTGGTCGCGGCTGCGGTCGCGGAGCCGCCACAGGAACCAGAGCTGCTGCTCGGAGACCCCGAAGTCGATCTCGTCGTCGATCGTCGTCACCCAGTCCAGGAACGCGGGGCTGAAGACCTCGCGCAACGCGACCGGGTCGTACTCGCTGGGCACGGTCGCCAGGAAGCGCCGGTTGAAGTCCAGGCTCTCGAACTCGACCTTGCGGCGCGAGGCGCGTTGGATCACCAGCTCGTCGGGCCGGCGCTCGATCGACTCGACGTTGAAGGGCGGCATCACCTTGGCCAGGTCGGGCACCTGCGACTTGGCCAGCACCGCGCCGGGGAGCACGGACTTCGAGAACAGCCCTCCCTCCTCCCGCTCGTCGGCATCGCAGGAGGCTCCCCAGAAGCCCTCGGCGAGCTGCCCGGTGATCCTGTTGGTCCCGCCGGGACAGAGCGCCACCGGCCCGCCCACCGGGTTGATGCCGCCGACCGGCTCATAGACGAGGTCGCGATCCTCGGCCACCGCCTGCACGGTCTCGGCCCAGGCCCGGGCCTCGTCGCCGGCGCTCATCTCAGCCGGGGACCCCGTCGACGGCGGAGGTCGTCACAGCGCCTGGTGGAACAGCTCGACGAAGTCGTCGGCGGTCGGCTCGCGCGGATTTACCAGCGTCGATCCCTCGCCCATCGCGTCCTCGGCGAGCTGGGGTATGCCCTGCTCCGGGACGCCGACCTCCGACAGGCGCCCCGGTAGGCCGAGGCGCGCCCTCAGCTCGCGGACGTGATCGGCGAGCGCCCGCCCGACCTGCTCACCGCCGCCGCGCGCATCGACCCCGAGCAGCTCGGCGGCGCCGCGAAACTGGTCCGCCACCTGCTCGCTCGCCACGGCGTTGAACTCGATCACCGGCGGCAGGTTGATCGCGTTGGCGACGCCGTGCGGGACGCCGTAGCGGGCCCCACAGGGATGCGACATCGAGTGGGTGATGCCGGTCGCGCCGAAGCCGGTGGGCGCGATCGCCAGGTTGGCGGCGATCAGCATGTTGCCCCGCGCCTCCTCGTCGGAGGTGTCGGCCACGGCGCGCTCCAGGTTGTCGCGGATCAGCCGCATCGCTTGCAGCGCGTAGGCGTCGCCGTGGGGGCTCCACTCCATCGAGGTCACCCCCTCGATCGCGTGGGTGAGCGCGTCCATGCCGGTCGCCGCGGCGATGGGCGCCGGCAGGGTCGCCGTCGATTCGGGATCGAGGATCGCCAGGTCCGGGGCGACCGGGAAGTCGAGGATCACGAACTTGATCCCCCGCTCGGAGTCCTTGATCACCGCCACCGGGCTCGCCTCCGAGCCTGTCCCCGCCGTGGTGGGAATCGACCCCCAGCGGCGCCAGCGGCAGCGGCTTGCCCATCCCGTCGCGCTCGCGCGGCAGCCCGAAGACGCCCTCCCACTCGGGAATCGTGCCGCCGTGGCTGAAGATCACGTTGGCGGCCTTGGTGGTGTCGATCACCGATCCGCCACCGACGGCCAGGAAGCTGTTGGCGCCCTGGTCCTTCGCCTGCTCCGCACACCGCATCACCACCGCGGTATCGGAGTCCTGAGGGACGTCGTCGAAGACGCCGGCGACCTCGAGCCCGCCATCGGCGACCCCGGCCTCGGCCTTCTCGACCAAGCCCGTGCCCCGGATCACCTGGTCGGTGACCAACAGCACCCGCTCGGCGCCCTCCTTGGCGAACTCGAAGCCTGCGCTTCCGATCAACTCCCGTCCGGCGATCACCCGGGTGGGCGCGGCGAACTGGTAGAAGTCCTTGAAGGTCAAGCCTGGATCAGATCGGTGCGGCCCTGGGCCTCGAGCTGGGCCTTGTAACGGGGGAACACCGGCTTCGTCAGCGGCACCAGCTTGAGGATCTTGGCCACCGGGCCCTTGGCCTTGATCTGACCTCGCGCCAGCGCCACGGTGACGTTCACCTTGCCGAGCCAGAACCGGTGCGCGGTGTCCGCCTCCATCGACATCACCACCTCGGGCTCCATCTCCGACTCGCCGAAGTCGACGTCGCCGGGCTGGCCCTCCTGGAGGCGCACGGTGATCGTTGACTCGGGCTCGCGGTACTGGTAGCGGACGATCGTGTTCGCCTTGCGGAACTTCGGCGCCAGCTCCTCGTCCTCTGCGAGGTCGACGAACAGCTTGCCGATCGTGTCGTAGACGTCCTGGGCGTCGTTGAAGTAGGCCAAGTCCTCTCCTCTCCTCGTGCTCGCGATGCCGCCGCGGGCGGGTCGCCAGATCCTATGCTCCCGCGCCCGCGGACGCCCGACGTCGGTGGTCGGCTTCCGGCGCTCTATGAACCGCCGAACCGCGCCGACACCTCGGCCCAGTTGACCACGTTCCACCAGGCGTCGAGGTAGTCGGGGCGCCGGTTCTGGTACTTGAGGTAGTAGGCGTGCTCCCAGACGTCCACGCCCAGCAACGGCGTCTGGCCGTCGGAGATGGGCGAGTCCTGGTTGGCGGTGCTGACGACGGCGAGGCCCGAGCCGTCGCGGACCAGCCACGCCCAGCCGGAGCCGAAGCGGTTCACACCGGCGTTCTTGACCTCGTCCTTGAACGCGTCGAAGCCCCCGAAGGCATCGTCGATCGCGGCCTTCAGGTCCCCCTCCGGCTCGCCGCCCCCGTCGGGGCTCATGATCTGCCAGAAGAAGGTGTGGTTGGAGTGGCCGCCGGCGTTGTTTCGGACCGGCGCCTTGATGTCATCCGGCAGCGAGGAGAGGCTGCGGAGCACCTCGTCCACGTCGGTGTCGGCCCATTCGGTGCCCTCGAGCGCCGCGTTCGCCTTGTCGACGTAGGCCTGGTGGTGCTTGTCGTGGTGGACGCGCATCGTCTGCTCGTCGATGTGAGGCTCGAGCGCGCCGTAGTCGTAGGGAAGGTCGGGAACTGAGTAGGCCATCTGGCTCTCCTTGGCTCGCGGGTGAGCCTGAAACATAATCCGCTGGGGCTGCCGGCGAGGCGTCGCCGGACTGGTTCTCAGCCGAGCGCCTCCCGAAACCCCTGCGCGCCAGCTCGGATAGCGCGGCTCCCAGCCCAGCTCCGCGCTTGGCCTTGGCGTTCGAGGCGCCGCGGAGCTGGGTTGCGAAGGCCACGGCGAATGACCCCGCCACCAGGCGAGCCAGGAAGGTCGGCACCCGACGGGGCCGCCGTGCGCCGAGCGCCTCCGCGTAGACGGGCAGCCACTCGCGCAACGGCGCGGGCTCGTCGTCGACGACGTTGTAGATGCCGGGCGCCCCGCGCTCCAGCGAAGCGACGGTGGCCGACGCGGCGTCGTCGATGTGGATGAAGGAGAACATCCCCTCGCCGCGACCCACGATCGGGAAGCGGCGGCGGCGCACCTGCTCGGCGATGCTTCCGTCGGACGCGTAGTAGGTGCTCGGCCCGTAGAACTGGCCGTAGCGCAGCACGACGCCCTCGAGCCCCGGTGTCTGCGTCGCCTCTCGCTCGTGCTCGAGGTCGAGTCGGCGCCGCTGCGGAAGGGCTCCGGCGCATCGGTCCAGGGCCGCGCCTCCTCGTCCTTGACCATCTCGCCCTCCGGCGCGTAGATGAAGGCGACGCTCTGGGTGATAAAGCGGCGGACCCCGGCCTCGCGCGCCGCCTCGATCAGGTTGTGGCCGCCCTCGGCGCGCGCTCGGTTGGTCGGCCCGTAGTCGATCTTCCGCGGGTTGTACTCGCGGGGAAGGCGGGTGAGCTGGCTGATCACGACCTCCGGCGCCGAATCCCGTACCGCGGCCTTCACCGCCCCCGGGTCGAGCGCGTCGCAGACGATGGGCGCCGCGCCGGCCGCTTCGACCCTGGCGGCGTTCTCCGGCTTGCTGGTCGTCCCGGTGACCTCGTGTCCCGCGGCGACCAGCTGGCGAACCAGCGGCCCCCCGATCACCCCGCTCGCTCCTGCCACGAACACCTTCACCGGGAATCCCCCTCCCGATCCGGGCTTGTCGTCCCCGGTGCCTGGAGCTTTGCCGCCGCCCAGGCCAGGTAGGCGTACAGCAGCCCGCCGAGCCCGATGTAGAGGGTGTCGACGATCCCCCGGGCGTCGCTGCGCGCGTCGCCGACGTCGAAGGCGTGGTTGATCGCGTGTAGCCCGTACCAGATGGCCCCGAGCGCCAGCACGGGGACCCGCCACGCCGGGCGCTGGGCCGCGACCAGCACGGCGATCCCGAAGGCCAGCACGAAGGCGCCCACGTCGCCGACGTAGTGCTGGTTCTCGACCCCGTAGCGCCCGACCTCGTCGTAGAAGGTGCCGGGTGCGACCAGGGCCAGGGCGCCAGAGGCGACTTGCACGACGCCGAGCACGATCAGCACGGCGCGCATCGCTCGCTCGCTGATCACCGGCCAGCCTCCACGCGGGGGAGGCTATCGCGACTGACTTGGTTCAGATCGGCGGGCGCGTTCGCTGAAGCATTGCCCCTCCGATAGGGGGTGAAATGCGTCAACGAAGCCGCGAAATCGGGGCGACTGGATTTGAACCAGCGACCTCACCGACCCGAACGGTGCGCGCTACCAGGCTGCGCCACGCCCCGAGAGGTAGCCATTCTACGGGCGGGACTTGCGATGAACGCCCTCACTACCCCCTATAGCCCACACTCCGGGACGTTCGTTCGAAGTGCAAGGGGTCGGCGATTCGCTAGGTCGCGCCCACCGCGAGCACGGCGGCGTCGACGTCCTGTGTCGACGGCGAGTCCTGAAGCACCTCGGTGCCGCCGGGGCCGGTGACGACGATCGACGGGCCCTCGACTCGCAGCCCGTACTCGGCGGCCAGCGTCGCGTCGGCCTCCACCCGGTCGGCTACCTCAGGACGAGTCCCGCGCCGCCTTCCAGGCATCGAGGTCGAAGTTCGGGATCGCGCTGCCGACGTCCTCGAGGAACTCGTCGGAGACGACCTGCGCGGGCGCCTCGTCTTGGTTGCGAAAGAAGAGGTCGATGTACTGCCACTCGCGGTCCTGCTCGCCCGCCGCCGCCGCGGCGTAGGCGGCCTCCGTGGTCTCGGCCTCGCTGAGCGAGATGTGGCGGAACTCGAGTCTCGCCTCACGGGTGCGCGCGTACTGCTCGATCAGGGAGTTGACGGTCTCGAGCTCGTAGTCGTCGCAGCTCGAGCACTGGAGGTCGTTGAAGATCGTGATCGTGACCGCCGCGTCGCTCGGGCCAAGGTAGGGGCCATCCTGGGGGATCCCCGCGATCAGCTGCTGGGTCTGCTCGCCGCCGCTGATCGCGATCTTTTCCGGACCTCCTTCACCGACCGAGAGTGAGACGACGGCCGCCAGCAGGCCGGCGGCGCCGGCGCCCAGCAACAGGCGCGGCAGCCACGGGCTGCGGCGCATTTATCCGGCAACCGCCTTGTAGTAGCGAACGGCGAGGCCAGTGAGCAGCGTCTCGAAGCTCTCCTCGATCGGGCCGCCGCCCTGTCGCGAGTAGGCCTCGAGCCCGCTCCGCTCGATCGCCTCGCTGCGCGCCACCACCTCGTCTACCAGGTCGGGGTGCTCGTCGCAGAAGAAGGCGCCGATCGAGTAGAGCTCGGTGTCCATCAGCGACTCGAGGAAGGAGCCCTCGTCGCCAGCGAGCGGCTCGGTGGGGGGCGAAAGCGGCTGTGCCTCGTCGGCCACGGTGCGAAACATCGTAGATGTGCTTGGACTAGCGCGCCTGATGTGACGCAATTTGGGCGCAAAAAGCGTTGACACATCCGCCCCGGGCGATAAGAATTAGATAGGCAAACGACCGGGAGGAGTTCAATTCGTGGCCATCCACTTGACGCCCACCGAGCTCGCTGACGAAGTCGACATGAAGCGGCGCGAGGTGATCTCTAAGTGCATGGAGATGGGCGTCCCAATCTTCAACGGCCGTATCGACAAGACCCTCTTCCTCTCCTCGCTGCGCCAGCTCGCGCAGCAACCGAAACAGCCCCGGGCCGCCGCCTAGCGCCGGTTCGCTGAGATAGCCTTCACGCGCAGCGGAATCAGCCGCTCGATCGGCCTTGGCGCGGGTAGGCGCCCGGTCGACCTAGGAACTGCAAACTAAGGAGGAGTGCGATGGAGACAGCGACCGTCGAGTCCCGTTCGGCGACCGGGGCCGGCTCGACGACGATCGCGGACCTCCTTCCGGCCGCCGTAGACAGGTACGGCTCGGCCTCGGCGGTGATGTACCGCGACGAGGGCGGCGAGTGGGTGACCCGGAGCTTTGCCGAAGTCGGCGAGCAGGTACGGAGCCTCGCACTCGGCCTGATCGACCTCGGAGTCCAGAAGGGGGACAAGGTCTCGATCCTCGCGAACACCCGTCCCGAGTGGACCTACTTCGACTTCGCGGCCCTGACCGCCGGCGCGATCGTGGTGCCCATCTACCAGACCAACTCGCCCGAGGAATGCCAGTACGTGCTCGAGAACTCCGACGCCAAGGTCGTGGTCGTCGAGGACGACGAGCAGCTCGACAAGATCCGCCAGGTACGCGACCGCTGCCCGAAGCTCGAGCACGTGATCCGCATGACCGGCTCCAGCGACGACGCGATCTCGGCCGACGAGCTCGCCGGCCGCGGCGCCTCTCACGAGGTCTCGGAGTGGGAGGAGCGGTGGCGCTCGGTCGTTCCCGAGGACATCTGCACGTTCATCTACACCTCCGGCACGACCGGCCCTCCCAAGGGCTGCGTGATCTCGCATGGCAACTACCGCGCGATGCTCAACATGTCGTTGGAGCAGAGCGTCCTGGAGACGGGCCGGATCACCTACCTGTACCTGCCCCTCGCCCATTCGTTTGCCCTCCTGATCGAGCTGCTCAGCTTCGACGTCGGCGGCGTGCTGGCCTACTGGGAGCGCGACCCGATGAAGATCCTTCCCAACCTGGCCGAGGTGAAGCCCCACTACTTCCCCTCCGTGCCGCGGATCTTCGAGAAGATCTACACCGCCGCGACCTCGAAGGCGGAGAGCGCGGGCGGCCTGCAGAAGGGGATCTTCAACTGGGCAGTGGGCGTCGGCCGCCGGGTCCGGGAGCTCGAGCGCCAGGGCAAGAGCCCCTGGCCCCCGCTTCGCGTCCAGTACGAGATCGCGGACCGGTTGGTGCTGTCGAACATCCGCAACCTGTTCGGCGGGCGGATCATCCAGGCCGTCTCCGGCGCCGCCCCGATCAACCCGGACATCCTCCGCTTCTTCGACGCCGCGGGCGTGCTCGTTCTCGAAGGCTGGGGGATGACCGAGACCTCGACCGCAGCCACGATCGCGACGGCCGACGATTTCAAGTTCGGCACCATCGGCAAGCCGTTTCCCGGCTGTGAGGTGAAGATCGCGGACGACGGCGAGATCCTGGTTCGCGGGCCAAACGTCTTCCAGGGCTACTACAAGAACCCCGAGGCGACCCGCGAGACGCTCGCCGACGGCTGGCTGCACACCGGCGACATCGGCGAGATCGACCCCGACGGCTTCGTCAAGATCACCGGCCGCAAGAAGGACATCATCATCACCGCCGGGGGAAAGAACATCACCCCGGCCAACATCGAGGCGGAGGTGAAGCAGCACCCGCTGGTCTCGCAGTGCGTGGTGATCGGCGACCGCCGCCCCTACCTCATCGCCCTGCTGACGCTGGACCCTGAGGAGGCGGCGGCGTTCGCCAAGCAGCACGGGTTGCCGGAGGATCCGGAGGCGATCGCCTCCAACGCTCAGGTCCGCGAGTCGATCGAGGAGCACATCGAGAAGGTGAACCAGAAGTTCGCCCGCGTCGAGCAGGTGAAGAAGTTCGAGGTCCTGCCCCGCGACCTCTCCCAGCAGGAGGGTGAGCTGACCCCGACACTGAAGGTCAAGCGCAACGTGGTCGCTGACAAGTACGCCGCGGAGATCGAGTCGCTCTACTCGGGCTGAGGCGTAGAGGCCAGCCGAGGGCTAGTCCGGCTCCGCTGCCTCGGAGTCCGGCTCGGCTGCCTCAGAGCGCGGCTGCTGCCTGAGCAGGGCCGCCGTCGTCTGCTCCAAGACGCGCCGCCAAGCCGACTGCTTCTCCTGCTCGCGCTCGACCTGGTCGAGGACGTGGCGCACGCGACGAGCCGAGATTTGGATCCCGTGGCGCTCGCCGATCGACTTGTAGCGCTCGTAGTCGCGGGCGAGCCTCAGGGTCACCGATTCGAAGCCGTGCTTGGCGATCTCGAGGCGGGCGCTGTAGTCGAGGATGGAGGTGCCGAACATCAGCTCGTCGTCGAGCTCGGGCTCGATCAGGATGATGTCGACGCCCGGATAGCGCTGCTCCCAATGCTGGACCGCGATATGTAGGCGCTCGTGGGAGAGCGTCCGGAATGCCTGGTTGCCGATCGCCGTGAACCCCATGTCCGAGACGCGGCGCGCCCGGGTGCCGGTGACGGTCGGGATGCGCTTGCTGAAGTCGTTCGCGTAAGGCACCAGAGGGTTGATGACGACGATGAACTTGGCGCCATGCTCGACCGCGACGTCGACGTTCGTGGTCGAGCGGATGCCGCCGTCGATGAACTCGCGCCCGTTGATCTCGACCGGCGCGTAGATCATCGGCAGCGCCCCCGAAGCAGCGACCGCGGTCGAGATCGGAACGTCTGCCCAATCGCCCTCGCCGAGCACCACGCGCTCGGTCGTGTCCAGGTCCGTGGCGGTCAGGTAGAGCTCGGGGTCGAGGAGCCGGAAGTCGTTGCTTCGATCAGGGTCCGAGAGCGCCTCGGCGACGTATCGCTCGAGCCCTCGTCCGGTGTAGATGCCGGTCGGCAAGCCGCTGGCCAGGCCGGTGGCCACGTCGACGGCCGACAGCTCGCGCAGGTGGCCCACCAGCTCCCTCGCCACCCCCGCCACCCGCAGCGGGAAGGTGAGCGACTTGCGCACGATGCCGGTGTAGTTGGGCTTCAGCAGGGTGCCGAGAGAGATGTCGCGAAGCGGCGACGGCAGCTCGCGGTTCAACACCCGCATCATCTCCTCGGGGGTGATCCCGTTCGCCACCATGCTGGCCACGAACGCGCCCGCGCTGGTTCCCACGTAGACGTCGAACTCGTTGATCGTGCGGTTTACGGCGAGCAGGTCGAGCGCCCGCAGGGCGCCGATCTCGTAGACGCCCCCAGTGAAGCCCCCGCCCCCGAGGACGAGGGCGGTCTTCGATCGCCGTTGGCGACCTCTTCTGCCCCGAGCCGCCCGCGAGTCCTTTCGGGGGGTCTCGAGCTCGACGACCTTGCCCATGGAGCTGCCCATTATGGCGTCCCGCCAGGCAGACCGCGGGCGGACTCCCCAGGCGGGGTGGCGTCCGGGCCCAGGAGTTACCCTGCCGCGGTGCGGGGAAGACCGCTAGCCATCGCGCTCGTGGGGCTCGGTTGCGCGCTCCTGGCGGCGCCGACCGAAGCGCCCGGCTCCATCTCGCGCTCCCGGTTGCGTCACGAGCTGACCAACCAGATGCAGCGCGCCGGGGGAGCCAGCGGCGCGTGGGTGATGGACATGGACGCGCCGCGCAAGCGCATCCTGTTCAGCTGGGCCTCGCGCACTCGCCGCGTGCTGGCCTCGAACACGAAGCTGTTCACGACCGGCGCCGCGCTCGACCGCTTCGGGGCCGATGGCCGGCTGAAGACGAGGCTGTACACGCGGCGACCAGGTGCGCGGCGCGGGCACACGATCCGGGGCAGCCTCGTGATCGTCGGGGCCGGCGACCCCGCCCTCGCCAGCGCGCGCTTCGCGCGGCGCGGGAACCTGCCCCTGACCTCGATCGGCAACCTGGCGAACGACGTGCGCAAGGCGGGAATCAGGCGCATCACCGGCGCCATCCGCGCCGACGACTCGATCTTCGACCGCCGCCGCGGGGTGCCGAGCAGCGGGGTGGATGCGTCTGGAGAGCTCGCGCCGCTGTCAGGCCTCTCCTACAACTCGGGCGTCGCGGGCAGCCACTACGCGTCCAACCCCGAGCTGGTCGCGGCACGAACGCTGAAGCGCCGGCTGCGGGAGCTCGGGGTACGCGTCAAGCAAGGGACGGGCCGCGCCAACTTGCCCGGGAGCGCCCTTCGCCGCAAGCCCCTCGGCCAGGTTCGCTCGCCCCAGATGGCGAACCTGATCGCCGAAACGAACCAGCCCTCGAACAACTTCTTCGCCGAGATGCTCCTCAAGCGCCTCGCGGCTCGCAGCGGAGCGCAGGGCACGACGGCGCGGGGCGCCCGCAAGGCCGAGAGGTTCGCGCGCAAGCTGGGAGGCCGGGTGCGGTTGGAGAACGGCTCCGGGCTGTCCCGCTCGAATCGCGCCTCCCCCGGCAATGTCGGCCGTTTCCTGGCGGCGATGAACCGCCAACCGGATCGGCGCGCCTTTCGCCACTCGCTGCCCCGGGCCGGACGCGAAGGAACTGTCGCCCACCGGATGAACGGGACCGCCGCCGAGGGCCGCTGCCGAGCCAAGACCGGCACCCTGATCGGCGTCAGCACCCTCTCCGGCTACTGCCAGGCGGGGCACGGTCTGGTCGCCTTCTCGATCCTGATGAACTCGGTCGACATCGCCACCGCGCACCGCGCTCAGGACCGGATGGCGGCGCTGATCGCGCGGTATCGGCGGTGACGGACGGCGCTGCCGCCCGAAGCTGGGCGGTAGGGAAGCGGGCCCGCACCGGTCACGATCCGGCGCACCGATGGTCGAGTTGCGCCGACGGAATTCGCCCATCGCGACCGGCGGGCTCGGGCTGCCGGGCTGGACTGCCCTACTTGCCCAGTGACGCCTAGCCTGAGACCAGCTTGCGGAGCCCCTTTTCGTCGAGCACCGGGTACCGAGCTCTTCCGCCTTGGCCAGCTTCGAGCCGGGGCTCTCGCCGGCCACCACGTAGTCGGTGTTCTTCGACACCGAGCCCGTCACCTTGCCGCCGGCGCGCCGGATCATCGAGGTCGCCTCCTCGCGGCTCAGCGCCGTCAGGGTTCCCGTGAGCACGAACGTCTTGCCCTCAAGCGGGCCGCCCTCGGCCTGGCGCTCGGCTGCGGACAGCTCGAAGCGCAGTCCCCGCTCGCGCAGGCGGGCGATCAGCTCGAGCACCGCCTCGTCGGAGAGCTCGTCGCGAAGCTGCTCCGCGAGGATCGGCCCGATGCCGTCCACCTCCGTGATCTGCTCGGCGTCGGCCGCAAGCAGGGCGTCGATCGAGCCGAAGTGCTGCGCAAGCGCCTGGGCGTTGACGTAGCCGATCCCTGGCAGTCCCAACGCGTAGAGCACGATCCCGAACGGCCGCTCCTTCGAGCGCTCGATCTCGCGGATGAGCGCGCTGGCCGAGGTCTCGCCGAAGCCATCGAGCTCGGCGATCCGCTCCGCAGTGAGGTCGTAGATCGACGCCGGGTCTGTGATCAGACCTTCCTCCAGGAAGCGCATGGCGTTCTTCTCGCCGAGGCCCTCGATGTCCATGGCGCCTCGGAAGTGCTTGACGAGTTGAAAGGTCTGGCCCGGGCAGCCGCGGCGGTTGGGACAGATCGTCCACACGGAGTCCTCGGGCTTCACGGTCGGGGTGTCGCACCTCGGGCACTTCGCCGGGGGCTTCGGCTTTCGCAGTCGCTTGCCCTTGCGTCGCTGGATCAGCGGCGCGATCACCTGCGGGATCACGTCGCCGGCCCGCGTGACCACCACCTCGTCGCCCTCGCGGGCGTCCTTGCGAGCCAGATCCTCCTCGTTGTGCAGGGTGGCGGTCGAGACCGTCACCCCTCCCACGTGAACGGGTTCCAGCATGGCGAACGGAAGCAGACGACCCGTGCGCCCGACGTTCCAGACGATCCGGTTCAGCTTCGTCGTCGCGGTGATCGGCGGGAACTTCCAGGCCACCGCCCAGCGCGGCTCGCGGCCGGTGACGCCGAGCTCACGCCACAGCGAGCGCTGGTCGACCTTGATCACCACTCCGTCGATCTCGTAGTCGAGCGACTCGCGGCGCTCCTCCCACCAGCGGCAGCGCTCAACGATCTCATCCGCCGTGTCGTGCTCCTCGATCTCGCCGTTGACCTTGAACCCGTGTCCGCTCAGCCACTCGAGCTCCTCCGAGTGGCTGGCGAACTCGATCCCCTCATGGCCACCGATCCCGTAGCACCAGATCGAGAGCGGTCGCGAGGCGGTGATCGCCGGGTCGAGTTGGCGGATGGTGCCGGCGGTCGCGTTACGTGGGTTTGCGAACGTGGGCTCCCCGGCCGCGGCGCGCTGCTCGTTGAGCTCGGCGAACGCGCCGCGCGGAAAGTAGACCTCGCCGCGGACCTCGATTCGCTCGGTCGTGTCGTCGATCCGCAGTGGGATCGCCCGGATCGTGCGCAGGTTCTGGGTGACGTTCTCGCCGATCACGCCGTTGCCGCGAGTCGCCCCGCGAACGAACTCGCCGCCCTGGTAGAGCAGCGAGATCGCAATCCCGTCGATCTTCGGCTCGGAGACGAAGCGCAGCTCCCCGGGGCGGATGTCGAGCTGGCGCAGCCTGTTGTGCAGGCGCGTCTCCCACGCCCGGAACTCGTCCGCGCTGCGGGCGTTGCCCAGGGAAAGCATCGGCTCCAGGTGGCGAACCGGCTCGAACGTGTCGACCGGCTCGCCGCCCACCCGCTGGGTCGGCGAATCCGGGCTGCGCAGCTCGGGGTGCTCCGCCTCGAGGGCCCGGAGCTCGTCGAGCAGCGCGTCGTACTCGTCATCGCCGATCTCGGGGTCGTCGAGGACGTAGTAGTGATGGTCGTGGGCGGCGATCTGGCGGCGAAGCTCCTCCGCCCGCTTGCTCGCGTTCTTGGCGCTCACCTGGCGCCCGTCATCGCTGCCTCGAGCATCCCCTCCAGGTCCCACTCGCGCAGCCGGCCGAGGCCCTCGCGATCGGTGAGGTCGAAGTGCACCGGTGTGATCGCGATCCGCCCCCGGGCCACCGCGGCCAGGTCGGTGCCCGGCTCGTCCTCGAAGGAGGGCTCGAAACCGTAGATCCGGTAGCGGCGCCGCCCGTCCCCGTCCTCGTCGACCAGTTTCAGCTCGTCGTTGTATAGGCGCTTTCCGAGCCGGGTGACCTCGATCCCCTGCGGCTCACCGGACGGGCAGTTGACGTTCAGGAGCGTCGCGGCGGGCAGCGGCTCGGCGCCCAGAAGCGCGACAAGCTGGGCCCCAAACCGAGCCGCGACGGCGAAGTCGAAGCTGCGGCCCGGGAGAAAGCTCATCTCACGGGCCGTCGACTGCTGCGAGATCGCGATGGCCGGGATGCCCAGAACGATGCCCTCCAAGGCCGCCGCCACGGTGCCCGAGTAGGTGATGTCGTCGCCCAGGTTGGAGCCGTGGTTGATCCCCGAGACGATCAGGTCCGGGCGCTCCCCGACCAGACCCAGGTCGCCGAAGCGGACGCAGTCGACCGGCGTGCCGTCGGTCGCGTACGCGACCCCGCCGTCGTCGAGCCTCACCTCCTCGACGGAGAGGGGCGAGCGGGTCGTGATGCTGCGCGCGGTGGCGCTGCGATTGGAGTCCGGGACGATCACGTGCGTGGAGATGCCGTCCAGCTCGGCCAGGGCGCGTCGGAGGGCATGAAGGCCCTCGGCGCCGATTCCGTCGTCATTTGTGAGCAAGACCCGCATCTCCACCGATTCTAGGTGTCGGATTAGGGCGCCCGGCGCGCCGCCTCGGATACCTTGGGGCCGTGGAGCCGGGCACCTCCGACGCCACCGCCGTGTGGCGGGAGCCGGTTCGGGGCTCGTATCCCGATCGCCGGCTGATCGCGCTGCCCGGCCGCGAGCGCCTGGATGGCTGGCGAACGGGGCTGTGGCCTCCGCCGCCGCTCTCCCACCTCACGGGCGCCCGGCCGACCGGGTTCGGGTCTGGAACGGCCGACGCCGAAATGCCCGCCTCGGGCTGGCTGGCGGCATCGAACGGGGTGATCACCGGAGGAGCCCTGGCGCTGCTCGCCGACATCGCCTTTGGCTGCTCGACCGAAACCGAGCTGCCGGCCGCCACGCCGTACACGACCGCGGAGCTGTCGCTGTCCTTCCTGCGCCCGGCGCGCCCTGGGGGGATGCTGACGGCGAGCGGGCAGGCGATTCACGTCGGTCGCTCCGTGGGGCTGTCGGAGGCCTTCGTGCTCGAAAAGGGAAGCGAGCGCCTTCTGGCCCACGGCACCTCCCGCCTCACCATCTTCCCCCCGCTCGACCCCGCACCAGACCCGCCAACCGACCTGGAGCCGTTCGAGGCGCCCCAGCACGAGACGCCCGATCCCTACCTGCGGTCGCCGCCCAACGGCATCATCGAGCAGGAGGTCTGGAGCGAGCTCCCGGGTGCCGAGATCGTGAGGCGGCAGCTCGACGGCGAGCTGCCGCCGCCCCCGATCCATCACCTGACGGGGCTCGAGCCGCGCGAGATCGGCGAGGGGACTGCCACCGTGGCGATGCCCTGCAGCGAGTGGCTCGCGAGCCCATCCGGTCGCCTCCAGGGCGGCGCGATCGCGATGCTCGCCGACTTCGCGATGCTGATCGCGGTCGAGACGACCGTCCCCGCGGGGCTCGCCTTCGCCGGCCTCGACCTGAAGGCGAACTTCCTGCGTCCCGTCCCGCCCGGCGACAGCGAGCTGGCGGCGCGCGCCGAGGTGGTGCACGCGGGCCGCACGATCGCCATCACGCGCGCCACCGTGGCCAACGCCGAGGGTAAGCCCGTCCTCTTGGCCACCGGCTCCTCGATCTACCTGCCCAACCGCCCCGCCAGCCTCGGCGAGGTGGAGCTGGGTGGCCGCGAGGACGTCGAGGGTCAGTAGCTCACCGACGCGAGGTAGAGGCCGTGCGGAGACGCCGTCTCGCCGGCGCGCTCGCGGGGGGCGCCGAGAAGCAGCTCCTCGAAGCTCTCCCTGCTGCGCCCGCCGTTCGCCACCTCGAGCATCGTCCCCACCAGAACCCGGACCATGTGGCGCATGAAGGCATCCGCCTCGATCCAGAGCTCCAGCAGCTCGCCCGGGAATGGCTCCGCGACGCTCTGCGCCCGCCACTCGGCCCGGATCACCTCGCGCTCGAAGCGGACGTGCTCGGTCTGGGTCGGGGTGAAGGCCGTGAAGTCGTGCCTGCCCATCAGCGACGCCGCGCATCGGTCGAGCGCCTTGCGCTCAACCGGGTGCGGCCACCACAGGGCACGCCCAATCTCCAGCGGCTGCCGCACCGGCGAAGCCAATACCCGGTAGCAGTAGGTTCGCGAGCGGGCGTCGCGACGGGCGTTGAACCCCGCGGGTGCCGCGCTCGCCTCGATCACGCAGATCTCCGGCGGCAGCACGGCGTTCAGCCGGTACGCCAGCTCGCCCGGCGGAGCGGCATCGGGCTCGAAGCTGGCCACCTGCCCCCAGGCGTGCACGCCCGCGTCCGTGCGCCCCGCGACGGCCAGCGACACCGGCCCGCCGAGAATCCGCTGTAGCGCCGCGTCGAACTCGCCCTGCACGGTCCGCAGCCCCGGCTGGGCTGCCCAGCCGGCGAACGGCGCCCCGTCGTAGGCGATCGTGAGGCGAACGACTCCCATGCAATGAGAGATTGGCGCGCGAACGTCCCGGAATGTGGGCTATAGGGGGTAGTGAGGGACGTTCATCGTGTTT
>CAVUPJ010000016.1:0-76115 GCA_963743455.1 uncultured Actinomycetes bacterium | reverse complement strand
TTGATCTCGTCCATGGTCAGCTTGTGGAAGACGATCACCTCGTCGATCCGGTTCAGGAACTCAGGGCGGAACACCTTCTTCAGCTCGCCCATGATCCGGTCCTTCATCTCCTCGTAGGAGGTGCCGGTCTCGTCCGAGGTGCCGAAACCGAACGACACGTTGCGGGCGATGTCCTTGGCCCCGATGTTCGAGGTCATGATCACGATCGTGTTGCGGAAGTCCACCGTGCGCCCCTGGGCGTCGGTGAGCCGCCCGTCCTCGAGGATCTGGAGCAGGATGTTGAAGACGTCGGGATGCGCCTTCTCGATCTCGTCGAGCAGCAGCACCGAGTAGGGCTTGCGGCGCACCGCCTCGGTCAGCTGGCCGCCCTCGTCGTAGCCGACGTAGCCCGGCGGCGAGCCGACCAGCCGCGAAACCGCGTGCTTCTCCATGTACTCGGACATGTCGATCCGCACCATCGCGTCCTCGTCCCCGAACAGGAACTCCGCCAGGGTGCGGGCCAGCTCGGTCTTGCCGACGCCCGACGGGCCGAGGAAGATGAACGAGCCCGCCGGCCGCTTGGGATCCTTGATCCCGGCGCGCGAGCGGCGGATCGCCTTCGAGACTGCGGTGATCGCGACGTGCTGGCCGATCACCCGCTTGTGGAGCTCGTCCTCCATCCGCAAGAGCTTCTTGGTCTCGGCCTCGGTCAGCTTGAAGACGGGGATCCCGGTCCACATCGAGACGATGTCGGCGATCTCCTCCTCGCCGACCTCGGGGCGCTCGCCGCCCTCGCCATCGGCCCACTGGTCCTCGAGCTCCCGCTTGCGGTTGGTCAGCTGACGCTCGGTGTCGCGCAGGTTGGCCGCCTTCTCGAACTCCTGGGCCTCGATCGCGGCCTCCTTGGAGCGCCGGGTCTCCTCGATCTCCTCCTCGAGGTCTCGGTAGACCGGCGGTTGCGACATCGACTTGATCCGCATCCGCGAAGCCGCCTCGTCGATCAGGTCGATCGCCTTGTCGGGCAGGAAACGGTCGGAGATGTAGCGGTCGGCGAGCTCGGCGGCGGCGCGCAGGGCATCGTCGGTCAGCTTCACGTGGTGGTGGTCCTCGTAGCGCTCCCGCAGGCCCTCGAGGATCGAGACCGTGTCCTGAATCGACGGCTGGTCGACCCTGATCTGCTGGAAGCGGCGCTCCAGCGCCGAGTCGCGCTCCAGGTACTTGCGGTACTCGTCCATGGTCGTCGCGCCGATCGTCTGGATCTCGCCCCGGGCCAGCGCCGGCTTCAGGATCGAGGCGGCGTCGATGGCGCCCTCGGCGGCGCCGGCGCCGACCAGGTTGTGGAGCTCGTCGATGAACAGCACGATGTCTCCCCGCTGGGTGATTTCCTTCATCACCTTCTTCAGCCGCTCCTCGAACTCGCCCCGGTACTTGGACCCGGCGACCAGAGCAGCGAGGTCGAGGGTGTAGATCTGCCTGTTCTTGAGCAGCTCCGGCACCTCGCCCTTGGTGATCCGGGAGGCGAGCCCCTCGACGATCGCGGTCTTTCCCACGCCTGGCTCGCCCACCAGCACCGGGTTGTTCTTGGTCCGGCGGGAGAGGATCTGCATGATCCGCTCGATCTCGGTCTCACGGC
Organism: uncultured Actinomycetes bacterium; assembly: GCA_963743455.1. GTDB lineage: Bacteria > Actinomycetota > Thermoleophilia > Solirubrobacterales > 70-9 > AC-56. Next base: position 74,503 of record CAVUPJ010000016.1, on the reverse strand, counting down.
CGATCACCGGGTCGAGCTTCGACTCGGCGGCCAGCTTGGTCAGGTTGCGCCCGAACTGGTCGAGCAGCTTCGACGACTTCTTGCCCTCGCCTGCTCCAGTGGCGGCTCCCGCGCGCCGGCCACCGGGACCGGAGAGCATGCGAATCACCTCATTGCGGATCTTCTCCGAGTCCGCGTCGAAGTCGAGCAGGATGCGGGCCGCGACCCCCTCGTTCTCGCGCACCAAGCCGAGCAGGATGTGCTCGGTCCCGATGTAGTTGTGCCCGAGAGAGAGCGCCTCGCGCAACGCCAGCTCGAGCACCTTCTTGGCGCGGGGCGTGAACGGGATCTGGCCGGAGGTGACCTCCTCACCGGAGCCGACGATCCGCACCACCTGGGCGCGAACCCGCTCGACGGTGATGTCGAGCGACTCCAGGACACGCGCGGCGAGCCCCTCCTCCTCGCGCAGCAGCCCGAGCAGGATGTGCTCGGTGCCGATGTAGTTGTGCTTCAGCGTCCGGGCCTCCTCTTGGGCGAGGACGACCACTTGACGTGCGCGTTCTGTGAATCGCTCGAACACTTGGGACTGCCTTTGCTCTAGGTGAAACCCTTCTGCCTATTCGAGGTTTCGGCGTCGAATCCCTCAGCTTCAGTATGGCCTACTGGGTGGCGACCTCCGGAAACCCCACGCAGGGACGCAAGATCACCGGAGTCCTCATCCACGTTTTCGGCTGGGCCTTGCCGACGGATTAGACCTCCGGTTTGTCGATTACGACCGAGTGCCAAGTATATCGGCGCCCCTTCCCGTCCCAGCCGGTGGAATCCTCCGTATCGACCCGATCCGACCGCAGTTTGCGGGGGACTTTGCGTTACCGCATGGCGGGGAAGAGCACCACCTCGCGCAGGGTGCGGGCGCCGGTCAGGATCATGGTCAGGCGGTCGATTCCGAGCCCCACCCCGGCTGTGGGCGGCATCCCGTGCTCGAGCGCCTCCAGGAAGGCCTCGTCAAATGGCTGGGCCTCCTCGTCGCCCCGCTGAAGCTCGTCCCGCTGCTGCTCGAACCGACGGCGCTGCTCGTCGGGGTCGTTGAGCTCCGTGAATGCGTTGGCGATCTCGATCCCACCCAGGAACGCCTCCCATCGCTCCACGACCCCCTGCTCGGATCGGTGCCCCTTGGCGAAGGGCGACAGCTCGACCGGGTAGTCGAGCACGAAGGTCGGTTGGATCAGCGCGGGCTCGACATGCTTCGAGAGCAGGCCGTCGACCAGCTTCCCCCAGCCCGCGGCGGGGTCCACCTTGGAGCCCATCGCCGCCGCGAGCTGGTCGCGGCTCGGCCGCTCCGCGAGATCGATTCCGGTGCGCTCGGAGATCGCCTCTCGAAGGGTCACCCGGCGCCAGGGCGGCGCCAGGTCGATCTCCGTGCCCTCCCGCTCGATCCTGGTGGTCCCGAGCACGCGCTCGGCAACCTGAGCGACCAGCTGCTCGAGCCGCTCGGCCGCGTCGGAGTAGTCGGCATACGCCTCGTACCACTCGAGCATCGTGAACTCGGGGTTGTGCTTTGACGAGATGCCCTCGTTGCGAAAGTCCTTGCCCAGCTCGTAGACCCGCTCGATGCCCCCGATCACGCACCGCTTCAGATAGAGCTCGGTGGCGATCCGCAGGTAGAGGTCGCGGTCGAGCGCGTTGTGGTGAGTGGTGAAGGGGCGCGCCAGCGCGCCGCCATAGAGGGGCTGGAGCACCGGCGTCTCGACTTCGAGGAACCCCCGCTGGTCCAGCCACTCGCGAGTCGTCCCGATCACCCGAGCCCTCTTTTCGAACAGCTCACGGACCTCCGGGTTGGCCATCAGGTCCAGCTCGCGATGGCGGTACCGGAGCTCCACGTCCTCGAGACCGTGGAACTTGTCGGGCGGCGGACGGAGGCTCTTGGCCAGCAACGTCCATCCCTCGAGGCGCAGGGACAGCTCGCCGCGCTTGGTGGCGAAGACGATGCCCTCGGCGCCCACCATGTCCCCGAGGTCCAGCCCGACCAGCAGCTCGAACGCCTCGGTGCCGAGCAGATCCTCTCGAGCGTGGAGCTGAATCCGTCCCGTGCCATCCACGAGGTCGATGAACGCCGCCCCCCCATGCCCGCGCCGGGCGGCAATCCGTCCCGCGACTCGCCGGCGATCCTCGGTCTCGGCGCCCGCGGCGAGCCCCTCGTGCGCGGTGCGAATCTCGGCCACCTCCGAGCGCCCCTGGTAGGCATGCGGGAATGGCTCAACTCCCGCTTCGCGCAGCCGCTTCAGCTTCTCGCGCCGCTCGGCGAGAAGGTGTGAATCTGAACGCTCGTCGCTCACGTCACTCACGGAGCGGCGAGCCTATCGCCGGCTGGCTCAGGCGGCTTCGATCTTGGTGATCTTCAGCTTGCGCTTCGGTCCGCGCGGGACCTCGACGCTGACCACATCGCCGCGCTTGTGGCCGACCAGCGCGCTGCCGATCGGCGACTCGTTGGAGAGCTTGTCCTCGGTCGGGTCTGCCTCGGCCGAGCCGACGATCTGGAACTTCTTCGAATCGCCCGACTTCTGGTCCTTCACGTGGACGCGGACGCCGACCGAGACAACGTCGGTGCTGATCTGCTTCTCGTCGACCACGGTGGCCCGGCGCACGCGTTCCTCGAGCTGGGCGATCCGCTGCTCGAGCAGCGCCTGCTCGTTCTTGGCGTCGTCGTACTCGGCGTTCTCCATGATGTCGCCGAACTCTCGAGCGTCCTTGATCCGCTCGGCGACCTCGCGGCGCTTCACGGTGGTCATGTGCTCCAGCTCCTCGTGGAGCTTCTCCAGGCCCTCCTGGGTGATCAGTGATTCACGAGCCACGTCTCTCGACCTCAATCGTCGTATTCGTGATGACCCCTGATGATCAGGTGTCCCCTCAACTACCAAATAAACGCCCGAACGCGGCGCCTGGGGCGCTCGCTGGCTCGGGCAGGCGCGCGATTATAGCGAGGCGCTCACACACTCCAGCCGGGGCTCAGAGACCGTCTCTTAGGCGGCGATCGGCAGCGGCTCCCCCACCGAGGCGAGCAGCTCCCTCGCCTGGTCGAGGCTCTCCGTGCGCTGGAAGGCATCCGCGTCGCGGCCGCGGATGCCAAGTCGCTCCAGGTACCAGGGGTAGAACTTGCGTGCGTAGCGTGCCGCGCGTCGCGCGCCCAAGTGCTCCTCGGCGCGCTCCATCGTCCACAACAGCTCGTCGACGATCTCGGCGCGCGGCGGCAGCCGGTCGCTGCGGCGGCCGATGAGCTGCTCGAAGATCCACGGGTTCCCGAGCGCGCCGCGGGCGATCATGATCGCGTCGGCGGTCGACTCCCGGTAGGCGCGGCGTGCTTCCTCGGCTGTGCCGAGCCCGCCGGAGACGATCACGGGCACGGCCCCTGCCAGCCGCTCGACGAGCTCGCGGACGAGCGCGTAGTCCGGGCTGCCCTGGTGGTGGACGGCTGCGCTCCGAGGATGCATGGCGATCGCGGCCACGCCGGCTTCCTCCACCAGCCGCGGCGCCAGCTCCAGCCCCGAGCGATCATCCGGGCCGATCCCCGAGCGCAGCTTCACGGTCACCGGACGGCCTGAGCCCTGCGCGGCGGCCCGAGCGATCCGCACGGCGAGCTCGGGCCGCTCGAGGAGCGCCGCGCCGGCGCCGGTCGCGCGCACCTTGCGTACCGGGCAGCCCATGTTGATGTCGATCAGGTCGGCGCCGGCCTGGGCCGCGATCGCGGCGGCCGAGCGCATCACCCCGGGATCGTGGCCGAACAGCTGGATCGAGACCGGGTGCTCCGCGGGGTGGATGCGAAGCAGCTCACGAATCGTGCGTTCGTTGCGGTGGTGAAGCCCGAAGCTCGAGACCATCTCCGAGACTGCGAGCCCCGCTCCGTGGCGGCGTGCCTGAAGCCGCACGAACCAATTGCCGATCCCGGCCAGGGGCGCCAGCAGCACACGGTTGGCGACGGTCAGCTCGCCGATCCGAAACGGGGTTGTCAGAGACGGTTGCGTCATGCGTTTCTCTCGTAGATCAACCGGAGGCCTGTCAGCGTCAGGAGGTCGTCCACCTCGTCGATCATCTCGCAGAAGGGGATGATCGCGGCGGCGTGGCCGCCGGTGGCCACGAAGTCGGTTTGGCCCCCGACCTCGCGCTGCACCCGGCGCGCGATCGCGTCCACCGCTCCGGCGAACCCGTACACGATTCCCGACTGGAGGCTGGCGTGAGTCGTCTTGCCGATCACTCCGCCCGGCTCGCCCAGGGGCTCTCCCAGCTCGATCGGCGGCAGCTTCGCTGTTCGCCTCGCGAGCGCCTCCATCGAGATCTCCACACCGGGCCCGATCACACCCCCCAGGTACTCGCCCTCCTCCGAGACCACGTCGAAGGTGATCGCCGTCCCGAAGTCCGCTACCGCGCACGATCCGCCGAACCGCTCGTATGCGGCCACCGCGTTGACCAGCCGGTCCGCGCCCAGCTCGAGCGGGTTGTCGAGCCGGATCGGCATCCCGGTCTTGACCCCCGGGCCGACGATCAGGCAGCCCCCGGCGAGGTAGCGCTCGGACATCCCGGCGTACTCGGGGGTGAGCTGCGGAACGACGGAGGAGACAACGGACCCGTCCACCTGCTCGGGCCGCATGCCGCGCAGCGCGAGCAGGGTCGAGACCCGCACGGCGAGCTCGTCGGCGGTCTCCTCGGCCTCGGTCGCGAATCGCCAGTGCTCGGCGAGATCGTGGCCGTCGAAGACGCCCACGTGGCTTTGCGTGTTGCCGACGTCGATCGCGAGCAGCACGCGCTGATTATCCCGTCAGCGCCGGCCACCGAGCCGAGTCGACGCTCCGCCCCTGGCATAGGATGCCCGCGCCATGGCACAGCCCCTCGAGGCGACGCTCTACGTGATACCCGGCTCGCATCCCGCGATGGTCGCGCGGCGGATGCTGGAGCTGAAGGGGATCCCGTACAAGCGCGTCGACTTGATGCCGGTGATCTCGCGCGGCGCCCTGCGGGCCCTGCGCTTTCCCTCGAACACGGTGCCGTCGCTGAAGATCGACGGCAGGAAGCTGACGGGGTCGCGCGAGATCGGCCGCGAGCTCGACCGCATCCACCCCGAGCCGGCGCTCTATCCGCCGGACGCCGGCGAGCGGGAGGCGGTCGAGGATGCCGAGCGCTGGGGCGACGAGGTCCTCCAGGCCCCTGTGCGCCGGATCCTCTGGAACGCGCTGAAGCGCGATCGCGCGCCGCTTCGCAGCTACGCCGAGGGCGCCAAGCTCGGGGTCCCGATCGGGCTCGCCGTCAGGACCGCCGCCCCCATCGTCGCCGCTGCTGCCCGAATGAACAGCGCCGACGACGAGGCGGTCCGCGCCGACGTGGCGGCGCTCCCGGGCCAGCTTCAGCAGGTGGACGAATGGATCGCGGAGGGCGTGCTCGGGGGCGATCCGCCGAACGCGGCCGACCTCCAGATCGCCGCCAGCCTTCGCCTGGCGATGACCATGGACGACCTGCTGCCTGCGATCGAGGCGCGTCCCGCCGGACAGATGGCGCTTCGCGCCATCCCCGCCTTTCCCGGCCACTCCCCTCCGGTACTCCCGCCCGCCTGGCTCGAGCCCCTGCGGGCGACGCAGAGCGCGAGCGCCTAGCCGCTCTTCAAAGGGCCCAGCCGCAAGGAGGGGTCGAACGTCCCGGAATGTGGCCTATAGGGGGTATTGAGGGACGTTCATCAAAAAAGGGGTCCGAGCTTCTTCACTTCCTGGCCGGGCCCGAGCTCCGCCAGCGCCCCGGCGAGCGGAGTCCCGTCGGGCAGGGCCAGCTCGGGGTCGAGCTCCAGCAGCGGCTCGAGCACGAAGCGGCGACTCGTCACCTGCGGGTGGGGCAGGGTCAGCCGGTCGCTCTCGAGCTCGAGGTCACCGAGCAGCAACAGGTCCAGGTCGAGCGGGCGCGGGCCGTGGCGCTGCCCGCCGAGCATTCGCCCCTGCTCGACCTCGATCGCCTTGCACAGATCGAGCAGGGCCTCCGGCTCGAGCTCGGTGCGGATCCTCACCGCGGCGTTCAGGAAGTCGGGCTGGTCGAGGATCTCACCGACCGGCTCGGTTTCGTACAGCGAGGAGGTGGCCTCGACCTCCACCCCGTGCTCGCGCAGCGCCGCGACGGCGGCCCGCAGATGGGCGGCCCGGTCGCCGACGTTGGAGCCGAGACCCAGGTAGCCGACCCTCACCGCCACAAGAGACTGTCCGAAAACTCGCATGTGCGGCTGGCGAGTGCCGGGGCGCGCCAGCCAAGGACGCAGCCGGTGAAGCGTGGCCCAGCCACGCGAACTGGCGAGGACGCTGGATGGCGGGTCCCGGTGCCGCCAGGCGTGCGTGGGGGTTTTCGGACGGTCTCTAATGGCCGCCGCGCGAGGCGGCTCACTCCGGCTCCTTCTCCTGCTCGTTGGCCGTCGCGCGCTCGTGAACGACCTCGACCGCCACCTCGCTGACCGCGAGCGGTAGCGGCGGATCGGGCTTGGCGGCGCGAACGCGGACCGACCCGCAGGCAAACCGCTCCATCAACCGCTCACCGATCACGTGGCAGAGGCGCTCGAGCGTCCTGTAGCTGCGCTCGGTCGCGGCCAGGGCGACGATGTCGCAGGCCTCGGCGTAATCCGCCGTGTCCTCCAGCCGGTCGGTGAGCACCGCATCGCAGTCGGGGACGTCGAAGTTGAGGTCGATCTCGAGCCGCTGCCCGATCTCTCGCTCGGCCTCGGTAACCCCGTGATGCGTGTAGATGGAGAGGCCGCGAACCTCGACCTCAACGGCGGAGTCAAGCCCCTGACGGTGCGCCTCCACGGCCTAGAGCCTCGCGGGAGTCAATGGCGTTCGCCGCTCCCACGCACGGCGGCCCAGGATCGCCTCAGCCACGTCGAGCGCCTGCCGCAGCTCGGCCACGTCGTGGACGCGGAACACCTCCGCGCCGCCGCGCAAGGCAAGCACGTTCGAGGCGATCGTGCCGCCGAGCCGCTCGCCCACCTCGCGGCCGGTGAGCTTGCCGAGGAAGCTCTTGCGCGAGGCGCCGATCATGATCGGCCGGCCGAGCTCCTGTAACTCGCCGAGCCGCCGCAGGAGCTCGAGGTTGTGCTCCACGGCCTTGCCGAAGCCGATCCCGGGATCGACCCAGATCCGTTCCTCGGACACGCCCTCCGAGGTCGCGAACTCGATCCGCTCCGCCAGGAAGGCCTTGACGTCGTCGACCACGTCGTCGTAGCTGGGGCTCTCCTGCATGGTGCGCGGCGTGCCCTGCATGTGCATGAGCACCAGGCCGCAGCCGCGCTCGGCGCAGAGCGCCGCGAGCTCCGGCTCGGAGCGGAGCGCGGTGACGTCGTTGACGATCTCAGCCCCCATCTCCAGAGCCGCCTCGGCCACGACGACCTTGGAGGTGTCGATCGAGACCGCGACCCCGGCGTCTCCCGGCGGGGCCGGAAGCACCCCCTCGAGCACGGGGCCGACCCGATCCAGCTCCTCGGCGGCCGAGACCGCGCCGGCCCCGGGCCGCGTCGACTCACCGCCGACGTCGAGCAGGTCCGCGCCCTCGTCCACCAGTCGCCGGGCGTGCTGGATCGCCCGTTCCGGCCGGAGGAAGAGCCCCCCGTCCGAGAACGAATCGGGGGTCACGTTGACGATCCCCATCAGGCGCGCCATGGGCGGCCAGCCTACTCCTCGTCCCCGCGCTCCCCGTCCCCGCGCTCCTCGCTCCCCGTGCCCCCGGCCGCCGCGGCCCTGGCCGCCGCCAGCTCTCGTTTTACCTTCCCACGCTGGTCGGGGATCTCGGAGGCGCTGCTCGAGGATCGGGATCGCCTCCTCGGGCCGGCCGGCGAGGCGGAGCGCCCAGCCGAGGTTGTAGAGCGCGTACGCGTAGTTGATATCGCTGGTTCCCTCGGGGAAGGATTCGACGGCGCGTTGCAGCACCCCGACCGCCTCGTCGTAGCTGCCCCCCTGGAGCAGCGTGTAGCCCCGTTCGTTCAGGGCGGCTCCGAGCGCCCCGCCGGTCGGCGCCGCGGGCGGCGGCGCGGTGGTCGTCGTGGTCGTCGTGGTCGTCGTCGAGCCCGGCTCGTTCGCGGGGTCCGAGCCGTCGCCGGAGCGGCTCTGGACGGCGCTCGCAGCCGGCCCGGAACTGGTCGGCTCCTCATCGCCGCCGGCCAAGATCAGCGCCACCACACCCGCGGCGACGGCAAGCAGTGCCCCGACCAGCGCCGTCCGCAGGCGCCTTCCGGACGAAACGGTGATCCGCACCGGCCCGGGCGCCCGATCCGCCGTCACGGCGCCGCCTGGCTGGAGCGCCGCCTCGAGCTCCTCGATCAGCCGCCCGGCACTGAGCGGACGCCGATCCGGGTCCGCATCGAGGCCACTGCCCAGAACCGCGGCAGCGGCCGCTGGGGCCTGAGGCCAGGTCTCCCGCAGATCCGGCGGCGGCTCCGCCACCGTGCGACGGAGGGCCTCGGCCGGGGTGGCGCCGCGCTGGGGCCTCTGCCCGCTCAGGACCTCGAAGGCGACCGCCGCCAGCGAGTACACGTCCGCCGGCGGCCCGCCCGGCTCCCCGTCGAGGCGCTCCGGGGCGATGTAGCCCAGGGTGCCGAGAACGTCGTGAGTGGCGGTGATGCGGCTCACGTGAGCCGCTGTCGCCACCCCCAGGTCGCTCAGCTTCACGACGCCGTCGTCACGGACCAGGATGTTGGCGGGCTTCACGTCCCGGTGGACCACCCCTCGCAGATGCGCGTAGTCGAGCCCGCTGGCCACGTCGCGCAGGACTCGGATCGCCTCGCCGGGCTCCATGGGCCCGACCGCGATCAGCCCCGAGAGGGGCTGGCCGGGGACGTACTCCATCACGATCAGCACTCCGTCCGGGCCGGAGAGCGTGTCGTAGACGGCGACGATGTTCGGATGGTTGAGCGCCGCACCGAGCTGGGCCTCGCGCTTGAAGCGCTCGGCGCCGCCATCCGCGGCCGCCGTGTGCAGCCGCTTCACGGCCACCTGCCGGGACAGCACCTGATCCTCGGCGAGGAACACGGTCGCCATCCCCCCGTGCCCGAGGCGGTCGATGACGCGGTAGCGATCCGCGATCACGACGCCCGCCCGGAATTGGGTCGTCGTCCCAGCCATTCCCGCTACTTGATACCGAAGGCGCCGCCCTGATGCAGAGCGCCGGATCGGCTGGTGCCGGCGCTAGGCGTCGGGCGGGTCGGCCCGCATCTCGGTGCTGCCGGCGAAGCCCGGGCGGGGGCGCGGCACGGGCCGCGGCCCTTCGCGCTGTGTGCCCTTCTCCGGCTCCGCCGGAGCCTCGGGCACCTTCTCCTCCTCGTCGGCCTCGCCGAACACCTCCTCCTCGGTGGCGCCCTCCAAGAGCTTCACGAACTGCTCGGCGTCGATCGTCTCCCGCTCCAGCAGGATCTTCGAGACCCGGTCCAGGCTCTCGCGGCGCTCGCTGAGGATGTCCTTCGCGGTCTGGTGGGCCTCCTCGACGATGCGGCGGATCTCGTCGTCGATCTCGCGCGCGATCTCGTCCGAGTAGTCGGGCTCCGAGGAGAACTCGCGACCGAGGAATGGCTGCGAGCGGTCGTGGCCGAACACCCGGGGGCCAAGCCGCTCCGACATCCCGAACCGCATCACCATCTGCTTGGCAGTCTCGGTGACCTTCTCGAGGTCGTTGGAGGCGCCGGTGGTGATCTCGCTGAAGACGATCTCCTCGGCGGCACGGCCGCCAAGCGTCATCGCCATCGTGTCGGTGAGCTCGGCGCGGGTGGTCAGGAACTTGTCCTCCGAGGGCAGGGAGATCGTGTAGCCGAGCGCTTGGCCGCGGCTGATGATCGAGACCTTGTGGACGGGGTCGCAGTTGGGCAGCAGGTGGCCGACGATCGCGTGGCCCAGCTCGTGGTAGGCGGTGACCAGCCGCTCCTTCTCGCTCATCACCCGGCTCTTCTTCTCGGGGCCGGCGATCACCCGCATGATCCCCTCCTCGAGCTCGTTCATGGTGATCTCGCGGCTGCCCGAGCGGGCGGTGAGCAGGGCCGCCTCGTTGATCAGGTTGGCGAGGTCGGCCCCGGTGAAGCCGGGCGTCTGGCCGGCGAGAGCGTCGAGGTCGATCTCCTTGGCCAGCGGCTTTCCGCGTGTGTGAACGTCCAGGATCTGCTTGCGGCCCTTGCGGTCCGGGCGGTCCACGACGATCTGGCGGTCGAAGCGTCCCGGCCGCAGCAGCGCCGGGTCGAGGATGTCGGGCCGGTTGGTGGCGGCGATCAGGATGATGTTGTCCTTCATCTCGAAGCCGTCCATCTCGACCAGCAGCTGGTTGAGGGTCTGCTCGCGCTCGTCATGGCCACCGCCCATGCCGGCGCCGCGATGTCGCCCCACGGCGTCGATCTCGTCCATGAAGATGATGCAGGGAGAGTTCTGCTTGGCCTGCTCGAACAGGTCGCGGACGCGGCTCGCCCCGACGCCGACGAACATCTCGACGAAGTCCGACCCCGAGATCGAGAAGAACGGCACCCCCGCCTCCCCTGCCACGGCGCGGGCGAGCAGGGTCTTCCCGGTGCCGGGCGGCCCGTAGAGCAGCACGCCCTTGGGAATCCGGGCGCCGAGCGCCTGGAACCGCTTCGGGTTCTCGAGGAACTCCTTGATCTCATGGAGCTCCTGCACGGCCTCGTCGACCCCGGCGACGTCGCGGAAGGTGATCTTCGGCGCGTCCACCGACATCCGCTTGGCGCGCGACTTGCCGAAGCTCATCACCCGCGAGCCGCCTCCCTGCATCTGGTTCATCAGGAAGATCCAGAAGCCGAAGAAGAGGAGGAACGGGAGGATGTAGGTGAGGATCGAGAGGAAGCCCGAGCCGCCCGTGCCCTCGGCGTTCGTTGGAACGTCGTGGCGCTCCAGGAGCCTGACCAGGCCCTGCTCGGTGTTGTCCGGATAGCCGATCGAGTACTCGCTTGGCATTCGTCGGCTTGACCTTGATCGTGTTGTTCTTGGGCTGGAAGGTGACCTCTTCGAACGCGTTCGGATCGTTCTTCACCTGGGCCTTGAACTCGCTGAAGATCGGGGGTTTCTCCTCCGACGGGTTGCTGAGCAGCCGCTGCGCGAAGAACGCGAGCACGATCACAATCAGGATCGGGAAGGCGGCGCTGCGGAAGAATCGCCTCATGGCGGATCAGTCGACGCGCGCGGCGACCGGCGTCGCGGGCACGCACAGAATCGATGGATGTAGGCGGGGTTTGCGCATCTGGAAGGGGGATCCCTGAGCCCCGGCAACGTTTCAGATCAGCGTACCAGGGTCCTTTCGCCCCGTAGGCGTGCGAACCTTGTCTACGAGCGCTGTTCGTTCAACACCGCTACGTACCTCAAGTTCCTGTAGCGCTGTGCGTAATCGAGCCCGTAGCCGATCACGTATTGGTCCGCGATCTCGAACCCCACGTAGCGAATCGGCAGCTCTACGCGACGCCGTGCAGGTTTGGTGAGTAGGGCGCAGACCTCGAGCGAGCCGGGTGTCCGGGCGCGCAGGTTGCGCACCAGGTACTGCAGCGTCAGCCCCGAGTCCACGATGTCCTCGACGATCAGCACGTCGCGGCCCTCGATCGGAGCCTCGAGGTCCTTGAGGATTCGCACCACGCCGGAGGAGTCGGTGGCGGATCCGTAGCTGGAGACGGCCATGAAGTCGATCTCGCAGGGCACCGTCAGCTCCCGCATGAGGTCGGCGATGAACAGCACCGCCCCCTTCAGCACCCCGATCATCACGAGATCGCGACCCTCGTAGTCGCTGGAGATCTCGGCGCCCAGCTCGGTGATCCGCCGCTCCAGATCGTCGCCGGAGACAAGCGTCTCCCCAATCGCCTCGTCCATCAGTCGAGGACCCGGGCCGTGAGCACCGCGGCGGCGCGGGTATCCGGGCCGAGGCGGAAGTCCTCCGAGACCGCCACCCCGGCGACCCACGCCACGTGACCGGCCGCCGTCACCACGGGCAGGTGGTGCCGCAACGAGCGCGGCACGCCGTGATCGGTGAACAGGTCCTGGAGGCTCTTGGTGCCATCCATGCCCAGCGGCCGCATGCGGTCGCCCTCCCTCCAGGTGCGCACGAGGAGCTGGTCGCCGAGGGCATCGGCGTCGAGCGTCGCCAGGTCCGGGCCCGCGGGCTCCATCGGGCCCGAGCGGACCTCTGCCCGAACCTCCCAGGGCCCGAACCGGCAGCTTCCCGGGACCCGCAGCGCGGCAGGCTCGGGTGCGGCATCGGCCTCGGAGGAGACGAGGAAGCGAACGAGTCCGTGCTCGCAGGCCGCCCGCACACCGTGGCCGAGGTCGACCTCGCCTCCCTCGGGTAGTGCAGCCAGGCGCATGATCTGCTCGGCGCGACCCCGTCCAAGCGGGACCGGGCGGCCCGCGGCGCGCTCCGCAAGCGCCCGCAGCGCGAGGCGGCGCAGCGCGGGCTCCGAGCCCTCCAGCGCCTCGGCGCGGATCGCCACCGCGCCGGCACCGGCCCCCGCCGCCTCGAGCGCCTCCAGCACGACCCGCTCCAGGAGATGCGCCTCCTCCACCAGCTCGGCCTGCGTTTCGGCGATGTTCCGCTCCGCCGTTCGGCTCAGATCGCGCAGCACGGGCAGCACCTCGGCGCGGACCCGGTTTCGCGCGAAGTCGAGCTCGAGATTCGTCTCATCATCGGCAAATGGCAGTTGGGCCTCGGTTGCGAGGTAGCGGGTCTCGGCGCGCTCCAGCGCCAGCAGCGGCCGCACCACGCGGCCGCTGTGGGCCCGCAGGCCGCGCAGCGCTCGCGTGCCCGGCGAGACGGCAAGGCGGTACAGCACCGTCTCGGCGAGGTCGGTCCGGGTGTGGCCCGTCGCGATCCAGTCGCCGCCCGTGCGGGCGCGGAGCTGCTCCGCCGCGGCGTAGCGGGCCTCACGCGCCGCGGCCTGGAGGTTTCCCTGGAGCGGCTCGGGCCGCTCGATGTGGAGGTCGATGCGGAGCCGAGAGCAGAGGTCGCGGCAGGCGCGCTCGTCGTGATCGGCGGACGGGCGAAGGCCGTAATTGACGTGCAGCGCGTGCACGTTCGCCGGCCCGATCGCCCGGGCCAGCCCCGCCGCGGCGCAGGCCGAATCGGCGCCGCCGGAGACCAGCGCCACCCCGGAGGAGATCGGATCGACGAGCTCGCTTCGACGCACCACCTCGGCCAGGGCGTCAAGCGCATCGTCCATGCCCACGCGCGCCATGCGGGCGATCTTAGTGCTCGCCGCCGCCAGTACCGGCGACGGAGAGCACTACGGCCCGCGGGCGCGGATCTTTGGACAGACTCTCAGTCGTCGGTGCCCATGCCGCGCGCTTGGTCGGACTCCCGGGCCCTGGCGACGAACAGCTCCACCGGCTGCGGGAAGCCCTTCAGGTCGACCTCCCCGATCGGGTCGAACGCGAGATAGTCCGAGCGGCCGATCCCATCGACGACCGCGGTGGTGACCATCACCTCGCCGCCGAGGGCCCGGGCGACCACGCGGTGGCACAGGTTGACTTCGGTGCCGAAGTAGTCGCCGTCCCGATAGACCGCACGCCCGTAGTGGACGCCGACGCGTGGCTGGGGGCGTTCCTGGAACAGCGTCAGGAAGCCCACCGCCCACTCAGTGAGCGTCATCGGGTCGGGTGAGACGATCATCACCTCGTCTCCGATCGTCTTCACGATCGTCGCCTCCGCGGGCAGCGTGGCCTCGACGGTTTCCACGAACCGCTCCACGAGGTCGAATGCCTCCTCGTCGCCCTCTTCCTCCGTGTAGCGGGTGAACCCGGTCAGGTCGACGAAGCAAAACGCCATCTGGACCCGCCCCAGCCGGTGCCCGCCAAGCTCCGCCTCCATGTGCCCGACCACGTCCTGCTCGATGTAGAAGCGCAGGTAGCGCTGGTGGATGTACTCCATCAACGGCGAGGTGATCGGCAACAGGTCCCGCGCCAGGCCCTCCATCTCCTCGGCCATCTGAAGCGCATCGACCCCCTGCCGGATCAGCGGCTCGTGGATGTAGAGGTGGAAGAGGCGAACCTCGGCCTCGGCGATCTTGCGGATCGACTGCGCGTACACCCTGATCAGCTGCAGTAGGGCGACCAGCGGGAAGCCGGCGGCAAGCACCTCCGCGATCCGCTCCATCGCGATCAGGTCCTGGTCGTTGAGCGTGCCCTCGATCGCCGTCGGCGTTCCGAGCAGCGCCATCAACCGTTCGATCAGGGCTTCCTCCAGGCCGGCCTGCTCGGCGGCCTCCTTCCGGGAGAGGGCACGCTCCCTACCGGGAAGCAGATCCTCGACGTAGCCGAAGGCCAGCCGACCCTCGCGGACCGCACGGCGAAGCTCTTGGAGCGAGTGGCCCCGCTCGCGCATCCGGCCGACCACCCGTGCCTGCGCCGCGGCGGCAGTGGTCCAGCGGCCTCCCTTGACCGGGATCACCCCACCACGAGCCCATCGCTTCAGGGTCGATGGGGCGACGCCAGCAAGCCTCGCGGCCTCGTTCAGCGAGATCACGGCCTCGGCCATCGGCCCCTTATATAGAGCGACGGGGGGCTCACGCTTCCCCGTCGCTCCGCGGGCTCGCGGCCCGCTGCGTCGGCCTACGGCGCCACCGCGCCTTGCGGGCCATTGCCACCGCCCCAGTCGCCTTAGGGCGGGCGGGCGGAGGGCCCACTGCGGCCTGTTTCCGTATCTCGAGGACCCAGGCTACGCCCCCGCGAGCGCCCCGTCAATCCAAACGTCCGTTTGGGTGCACCGCACTGGCCGAGGGTCGGCGCCCCCGTCAAACGAGCAGGTGGGGATACCCCTGGCGGACCAGCCGCCGGTACGGCCCAACGACGAGACGCAGGGTGGGCACGTAGCGCAGCGCGCACTGGGTGTCCCCGTCGAAATGAACCCGTCCCCGTGCGATCGCAATCGCCAGGCTCTCCTTGCCCTGGAGATAGGCGTTGGCGATCCGCGAGTCCATCCGCAGGTTCAGCTTCGGCTTCCAATCCACCTCGTCCGAGAACTTCCAGCTCAGGTGATGGCCGGCCTCGTCGCTGGCGGAGACGTTCAGCACCATCCCGAGGTCCGGGAACTCGAACCGCATCCGCAGGCCGGCGGCGCGCAGCAAGGGGCCCGACTTCTCGTCGGTGTCCAGCTCGGAGAGCGCTTCGTCGAGCAGCTCCCGGAACTCCGTCGCGGTGCCGCTGGGGCGCCGCGTGGCCTCCGCCGTCGCCATGCCGACCTGGAGTCTATTGCCACTTTCTCGGCGAGCGCCCCGGTCAAGAGAGGTGAACGCAAACGCCCTCGCCAGTGGACGGCCCACTAGATGAAGGTCGAGCCCCGCTTGACCAGGTTCTCGTACAGCTTCTCCTGGATCGTCTCCCTGACCTGCTCCGAGATGTCGAACAGAAGCCGCTGATCCTGGGCCGCGTCGGGCCCATGCTGGGCGAGGTCGACCGGCTCGCAGAACTCGATCCGCCAGCGTGAGGGAAGAGGGATCAGGCCCAGGGGGCCGAGCCACGGAAAGGTCGGCGTGACCGGAACGAAGGGCGCCCCGATCGCCCGCGCCAAGGGCTTGGCGTCGGCGAGCTTCGGGTAGATCTCCTCGGCCCCCACCACCGCCACCGGGATGATCGGGGCGCCGGTACGCAGTGCAACCTCGACGAACCCTCCCCGACCGAAGCGCTGGAGCCGGTAGCGCTCCGAGAACGGCTTCCCGGTCCCCTTGGCTCCCTCCGGAAAGGCCATCACCAGCTCGTCCTGCTCCAGCAGGCGCGCTGCGTTGTGGGGACTCGCCGGGACCCCGCCGACCCGCCGCATGAAGGTGGAGACGAAGGGCAGCACGAACGCCCAATCGAGGACCAGGAATCGCGCCCAACGAGGGAGAGGGTGCTCCTTCATGATCGCCCCCAGGATCATCGAGGCGTCGAAGGGGAACAGCGAGCCCGCATGGTTGGAGACCAGCAGCGCCCTCCCGTGCGAGGGCACGTGGCGGACTCCCTCCGCCTCCACCCTCCACCAGGTGTCATAGAGGAACTCGAACAGGGGGTAGACCGCCTCGGCGAACTGCTCGTCGAAGCCCCACTCGTCCTCGTGGTACTCGCCGCGCAGCCGTTGCGACAGGCGCTCGACCGCGTCGCGCAGGGACTTGGGAAGGTCGAGAGCGGCACGCTGAGCCGCGCTGCGGGGATCGAGGCCGTCCTCGATCCCGAGTCGCATGCGGCGAAGGAAGTCCGCAAGGGCCTCGGCGTTCGGCGCCCGCGGAGCGTTCGTTTGAGGCTCGGCGCTCACCTGCCGACCCTCGCGAGCCTGCCCACCAGCTCGCCCGGATGGATCGAGGGCCCGATGCGGCGGCCCCGGCTCTTGGCCGCAAAGTCGCGAATGGCGGCAACCGCGTCGAACCTGGGCTGGTAGCCGATCTCGGTCCGCAGACGCCGATTGTCCACCCCACGCCCGAACCGAAGCAGGCGCACTCCGTCGCCGTACACCGGGCCGGCGCCGAGCTGCCGGCCCAGCCGCTCCAGCGCCGGACCGAACAGCGGATGCGGGATCGGCAACGACGGGCGCTGGGCGAGACGGAGGATGTGGCTCAACGAGATCGACCCCGAGGGGGCCACGTTGACCGCCCCGCGAACCGGGTTGCGGGTCGCCGCTTCCAGTGCCCCGGTGGCGTCGTCGGCGTGCAGGAGCTGCAGGCGCGGATCGAAGCCGAGCTGGGTGGGGACCACGGGGAGGCTCAGGTAACGGACCAGCGGCATGTCCAGGTCGGGGCCGATCTCCGGCTGGTAGCGCAGCATGCAGCAGACGAGCCTGGGGTGCCGGCGAGCGAAGTTCTCGAAGTACCCCTCGAGCTCGGAGATGTCGCGTTGGAAGCGGGTGCGAAGCGGCAGCCGCCTGGCCATCTGCTCGGTGAAGAAGCTCGGTGACGGGCCCTCGCACCCGTAGATCGCCGCCGAGCCCCGTACCACCACTCTCTCCAGGCTGTCCATGCGCTGGCAGGCGGCCAGCAGCTGGAGCGTTCCGATCACGTTGACGTCGTGGAGGATCCGGGCGGGCTTGTCCGGCTCCGGATACCAGAGGATCCCGCAGTGGACCACTGTGTCGGCGTTGGTCCCGGGAAGCAGCCGCGACAGCAGGGGGCCGCGAATGTCGGCCTCGATGAAGTCGGTCCGCTCGAGCTCGACCGGCGGTGGCACGGTGTCCACCCCCGCCAGGTAGTCGACCGAGGGATCGCGCTCGAGCCTGCGGGCCAGCTCGGCGCCCCAGCGGCTGGCGATCCCGGTGATCACCACACGGCGACCGGCCATCTAATCCTCAGCTTCAGGCTTAGGCTTTGTCCGAAGGGCGTCCTCGAGGCGGGCCAGCCGCCGCTCGAGCGTCTCGATCCGCTCCGCCATCTCCTCGCGGGCCCCCTGGCTTCGACGCGAGAGCTGGTCGCGCGCCCCCTGCCCCCGGCGAGCCAGCTCGTCCCGCGCCCTTTGCCCACGTCGCGCGACCTCGTCGAGGAGTTGGGTGGCCCGCTCCGGACGCAGGGCGGACGTGCCCGCCCGGGCGCGCTTGCCCGCCTCGGAGAGGGTGCCCTCGATCGCCGCCCGCAGCGCCTCCGTAACGCCCTTCTCGCCCGATGTCCCGGCTCGCTCCGGCACCGCTACGACTGGCCACGCTCCGGGACCGAAACCTGCTGATCCCGTTCGCCCGGGCTCGACTGGGGCGCCGGCAGGCGTCGCCGAACGACGGCCAGCTCATCGCTCAGATCGTCGAGGCGATCCTCGACCGACTCCAGCCTGTTCGACAGCGAGCGAAGGCGTTGCTCCAGGCGCTCGAGCTCGGAGGCCGCGGGGATGTTGAGCGCTCCCATCGCCGTGCGCTGCGCGTGTGCGGCACGCTCGCCGGCGCCCACGGCTGCGGTCAGCGCCTGGTTGAAGAGCGGGTTCTCGAGCAGCGCTTGGGCGAGATCCCCCAGCGCCTCCTCGCCCCGCGCGCGGAACCCCCCACCTACGGCATCCTCGCTCAAATGAGAACCTCCTCCAATCCTCGCTCGCAACCGCGCCTGTGGCCTGCTCCGGGAAGCGCCATTCGCGCCCAGCGTAACGCTTCAAGCCAAGCGTGCCGAGTGCCGATTCAATACCTCAAGCAAGCTGAAGTCCCCATCCGGGCAGCGGACGCCTGCGTGGGATACGGTTACGGGGTCAGTTACACGTTGCAAACCGCCTACCGAACAAGTAGCGTTTCTCACCGCCTGGAGGAGGAGGCGCTGTTTGCGGGAACCGCATTCGTGGTATCCAGCAGGAAAGACCGCCCAGGCTGAGCGGTAACCCCGAGACCGATGAGACGGAAGCTTCTACTCACCGTTGCGCTCGCGGTCCTCGGGACCGCCATCAGCGCAGCTGTGGTCAACGGCCAGGTCCAGGAGCCGCCGGGCGGCGGTGGCGGCATCCCCAATGAGGGCCCGCCCCCCGAAGACCTCTCGGCGTGCTCGAACCAAAAGGACGATGACGGCGACGGTCGCGTAGACCTGGCCGATCCCGGCTGCTCGAGCGCCTCCGACGGCGACGAGACGGACCCCCCACCCCCTCCGCCCCCGCCCCCTGATGGCGGCGGCGGTGGCGGCGGCGGAACGGTGGCGGTGGTGGTGGCAACGGCGGCGGAGGCGGCGGCTTCGCGGGCGGCGGCGGCGGAGCCGGTTCGGGGGGCCCGGGCGGATCGGGTGGCCACCGAACCAATGACGGCCCGGGCAACGGCAGCGGCGGCACGTCCAGCTCCGACCGGGACGGCGGGTCGGCGACGCGCGCCGCCAACGGCGTCCCGACGAGGGCCAACCCCACCCTCACGATCGCCGACTTCGGCCCGGCCCCGATCGGGGTCCCGAGCTTCCTGATCGACCAGTTCGCGATCCCGCCCTTCCTGCTCGGCATCTATCAGGCCTGCGGCACCCAGTACGGGATCCCCTGGGAGGTGCTGGCGGCGATCAACCGGATCGAGACCGCCTTCGGCACCAACCTCAATGTCTCCACCGCGGGGGCGGTGGGCTGGATGCAGTTCATGCCCTCGACCTGGGAGGCGTACGGAACTGA
Organism: uncultured Actinomycetes bacterium; assembly: GCA_963743455.1. Classification (GTDB taxonomy): domain Bacteria; phylum Actinomycetota; class Thermoleophilia; order Solirubrobacterales; family 70-9; genus AC-56. The sequence continues at coordinate 55,478 of CAVUPJ010000016.1, read as the reverse complement.
CGCCAACGGGGACCGCGCCAGGGATCCCTACAACCCGTGGGACGCGATCTGCGGCGCAGCGCGCTACCTGAAGGCGGCGGGCGGCGCGGAGGACCTGCGGACCGCGATCTTCGCCTACAACCACGCCGACTGGTACGTCGACGAGGTGCTGCTGTACGCCGGCCAGTACGGCAAGCTCCCCGACGACCTGCTCGGCTCGATCACCGGTCTGACTCACGGCGCCCACTTCCCGGTGGCCGCCAAGTCGCGCTACGCGGACGACATCTCCGAGCGCCGGGCGGCGATGCGCGCCAAGCCACGCCGGGGTCAACGCAGGGCGACAGTCCGGCAACGTCGCCGACGTCATCACCAGCTCGCCCACCCGCCGCGGGATCAACATCTACTCGCGCAGGAACGCGCCCGTGGTCGCCGTCAACGACGGCACCATCAAGCGGATCGGCCACAACTCGAAGCTCGGCAACTACGTCGTCCTGCAAGACACCTACGGCAACCGCTTCACCTACGCGCAGCTGGGCCGCGTCTCGAAGGCCTACCCGGTGCCGAAGCAGCGCAGGCTCTCGGCCTCCGACTTCAAGCTCGTTACCCCGAAGAAGGACAAGGCGCCCACCCGGCCCGCAAGCCGCGGCAAGGCGCCGGCCTCCCGTGCCAGCAAGGGCCCGCGCAACACCGAGGACGCGCGTCAGCGGCTCTATGCGCTGCCGCAACGCCCGCACAACGTGGACCGCGCCGACATCACGGGCCAGCTCGACCAGCTCCTGTCCAAGCAGGTCCCGGGCTATGAGACCTTCAAGTCCTACTTCGGCGGCGTGCTCCACTTCAACCGCGACTCGATGGAGCTGCGGCGCTTGCGCAAGGGCTCGGAGGTCGTTGCCGGCACAGTGCTGGGGCGAATCGGAAAGGGCGGCGACAAGCTCGCGCCACACGTCCACTTCGCGATCAGGCCCGCTGGGCGCGGCGCCCCGCGGATCGATCCGAAGCCGATCCTGGACGGCTGGAAGCTCATGGAGGCAACGGCGATCTACCGCGCTGCCGGCAAGGACCCGTTCGCGTTCTCGAGCACCAACGTCAGCCAGATCCTGCTGATGCCGAAGAGCCAGCTGGAGCGCCGGGTCCTCGCCGACCCGCGCCTGACGATCTACGAGTGCGGCCGCGCCGACATCCGCTCCGGCCAGATCGACCAGCGGGTCCTTGCGGCGCTGGAGTACCTCGCGGGCAACGGCCTCAGGCCAACCGTCACCTCACTCAAGTGCGGCCACAGCGTGTACACGTCGGGGGGCAACATCAGCGAGCACTCGACCGGCGACGCGATAGACATCGCCGAGATCAACGGGATCCCGATCCTCGGCAATCAGGGCCCGGGCTCGATCACCGAGGCGGTGGTCCAGAGCATGCTGCGCCTCCAGGGCAACATGCAGCCGCACCAGCTGATCTCGCTGATGGACCTCGGGGGGCCATCCATCTCGATGGGCGACCACGCTGACCACGTCCACGTCGGCTACTACCCGAGGGGGCAGGCGCCAGGGGCGAAGAAGCAGTTCATCCAACTGTTGAAGCCGAACCAGTGGCAGCGGCTCATCGGGCGGATCGCCGAGATCGACAACCCGAAGGTCCCCACCTCGCCGTCCCGGTACTCGATCCCCACCGGCAAGGGCAAGCACCACCCCAAGCGGGCCAGCGCCGCCCACCGCGGCGACTAAGCGGGCTAATGCTTCCCCGGCAGTAGGCTGCGACGCGGTGACCGCCCGCTTCGCCTGCGTCCAGCTCGACGTCCCGGGCCACCTGGGGCTCGATGACGGCCGCTACCTCGTGCGCGGCACCCCTCACGAGGAGGCGGAAGCGGTGGTCGTCGTGCAGACGCTCAGCGGCACAGCGGCGAGCCGCCGCCCGCGCCGGTCCCGCCCGCGCCACGCCGCGCCCGCCGAAGAGTCGCCCGAGGTGCCTCTCACCCGCCTCACCGTCGTCCCCGCCGATCCCTTGGAGCCCGACGGCGCCGCGCAGGAGCTCAAGCGAATCGCGGGCGACTCCGAGGCGGCCGAGGAGCACGTGGCAGACGGGCTGCGGACGGTCAACTCGGTGCTGCGTGCCCACCGGGTCGCGACTCGCGATCCCTACGGCCACGAGATCGGGCGCGAGGCGATTCTCGTCGCCCGGGTTGGATACGGGACCGGCGACGGGCTGGCGGAGGGGCGCTGGGAGGAGGCCGTGGAGGTTCCCCTGCCCAGGCGCCGCCGGCACCGTGCGGAGGCCCTGCGGCCACAGGAGCGGGTCGCCGCCGTGCTCGCCGGTCGCGAGCCGATCGACGCCTGCGAAACGCTGCTCCTGCGAGCGCGCGCCGACCTCGATCAAGGCCGTCCGCGGGAAGCCGCGCTTCAGCTCCGGGCCGGCCTCGAGGCGCTGCTCGCCGAGGTCCCGGCGAGCGCCGGCCCCGACCAGGCGGAAGACCTCGCCGCCCTCACGGAGCGCCTCGAGAGCACCGCGGACGCGGCCGGCGAGGCGCTCGCGGGCGAGCTCGGGACCGAGCGCGCCGACGAGGTCGCCGAGACGCTCGGCATCTGCGAGCGAGTCCTGCGACGCCGCCAGATCCTCCGCCCGGACTAGCGACGAAGTCGCGGTAGCGCGTTGGACCTGCCGGGTCAGGCGCGCCTAACCCGCCGGAAACGTAGCCGAAGGCGAGGCTTCCGCCGGTTACGTATTAGGCCAGCACCGCCGTCAGGTCCTCGGCCACGTCGCCATCGAGGCGGACTGCTGCCGCCGAGTCGTAAGGGGTGGGGCCCTGGGTCACGATCGCCAGCGTCCCGCCCCCGGCGAGGGTGAGCTCGGGCAGTCCGGCCACCGGATAGACCTCCAGCGAGGAGCCGATGCAGAGCAGCACATCGGCGCCGGCGCAGAGGCGCTCGGCCTCCGCGATTTCGTTTTGCGGGAGGAGCTCGCCGAACAGGACCACGTCGGGCTTTACCTTGCCCGCGCAGCAGCCACAGGTCGCTATCCCATCGGAATCGAACAGCGACTCCACCTCCTCCACGGGGTAGGTGGCGTCGCAGCTCGTGCAGCTTGCGGTGGCGATCGAGCCGTGCACCTCGATCACGCGCTCGGACCCCGCCTTGCGATGCAAGCGATCGATGTTCTGGGTGATCACGGCCTCCAGCAGCCCGCGTCGCTCGAGCTCGGCCAGCGCCTCGTGGGCCGGATTGGGCTGCTTGTCGGTGAGCATGTGGAAGCGAGGGCGGTAGAAGTCCCAGAAGCGCCTCGTGTCGCGGTGAAAGGCGTCGATCGTCGCCACCGACATCGGGTCGACCTTCTCCCACAGGCCCTTCCCCGGCGTCCGGAAGTCCGGAATCCCCGACGGCACCGAGACGCCTGCGCCGGTGAGGGCAACGGTGGACCCGCTGTCGCGGATGAGCGCGGCCAGCTGAGCGATGGCGGACGTCGCTGCTTCTACCTGCCTTACCACTTCGGCTTGCGCTTGCCGAGAAAGGCGGAGATCCCCTCGCGCGCGTCCTCGGATGAGAAGGCGGTCGTGAAGCCACCCTTCTCGGCGTCGATCCCCTCGTCCAGATCGCCCTTCGCCGAGACCTGCTTGATCTGCTCGACCGCCACCGGCGCCTGCCCGGCCAGCTTGCGGGCCCAGGCGAGCGCGGTGTCGAAAAGCTCGTGGTCGGGCACGACCTCGTTGGCGAGCCCCAGATCGGCGGCCTGCACGGCAGAGATCGGCTCCCCGAGCAGGTTCATCTCGAGCGCCTTCGCCTCGCCCACCAGGCGAGCCAGTCGCTGAGTGCCGCCGAACCCGGGAATGATCCCGAGGTTGATCTCGGGCTGGCCGAAGCTGGCCGATTCGGCGGCGATCCGGAAGTCGCAGGCCATCGCCAGCTCGCAACCGCCGCCCAGCGCCAGCGAGTTGACCGCGGCGACGGTCACCTTGCCCGACCGCTCCATGCGGCGCAGCACGCCGTGGCCGCCGTCGAGCAGCTCCTTGCCCGCCGCGGGGTCGGTCATCTTCGTGAACTCCTTGATGTCGGCGCCGGCGCAGAAGACGGCGAAGTTGGAGGAGGCGATCAGGACCGCGCGGATCTCGTCGCGCGACTCGACCTCCTCCCAGAGTGCCGTCAGGTCACGGATCATCTGCGGGGAGATCGGGTTGGTCGGCGGCCGGTTGAGCCAAAGGATCGCCAGCTCGTCCCGGGTCTCCAGCAGCACCGTTTCCGTTTGGTCCGCGCCCTCGTCGGGCTGCGGATAGAAGAAGAAGCCCTGGCCCGCCTTGCGTCCGAGCCGGCCCTGGTTGACGAGCCGCCTGAGCAGAAGCGGCGGCGCGAATCCGTCGCCCCACTCGCGCTCGGCGAGCTCGAGCCGCTCGAGCATCGAGTCGAGCCCGGCCTCGTCGGCGCGGGACAGGGGCCCGGGCAGGATCCCGGCGCCCATCATCATTCCCAGCTCGACGTCCTTGGTCGCCGCCACTCCCTCGTCGACCAGCATCACCGCCTCCGCGAAGGCCTTCAGCTGGAATCGCTCGACCACCGTCATCTCTGCGGTCGCGGCCTCCACCTCAGCCTCCGTGGGCGTAGTAGCCCTGGCCGGTCTTCTGGCCCAGCTTTCCGGCCTCGACCAGCTCCTTCATCTTCGGGTGGACGTAGAAGCGGTCGCCGTAGCTCGCCCTCAGGTGCTCGGCGACGTGCAGCACGGTGTCGAGCCCGAGCAGGTCGGACAGGTAGAAGGGGCCCATCGGCGTCACCTTCGCCTCTGCGATCTCCTTGTCGATCTCCTCCGGCGAGGCCCCGGACTCGTCCTGGTGGCGCCAGATCTCCGAAGCAGCCGAGTTCAGCACCCGGTTGACCACGAAGCCGGGCTCCTCGCCGCAGCGGATCGGGTTCTTGCGAATCTGCATCGAGAAGTTGGCCGCCGCCTGCGCCGTCTCCTCCGAGGTGTCGTCGCCCTCGACGACCTCGATCAGCCGCATCACCGAGGCGGGATAGAAGAAGTGAAAGCCGACCACCTTCTCGGGCCGGGTGGTCGCCGAGCCGATCTCGGAGATCGACAGCGCCGAGGTGTTGGAGGCGAGGATCGCGTGGCCGGGCGTCACCTCGTCCAGCTCCGCGAACACCGCCTGCTTGATCTCCATCCTCTCGGGCACCGCCTCGACCACGAAGTCGACCTCGCCGAAGCCCTCGTACTCGGTGGTGCCGGTGATCTGGCCGAGGATCTCCTCGCCGCGGGCGTCCGCCTGCTCCTGGGTGATCTTCTCCTTCGAGACCAGGCTCGCGAGCTGGCCCTGGGTCACCTCCCGCGCCTTCTCCAGCCCGGTGTCGACGAGCTTTTGCTCGATGTCCTTGAGCACCACGGGGACGTCGGCCGAGGCGATCACCTGGGCGATCTCCCCTCCCATCGTCCCCGCACCGAGCACCGCAGCCTTGAACACGAACATCAGGTCGCGAAGGCTATATCGCCCGGGCTAGCGACGAAGTCGCGGTCAGACACGTAACCGGCGACATCCTCCGCGTCGCGTCCGGTGCTCGCCCGGGTCAGGGCGCAGCCGACCCGGCAGGTCCACCGCACCTATGGGATTCCGAACTGGGTCTCGCAGTTGAGCCCCGTGTCGGTGCCGTTCTCCCCGTGGCACTCGTCCGTGTTGGGCCCTCCGTTGAGGGAGTCGTTTCCGTAGCCGGAGAACAGGGCGTCGTTACCGCCGCCGCCCGCGAGGCTGTCCACGCCGTAATCGGCCCGCAGGATGTCGGCGCCCCCGGCACCGTTGACGACGTTGTTTCCGCCTCCGGCATCGATCACGTTCGCGGCGGCGCTTCCGGTCAGGCGATCGCCCTTGTAGGTACCGGTGAGGTTCTCCACCGAGGCCGTGACGTTGTCGCGCTCGCACTGCTGCGGGCAGTTGACCCCGTCGTTCGCGGCCCCGTCGAGCGAAACGGTCACCGGGTCGTTGTAATTGCCGGAGGTTCGCCGTATCGATGCCGGCGCCGCCCCTGTACGTGTCCGGCGTCGAGTCGTCGTCAGGAGCCAGGGTGTCCTTGCCGGAACCGCCGTCGACTACGTCGGCGCCCTGCGCCTCCTGACAGGTAACTATCGTCGCCTGCGCCCCCGAGGACCCGATCGGAGCCCTCGTCCCCGTAGACCTCGGAGTCGTCGCCCCCGTCCGCGAAGACCCGATCTGAACCTTCGCCCCCGTAGATCTCGTCGTCGTCGCCCCGAGCCTTGCCTGGAGTGTCCCCGTGCAGGACGTCGTTGCCATCGAACCCGTCGACGTAGTCGCTCGCTCCATCGCCCCGGACCCTGTCGTTGCCCTCTTCGCCGTAGAGGTTGTCCGACTGCTTGCCGCCCGAGATCCTGTCGTTCCCGAGCCCGCCGCCGACGGTGTCGAGCCCGACCGCGCCCTTGGCGCGGTCCTTGCCCGGGCCGGCGCAGATCAAGTCAGGGCCGCCCCTGCCGTTGATCCTGTCGTTGCCGCGGCGCGCGTAGATCACGTCCCGTCCGTTGGTGCCGGTGATCCTGTCGGCCCCGTTGGTGCCCTTGATCGTGACCTTTGCGCCGAAGCAGTCCGCCTGCGCCGGCGAAGCGCCTGCCAGTCCCAGGCCGGCCAACGCCGCCCCCAGCACCAGCACTCGCCGTGCCCTTGGATGAGTCCTCGATTGCATCTTCGATCCCTCCTGAACGTTGCGGTTCTGCTGACACCCGCATCGTCGGTCGTCCGGAGGCGATCTACCAGCCACCCTAGGGTGATATTTCCCACACCTAGCCGTGAAACGGGCCAGGAGTTGGTCACTCGAAGCTACTCGGCCCTGGCCAGTTCCTCGACCTCGAGCCTGAGGCGGGCGAGCGTGCGGGCGATCGAGCCGCGAACCTGGGAGCGGATGAAGATGCGGTCCGTGAGCCACGCAAACGGGCCGCGCTTTCGCAGCCTGTATTCGACCTCCTGGGTCACCACTGCCCCCTCGCCCGCGATCTCGAACCTGGTCACGAGCTCCCCGGCGCTCTCCGGGTCCCGGAAGGCAACCCGGTGCAGGCGACGCGGCTCGTGCTCCAGCACGTGCTCGGTGACCTCCCCCCTTCCTGCCGGAATCGAGTGCCAGCGCAGCGAGCCTCCCGCCTCCGGGTAGCCGTTGGACGCCTCGACGCGCCCGAAGCCGTCCACCCATGCGGGCCATCCTCGCGGCTCGAAGTAGTAGTCCCAGACCTCGGCGAGCGAGGCGGCCACGACGACCGACTCTGAGACCTTGCTCACCGCCGGCCCCCGCGGCGAGGCGCGCTCCCGTAGATCTCGCGCTTGATCAGGGTCACCGAGTCGATCACCGAGTCGAGGAAGGGCTCGAGCTCGGCGACAAGCCGCCGGTACTCCTTACGCCCCTCTGCGGTGATCGAATAGAAGCGGCGGGTGCGCCGGTTCGGGTGCTCCCACTGCCCCTCGATCAGGCCCCGCTCCTCCAAGGCCCGCAGAAGGGGGTAGATGGTGTTCGGGTTGGCCGAGATGACGCCGTTCGTGATCGCCTCGATCCCCTCGATCAGGCGGTTGCCGTAGGCCGGCTCCCTCGTGATCAGGTGCAGGACGAGCAACGGGAAGAGGTCCCGGCGTCGAATCTCGCCGCCGAACACGTCCATCGCGCCGGCGCGGCGCCGGGCGGGCGCTCTGGGCTCGGCCGGCGTGGCGCGCGCCCTGGCGGCCCGCGCCGCCTGGGCCAATCTGCGGGCGCCCGGCTCTCCCTGTTCGCCCCCACGGGCCATCCGTGCCGACTATAGGCGGCGGGGGGGCCGAGCTGCACGGCAACTTGTTGTGTGACGAGGCGCACCCCCTTGGGGATCGGCCCAGGGTGTAGCCTCTTTCAGGAAGCCGACCGGGAGGACGAGATGGCGAACATGAGCAGCAGCGACCGCGCTCAGTACGAGCGGCCTGAGTTGAGCGGAGTGGACCGGAGCATGCGGGTGGCCAACCGCCGACCCGTGATCGCCTTCACGGCCCTCAGCCTCGTGATCCTCGCCGCCCTCGTCTACGCGGTGGCCTGGGGGATCGACGGGTGGCCGCACGCCCTCGTGCTCGGCGTCATCGTCGCGACCACGGTCGGGCTGATGATCGCCATCAGCCCCAACCGCCGCGGCTGATTCCGCCTGAGAACTAGGCGGCGGCGGGCGCCTGCTCGGCGGCCTTCGCCCCCGCGTCCGTCTCCTCCTTGGTGGTCTCGAGCTCGGACTCGGGCTCGGCGACCTGCCGCGGCGCCAGGATCTCGCGGGCGATCACGAGGCGCTGGATCTGCGAGGTGCCCTCGTACAGCTGCATGATCTTGGCGTCGCGCATCAGCTTCTCCACCGGGTACTCCTTGATGAACCCGTAGCCGCCGTAGACCTGAACGGCGTCGACCGTGACCTCCATCGCGGTGTCGGCGGCGAACCGCTTCGCGTGCGAGGAGACCAGCGTGTTGCGCTTGCCCTGGTCGAGCAGCACGGCCGACTCCCAGACGAGTAGCCGGGAGGCCTCGATCTTGGTGGCCATGTCGGCGATCATGAAGGCCACCGCTTGGTGCATGGCGATCGGGACGCCGAACTGGACGCGCTCCTTGGAGTACCCGGCGGCGTACTCGAAGGCAGCCCGGGCAATGCCGACGGCCAGCGAGGAGACGCCCGGGCGAGTGCGGTCAAGGGTCGTCATCGCGAGCTTGAACCCGTGGTTCTCCTCGCCGAGCATGTTCGCCGCGGGCACCTCGACCTCGTCGAAGGAGATCGTCGCCGTGTCCGAGGCGCGCTGGCCGAGCTTGTCCTCCTTCTTGTCGACGGTCACGCCATCCGCGTCGCGGTCGACGACGAAGGCCGTGATGCCGCGGTGGCCCGCGTCGGGATCCGTCTTGGCGTAGACCGTGTACCAGGACGCGTGGCTGCCGTTGGTGATGAAGCACTTGGAGCCCGAGATCACGTACTTGTCGCCGCTCTTGACTGCCTTGGTCTTCATGCCGCTGACGTCGGAGCCGGCGTCGGGCTCGGTGAGGCAGAAGGAGGCCAGCTTCGGCTCCTCCGTGAGCATGCCGAGGTACTTCTTCTTCGTCTCCTCGGAGGCGCCGATCAAAAGCGGCGCCGAGGCGAGGCCGTTGGCCATCAGGCTGGTCCCGATACCGGAACAGCCCCAGCCCAGCTCCTCCTCGATCAGGCAGCCCGAGAGGTAGTCGAGTCCGGGGCCGCCATAGGCCTCCGGGATGTGCACGTTCATGAGGCCCACCTCGAAGGCCTTCTCGACGATCTCCTGGGGCCAGGTGCTGTCGCGGTCGTAGTCCCAGGCGACGGGCCGGATCTCCTTCTCGGAGAAGTCGTGGGCCAGCTCTCGCAAGTCCTTCTGCTCGTCGGTCAGCGTGAAGTCAACCAAGGCTCTGGCGCTCCTTTGCGTTTCGGGACCAGTCGATCCGGCGAGCTGATTGACTGGTCAGTCAACCAGTCTGACGGAGCAGAAGAATACCGGAATCGCAGGACCGCCCGTGCCGGTGGCGGCGGCGCTCGGTTGCGCCGCGCGCCCGCCGCTCGTACCCTAGGCGGGTGCTCCCCCTGGCCCTCAGCCTCAGCACCGGCGACGTGATCCTGATCGTCGTCTTCGCGGCCATCCCGATCGCGCTGGCCGCCTTCGTGCTCGGGGCCGGGAACGCTCTGAAGCAGATCGGCAAGGGGCCGTTTGCGGTCGAGTTCGACAGCGACCTGTCACAGCGCGTCGGCGACGGTCCCCGAGCCGGCTCGGCGGAGGGCCGCGAGGCCGAGATCCGCCAGATGCTCGAGGCGAAGGCCTACCGCCAGCGCGCCCGCGGCGAGACGGCGCTCGACATCGATGCCGAGCTGACCAGGCTGCTCGCCGATCGGCCGCCAGGGCCTCCTGCGGCCGACCCCGGGCTGGCCGAGGAGGTGCGCCAGCTCGTCGTGGCGCGCAACGCGCGTCGCATGCGGCAGGGAAAGCAACCGCTCGACGTGGACCGGGAGGTCGAGCGCCGGCTTCGCGAGCTTGAGAACCTCGGGCAGTAGGCGTAATAGGATCGGGCCATGACTCCGGACATCGACAGCCGCACGGTGGACCTCGAGGAGATGGTGCTTCGTCCCGGCACCTACTTCAACCCGCAGACGGAGATGGTGGTGATCGTCGACGACTCGACCTCGATCGACCAGGAGATCTTCAACATGGAGGCGTACGAGGGGTCCGACTGGGTGCGGATCGCCGACGAGGTCCCCGTCGACGAGGACAGCCTCGAACAGACGCTGGAGGAGTTCCAGACCCACTATCACCCCGGCACCGCCGGCTCGGTCTCGGCGACCGCGCTCGAGCAGGGCGACGGCACCGACGACGAGGAGGAGGACGGCGAGGCGCAGGAGCCCGGCCGGGAGGATTGATGGCGAGCTACTCGGTCGCCAAGCGGGAGGAAGCCACCGACTGGATGGCCGACTACCCGGGATTCGGCGAGATGCGCTGGTACTCGGAGGCATGCGCCACCGAGCAGGTCTCTTTCAGCTGGCGAACGATGCCGCCGGGCACCGGCGGGCGCGGCAGCTATGGCCACCGCCACCCCGGCCAGGAGGAGATCTACTTCGTGATCGGCGGCCGGGTCACGTTCAAGGTCGACGATGACGTGTTCGAGGCGGGCCCGCAGACCGCGGTGCGGATCGGCGGCGACGCGTACCGCTCAGTTCACAACGACACCGACCAGGACGCCGAGCTGCTCCTCTTCTCGACCCGCGATCCCGGACGCCGGCACCGAGCGGGCCGAGGACTTCTGGCCGGAGTAGCAGGGCGCTTCAGGCGACGGCGACGTAGACGATGAAGGCCGCGAACAGGGCGGCCCAGAGGACGATCGACAGCGGCTCGAAGCGCCCACGCAGCCGCAGCGCCCAGTAGGCGACTCCACCGCCGGCGAGGCCGAGCGCGCCGGCGACGACGGCGTAGTGGTCGAGGTCCCACTCCGCGAATGCGAGGCCGAAGGCGATCGGGATCGTCGACTGGAAGACCATCGCCCCGGTGATGTTTCCCGACGCCAAGCTGTCCTTGCCCTGGCGGATCCAGAAGAAGCTGTTCGCCTTCTCCGGCAGCTCGGTGGCGAGCGGTGCCAGGATCAGCGAGAGCACCAGGGGCTCGATGCCGAGCTGCTCGGAAACGGTAAGCAGCTCCTCGACGAACAGGTGCGCGCCGCCGACCATTGCCCCGAGTCCGACCAGGAACTGGAGCGCGATCGCACTGCTGCTGGGCCGGTCACCGGGGGTCGTGTCGAGCAGCAGCGGCTCTAACGTGTCGACATCCTGGGCGGCACCACCGCCGCGTAGGGTACGACGGACGTAGACACGTAGGCGAAGACGAAGCCGATCGGCGACATGGAATCTGCACCGCGTCGGGCGCGCCCAACCCGAGCCCAAGGCCGGCGGCGAAGAAGACTCCGAAGAAGACGAGGTCGCGGTCGAGCACCCGGGTGTCGGCGCGGCAGCCGGGTGCCCTGGGCGCGGCGTCCGCGATAGATGAGCGCCGAGATGCCGACCACCGCCATCGCGATCGTCGCCAGCAGGAAGGGCGCGCCGATGATGGCGCCGATCGCTACGTCATCGGCCCCCGAGGAGCCGCCTACGATCGCGACGATCGGAATCAATGTCTCCGGCATCGCCGTGCCGACGGCGGCGAGAAGGCTCCCGGTGGCCCCCTCGGCGAGATCGAGCCGGTGACCCGCCCATTCGACCGCGGTAGTGAACAGCCGCGCGCCGGCGAGGATTACCGCGAAGCTGAGGGCGAGGAGCAGCGCCTCGCCCATCAGGTGCGCCCCGCTGGCGGACGGGCGAGCACCGTCACGCGTAGTAGAAGGCGATCCCGACGATCGCGTAGACCGCGAGCAGCTGCACGCCCTCGAACCAGTTCGACTCGCCATCGCTGGTGACCGTGTTGGCGATCAGGATTGCAAGCAGGATTGCGCCGAGCTCGAAGCCGTTGAAGACCAATGGCAGCGGCCCGGGGCCGATCAAGAACGACGCGATCACCAGCACGGGGCCGACGAACAGCGCGATCTGGGCGGCCGAGCCAATCGCGATATTGACCGACAGGTCCATCTTGTCCTTGTAGGCGACCAGCACCGCGACCCAGTGCTCGGCGGCGTTGCCGACGATCGCGACCACGATCGCACCGATGAAGAACTCGCTCAGGCCCACCGACTCCGAGGCTTCGCTGATAGAGCCGACCAGAATCTCCGACATCAGCCCGACCGTGAGCCCGGCGATGAACAGCATCAGCACCGAGCGCCGCACGCTCCAGCCGAAGCCCTCCTCCTCCTGCTCGGCGTATGGCGGGTTGAAGAGGTCGCGGTGGGTGCGCAGCGAGAAGAAGAGACCGGCGACGTAGGTGCCGATGAGAACGATCGCCACCGCGAGCGAGAGGTTCTCGACCGTGGAACCGTAGTTCACCAGCTCGGCGGTCGGGCTCGGCAAGCCCTTGCCCTCCACGAGCTCGAAGATCGCCGGCATCATCAGCGCAGCGGCGGCGAGCAGCAGCATCGACGACTGCGCGCTGGCGGCGGTGGCGTTAAACGTCTGGTTCCGTCGGCCGATGCCCCCGACCAGCATGGAGGCGCCGAGCACGAGCAACACGTTGCCAATGATCGAGCCGACTATCGAGGCCTTGACAACCTCGTGCAGGCCCTCGGCGAGGGCGAACAGCGCGATGATCAGCTCGGGCGCGTTGCCGAAGGTGACGTTGAGCAGCCCGCCGATGCCCGGGCCGGAACGTGCTGCAAGCTCCTCGGTCGCTTGGCCCATCAGCGCAGCCGTGGGGATGATCCCGAGCGCCGCCGTGAAGAAGATCACCGTCGCCGACGCGTGGGCGAGCTCGAGCGCGATCGCCAGCGGGATGAACGGCACCAGCATGTACGGCCAGCCCTGCGCGGTGAGCAGGAAGCCCGGACCGCGCGCCTGGTTTGAGCCGCCACTCGCCATCGCGCCGAGGAGCCTATGGGGTCGGGTGGTCGGTCGGACCGCGGCGACGGCTGATCTAGACTGCCCCGCGTGAGGACGCGCCGCTTCGGCGACACCGACCTCGAGGCATCGGAGATCGGCTTCGGGACCTGGGCGCTCGGCTCGACCTGGTGGGGCGAGGTGAGCGAGGAGGCGGGCGAGCGCCTGCTGCTCGAGGCGCTCGACCTCGGCATCACCTTCTTCGAGACGGGCGACGCCTACGGACAGGGCGCGAACGAGGAGCTCGTCGGCCGGGTGCTCGGCCCGCACCGGGACCGGATCCAGCTCTCGACCAAGTTCGGGTACGTCCTCGAGGAGGGCCGCCAGGAGCACTCGGAAGGGGAGCGGCCACAGCGCTGGGACGGGCCGTTCGTGCGGCGCGCCCTGGAGGCGAGCCTGAGGCGGCTGCGCACCGACCATCTCGACCTCTACCAGCTCCACAACCCACGCCTGGAGGCGATCGACTCGGACGAGTGCTTCGCAACCCTCGACGAGCTACGCGCCGAGGGCAAGATCGCCCAGTACGGCGTCGCCCTCGGGCCCGCGATCGGCTGGCGGGAGGAGGGCCTGCGAGCGATCTCCGGGCGCCAGATCGCCTCCGTGCAGACGGTCTACAACCTGCTCGAGCAGGATCCGGGCCGCGCGTTCATGGCGGCCGCCGCCGACCATGGCGTCGGCGTGATCGCACGGGTCCCGACCTCGTCCGGGCTGCTCGACGACACCTTGACCCCGGAGACGAGCTTCGGGCCCGGCGACCACCGTCGCCACCGGCCGCGCGAGTGGCTGGTCGAAGGCCTCGAGAAGATCGAGCGAATCCGCTTTCTCTGCGGCCCTGAGACGGGGCGCACGATGGCCCAGGCGGCCCTCCGCTTCATCCTGGCCCAGCCTCAGATGACCGTGGTGATCCCCACGATCACCAACCAGTCCGAGCTCCGCGAGTACGCCGGCGCCGCGAACGTCCCCGACCTGACCGACGACGAGCTCACCCGGCTCGACGAGCTGTACGACCGAAACTTCGAAGTGACGCTAGCCGGTCCGGGCTAGCGACGAAGTCGCGGTAGCAACGTGTGGACCTGCCGGGTAAGGCCGGCGCCCTAACCCGCCGGAAACGTAGCCGCAGGCGAGGCTTCCGGCGGAGTTATTCAGCCGAGGCTTCCGGCGGAGTTTCAGCGAGGCTTCCGGCGGAGTTATTCACAGCTCCTCCGCGCACTTCCTGATGTCGTCCGAGGTGGTGGCGTCCTGGATGCATTCCAGGTAGCCGGGGGCGGGACCGCCGCCGCCGCCCACCCCGCCGTTCGTCCCACCGGACGGATCGATCAGGCCGAGGCCGCTGAGGCCGAGGTCGCTGAGCAGGCCGGAGATCGGCTGGGTGTCCTGCGGCGCAGAGATCTCCTGGGGCTGGTTGACGTCACTCAGCGTGACTGAGAGGTCGACGTCGACGCTGCTCACCGTGGCGCCCTCTGCGCCTGCCGGTGGCTCGATCGTCAGCGACAGCGACAGCCTGCGCAGGATGTGATCGTCCTTGCCCGAGTACACGTCCAGACTGGCCTCCTGGATCGCGCTCTTCACCTGATCGAGCTGCGCCTGGTCGACCCTCGCCGCCGCGTTCCCGGGCACCCGCTCGACGATCTTGACGAAGTCGGAGAAGATCTGGTCGATGTCGGCGTCGCCGTGGATGTGGATGGTCTCGGTCCCCTCCACGTCCTCGTATCCCTCGTTGGAGAGGTTTGTCAGCCAGGTCTGGGGATCGACCCCGAACTGCTCGAAGATCGAGGAGGCGTTCTGGTTGGACTGCGCCTGCCGGGCTGACCGTTCAGACAGGGCCTTGAAGCGCTGGAAGACGGAAGCCCCGACCTCATACGCTTGCCCCTGGTACTCGACGAAGGCGTTTTCCTGGGTGACGATCAGGCCGCCCTCGAAATCGATGCTCTGACCCGCCCCGGAGGCGCTGACGTCGGCGCTCAGATCAAGCTGTGGGAAGGCCGTCGGGTCGGATTCGTCGCTCTGGAACGGTCCCTCGATCGTCGCCGTCAGGCTTCCCGACTGGTCGCCCTCGGCCGAGCCGTCCAGGCTGATCCCCAGCTGGCCGCTGGTGATCTGCTCCGCGTCGTTGAAGGTCTGCTCGAGGACCTGCGTCGGGTCCTCGCTGCCACCGCCGCCGTCATCTCCGCATCCCGCGGCCAGGGCGGGCAGAACGAAGATCAGGGCGAGGATCGCGGCGCGGGCTCGGATACGGGTCAAGTCAAGCTTCCCTTCGTTCAGGCCGGACTTCGGGCATCGGTCCGACGCGCCAGGGTAGCGAACGCCCTTGATGGGCCTGGACGTCTATCCCCGTTTGTCGAGCGCCGTTCACCGTGACGGATCTCACATAGGCCTGTGACGACGAATGCGTATCGTTCGTCACGTGGGCGGAGGAGCTTGCCCCGGCTGCGGAACTGAGAATCCCGAGAGGGCTCGCTTCTGCATGTCATGCGGCGCGACGCTGTCGGCGAACTGTCCGACCTGCGGCACCGAGAACCCGCCGGGCGCGAAGTTCTGCATCGAGTGCGGGACCGGGCTCGGGGCAGGCGGGTCGGGCGTCGTGGCACCCTCACCGCCGGCGACGCCGGAGCCCCCCTCACCGCCCGGCGTAGCGGCCCAAGCGCCCCCCCAGCCCGCCCAGCGCCAGGGGCTGTTCGGCGGCCAGCTCCCAGGGGTGGCGGCACCGGCCTGGGGCTCGCCCGGCGCAGGCGCACTGCCGGAGGAGCGCCGCAAGGCAACGGTCCTGTTCGCCGACCTATCCGGCTACACGGCGGTCGCCGAGCGCATGGACCCCGAGGCCGTGAAGTCGATCGTGGACCGGGCTCTGCGACGCCTCGGGCAGGAGGTCGTCCGCTATGGCGGCAGGGTGGACAAATACATCGGCGACAACGTGATGGCGGTCTTCGGCGCCCCGGTCTCCCACGAGGACGACCCGGAGCGCGCCGTTCGCGCCGGCCTGGCGATGCAGGCCGCGATGGACGAGATCAACCAGGACATGGCGGGGGCGGCCGCGGAGGCGGCCGGCGCCAACTTCTTGCTGCGGGTCGGGATCAACTCCGGCGAGGTGCTGGCCGGTCAGGTCGGCGACGGCTACACGGTGATGGGCGACGCGGTCAACGTCGCCGCCCGGCTCCAGGCAGCGGCTGAACCGGGAAGCGTGACCGTCGGCGAGGTCACCCACCGCCTGACCCGGGACGCGATCGAGTACTCCGAGCTCGAGCCTTTGACCCTGAAGGGCAAGTCCGAGCCCGTCGCGGCTTGGGAGGCATCACGCGTCCTGGATCCTGGCCCGGCCACCCGAGGCGCCCGCAGCGAGGCGCCCCTGATCGGCCGGGAGGACGAGTCGACGCTGCTCATGTCGCTGTTCGACCGCGTGGGCCGCGAGGGCCGCCCGCACCTGGTCACGGTGATCGGCCAGGCCGGGGTGGGCAAGTCGCGCCTTCTGCGCGAACTGGAGGTGCAGACGAGCGCGCGGACGGAGAAACCGGCCTTCCGGGTCGGGCGCTGCCCGGCCTATGGCGCGGGGCTCGCCTACTGGGCGCTCGGCGAGATCCTCCGCGACCAGTTCGAGCTCGTCGACACCGACGATTCCGAGCTGGCCTGGGCAAAGCTCCTAAGGGGGGTCGAGTCGGTCGTCTCCGACGCCGAGACCGACGAGCCGCCGGAACGAATCGCCGCGACGATCGCTCGCCCATTGGGAATCGAGCCCCCAGCCGAACACGCGATGCCAACCGGTGTCCACGACGTTGACGACGCGCAGCAGACCCGCGACCGGTTGTTCTCCGCGGTGCGCTCCCTGGTGGAGGCGGTGAGCCGGCAACACCCGGTGGTGATCGCGCTCGAGGACATCCACTGGGCCGATGAGGGCATGCTCGACCTGATCGAGTACCTGGCGCGCTGGGTGCGCGGGCCCGCCCTGATCGTCTGCCTGGCTCGCGACGAGCTGCTCGACCGCCGCCCGGGCTGGGGCGGGGGGCGGCGCAACGCGACCACCATCTCGCTCGAGCCGCTGACCCAGGACGAGACGCGCGAGCTGGTCGCCGCCCTGCTCCCCAATGGAAACGGCAGCCATACGAACGGTCAGGCAGAGCTGGTGCCCCAGGTCGCCGAGCGCTCCGCCGGCAACCCGCTGTTCGCGGAGGAGATGGTCAACCGGATCCGCGAGGAGGGGGCCAAGGACGTCCAGACCCTCCCCGAGACCGTGCATGCCGTGCTCGCGGCCCGTCTGGACTCGCTGTCCGCGCCGGAGCGCCGCGTGCTCCAGCACGCCTCGGTGGTCGGGCAGACCTTCTGGGAGGGCTCACTCGCCGGGATCGAGGCAGGAGGAGGGCATCCACCTCCAGGAGGCTCTCGCCGCGCTGCAGGAGAAGGACCTCGTGGTGCCGAGCGCCGGGAGCCGCCTCGCCGGGGAGCACGAGTACGCGTTCAAGCACGTCCTGATCCGCGATGTCGCCTACTCGACCCTGCCGAAGTCGGTGCGCGCGTGGAAGCACGCCCAGGTGGGCGGCTTCATCGAGGAGCGGGCCGCCGACCGCTCGGAGGGCGTGGTGGCGATGGTCGCGGACCACTACGGCAGGGCGGCGGCGCTTGGCGCGGACGCCGAGATCGAGCAGCCGGAGCTCGAGCGCATCAACCAAAAGGCGCTGTCGGCGCTCGAGGCGGCCGGCGACGCCGCCGCCTCCCTGTACTCCAACCAGGAGGCCCTGAGCCACTACGAGACCGCGCTGTCCCTGCCCGACGGCCCCGGCTCCCCGCGAATGGATCCCGCGCTCCGCGCCCGGATCGACGAGAAGCTCGGCGACGTCGCCCTGCGGCTTGGCCGCGTCGACCAGGCCACCGACGTCTGGCGAGAATGCCTGGACTTCCATCGTCGTGAGGAGGACCTGGCCAGGGTCGGCGACCTGCACCGAAAGATCGGCGCCGGGCTCTGGCACAAGGGCGACCGCGAGGGGTCGATCGAGCACTACCAGAAGGGGATCGACCTGCTCAAGGACGGGCCCCCGTGCCTCGAGCTGGTGCGGCTGTACGAAGAGGCCGCCTCGCTCTACATGCACACGGGCGACAACATGCTCGCCATCTACGCGTCCGAGAAGGCGCTGCGACTGGCGGAGCGACTCGGCGAGGCGGCGGCGGCAAGCCGCGCACACGGGATCTTCGGCCGCGTCTTCGGCCGCATCGGCGACTCCGAGCGTGCCCGCCAGAACCTGGAGCGCTCCGTCGAGCTCGCGCGCGAGTCCGACCCGGCCGAGGCGGTCCGGGCGCTGCTCACGCTGGGCTATCACCTGGAGATCTCGGAGGCCGACTACGAGGGGGCCGGCGCCGCCTACCAGGAGGCGCTGGAGCTGGCCGAGCAGACGGGCGACCTGCCGTCCAAGGTCGAGCTGCACGCGGCGCTGGCGCAGCTCGCCGCGCACAGTGGCGACTGGGACGCTGTGGAGCGCGAGGCCGAGGCATCCGGGCAGCTCGCCGAGCGGGAAGGCCTGACGGGCAAGCTCTGCTTCCCGTACATGATGCGCGGCATACTGCGCTGGCGCGAGGGGCAGTTCGACGAGGCGGTGAAGGGGCTCCGCCAAGCCGCTGAGCTCGCCGAGCAGGTGGGTCGCTCCGAGGTTGCCTTCCAGTCGCTTTTCTGGCTTGGCCAGACGCTGCGCCAACGCGGCGACTACACGGAGGCCGACACCGAGCTGGCGCGCGCGCTCGACCTCTGCGAGCGTGCGGGCTTGGTCGCCCAGTCGGTGGAGGCGATCTCCTCCCGCGCCGTGAACCTTTCCGTGTCAGGGCGGCTCGACGCCGCCCGCGAGGCCGCCGACGAGGCGGAGCGCCTCGCTGATCGGCTGCGCTACCCGGTCGGCAAGGCGGCGAGCCTCGAGGCCCGGGGCGCGGTGGCGGCCGACCCGGACGAGGCGAGCGCGGCGCTGACCGAGGCCCGCGAAGCGTGGCAGGGGCTGGGCCGACCGCTCGATGCCGCCCGCTGTGAGTACCTACGAGGGCGCCTGCTGCGCGAGTCGCACCCCGAGGAGGCGCGCCGGGCGCTCGAGCTGGCCGCGGCGGAGGCCGAGAGCTACGGGGTCGACCACCTCGCCGAGCTGGCCCTCAGCCTGCTGCCGGCCTAGGGCCCAGGCTCAGGCCAGGCCTTCGGCCTCGTACTCGCGCAGGAAGCCCTCGAACAGGCGCAGGTGCCCCTGCTCGTCGCGGAGGATGGCGATGACCATGTCCTGGGTCACCGGATCAACCGAGTCGGTCTCGGCGATGATGCGGCTGTAGTGCTCGATCGCGCCCGCCTCGGCCGCGATCACGCCCTTGATCACGTGCACGACGTCGGTCTGATGCTCGGGGGGCTGGAGATAGGACTGCTGCGCTCCGAACCCCTCCGAGCCGGGGACGACCCCGTAGAGCTCCTTGATCCTCTGCGCGAACTGCTGGGCGTGGCCCAGCTCCTCGGTGACGTCCTGCTCCAGCGACTCCTTGATCTCCTGGGCTCGGACGCCATCCAGGTTCACGGAACCGGCGATGTAGCTCATCACGGTCTCGATCTCCATCCAGTAGGCGGTCTCGAGCAGGCCTACGATCTGGTGCCGCTGGTCGGCGTTCTCCTCGGCCATGATGTCGGCGCCCGTGGCGATCTCGCTCATCTGCTCCCTCCTGGGGTGGAAACGAAGCTCACGATATCCGTTACCCATGCGCACCTGGAAGAATCGCTCTCATGCCTTTGATTGAGCGCGAGGACGGAATCGAGCTCCACTGGGAGGAACGGGGTGAGGGCCCGCTGGTGATCCTGGCCCCCTACTCCATCTTTCATCCCTCCGTGTACGACGCGATCGCAACCGAGCTGGTCCGGGACCACCGCATCGTTAGCTATGACGATCGTGGCGCCGGCCAGTCAACGCGCGCTGGCCCCCACGACATGATCACCGGGTCGGAGGACCTTGCGGCGGTGATCGAGGCGAGCGGCGAAGCGGCAGTGATCGTGGGCCTGGGGGACGCCTGCAACCGCGCGGTCCGGGTCTGCGCCGAGCGGCCGGAGCTCGTCGAGGCAATGGTGACCCCGGGCGGCATGCCCGCGGGACGGAAGAGGCTGGGGGGCTTCGAGGCGATGGCCTCCTCCGACACCGTGGTCGACGCCTTCCTGAGCATGTGCGAGACCGACTATCGGGGCGCAATCCGCTCCCTGGTCACCGCCGGCAACCCGCAGATGAGCGAGGATGAGATCCGCGAGCGAGTTCGCCTGCAGACCGAGTACCTGCCCCAGGAGACGGCGGTGGCCCGGCTGCGCGCCTGGGTGGAGGACGACTCGCTGGAGGCCGCCCGCGCCTCCGGCGAGAAGCTCTGGTTGCTGTGCGCGGACAACACCGGCGGCGGCTGGTTTCCGGCGGGGAGGGAGGCGGCGGAGCTCTCGCGCCAACTGTTCCCCGAGGCGCACGTGGAGGAGATCGAGGGCGGAATCATGAGCCGGCCCGACCTGACCGCGTCGATCGTCCGCCGGGTGACCGCGCCGCTTCGCGCGACGCCCGCCTGAGCCGTGGCCAGGCTCGAGCGTCCCGACGGAGTCGAGCTCCACTGGGAGGAGCGGGGCGAGGGCCCGCTGGTGGTGCTGGCTCCCCACTGCTGGGGACATCCCGGGCGTTTACGAAGCCCTGCTCTCGGACCTCGCACGCGATCACCGCGTCGTGACCAGCGACGCGCGCGGGACCGGGGAGTCCACCCGCGCCGGTCCCTATGACATGGAGACGGATAGCTCCGACCTCGAGGCGATCCTCGAAGAGGCGGGCGGTGAAGCCGTGGTGATCTGCACCGCCGACGGCGCCAACCGGGGGGCGCGCCTCGCCGCTTCTCGCACCGGACCTGGTGGCCGCCGTGGTGGCCCTGGGCACCGCCCCATTCGCGCGCATGCACTTCGAGGGCAGCGAGGGGATGATCGCTTCCGACACCGTCGTGGGCGCCTTCATCAAGATGCTCGAGCGCGACTACAGGGGCGCGCTTCGCACCCTGCTGAGCGCGACCAACGCGCAGATGTCCGAGGCGGAGCTGCGCGAGCGGGTCGGCTTCCAGATCACCTACTGCCCGCAGGAGGCCGCGGTTGCACGCGTTCGCGCCTGGGCGGAGGACGACCCCACGGCGGCGGCCCGGGAGACGGGAGCCCGCCTCTGGATCCTCATCGCCGCCGACGTCGCGGGACCTTGGCTGCCCCCCGCAGACGAGCGCCGCAGGCTCACCGAGGCGCTGATCCCGGAGGCGCGGATCGTGGAAACCGCGGCGGGAACGGGCCCGATCTCACAGCCCGGGGTCGCCGCCGACGCGATCCGCCGAATCAGCGCGCCCCTGCGCGTGTGATCGAGCTGGGGAGCGTCACGCTTGAGCCACCGCCGGTGGACTGAGCTCTTTCGCTCGCTGCCGCCTCCGGCGCGGCTGGCGGCGCTCGGGGCGCTCGCCGTACCGGGCAGCATGCTGTTTCCCTGGTATGGGATCGAGTTCTCGAGCGGCCTCTCCCATACGGGACTCGACTCATTCGGCCTGGGTCAGCTGGCGCTGCTGGTCACCGTGGGCGCGGCGCTGTTCCTGATCGCGCGCTGCGCGGGTGGCTATGACCTGCCGCGCCCGCTGCGCGAGGGAACCCTGCTCGCCGTGGCCGGCGCGTGGGCGGGTGTTCTGGTCGGCTACCTGATGCTCGACAAGCCCGATCAGATCTCGGGCCGCACTGGCATCCACCTGCGCTACGGGATCTTCGTCGCCCTTGGCGGCGCGCTCGCGCTCCTCGTCGGCGGGCTGCGTTTGCGCCGGGACGAGGTCGTGGCGGAGCGGCGCCGCTAAGACTCTAAAAGTGAAGCGGGACGCTCGCCCAGCGTCCCGCTTCGACATGAGGAGGTGCCCCGCGAGGCGCCTATTGGCGTCTCGCAGTTGATGGATGTGCACACACGTCATCGGCAGCCCGCCGTCCGACACAAGGCCCAAAACGCCTAATTGGACGATTGTCCGAGGCCGGTCGCGCGGGCCACCAGGCGATCGCGAAGGCGATCGGGGAGCAGCTTGGCGAGAGTGGCCATCGCCCTGGCGTCGGCGCCGACCAGATATCGCGTCCGAGGCCTCCTCGCGGTTATCGCATGGGCGACCACGTTGGCGACCTTCTCCGGCGGTGCGCCGCGCCCCGCGGTCTGCCCCAGCACCTTCTCGGTGCGCGCGAGCGACTCGCCGTACAGCTCCCGACCCTCAGCCGAGAGGTCGCCGCGGACCGCCCTGGCGGTCGCCTTGCCCTTCTCCCACATCGGAGTCGCTATGGACCCGGGCTCGACGATCGAGACCTGGACGCCGAACCGGCGCAGCTCCAGGCGCAGCACGTCGCCGACCGCCTCGATCCCGAACTTCGAAGCGTGGTACGGGGACATGTACGGAGTGGCGAGCAGGCCGCCGATCGAGCTGATGAAGACCAGCCGCCCGCGGGCTTTCCGCAGCGCCGGGATGAAGGCTTGGGTCACCGCGACCTGGCCGATCAGGTTCACCTCGATCTGGTGGCGGAAGTCGCTCACGGACAGCAGCTCGAGCGGCCCCCCCACCCCGATTCCTGCGTTGTTCACGAGGCCCGCAAGGCTGCCCCCGGTCACCTCGGAGACTCGGTCGCCGGCGCGAGAGATGTGCTCCGGCTCGGTGACGTCCAGGATCAGCGGCTCGAGCGGCCCGGAGGCCTCGCCCCGGAGCCGCTCCCCGTCCTCGTCGGTGCGCACGCCGGCGAAGACCTTGAAGCCCAGGCGATCCAGGTGGAGCGCGCATGCCCGCCCGATCCCGGTCGAGCTTCCCGTGACCACGACCGCGCCGCTAGTGGGGCGTCTCATAACGTGGTGCCTGAAATGGCGAGGCGCAGGCGTTCCCGGGCAAGGACGCAGGAAGCCCGAATGGCAGCGCCATTCGGGCGACTGAGGACGCAGTCCCGGGGGCGATCTGCGACCGCCATTTCGGGTGCGACGTTGTGAGACACCCCACTAAGCCCCGTCGCCGTTCACCGGCCCGAGCCGTCCCCGGCTGCTTCGGTGTGCGCCCTCAGGCCTCGGCCGCCTTGGCCGCTTGGCGCTCGGGGCTGATCCGGACCACGTCCCAGATCAGGCCCAGCCGCTCGAGCGACCAGATCACGGCTGCGGAGGGATCGAGCTCCCAGCGGCGCAGACCGTGGACCGCCGAGGTGGGAAACGCGTGGTGGTTGTTGTGCCAGGCCTCCCCAAACGTGGGCAGGGCGAGCCAGATGACGTTTCGCGACTCGTCATCGGTCGCGAACTGCCGTCGCCCGAACACGTGGCAGACGGAGTTGATGCTGTAGGTGAAGTGATGCAGGAGGAAGACGCGAACCGCGCCGCCCCAGAGCAGGGCGGTGAGCCCGGCCACCAACGTGCCGCCGATCGCGTAGCCCAGCGCGAAGGGAACCAGGAGCCCGAGCACGGCCCACAGGAAGAACGTCCGATCGACGAAGCTGATCACCGGGTCGTCCATCAGATCGCCCGCGAAGCGCCGCTTCGCTCCGCGTTCGGTGTGGATGAACAGCCAGCCCATGTGGGCATGGAACAGCCCCCGGAAGGTGCCGCGCCAACCGCCGCCGTGCCCGACGTGGGGGCTGTGCGGGTCGCCCTTCTCGTCGGCGAAGGTGTGGTGCTTGCGGTGGTCGGCGACCCAGGAGATCACCGGCCCCTCGATCGCCGCCGATCCCAGGGCCGCGAGTATCCCCCGCAGCGCCTTGCTGGTCTTGAAGCTGCGGTGGGTGAGCAGTCGATGGAAGCCGACCGTGACCCCGAGGCCGGTGACGAGGTAGAGGACGCCGAGGATCGCCAGGTCGCGCCAGTGCAAGCGCCTCGTTCCAGACCTGCCAGGCGGCGACGCCGAGCAGCAGGAAGGGGACGGCGGTGACCAGGCCGGTGATGATCCGGTCGGCGGTCTCGTGCGCGACAGGCTGAATGAGTTCGTTGTCCGTTGTCACGGCTTTCGCTGTAGGACCCTACCGCCTCGAACGGCTACCCGGGGATCGTGAACATCGACTGGATCTGAGTCGAGAACATCAGGTCGCCCTCGATCTTGAGCTTGCCGCTCATGAACAGCATCGGGCCGGCGGCATTGCCCGTCACGAGCCGCATGAAGTCGACCGCGTCCAGCATCAGCGTGACGCGCGGCTCGTGCTGGGGGTCCTTGCCCACGGTGCAGCTGCCGTCGCGGAGCACGACCTCGTAGTGGTCGAGGGCGCCATCGGAAGGGCCGGTCACCTTCCAGTGGACCACCGCGTCCACTCCCGTGGCGCTGCTCGGCTTGAAGTGCTGCTCCATGCGGTGGAAGACCTCGCCGATGATCGCCTCGCGCTGCGGCCCGCTGAGGGCCTCGCGAAGCTGCTCGTCGGTGGCGGACGAGATCGTCCCTGCCACCTGCTGCGGATCGAGCGACGACAAATCGGTCGCACCGGTTGCGTCCTGCGCCTCGGTCACCTGCTGCTCCTCTCTCATTGGATCCGTGCTCCCGAGATCGCTCGGGAGATCACCAGCCGCTGGATCTCCGAGGTGCCCTCGAAGATCGTGTAGATCTTGGCGTCGCGGTGCATCCGCTCCACCGGGTACTCGCGGGTGTAGCCGTTGCCGCCGAGGATCTGGATCGCTCGCTCGGTTACCCAGACCGCCACCTCGCCGGCCTTCAGCTTGGACATCGAACCCTCGGCGGCGTCGAAGTCCTTGCCGCTGCGCCCCATCCAGGCAGCGCGCCAGACCAGCATGCGGGCCGCGTCGATCTCCGTCCTCATGTCGGCGAGCGTGAAGGCGATCGCCTGGTTCTCGATGATCGACCTGCCGAACTGGACCCGCTGCTTGGCGTAGTCCAGCGCGTACTCGTACGCCGCGCGCGCGATTCCGAGGGCCTGGGCGCCGACCGTCGGCCTCGAGACCTCGAAGGTCCGCATCGCGGCCTGGCCACGTGATCCCTTGCCCTCGCGGACGCGGGCAAGGCGCTCGTCGAGCTTCTCCTTGCCCCCGAGCAGGCACGAGCCCGGCACCCGGCAGTCGTCCAGGTGGACGTCGGCCGTGTGCGAAGCCCGCACGCCGTGCTTCTTCACCTTGGCGCCCTGCTCGAGCCCCTTCGCCCCGGGCGGGACGACGAAGGCGGCATGCCCACGCGAGCCCAGCTCGCGATCGACGCTGGCGATCACGACGTGGACGTCGGCGATCCCGCCGTTCGTCGCCCAGGCTTTCTGGCCATTGAGGATCCACTCGTCCTTGCCCTGGTCGTAGCGCGCGGAGGTGCGGATGGCGGAAACGTCGGACCCGGCGTCGGGCTCCGAGGAGCAGAAGGCGGCAACCTTCGGCTCCTCGGGCGTCCCGTAGCACTGCGGCACCCACTCGACCAGCTGGTCGGGCGTCCCGGAGGCGTAGATCCCGGCCACCGCCAGGGTCGTGCCCATGATCGAGAGGCCGATTCCTGCGTCGCCCCAGAACAGCTCCTCGTTGGCGATCGGAAGCAGGAGCCCGGTCGGGTCGGACCAGAACTGGGCGAGCGCCTCGAAGCCGTAGAGGCCGATCTTCGCCGCCTCTTGGATGATCGGCCACGGCGTCTCCTCGCGCTCGTCCCACTCGGAGGCAGCCGGGCGGACGACCTGCTCGGCGAACCCATGCACCCAGTCGCGGATCTCCCGCTGGTCCTCGCTCAGCTCGAGGCTGAACGCGGCGGCGTCGGGCACCTTGTCGCCGTTCACGGTGGCGGCGGCCTGTTCGGCGGCTTCGGCTTCCATAGGCGCATGTTACACCATTTGATGTCACATGTTTCGGTGTCTCCTCCGCGAGGTCGGTAGTTACCCCGGAGGACTAGAGTCGGGATTGGTGCTCTTTCGCCAGGTCATCCACGAGGACCTCGCTTGCGGCTCGTACCTGGTTGGCGACGGCGGCGTGGCCGCGGTGGTCGATCCTCAGTGGGACATCGATCCCTACCTGCGGCTGAGCCGCCTTCACGGCGTTCGGATCGAGCACGTGCTCGAGACCCACAACCACGCGGACCACGTCTCCGGGCACGGCCGGTTGGCCAGGGCCACGGGGGCGACGATCCACATCCACGAGCTCGCCGGGGCCGAGTATCCGCACGAGCCGTTCGCCGACGGCTGGAGGCTTCGCATGGGCAACCTGGAGATCGAGGCGGTGCATACGCCCGGCCACCGCCCCGAGCACACCTCGTTCGTGCTGCACGATGCCGCTCGCGCCGACGATGCCTGGGCGGTCCTGACCGGCGACTCGCTGTTCATCGGCGACGTCGCGCGCCCGGATCTGGCGGTCGAGCCCCGCGACGGCGCGGAGGGGATCTTCGATTCGCTGCACAGGCGCCTGTTGACCCTGGACGATGACGTGGAGGTCTGGCCCGGCCATCTCGGCGGATCGATGTGCGGGAGCTCCGCGATCGACAACAAGACGTCTTCGACGATCGGCTTCGAGCGTCAGCACAACCCCGCCCTCCGGGCCTCCACCCCGGAATCGTTCATCGACGCCACGCTCGACCAGCTCGGGGAGCGCCCGCCCAACGTCGAGCACATCGTGGCGCTGAACCGCGGACCGCTGGTCGAGGAGCTGGGAATGCCCGCGCCGCTCACCCCCCGAGCGGTGGAGGTGGCGATCGCCGAGGGCGCGATCCTGGTCGACGCGCGGACGAACGAGCAGTTCGACGAGGCCCACATCCCCGGGGCGATCAGCGCCTCGGCCTACGACACCGGCTTCGCCACCAAGGTGGCCAGGGTCGTCCGCGAGGACGTGGAGCTGATCGTCGTCGCCGCCTCGGACGGCTACGAGCTCGAGGCGGCCGAGCTGCTGGCGTCCGTCGGCCTCCGCGTTCGCGGCTTTCTCCAGGGCGGCATGACCGCCTGGCGCAGAGAGGAGCGTCCGGTGAAGCGGGTCGAGCTGATCGATCCCGACGCCCTTGCCGAGCGGCTCGCGAGCGATCAAGCGATCGTGGTGCTCGACGTCCGGGACGACGACGAGTTCGCCGAGGGCCACATTCCCGGCTCGGTCCACGTGCCCTACGGCCACCTGATCGAGCGACTCGGCGAGCTGCCCAGCGGCCAGGCGATCGCCACCGTCTGCAGCGGCGGCAAGCGCAGCGGGCTGGCCGCCTCCATCCTCCAGCGCGAGGGCCACGACTCCGTGATCCACGTGGGCCACGGCGGCGTGGGCACCTGGCAACGCGACGGACACCCGGTCGAATCCGGCCCGAGCTGAGCGACCAGGCGCCGCGATCTTCTTCCCGGGGTTCAGCAGGCCCTTGGGGTCGAAGGCCCGCTTGACGGCCTCGTGCAGCTCGATCGCCCGCGGCGGCCACTGGCGCGCCAGTTGGCCCCGCTTCACCCAACCGACGCCGTGCTCCCCCGAGATCGATCCCCCCAACCGCGCCGCCAGCTCGAACAGCTCCTCGGCCGCCCCGCGCGCCCGCTCCAGCTCCCGGCTGTCGCCGGGCGCGACGAGAAAGGTCGAGTGCAGGTTTCCATCGCCGGCGTGGCCCCAGCTGCAGGCCTCCAAACGGTGACGCTTCCCCGATCGCGACCGTCTCCTCGATCGCCTCCCGGAGGCGGTCGAGCGGCACCACGATGTCCTCGCTCACCTTCCCGCCACGCCGGGCCTCGATCGCGATCGAAACGCCGTCGCGCCATCGCCACACGGCCTCGACCTCGCGTCGCCCCAGGGGCGCTCGCACGTCAAGCGCGCCGATGCCCAGGACCTCAACCAGCTCGCGCTGAAGGCGCTCGGCCTCGGCCTCGGCGCCGTCGGCCTCGGCGAGCACCATGAAGCCGGCGCCGGGAGGAATGCCGCCCGGGAACGAGCCCCCGGCCGCGGCCAGGGCGCCGCCGTCCAGGTACTCGAGCGCCGCCACCGTCAGGCCCGCGCCCAGCACGCCCTCGATCGCCCGGCAGCCCGCCTCGGCGCCGGCGTGGAAGGCGACCACGGGCAGCGCCGCCTCGGGTGCCGGCAGGAGCTTGAGCCAGGCCGCGGTGATCACGCCAAGCGTTCCCTCGGAGCCGATCAGGAGGCTCTTCAGGTCATAGCCGGCCACGTCCTTGCGGATCGCTCCACCGATCCGGACGATCTCGCCGGGTGGGACCACCGCCTCCAGCCCGGTCACCCAGGCGCCCGTGACCCCGTACTTGAAGGCGTGCGGGCCGCCGGCGTTGGTGGCGACGTTGCCGCCGATCTGCGACTGCTCGGCGGCGCCGGGATCGGGCGGGAAGAAGAGGCCGTTCTCGCGCGCCAGCCGTCGCACCTCGGCCGTGCTCAGCCCCGCCTCGACACAGATTCGCCACAAAAGCGGCTCGAACGCGCGGACCTTCGTCATCCGCTCGAGGCCAAGGACGACGCCCCCGTCCAGGGGCACGGCGCCGGCCGCGAACCCGGTGCCGCCCCCGCGCGGCACGATCGGCACCCCGTGCTCGTAGCACCAGGCGAGCGCGCCCGCCACCTCCTCGGTCGTCGCCGGCAGGGCGACGGCGTCGGCGCTGCCCCTGATGCCGCGGAGCTCGGTCGCGTCCGTGAGGTACGCCGCCGTCGCCGGGCCAACCGCGCCCGGCCCCAGCAGCTTGCCGAGCTCCGCCTGGATCTCGGCGGAGCGCCGCCCTGGCGTGGCGGTACGGCTCACTCCGCCGAGTATCCCACGCGCCGCCGCGCCTGCAGTGGGGCGAGGGGCGTACACTGACGGAGTCTGTTGTTAGGGGGGAATCGCTGGGTGGCTGGCGAATCGATGGATTGCTGGCCGTAGCGATGACTGGAAAGGAGTCCGTGTCCGTTCACGTTTGTCCGTCCTGTGGGGAGGCCGTCACTCCGGTCGAGGGCTCGCTGATGCCCAGGCCGTGCCCCCACTGCCTCGAGAGCACGGGACGGGTGGTCGAGATGGTGCCCGACCAGCCCACGCCTCCTGACCCTCGCCTGGTCGAAGAGACCTAGCGCCTGTGGCTCCTCAGACCGGCTTCGTCGTCATCGCCCAGATCGCCACCAGATAGGCGACCAGGGCCAGCGACACGATCACGGTCGAAGCCCGGCTGAGGCCGTCGCCCGACCGTCTCGCTGCGGCCGGCGCGGCGCACGGCGAGGCCGGCGAGCACTGTCGAGATCACGAGCAGCAGGAAGCCGGAGTCCGCGGTGCTGTAGCCGATGTCCACCCAGGAGGGCACCTCGTCGCCGGTCAGGCCCTCCTTGTCGGCGATCCACTCGGCGGCGCCGCGCATCACGATCCAGGCCGGCAGCGCGCCGATCAGCAGGGAGCGGTAGCCGAGGCGCACCAGCGAGGCGCTGCCGTCGCGCCAGGCCAGGACCAGTGCCGAGGCGGCGAGGACGAGCGTCCCCACCAGGAGCATCGCTCCGAGGACGTGGAGCAGGAGCGGGAAGTTCCAGGCGTCCGGGCGGATGGCCGCGAGCACCGTCACGCCCCGGCTTGTAGATCATGATCACCAGCAGGGCGAGGATGACGAGCGACCGCAGCCAGTGCATCAGGGCGGCCGGCGGGGCACCGACGGTGCGCGGCATCCTCGCCGCCGGCGGCAGGCGTGTATCCGAGCTGAGCCCGCCGCCCCAGCTCGGTGGCGATCGAGAAGAGCACGATCGCGGTGATGATCCAGCCATCCCAGATCTCGTAGCCGTCGACGTAGAGCGCCAGCCAGATGCCGAGCACCAGCGTCCCCAGCCCGCCCACGTTCCAGAGCCCGTTGGCGACCGCGAGCAGGCGCGAATCGGTGGCCGTGCCGAGCGCGAAGGCGCTGAAGATGACCACCGTCCCGAACAGGGCGAAGCCCGACAGGACGTGGAGGAAAAGGAGCCAGTCGTACACGCGGCGCGAACCCTAGTGGGTCGTCCGGAAACGTTGTGCCTGAAACGGCGAGGTCCAGGCGTCGCCAGGCAAGGACGCAGGGAGCCCCAATAGCAGTGCGCTATTGGGGCGACTGAGGACGCGGCATGGCGGCGCCTGGGGCCGCCGTTTTGGGTGCATCGTTGCCGGACGGCCCACCAAGGCCGTTCGGCGACGGAACGAGTCGCTACTCGACCGTCCAGGTGTCGCCGGCGCGAAACAGCGAGTCCAGCTCGGCCGCGCCGACGCCCTCCCGGGCGGCCTCCAGCTCCCTCCCCATGCCCTCGCCGTAGAGCGGCCGCTCGAAGGCGCGGAAGACACCGATCGGGGTGGGGCCGTTCGGCCGCTGGCTGAGGTGGGCGAGGGAGAAGGCGAGGCTCGGGTTCGGGTCGTGGGCATCGTGGACGAGCAGGGCCTCGTCGCCCACCTGCGAGACCTCCTCGATCGCCAGGCGGCCGTCGGCGGCGCGAACCACGCCCCGCTCGCCCTCGGCGCCGAAGCGGATGGGCTTGCCGTGCTCGAGCCGGATCTGGTTTTCCTCCCTGCCCTTCCCGCGCACCGCATCGAAGGCGCCGTCGTTGAACACGTTGCAGTTCTGGTAGATCTCGATCAAGGCGGAGCCCGGGTGGTCGGCGGCCGCGCGCAGAACCTCTGCCTGATGCTCACGGTCGGTGTCCACCGTGCGCGCCGCGAAGGTCGCCTCGGCGCCCAGGGCCAGCGCAATCGGGTTGAAGGGGTGGTCCAGGGAGCCGAAGGGGGTCGACTTGGTGACCTTTCCCTCCTCACTGGTGGGCGAGTACTGACCCTTGGTGAGGCCGTAGATCTGGTTGTTGAACAAGAGGATCTTGATCGGCACGTTGCGCCGCAGCGCGTGGATCAGGTGGTTGCCGCCGATCGACAGCGCGTCGCCGTCTCCGGTGACGACCCAGATCGAGAGGTCCGGGCGGGCGAGCGCCAGGCCGGTCGCCAGCGCCGGGGCGCGGCCGTGGATTCCGTGCACCCCGTAGGTGTCCATGTAGTAGGCGAAGCGGCCTGCGCAGCCGATGCCGGCCACCCAGACGATCCGCTCCGGCGGCAGCCCCAGCTCCGGAAGGAACTGCTGGACGGTGGCCAGGATGGCGTAGTCGCCACAGCCGGGGCACCAGCGGGTCTCCTGGTCGGAGGCGAAGTCCTTCTTGGTCAGCGTCCCAGCGCCGCCGTTGCTCGCAGAGCCGTTTCCGGATGCCTCGCTCATAGCCTCTCCACGATCGCCTCGTCGAGCTCCTCGGCGAAGATCGGCAGCCCCTCGACCTTGGTGTAGCTGAGCGCGTCAACCAGGAACTCCGCGCGGATGATCTTCACGAGCTGCCCGGTGTTGGCCTCGGGGACGAGCACCTTGGGATAGGAGCGCACCACCTCGCCGGTGTTCGAAGGCAGCGGGTTGAGGTGATGGAGGTGGGCGGCGGCCACCTTCTTGCCGCGACGCCGCACTCGCCTGACCGCCCCGGTGATCGCACCGTAGGTCGATCCCCAGCCGAGCACCAGGAGCTCGGCGCCTTCGGGGTCGTCGACCTCCAGCTCTCCGACGTCGGATGCGATCCCCGCGACCTTCTCGGCCCGCAGGCGGGTCATGCGCGCGTGGTTCTCCGCCTCGTAGCTGATGTGGCCGGTCCCGTCCTCCTTCTCGAGCCCGCCCACCACGTGCTGAAGGCCCTTGGTCCCCGGCAGCGCCCAGGGGCGGGCCAGCCTCTCGTCGCGCACGTACGGCCAGAACTCGCCATCCCGGTTGGGCTCGGTCGCGAAGCCCGGATCGATCCGCGGCAGGTCCGCCGCCTTGGGAAGGGACCAGGGCTCGGACGAGTTGGCCAGGAAGGTGTCGGAGAGCAGGATCACCGGCGTGCGGTAGCGGACGGCGATCCGGACCGACTCGAAGACCGCCTCGAAGCATTGGGCGGGGGTCGCGGCAGCGATCACCGGCAGCGGCGACTCGCCGTGGCGACCGTGGATCGCCATCAGCAGGTCCGCGGCCTCCGTCTTGGTCGGCATCCCGGTCGAGGGACCGGCCCGCTGGGTGTCGATCACCAACAGCGGCAGCTCCAGGGCGACGGCGAGGCCGATCGTCTCCGCCTTCAGGTCCATGCCGGGGCCGCTCGTGACCGTGACGCCGAGATGGCCCCCGAAGGAGGCGCCGAGCGCCATGTTCGAGGCGGCGATCTCGTCCTCGGCCTGCACCGTGCGAACGCCGAAGCGCTTGTGCCGCGAGAGCTCGTGCAAGAGCTCGGAGGCGGGCGTGATCGGGTAGCTGGCGAGGAACAGGGGCAGGCCGCTGCGGACACTCGCCGCGATCAACCCCAGGGCGGCCGCCTCCGTCCCGTTGACGCTGCGGTAGGTGCCGGGCTGGGCGGGGGCGGGCTTGACCTCGTAGTGGACCTGCAAGAGCTCGGCCGTCTCGCCGAAGTTGTGGCCGGCCCGGAAGGCGGCCAGGTTCGCCTTCATCACCGGCTGTGTCGAGGCGAACTTCTGCTCGATCCAGTTCGTGGTCACGTCCACCGGCCGGCTGTACATCCACGAGACCAGCCCGAGCGCGAAGAAGTTCTTCGAGCGCGCGGCGTCGCGAGCCGTGATCCCGTCGATGCCGTCGGTGGCGCGCACGGTCATCGACGTCATCGGGACGCGAAACACCCGATAGTCGTCGAGCGTTCCGTCCTCGAGCGGGCTCGACTCGTACGCGGCCTTGCGCAGCGTGGTCTTCGTGAACCCGTCCTCGTTGAGGATCAAGATGCCGCCGCGCTCCAGCTCGGCGAGGTTCACCTTCAGTGCCGCCGGGTTCATCGCGACCAGCGCGTTGGGGCGGCCGCCGGGGGTCAGGATGTCCCTGGAGGCGAAATGGATCTGGAACGCCGACACGCCGGCCAGGGTCCCCGCCGGTGCCCGGATCTCGGCCGGGAAGTCGGGCAGCGTCACCAGGTCGTTGCCGATCAGGGCGGTCGCTGCGGCGAAGCGGTTGCCGGCGAGCTGTATGCCGTCGCCCGAGTCGCCCGCGAAGCGGACGACAACCCGCTCCTTTTCCTCGAGAACCTTGGTCAAATCGCCTCAGAAGCGCAGTGCGCTCCTCGATCGATCATACGGATCGGGCAGGACCCGCCCCAGGCCGCGCTAGGCTCGTCGGCGATGGAGGGGTTGGGTCGGGGCTGGATACCCGACGCGGCGAAGATCGCGGTGCTCGCCGCTGTCTACTACGGCGCCGCCAAGCTCGGCCTCAACCTGGCCTTCGCGTCCTCCAGCGTGACAGCGATCTGGGCGCCCACCGGGATCTCGCTCGCGGCGCTGCTCTTGTGGGGCTATCGCGTCTGGCCGGGGGTGGCGCTCGGCGCCCTGCTGGCCAATGCCTGGACCGGCGTCCCGTTTTACGTGGTGCTCGGGATCACGGCCGGGAACACCCTCGAGGCGCTCGCAGGCGCCTACCTGCTGCGGGAGCTGGCGGATTTCCGCGCCTCGCTGGAGCGGGTCCGGGACGTGGTCGCCCTGGCGATCCTCGGGGGCGTCGTGAGCACCATGATCAGCGCAACGATCGGGGTCACCAGCCTGCTGGTCGCCAACGAGATCGCCTCCGGCGACTTCGACTCCGTGTGGCGCACCTGGTGGCTGGGCGACATGGGCGGGAACCTGGTGGTCGCCCCGGCGATCTTGGTTGCGGTCACCCACTGGCCCTACAGGCGGGCGCCCGGACGGCCGCTCGAGGCCGTGGTGCTGGCGGCTGCGGCGCTCGGCGTCAGCGCCATCGTCTTCTCGCACGATACGTCGCTGATCTTCATCCTCTTTCCGCTCGGGGTCTGGGCGGCGCTGCGGTTCTGGCAGCCGGGCACCGTCATGGGGATCCTGCTCGTGGCCAGCGTCGCGATCCCGTTGACCGAGAGCGACCATGGGCCCGTTCTCCGGGCAGTCTCCCGACGACAGGCTGTTGCTCGCGCAGGGCTTCTTGGGGGTCGCCAGCATCACGATGCTGGTGATGGCGGCGGTGATCACCGAGCGCAGGCGAGCCGAGAGGGCGGTTGAGCACATCGCGGGGACCCTCCAGGAGAGCCTGCTCCCGTCGCACCTACCTGTGATTCCCGGCATCGAGACCGCGGTGGAGTTCCGCGCCGCCGGCGAGGACCACCTCGTGGGCGGTGACTTCTACGACCTGTTCCAGCGCGATGACGAAAGCTGGACGGTGATCGTCGGCGACGTGCTCGGCAAGGGCGCCCAAGCGGCGGCCACCACCGGGCTCGCCCGCTACACGCTGCGCGCCGCCGCGGTCCACGAGAGCGAGCCGAGCCGCATCCTGCGGCTGTTGAACGACGCCATCCTGCGGCAGTCTCCCGACCAGTCCTGCACCGTCGCCTGTGGGCGAATCGAGCCGACTCCGGCGGACGGGGCCAGCGTGACGCTGTCGGTGGGCGGCCATCCATTGCCCCTGGTGCTGCGTGCGGATGGGCGGGTGGAGCAGGTGGGGCACCCCGGGACCCTGCTCGGCGTGCTACCCGACCCCAGGCTGGCGGACCACACCTCCGAGCTCGCCCCCGGCGATGCGCTCATCCTCTACACCGATGGGTTGACCGACGCCTACGCTCCCGGTCGAATCGTCAAACGCGCC
Source organism: uncultured Actinomycetes bacterium (assembly GCA_963743455.1). Lineage (GTDB taxonomy): Bacteria > Actinomycetota > Thermoleophilia > Solirubrobacterales > 70-9 > AC-56. Next base: position 21,088 of record CAVUPJ010000016.1, on the reverse strand, counting down.
GGCCTGGTCGCAGCGCTGGAGTCGTGCGCCGGCCGGAGCGCGGCCGAGATCGCCAGCGGGCTTCAGGAAACGGCCCTCGGGTCAAGCCAGGCCGAGCCGCGCGACGACGTCGTTCTGCTCATTCTTCGAGTTCCGGAACGCTAGTGGGCCACTGCCGTCCCGAATCGGTAATAGTTCCGTCGTGGGCACCGTGATGTCTCTCGCGGATCTGGAGCTCGAATCGATCGAAGGACTGCCGGTGGCGCATCTCTCCGGCGAAATCGATCGATCCAACGCCGCCGAGCTCGGCGAGCGCGTGGGCGCGGCGATCGACGGCAAAGGGGGAGGACTGGTCGTCGACTTGAGCGAGCTTGCATTCATCGACAGCACCGGCATACGCATGCTGTTCGAGCTGGCTGCAGAGCTGAAGCGGCACCGGCAGGCGCTGCGGGTAGTGGTGCCGGACGGCGCGCACCTCGGGGACATCCTCCACACGGTCGGGCTGCAGCAGGCTGCGGCCACCGACCACACCGTCGGCGAGGCGGTGGCAGCGCTCACCCGCAGCGGGTAGGCTCAACCCGGATCCGCTCCCCGGGCTGCTACGGTCTTATTCGTTGGGCCAGGCCCATACCTGGCAAATCGTGCCCGCGCTCGCCGCCGTTGCTGTATTGCATCCTCCGCGACCGCAGCACACATCCGCAGAGGAGAAATACATGCCCACAGGAACCGTGAAGTGGTTCAGCGACGAGAAGGGTTTCGGCTTCATCACTCCCGATGACGGCTCGAAGGACCTCTTCGTCCATCAGAGTGCGATCGCCGGCGACGGCTTTCGCTCGCTCCAGGAAGGCGCCAAGGTGACGTACACCGCCGAGGCCGGCGACAAGGGGCCAAGAGCCGTAGACGTGCAAGCGACTTAATCGACCAGGGAAACCCGCGTGAGTGGCAGCTGGACCTGTGGTCGCTGTGGCGTTGTAGCCAGTTACGGCGCCGGGAGCGCGGAACCCGTACAGCCCGAGGGCTGGACGCAAGAGGACGGCGAGTGGCGATGCCTCAGATGCCGCCGCGAGGACGCGATGGACCAGGCTGCCACCGGGACCACGTCGGAGCACAAGGCGCACCGCCGCAGAGCGCTCACCGAGTTCGAGCTGCGCCGCGATCCCGGCGCCTCGGATCAGGTGATCGCGAAGCGAGCCCGCTGTACGACCGCATCGGTGCGACCGGTTCGCCGGGCGCTGCTCGAGGAGGGCACGCTCCCGCAAGCCTGACGCTTGGCACGTCAGCCGTACTGGAATGTCTAAATGACTTGCGGGCGCCTGCGGCGCCCTTACACGCCTGTTTCGGAGCTAAAGCTCCTCATATCTCATGAGGGTCCGGCAGCGCCCAGGGCGAAGTGGACGCCGGTCGCCTCCTCCGAGACGGCCCACAGTCGGGCCGCGACGGCCTCGTCGAGGGCGGCGCTGGTCGGCACCGCCTCCGGCTGCGGATGGCCACGTTGCTCGCCCCGCCCATCCGGCCCCACGTAGGCTCCCCCCTCGAGCCCCGGCTCGGTCGCGGCGTAGAGCAGCGACAGGGCCCCGACCTCCGCGTCCTGCGCGAGCAGCCGGTTCGTCATCGCCATCACCGCCCGATCGAGCGCGGGGGCCGCGGCGGATTGGAGGTTGGTCGCGGCGTAGCCGGGGTGAGCGGCGACGCTTTTGATCGTCGAGCCCGCCGCCCGCAAACGCCGATCGAGCTCGAGCGCGAACAGCAGGTTGGCGAGCTTCGCCTGGCCATAGGCCCGCCAGCGCCGGTAGCGCCGTTCGCTGTGCAGATCGTCGAAGTTGATCCGGCCCATCCTGTGGGCGGTGCTGCTCACCGTGACCACTCGCGCATCCCTGCGACCCTCGAGGGCGCCGAGCAGCAGGCCGGTCAGCGCGAAGTGGCCGAGGTGGTTGGTGCCGAACTGGAGCTCGAAGCCATCCTTGGTGGTGCGGCGCGGCGGCGCCATCACACCGGCGTTGTTGATCAACAGGTCGAGGCCGTCGTGCGCATCCGTGAGCTCCCGGGTGAAGGATCGGATCGAGTCCAGGCTGGCGAGGTCGAGCGCGGCCAGCTCGGCCTGGGCCCCGGGCACCTCGGTCGTCAGCTCGCGCAGCGCGGCGGCGCCCTTCTCCGTGTCACGACAGGCGAGCACGACTCGAGCGCCCGCGCGGGCCAGCTCACGGGCGCTGATCAGGCCGAGGCCACTGTTGGCGCCCGTAACCACGGCGACGCGACTGCTCTGATCCGGGATCCGGTCGGCCGTCCACTTGTCGCTCATCGGAGCTCCTCCTGTGTTTGGCTGTTGACGACGAACCGTATCCTCGTCGAGCAATGCGCCTGCGCCGGTCGAAGCTCAGCCAAAAAAGGCCTCGCCCGCCCCACTCCCCGTTCGCGGCGGCGATCGTCGTCTCCGCGCTGGCGATGCTCGCCGGCTTGAGTCACGCCGCGCTCGCGTCGGGCGCGCCCAAGCGGCTGGTCTTCGGGGACTCCGTGCAGGGAATGGAGCTGCGCGCGGTGCGGCTGGGGGATCCGGACGCCACACGCAAGGCACTCGTGATCGGCTCGATCCACGGCGACGAAACGGAGGGGCACGAGATCGTGCGCCGGCTTCGGCGCTCCCATGGCGACACGCCGGGGGTCCAGCTCTGGGTCGTGACGAGCGTCAACCCCGACGGCGCGCAGGCTGGAAGGCGCACCAACGCTCGCGGCGTCGACCTGAATCGCAACTTCTCCTATCGCTGGCGCGGAGGCGTGCCTGCGTCGAGCCCGTACTACCCGGGCCCCCATCCGTTCTCGGAGCCGGAAAGCCGCGCGGTCAGGCGGCTCGCGAAGCGGCTCAAGCCGCGGGTGACGATCTGGTACCACCAGCCCTGGGGGCAGGTGCTCCTGCCGTGCCACGGGCCCGCCCGCAAGCAGAAGCGATACGCCCGGATCGCGCGCCTTCCCGTCAAGCGCTGCCGAGGCCAGGGATTGCGAGGCACCGCCACGAGGTGGCAGAACCATCATCTGCCGGGTACCGCGTTCGTGGTCGAGTTGCCCGGCGGCGAGCTGCCGAGCTCTGCGGCCCGCCGCCACGCCCGAGCCGCGGCCAAGGTGGCGCGAAGCGGGGGCGGGCGGCGCAAGCTTGGGTCCCGGGCCGCCGCCGGCGGCGAGGCGGTCGACCGGCCACGGAGCGCGGCTCGCGCGAGGCTGCGACGGCCGCCGATCGACCGCGACCCGATCCCCTACGGCCAGGAGCGAAAGCGCCAGATGGCCGGCTACTCACAGCGCCACTACGGCCGGCGCAAGTGGCGTCTTCGGCATCCCCGGGCGATCGTGCTGCACTTCACCGCCGGGCCCAGCTACAGGTCGGCGTGGGAGACATTCGCCTCCAACGCGCCCAACCTGGGAGAGCTCCCCGGGGTCTGCTCGCACTTCGTGGTCGAAAAGCGTGGGCGGATCCACAGGGTCGTCAAGCCACGGATCCGGTGCCGGCACACGATCGGCCTCAACCACCGCGCGCTCGGGATCGAGATGGTCCAGGAGGCTGGGCGCGGCTCGCACTGGGCCGACCGCCAGATCCTTCGCCGCGACCGCCAGATCCATGCAGCCCTCCGTCTGGTCGGCTGGCTCAAGCAGCGCTTCGGGATCAAGCTGCGAAACGTCATCGGCCACGCGATGGCCAACGACAGCCCCTACTTCAAGGACCTCCAGGGATGGCGGAACGACCACACGGATTGGCTGCGGCGCGACGTGCGGACGTTCCGCCACCGGCTCGAGCGCTTGCTCGGGCGATAGTCCGAGCAGGCAAGACGGCGAGCAGGCTCAGGCCCGCCAGACGGCATACTCGGGTGCATGCCTGCGCCCCTGATCGAGTTCCCGGCAGACGACCCCGGTCGCGCTCGCCGTTTCTGGCAAGGCGTGCTGGACGCCGAGCTCGCACCGAGGCCCGCGGAGTCCGGCGCCGGGTGGGAGATCGAGGATGACGGCCTTCGCCTCGGCGTTCACGAGCGCGGACCGGGCCCAGGCGATACCGCCTCCCTCCCCTACTTCACCGTGATCGATTTGGAGGCGACGCTCGAGCGCGTCCGAGAGCTGGGCGGCTCGGTCATCCATCCCGGTGAGCGGTGGGCCGTCTGCCGGGATTCCGAGGGCAGCCCGTTCGCGCTGGCCGCCGCGCCCGGGGAGACGCGCTAAGACCTACCTGCCGCGAGCGCGAGACCGCGTCGCCCCTCGGCGCGGACGCGACGCCGAAGCGCTTCGGGTGGTGGTCCGCCTTGCGGTCGAGCGTCCGGTGGTCCGCCTGGCCGTTGAGCGTCCCGTAGTCCGCTTAGCGGTCGCGCGCCCGGTGCTCCGCTTGGCAGCCGCGCGTCCGGTGGTGGTCCGCTTGGCGGTCGAGCGTCCGGCGCTCCGCTTGGCGGCTGCGCGTCCCGTAGTCCGCTTGGCGGTAGAACGTGCGGCACTCCGCTTGGCGGTCGAACGTCCCGTCGCCTTGCGGCGCGAGCCCGGGCGGCTCGATGCTTTCGTCCGGGAAGAAGGCGTGAGGCGCTTTTGCAGCCGCTCGAAGTCGCGCTCGATCGCCTTGCTCAGCCGGCCGCTGTCGCGCCGGGCTTCCTTGTAGAACTTCTGAAGGTTCCTGTGGAGGTCACGGCCGCCGGCCCCGACCCCCCTGCTGACGTCCTTGCGCAGTGCCGCCAGCGCTTTCTGGGCGTCATCGAGCGACTTGTTGAGGCGCTTGATCGCTGCCGGCTCGTTGGCGGCTGGGCGCTTTCGCGCGGCGGCCGGGCGCTTTCGCGCGGTGCTGGTGCGGCGGCGGGCTGCGGGCTTCTTGGCAGGGGGCATCTGACCACTCTCCTCGGATCGTCGTTGCTCGGCCGAGCCTATCCGCAGCCTATTGCCTATTGGCTCGTGCCATCAATGCCGGCCATCCGCGCCATCGGCGTAAGTCATAAGCCTGACCGTGATCGGGGGCACAGCGGGATAGCTCACTGGAGCCGACTAAGGCATATCGGTAGATGCCAAACAGAAGTGGTTAAAACCTGATCGACCTGGGTACCGGCCACCTGCGCCGGATGACCAGCATCGCCCACACCGCATCGGCTCCCCGCCTCGTCCAGCCGCGGACCCACCTGCGCGCTTACCTCGCCGGCACCGGCGCGACGGCCGCCCTGACCTCCGGCGCCCTCGTGGTGTTCCTGTCGGTGGCGACCTTCGTCGGCTTCAAGGGGCTTCCCTTCGGAGGATCAAGCCACGACGCCGGAGCCGCCTATCTCGGCTCGCCTGCCGGCGGCGCGCCCACGGCGGCGGCGACCGCCCTGGCGGTGGCGCCCGGTGCCGTGGCGAAACACCCGATCACCGGCTCGCACGGGGCCGACGCGGCCGCCCGGCTTGGCGACATCGGCGCCGTGAGCGGCGCCGTGAGCGGCGGCTCCGGCTGGCGGTCGAGCGGTTCCGGCTCCGGTGATGGCTCACCCGGCGGAGGGTCGACCGGTCCCGGCGGCAACTCACCTTCACCTTCCGGGCCGCCGCCTCACCCCCGACCGTGCCGTCCCCGCCCGGCGGCATCAGCCCACCGCCCGTCCCGTCCGTGCCGACCCCGCCCGGGGGCGTGGCGCCGCCCGGGGTCCCGTCGGTCCCCACGCCGCCGGCAATCCCGACCCCGCCCTCCGTTCCCACCCCGCCGGCTCCCGCACCGCCTCTGGTCCCATCAGTACCCACGCCGCCCCCGATCCTGACCCCGCCCCTGATCCCCTCCATTCCCGTGCCGTCCCCGATCTTCGGCCCGCCTCTGGTCCCGACAGTGCCCCTGCCGTCCCCGATCTTCGGCCCGCCTCTGGTCCCGACAGTGCCCCTGCCGTCCCCGATCTTCGGCCCGCCTCTGGTCCCGAACCCCCTGATCCCGTCGGTGCCGAGCCCGCTGACCCCGTTCCTGCCCTCCCTGCCACTGATCCCCACCTCGCCGATCTTCACCCCGCCCTTGACCTCCTTCTTGCCCGCCCTCCCGTCGATTTCCGGTCCGGCCACCGACGCCGTGCAGACCGTCGACGGGGCCGCGGGGACGAACCTGTCCGGGCCGGCGAATGACGTCGCCAACACGGTCGACGGAGCCGTGAGCGGCGCCGCCGATCTGGCCGCCGGGGCCGCCAGCAGCGTCGGCTCCGGGAACGGCGCCGGTCAGGACGGCGGTGCTTCCAACGACTCGGCCGGCGGCGCCCCGCAGGCCACGGCTCCGTCCGCGCCTGCCCCCGCTCCGTCCGCGCCTGCCCCCGCTCCGGAGCCGACTCCCGCCCCCACGCCGCCCAGCCCGCCGGCAAGCACCGCGCCGGCCGTCAGCGTGCCGCCGGCGCCCACGGCCCCGGCGCCCGCGCCTGTCCCGCCGGCGGCCGGCCAGCTACCCGCCGGCGGGACCGGTAGCGGCAGCGGCCCGGTCGGAAGCCTGCTCGGCGGCTGACGCTCAGAGCGTCGCCGGCTGCTCAGCGACCTTCAGCCGAGAAGCTCCTCGACATTCGACGGATGCAGGTGCTCCTTCGCCTGCTCGTCGGGCAGCGCGGACTGAGCGATTTGGATCAGGGTTCCGTGCGCCCGCGAGGGCCGCAGGAACGCCTCCTTCCAGTCCGGGTTGTCGATGCTGACGTCCACCAGCTCGTACCCGCGGCGCTCCAGCTCCTCGACCGCCCCCCGGATGTCGTCGGTCTTGAAGGTGATGTGGTGCAAGCCCTCTCCGTGGCGCTCCAGAAAGCGGGCAAGGAAGCCTTCCCCCAGGGGCTCCAACAGCTCGACCTTGCCGCCGGGAAACCGCAACTGAATCCAGCGCCAGCTCCCACCCGCGTCGCCCCCCATCAGGTACTCGCCCCCGAGGGCGTCACGGTAGAGGGGGAGCGCCGATTTGATCGAGCGCACGGCGACCGCCACGTGGTCGAATTGGAGCCGCACCCGTTCCACTCTATGGGCCGGCACTCGTCGCCGATGCGTCAGGTTTCCTGAACCCCGTCGGCCGCCCTGCGAAGCGCGGCGACGTCGAGCTTGCCCATCTTCAGCATGGCCTGCATCGCGCGCTGGGCTCGCTCCGGATCCGGGTCGGCGAACAGCTCCTCCATCCCGGCAGGCACGACCTGCCAGGACAGGCCGTAGCGGTCCTTGAGCCAGCCGCACGGCCCTTCCTCCCCGCCCTCGGACAACCGCTCCCAGTAGTAGTCCACCTCGTCCTGGGTCTCGCAATTGATCTGGAGGGAGACGGCCTCGTCGAATGTGAACTCGGGGCCGCCGTTGATGGCGACGAACCGCTGCCCGTCCAGCTCGAACTCCACGGTCATCACCATGCCGGCCGGTCGCGGGGCGGCCTCGGGGTAATGGGTGACGTTGACGATGCGCGAGTTCTTGAACACGGAGGTGTAGAAGCCCGCGGCCTCCTCGGACTCGGTGTCGAACCACAGATTCGGGGTGATCCTCTGCTGCATGCGGCCTCCTCTCGGAATGGCGGGACGTTCCCGACGACGGATGACACACCTTCTGACCGCCCTGCCGCGAGAAACTCATCGACTGGAATGCGAAGGCCCGAGCGCGGGGCCCGGGCCTTCGTTCCGAAGCGATTTGGTTCGGCGCTTCAGGTGCGGCGCTCGAGGTCGGCCACCTCGTCGGCCTTCTCCTCGGCCCTCTTGTCGGCGCGCTCGAGCTCTTCCTTCTTCTTGCCTTTCTGCTCTTCCTTTCGACCCCTGCGTCGAAGCGACGGCTCGTCGGCCAGATCGCCGGCTACCTGCTTCGCCTTTCCGGTCACCTTGTCTTTGATGCTCATGGCTTCTCCTTGTTTGGGGTTCCGTGTTGGCAGCTGAACGGGCTGACTGCCACGGAAAGAGGCGGAGAGGCGGGCTGCCTCATGCCCTGGTGCGCTCCGAGGTGGATACCTCGACGTCTCCTAATCGGGCGCCCCAGGGGAACCGCCTCTCCATGGAAACGGTTTCCCACCCTGAGCCCTTGGAAACCGGGTGGGCAGCTTCCTGACAGTCTGGCGGGACCGCCACGCGGATACGATGCCGGCAATGGCCGGCTTGGTGCTGGGACCGCTGCTCCGCTACGTGGGCCGCACCGAGGCGACGATCTGGGTGGAGACCGACGACCCCTGCGAGGTCGAGATTCTGGGTCGCAGCGCACGGACGTTCTGCGTCGAGGGACACCACTACGCCCTGGTCGTGATCGAGGGCCTCGAGCCGGGCTCAAGCGAGGAATACGAGGTCGCACTCGACGGCGAGCGGGCCTGGCCGCCCCCGGACTCGCGCTTCCCGCCGAGCGTCCTGCGCACCTTCCGCGAGCGGGAGCAGATCGAGCTCGTGTTCGGCTCCTGCAGGCTCTCGCTGCCGCACGAGCCCCCGTACACCCTGCCCAAGGAGCGCGACGAGGAGAATGGGCGGGGCTTCGACGCCCTGCACGCCCTGGCAGGCTCCATGCTCGAGGCGGACGCGCCGAGCTACCCCGATCTGCTGTTCCTCTGCGGCGACCAGGTGTACGCGGACCAGGTCTCGCCGAGGACCCTCGAGTTCATCCGCCAGCGCGACGATCGGCCACCCGACGCACCCCCGGACGAGGTCGCCGACTTCGAGGAGTTCACGCGCCTCTACCGGGAGGCCTGGAGCGATCCCGTGATCCGCTGGCTGCTCTCCACGGTGTCGAGCTCGATGGTGATCGACGACCACGACATGCACGACGACTGGAACATCTCGCGGGCGTGGTGCGAGGAGATGAAGCGTCTGCCGTGGTGGCACGAGCGGGTGGTCGGCGGGATGATGGCCTACTGGCTCTACCAGTTCATCGGCAACCTCTCGCCGACTGAGCTGGCCGAGCGTCCGCTGTGGAATCGGGTCCAGGCCGCCGACGACGCAGGGCCCGAGCTGCGCGCCTACATGGCCAAGGACGACCAGGAGCGCGAGGGGAAGCGCTGGAGCTTCTATCGCGACCTCGGGACGACACGGCTGATCGTGGTGGACGTGCGCACCGGCCGCTGCCTCGACGAGGGCGAGCGAACGATCGTCGACGACGACGAGTGGCGATGGATCGTCGAGCGCTCCACCGAAGAGGGCGAGTTCGACCACCTGCTCATCGGCAGCTCGGACCCTTGGCTGCTCGTCCCGACCTTCCACAACCTCGAGGCCTGGAGCGAGCAGATGGTCGCGGGACGCTGGGGGAACCTGGCTGCTCGCCTCGCGGAGCGCCTGCGTCAGAGTCTCGACTTCGACCACTGGGCCGCCTTCCAGGCGTCGTTCAGGCAGCTCGCCCAGCTCGTCCGCGAGCTCGGCGCCGGCGAGCACGGCGAGCCGCCGGCGACGATCGGCGTCCTATCGGGCGACGTCCATCATGCCTACCTGGCGGAGGTCGCCTTTCCCCGCGACGCCGGGGTGCGGAGCACGGTTTATCAGGGCGTGTGCTCGCCGTATCGCAACGCGCTCGACACCCGCGAGCGGCGCACGATCGAGGTTGCGCGCTCGCGGCCCGTCGCAGCCCTCACCGGCCGCCTTGCCGCAGCCGCCGGCATCGAGGACCCGGGTATCCGCTGGCGGCTGTGCGAGGGCCCCTGCTTCGACAATCAGGTGGCAACGCTGAAGCTGGACGGACGCCGCGCGAGCATGAAGCTGGAGAAGGTGCCGCATGACCTCGAAGGCCGCGACGAGCGGCTCGAGCTCGTCTTCGAGCGGCAGCTGAGCTGAGCCGCTGCCTCCGCGCCCGTGGATCCCCGGGATTTCCGGCCGGGCGGGGTTGCGTTGCGTCGCAGCGGGTAACCGCGCGTCATGTCAACGATTCTCGTTATCGCCATAGTCGTAATCGCGGTGGCCGCGCTAGCGGCTGTCGTCACATCCATTCGGCGCCGTGCGGAGCAGCGGAGGGTGCTACGAGAGCGCCTTGCCTCCGAAGCGGCAGGCCACCGTCAGGAAGCGGACGCTCACGCGGCCAAGGCTCAAGAGCTGGGGCGATCGGCTGATACGCATCGTCAACAGGCGGACGAGCATCGCGCCCTCGCGGAGCAGCACGCCGAGCGGGCCGAAATGCACGACGCGCAGGTGGATGAGCAACAGCAACGAGTGCGTCGAGAAGGTCAAGCGGCGGCCCGCCACGACGAGCAGGCCGCTGACAAAGAACGCGAACTGAGCTGACAAGAGGGAGGTTTCGGATGACCATCGCCGTAATCGTCGCCGTATGCCTTGTGTTGCTTGTGCTGGCCTTCCTGCTCCCACGCCTGTCGCGACACCCGCAGCGAGGGGTGGACAGGACTCTCGGGGCGGCGCAGAGCGCGGGCGGCAAGGCCCCGGGCCCGCTGGGGCGGCTATTCCAGAAGGCGTTCGGCAGCTCCCGCCGGGCGACGAACAAGAGCGCCGCCACGGGCCGGCGCGGACGGGAAAAGCTGCCGTTCTAAGAGCTGGCCGTGCTGGGATCAGCGCCCGGCGAGGAACATGAACAAAGCGAGGATCCCGAGCGCGAAGAGGACCGGGTGGACAATCGCTCCACCGGCGATCGCGATCACCAGCAGGATCACTCCCAATATCAGCCAGAGCATCTCTCCTCCTTCCGTGGGGCTGGGGTTCAGCGTTGCGCTGGCTCATACCCCGAAGCGAGCGGCTCAATCAACCGCCGCCGGGTGCTCGCAGTGCTGACCTATCTGCGCGCCTGAGCCAGGCGCGGATCCTCCATTGTTCGGCCAGCGGGAGCCGGTTTCGGCTCCCGCGGCTCACGGTCTCACCGCAACCCGCCGATGCAAACGTCGTGGAGGACAGAACCACCTCCCAGGCCGGCATTCTCCTCCAGACACACGGCGCGCCCGCGCGGGGCGACGGTCACGCCACCCACGAAACGGCGAGGTACCTGCCACATGCCGTCGCGGCAACCGCAACGGTCACGCTTGCGCCGGCGGCCGTCGTGTGGAGTCTTGCGGCCACCGGCACGGTCACGGGCTTCGCAGCGCTTCTCGCCGTCGGGCTCGTCGTTTCGTTGCTGGTCGCGTACGGCGGTCGCGCCCTCTGGCAGGGCCGGCCCGGATCCCGCGACCTCCTCTTCTCCGACCTGATGCTGTGGGAGTGGCTCCGGCGCTGGCGGCTGGAACGACGACTGGGCGACGCCGGCGCCCTGCTCGGTTTCGACGCCAACGACGTCCCCGAGCGGAGCGACGAGTTGGACCCCGAGGCGCAGATCAACGCTTTGAAGAAGCTCGCCACCGCACTGGAGGCGAGAGACCCCTACACGCACGGGCACTCCCGTCGGGTGGCCCGATACTCGACGATGATCGCCAAGAAGCTCGGTGTCTCGGCGACCGAGGTGGCCAAGATCCGTCTCGCGGCCACGGTTCACGACGTCGGCAAGCTCGTGGTCCCGCTGGACATCCTCAACAAGCCCGACAAGCTGACCGAGGAGGAGTTCGCGGTGATCAAGCGCCACGCCCCCATAGGCGCGGAAATGGTCAGCAGGATCGGGGACGATGAGCTGACGCAGATCGTCGCCCACCACCACGAGCGGCTCGACGGGTCCGGATATCCCTCCCAGCTCTCCGGCAACGAGATCCCGCTCGGCGCTCGAATCATCGCCGTGGCCGACACCTTCGACGCGCTCACCTCAACACGTGCCTATCGGCCCGCCAAACGACACCGCGACGCCCTACGGATCCTCCGCAAAGAGGCGGGTACGCAGCTCGACCCGGACGCGGTCCAGGCCTTCGTGAGCTGCTACTCGGGCTTCAGGGGAATCGCAGCCTGGTCGATCGTGTCCGGCGCACCGCAGCGGGTGCTGCTCCCGTTCGCGGGCCAGGCTCCAGCGGCGGGCGGCACCCTGACCGCCAAGGGGCTGGCCGGGCTCGCCGCAGCCGCTGGGATCGCGGGGGGCGTGACAGACTCGTCGCCGACCGACCCCCGAGGCGCCAACGCCAACCCAAGCGGCGCGCCGGTGCTTGCAGCCGTGAGCGCGGCTGCACCCGGCGTCGCTTCCGCAGGGCCTGCGGGGAGAAGCGCCAAGCCTCCCGATCGAGCTGGCAGGCAGGATGAAAGCCCGTCAAGAAGCGGCCCCGGCAGCGATGCCGGGGGAGGCGGGACCAACGGTGACCAGCCGAGTCCCGGCGGCGGTCCCAGTCCCGGTGACGGACCGGGCCCCGGTGACGAGCCAGGCCCCCTTCCGGATCCTCCCAACTTGCCCGGCCCGGACCCCCCAGCGATCCCGGGCAACCCAGGGAACAACGTCGGGCGGCCCCTGGAACGGCAGCTCGAACGACTCCCCGAGCAGTCCCGCCTGCTCCGGGGGCCCGTGAAACCGCCGAAGCCAACCAGGCAACCCCCTGGGCAGCTCAGGCGCCACCCCGGTCCACTCGGGTAAGTCGTAAGTCGCGAACACCGCTGTAAGAAAAGGCGGATCGCCGATACGGTGCAGGATCGCGAACCAAGCGAAAGGAGCAGCCATGCCCGAGCGTGACGGATACATCCCCGGCGTCCCCTGCTGGGTGGACACGAGCCAGCCCGACCCGGAGGCCGCGGTGGACTTCTATCGGGGCCTCTTCGGTTGGGAGTTCGAGGACGTGATGCCGCCGGGGTCGGAAGGCAAGTACTTCATCGGCCGGGTGCGGGGCGGCGACGTGGCGGCGGTCGGGTCGATCCCCGAGGCAGCCCCGCAGATGGCGATGTGGAACACCTACGTCTGGGTCGAGAGCGCCGACGAGACGGCGGCGAAGGTCCGCGATGCGGGCGGGGGCGTCGTGATGGAGCCGTTTGACGTCATGGACGCCGGGCGGATGGCGGTCCTCACCGATCCCGAGGGGGCGGCGTTCTGCGTCTGGCAGGCGAAGGAGCACAAAGGCGCCAGGATCGTCAACGAGCATGGCTCGTTGAACTTCAACGGCCTCAACACGCGCGACGTGGACGGCGCGAAGTCCTTCTACGGCTCGGTGTTCGGCTGGACCACGCTGGCCCTGCCCGGCGGGGCGGAGATGTGGACGCTGCCGGGCTACGGCGACCACCTGGAGAGCTTCAATCCGGGCCTCCGCAAGCAGGTGGCGGAGGTCGGCGGCCCAGAGGGCTTCGCGGACGTGGTCGCGAGCATCAATCCGATCCCGGACGATCAGCCCGACACACCGCCCCACTGGAGCGTGACCTTCGCGACCGACGACGCCGACGCAACCGCGGCCAAGGCCACCGAGCTCGGCGGCGACGTGATCGTCCCGCCCTTCGATGCTCCCTGGGTCCGGATGACGGTCATCAAAGACCCGCAGGGGGCGACGCTCATCGCCAGCAAGTTCGTGGCCGAGAACAAGGATCTCGGCAGCTAGGCGGACGCCGGGGTGGGCACCGGCTAGAGTCGCCGGCCGATTCAGGCGGCCCGCTCGTAGACCATCACGGCGACGCCGTCGCCGACGACCTTCGAGTCCTTGAGCCGCAGGTTGCGCCGCTCGGCCTTCTCCTCGAAGGCCTTCTTGCCCGTCCCGAGAATCACAGGGAACACCATCAGGTTGATCTGGTCGACGAGGTCGCTTTCGATCAGCTCCTGGACGAGCCGGTGGCTTCCGGGCACCTGCAGCTCGCCGTCGAACTCCTCCTTGAGCTTCCGGACTTGGGCCGTAGCGTCTCCGCTGTCGAGGACCGTGGTGTTGTTCCACTCCGGGTCCTTGAGCGTCGTCGAGACGACGAACTTCGGCATCGAGTTGAACAGGTCGGCAAACTCGCCCTCCCGCTGAGGCCAGGCCCCGGCGAAGCTCTCGTAGGTGCGCCGTCCGATCAGCAGGCCGTCGGATTGCCTCGTCTCGTCCAACTTGAACTGGTTCCCGTCCTCACCGCGTTCGAACTCGAAGCTCCAGCCCGGGTACTTGAAGTCCGGCTCGCCCCCCGGCGCCTCCATCACGCCGTCGAGCGAGACGAACTCCGTCACAACGATTCGAGCTGCCATCTGTCTGCCTCCTTCGCTGGTCGCTCGCCCGCTGCCTTTGGGTCAGCGGACCTCAACGACCATCAGCGTATTGCCCTCCGGGTCGCGCAGCCAGAACAGCGGCGGCACGGGGTCGCCCATGCGACTGACCTCAGGGTCGACGTCGACGCCGCGATCCCGCAGCTGCGCGTGGAAGGTGTCGATGGCGTCGATCTGCAGGGTAATTCCCGTGTCCTTGCCGCCGGCCTTTCCGTTCGGGCCCGGGGGGCACAGCGCGATCGGGGTCTCGGCGCCGCTCGGCGCGACCTCAATCCAGCGGTTGCCCTCGTCGTCGCCGAATGGCACGTCCGCGCGCTTCTCGAGGCCGAGCTTCCCGGTGTAGAACGCCAGCATCCCGTCCTGGTCGTCGACCGGGACGATCACGTTCGCGACCTTGCTCACGCTGGTCGTCTTGGTGTCGGTGGTATCCATGGCTCCTCCTGCGGTTTGCCGTTTGACCTATAGACCGGCACCGGCGGCCGGACTCATCGCTCCCGCCGAGAAGGCCGTGTTACACTTATCTCGTGTTACACAGGTAAGGAGTTGAGAATGGCAAATGTGACCCTCGCCGTCGATGAGCAGGTGTTGCGGAGGGCTCGGATTCGGGCGCTCGAGCAGGGAACATCCGTCAACGCGCTGATCCGCGAATATCTCGAGTCGTTCGCGGGCAACGTTCCCGCGCACGAAGGCATCGCCGCATTCCTCGAGCTGGCCAGCCGCTCATCAGCCGGCAGTGGCAAGGCCGGCAGGGCCTGGACACGCGACGACCTACATGCCCGGTAGGGCGTTCGTCGACACCAACGTCCTCGTCTACGCGGTCGACGAAGCCGATCCCGCCAAACGGGATCGGGCTCGGGCGGTGCTCGCTGACTCGGCTGCGCAGCTTGTGCTGAGTGCTCAGGTCTTGAGCGAGTTCTACGTCGTCGTTACGCGCAAGCTCGAAGCGCCACTATCCGAGCGGGACGCAACCGAGGCCGTCCGCGCCCTGGCTCGGCTGCCGGTCGTCGTCGCTGATGCCGAGCTGGTGATGGCCGCGGTGGCGTTGAGCCGACAAGCTCAGATCAGCTTCTGGGATGCCCAGATCGTTGCCGCAGCGGCCGTCGCCGGTTGCGACCACGTCCTCACCGAAGACCTCTCGCACGGGATGGAGATCTCCTCCGTGCGAATCGAGAATCCCTTTCACTGACCGGCCAGGGCTAGCAGAGTTAGCCGAGCCTGGTCAGCTCGGCCGCCAGCGGCCCCGGGCGCAGGATGTTCGATTCGGCCGGTTGGCTGACGGTCCGGTTGCGGCCGGTGCACTTCGCCGCGTACAGCGCATCGTCGGCATCGCGCAGCAGCCGCTCAAGGTCCGGCGGGGCGAGCGCCGCCGTCACCCCGGCGCTTATCGTGGGCGTCGGTCCACCCGCCCTGCTCCCACCCACGAAGGCAGCCCGTACGCGCTCCGCATAGCTTCGCCCCTCGTCGAGGTCCGAGGACCCCAGCAGGGCGATGAACTCCTCGCCGCCCATGCGCCCGACGACGTCGTTGCCGCGGGTCTCCCGGCGGAAGACGTCGGCGAGGCGGACGAGCGCGCGATCGCCCTCCTCATGGCCCCAGTCGTCGTTGACGAGCTTGAAGTGATCGATGTCGAACGAGACGACCGCGACCCAGGTCCGCTCACGAACGGCGCGGGCGATCTCGGACGGCACGCGCTCCTTGAACCCGCGCCGGTTGAGCAGGCCGGTGAGCTGGTCCACGCGCGCCTCGTCCGCAAAGCGCTTGAGCAGCGCCGCGTTACGGCCGGAGAGCATCTGCACCACCGCGCCAACCACTCCCACCGAGACGACCACGTCAAACCAGCGGTCGAAGTACGAGGACTCCGGCGGGAGCGCGATCAGCACGCCGGCCTGAACGACGGCAACCGTCGCAACGATCAGGATCGTGCCGGTCCGCCCGAAGAAGTAGGCGACCCACAGCACCGGCCACAGGTAGAGCACCGCACCGTCGCCGGGACCCGGACTGGTCGCAAGTGCGATGCCGATGAGCACAGTCCCGATGGGTCCGAACGCCGCCAGCACGACAGTTGGCAGCCGCGTGCCACCTGCCAACAGCAGGACGAGGAGTCCGACCGCGACGAAGCCGGGCACCAGGGACGATTCGGGGCCTCCGGGGGTCAGTGCCTGGCTGAAGCCGAGGACGATCCCGCCGGCGACGATCGCCGCCGCACTGCGGGCCATCTGACGCTTGGTCGACGCGTCGGGCTCGGTGGGACGCATACGACTTCAATCGGCATCCGGGACGGAATCTCAAGGCGAACTGACGGAGTCTCAAGGCGACTCAAAGGCTGGCAAGCACCCGCTCGGGCCGTCCTCTAAGCGAAAAGCCCGCCGGAGCGGGCCTTTCAATCAGTAGCGGGGGTGGGATTTGAACCCACGACCTCCGGGTTATGAGATCGAGCATTCCCATTGTGCTCACTCGCGGTCGGTCGTACGCTAGGCGAGCTCGGTGCGCCTGAGTCGCTTCCAGTTGCGCTCAGATTGATGCCCGAATTGATGCCCGCAATCGGGTATCCGGCAGTCTGCTCTGACCGCTGCTTCCACGCGAAGGGGCACTGAGTCGGCATAGACGGCGAAGGGCTGCTTTGCGTGGAAGCCGGTACGAATCGCTGGTGGCCTCCTTCTCGCGCCGAGCAGAGCACTCTGGCCTGAATCGGCTCGGCCACTCGGTGGTAGCGTCGAGTCCGTGGATCGCGACAAAAGGAGCGCGCGCTGGTATCTGGAGCGGATCGGTGCGATCTTCGCTCTCGCTGCCCTGCTCGCCTTTACCTTGAACGTCACGGGCAAAGACGACGCAACGAACACGGAGACGGCCCTATGGACCTTCATCCTCTTCGCCGTCGGCATCGGGGTCTCGTTCTACTTCGGTAAGAAGTCAACAGCCGAGGCCGCGCGGGACATTGTCCGCCCGCAGGTCGGTGAGCGCGTGGAGGTCCACGTCATGGACGCCGGGGAGACCCCGCATCTCGTGGCGACGTTCGGCGGCAGGCTTCAGGCCGGCTACTCGATGACTAGGGGCGAGCCGAGCGATACCGAAGTATCTTCGTCCGCTTTGACGCGGGCGAGGAGACGGCGGCGATCAGCCTTGACCGCGAGGTCTTCGAGAACGGGATCGCTCATGAGGACGGAGCAATCACGCTCCAGCTGGGCGGTGTGGAGTTCGTGATCGCCCGACGCGAGTGACGGATGCTGCGGGGGAAGTCGCCCCGCCTCCGTGTTTCCCGATCTGCGCACGCAGCGAGCCCACTCGGCGGTCCCAGATGCGGCGAATTGCGTTTCGGGTTGCCCCCACCGGGCAAAGGCTCCCCACAGCCCAACCCCGTTGAGAAGGAACCAAGCCCGGCCATAAGGAACTGCGGATGAGAAGGCTTCTGCTCGCCCCCATACCGGTCCTCGTGTTGGCCGTGACCGGGGTCTTGGCCCTCGCCGGCACCCGCACACCCGCGGCGACCCTCGATCAGGCCGCCGCGGCCCAAACGCGGCCGAACATCGTCGTGATCGAGAGCGACGACCAGACGCTCGAGTCGATGCGGGTGATGGACAACGTCAACTCGTTGATCGGCGGCCAGGGGGTGACGTTCCGGAACAGCTTCGTCAACTACTCGCTCTGCTGCCCCTCCCGGGCCACCTTCCTCACCGGCCAGTACATGCACAACCACCGCGTGCTCAGCAACCTGGCGCCAAACGGCGGCTTCGACCGCTTCCAGTCCCTGCACGGCAACAACAACCTGGCGGTCTGGCTCCGCCGTGCCGGCTACTACACCGCCATGATTGGCAGGTACCTGAACGGCTACTCGAACAGTTCCCGGATTCCGCCCGGCTGGTCGGAGTGGCGCGCGGCGGCTCCGGACACGCGGGCGTGGAGGGTCTACGACTACACCCTGAACGAGAACGGCGCCGTCGTCTACTACGGCACCGACCCCAACGACTTCAAGCAGGACGTGCTGACCTGGAAGGCGGTCAACCTCGTCAACCGCCGGGCGCCGCAGGCGCGGCCGTTCTTCCTCTGGCTCACCTACACCGCCCCCCACTCCGGAGGTCCAGACCCGAACCCGAACCCGCCCACCAACTGCCACCGCGCCGCGAAGCCGGCGCCGCGTCACGCCCACGCGTTCGACTCCGGGCCGCCACTGCCGAGGCCCCCAAACTTCAACGAGGCCCACGTCTCCGACAAGCCCGCACATATCCGCAAGCGCCCGCGCCTGAGCACGAGTCAGGTCGCCGACATCCAGCGCAAGTACCGCTGTGAGCTGGAATCGCTTTTGTCGGTGGACGAGGGAGTGAAGAAGGTCGTCGACGCGCTGAGGGCGAAGGCCGAGCTCGGGAACACGGTGTTGATCTACACCTCCGACAACGGCTACTTCCACGGCGAGCATCGGATCCCGACGGCGAAGCAGCACATCTACGAGGAGTCGTCCGGGTGCCGCTTCTGATGCGCGGCCCCGGGATCCCGGTGAGGAGGAACATCGGCTCCCTGGTGATCAACGCCGACCTGGCGCCGACGCTCGTCGACGTGGCGAACGCGATCCCGGGCCAAGCCATGGACGGGCGCTCGCTGATCCCGGTCGCCGAGAACCCCGCGATCGAGAAGGGACGCGAGCTGCTGATCGAGCAACCGAGAGGCGAGGCAAACGGGCCGAGCTTCAAGGCGATCCGGACCGAGCGCTACATGTACGCCGAGCACAGCAGCGGCGAGAGGGAGCTCTACGACCTGAGGAACGACCCCTTCGAACTCGTCAGTCGCCACAACGGTCCCGCCTACACGTCAGTCAGGGCCCAGCTCGCGGCCCGTCTTCACCAACTGCAGGACTGCGCCGGTTCCAGCTGTCGCACTCATCCCTGAACCGCGACCCCGGCCACCAGCACCCCCTTGGCGCGAGATACTGCGCGGGCGATGTCGCAGGAGAACGTGGAGATCGTGCGGCGAGGGTTCGAGGCCTTCAAGGCGGGCCTCGCCGCTGGCAATCCCGCCGCGGCCATTGATTCGGGGCTCACTGCCCCCGACGCCGAATGGATAATGCCGCCCAGCACCCCAGGTTTTCGGCAGGTCTATAAGGGCCGCCAGGGGTTCCTTGAGTTCATGGGCATCTGGACGGAGGACTTCGAGGACTACTCGGTCGAGCTGGAGCGACTGATCGACGCTGGCGATGATCGGGTCGTCGGACTGTTCCGCCAGCAGGGAATCGGCAAGGGAAGCGGCGCGCCGGTCGAATTTCATTCGGGCCTGGTCCGACGGACTTCATCGACGTAGACGAGAACCGGGTCCTTGTCATGTTGGACATCCGAGCGCGTTCCAGGACCTCATCAGGCGGAGATGCCTGCAGAGGGCGCGAACCTTCTGACGCTGAGGGACGGAAAGGTGGCGCGAGTGGGAGACTGCTGAGCGGCAAGGGCCACGGAGGCCGCCGGGCTGCGAGATGCGCAATATCACCAGGCGTTCGTCGGTGGATGGCGACGCCCACTACTGACACCGACGACGGTGCCGGCCCGACCGGTAACCGAAAGAGGAGGAGCCGTCTACACGCGTCGTCAGATTCACCGACGTCGATCCCGATCACCTGGCCGGGCGCTTGGATGAGGCCGAGGCCCGCGAGGGACCGCCGGTTGACATTCCCGCCAAAGGAGTCCAGATCCTTCACGACCAAGACCAGCGCACCGCGATCGTGATGCAGCTCTTCGAGACGGCCAACGACATGGCGGCAGCGGAGGCTCCCCTCGACTCGATGGATCCGACGGACACGCCGGGGACGCGCGCCTCGATCGACCGCTGCGAAGATCAAGGCCGAGCTGAGCCCGAGCTGAGCCACCGCCGCACCTAGCGCGACTTGGCCGCGCGGCACCGGGACCAGGGTACGGGTGGAGCCTTCGAAGCTGCCAGGGCTGCGGGAGTAGGGCGCTCACTTCACCGCCCGGTTTCGCACTGAGTCTTTGGGGGTATCGGGTGGGCGAGCCCTACCTCCCAAAACCTGAGGCTCAGGCGGGTCGTCCTCTCCCTTGACGGCCCGCTTCGTTTGCCACGCCCCTGGAATCCGGTACGGCGTCGAGGTAGGCGGGCTGGACAAACCGGCCCTGACCGGGGAGGATCGTCCGTGGGGGGGCCGACGGCTCCGCTATCGGGATGGTTCGCTTTCAAGAGGAGAGGAGCCCAGCGGGACCGTCGTCCTTGGCGGATCGCCAGGCTCGAAGTGAACCGGTTCACGTCCGGCCCTTCCGCCAGTCCTCGCCGTCGCCCTGGGGCTGCGGGAGTAGCGCTCGGTCGCTCATCGGGCCGCCTGCAGGTGCCGCCGACGCCGACTTCTCCCCGCTGGGAGCTCGACCACCTCACCCGGCTCGGCCACCCGCCAGCGCAGGTTTCGCTTGCCCTTCGGCGTCAGCCCGAGCCCGTCCATCTGTAGTCGAATCTCACCGGCAAGCGAGTGGCGGCCACGGTCGCATTCCTCTTGGAGACGGATCGTGTCGAGCGCGTAGTGCACGTCTGTCGGCCCGTACTGTGCGGTTGCCGGGTCACGACGCCAGGCGTCCCAGGTTTGCCGCGTCCGGGCCGACCAGTGGCCCTTAGTCGACGTGGGAGGGGCGGGAGGTTCGGCTTCTCGACCGTGGACGGTAGCTCGATCCACTCGCCCCCAGCAGGCGGGTTCGCCTCCGTCGTTCCCAGGCGTTCTTAGGCGCCGGACCGCTCATCTAGCAAACCCCCCGTAACCCGTACAGAAAGCGAGCGGCGGTTCCCGGGCTCGGGGTCTGGGCCGAATAGGCGCTCGCGGAAGGCGACCCGTCTGGCGGCTTGGACGAGCCTTCCTCGCGAATCAGGTCATTGAAGCTGCGCTCACTCATGGCGTCCTTTCGATTGGGATCGAGAGGAAGCTGGCGCCGGGCGGGGTGCGCAAGGAAGCGCCTCGGCCCAGCGCTGCGACCTCGCCGGCGGAGGCCCGGGGCCGGGGTCGCGCTTCGCAGCCGGAGGAAGCACCGGCGCGAAGGGTCGAAGATCTGAAGTCGGGCCGATCAGGGTCCGCCTCCGTTGCGCCCGGCGAGCGCCTTGGTCAGATCGTCCAGGCGACGGTCGATGTGGCGGACGCTGCGGGCGACGGTGACCAGTAGCTGGTCGCGGGCCTCGGGGATCTGGCGCCCGCACTCGGCGCAGTAGAGGTTGCCGTCCTCCA
>CAVUPJ010000015.1:0-12779 GCA_963743455.1 uncultured Actinomycetes bacterium | reverse complement strand
CCAGCCCCAGAACGAGGCCACCGGCCAGGGCGCCGAAGGCGTCCCCGATACCGCCCAGGATCACGGCGGCGAAGATCGGCAGCAGCAGCTCAAAGCCGAACTCGGGTCGCAGCTCGGTGGTCGCCGCCGACATCACGCCCGCAAGGCCGGCCAGGGCACCGGCGAACAACCAGGTGTAGAGGATCACCCGGGAGGTGTCGACCCCGGATGTCTCGGCCAGCTCCAGGTTGTCGGAAAGGGCGCGCATCCGCCTACCCAGGAGCGTGTAGCGGAGCATCAGGCCAATCCCGGCGATGACGACCACACCGACGATCAGAACGACCAGCGACGTGCGCCCGATCCGCAGGCCGAGGATCTCCACCGTCTCGATCACGTTCACGTCGAGGAAGCGGACCTCCGTGGACCAGACGTACTGGAACAAGGCTCGGAGAAGGAAGGCCAGCCCGATCGACATCAGGAGAAGCTGGAGGAGGCCGGCGCCCCGCGCCCGCATCGGTCCCCACATCACCTTCTCGAAGAAGATGCCAAGCAACGCGGTGGTCGCCATCGCGAAGAAGATCCCGAGCACGAGCGGCATTCCCCAGGTGACATTCACGAGGTAGGCCATGTAGGCGCCGAAGGTGAGGAAGTCCCCGTGCGCGAAGTTGACGAGCTTGAGGATCCCGTAGACCAGGGTGAGCCCAACTGCCCCGAGCGCGTAGATCGCTCCGAGCGAGAGGCCGGTGAGGCCGGTCTGCGCTACGTCGTGAAGCCCTTTGGCGACGATCATCGCCAGGACGGCGGCGGCGAGAATCGCCAGCGCGACTAGCGCTGGTCGGCGGCGTGCCGTGTCCCGGATCTGGTCGGCGAGCGACCGCTCTCCTCCGGCGGCAAGCGTTCCGGCCTCCATACCCCGCCGCATCGTATTTCCTTTTCGCGCCCGCCCGGCCTGGTCGCCCTGAAGCGCGACTATCCTGGTCATCCGTGGGTGACACCTGTACCTGGTGCGGGCAGGCCGTCGACCACGACGACGGCTTTCGGCTCTACGAGTCCCCTGGTGAGCGCCGGGCGTCCTTCTGCCGCCTCGAGCACGTGGTTCCGTGGGCGCTCCAGGGCGCTCACTGGGAGGCAGGCGAGAATGGCCGAGCAGGCCTCGGTTGGCGAGAGGCCAATCGGCTGCTCGCAGTGCGGCGAGGAGCTCGGCGAGGTCCAAGTCCTGTTGGTCCGCCACCGCGGCGAGCACCGCGTGCACGACGGCTTCTGCGGCGTGGATCACCTGCTGGTGTGGGCCAAGGCCGGCGGCCGCTGGCAGTAGGACGGACTAGCGCCGGGAGCTCGCCTGGCCCGCGAAGTCCAAGATGAGGCGCGCGGTCTCGGCGGGCTTTTCGATCTGCGGCGAGTGGCCGACGTCCGGGATCACCGTGATCCGGGCCCCCGGGACGTCGCCGTAGGCGTTGGCCGCCGCGGCGGGGTCGTCGTAGAGCTGGTCCTCTTCGCCGAAGATGACCAGCAGCGGCACGGCGGCGGTGCGGACTCGCTGGTCGAGGGGCAGCTCGTCGCCGTAGTCGTCCGCCTCGGCGGCGGAGCGGTCGTACGAGGTGTAGGTCATCGCCCTGTAGTCGTCGATGATCTGGTTCTCGAAGTCGCCCATGTCGTAGCCGGGAGCGAAGGCCGATTCCTCGTAGCCGTCCTTGATCGCGGAGTCGAAGGCGATCCGCCGCAAGGCCTGCCCGATCACCGGGGTGAAGGTAAGCCTGGCCAGGAATGGCAGCTCGCCAAAGCCGGGGGCAGGGGCGTCGTCGACGTTGACCAGGCGGTCGACCAGCTCGCTGGACTCGGCGGCGAGCGCGGTGGCCACGTCGAACCCCATCGAATGGCCGACGACGACCGCGCCCTGGACGCGCAGCCGGCCCAGGGCGAGAGCGACCAGGCGCCCCTGGTCCTCCATCGAGTAGCCGCTCTTCGGCTTCTCGGAGCCCCCGAAGCCGAGCAGGTCGATGCGGATCACGCGATGGCGCCTGGCCAGCAGCGGGACGATCCGGTCCCACCAGTGAAGCGAGGCGCCGAAGCCGTGGAGCAGCACGATCGGCGTCGCGGCGACGCGCTTCGCGGCGGACGCGGTACTCGCGCACTCGGCTCGGTCCCTGCTCGACCACCTGAATCGCACCGCCTGGGAGGTCCAGGATCTGCCCCCCGCTCACCGTCACCCCTGCGGCCTTCGTCTGCTGGTCGAGGACGATCGTGTTCACCGCGAGCAGGATCGCCACCACGACCAGGGCTCCGATCAGGATCTTCCAGCCGCGTCTCACGCCGGCGATTGAGGACGCGCGGCGAGGCCGAGCTGACCGGCTCGCTCGGCCATGGCCTCGATCACGAAGGCGACGTGCTGGTCGAAGTCGACCCCGAGCTCCTCGGCCCCACGGCGAACCTGATCGCGGTCGACGCCCGCCGCGAACGACGGCGCCTTGAGCTTCTTGCGAACCGACTTCGGCGTCATTCCCTCGATCCCGGTGGGCCGCACCAGGGCGCAGGCGGCGACGAAGCCCGACAGCTCGTCGACCGCGAACAGCGTCTTCGCGAGAGGCGTCTCGCGGGGCACTCCGAGAAACTCGGCGTGGCCGGCGACTGCATCGATCACCTCCTGGGGATAGCCGCGCGCCTCGAGCTCCTTGAGCGCGTGACGCGGGTGGCCCGTCTCCAGGTCGGGGTAGCGCTCGTAGTCCAGGTCGTGGACCAACCCGGTGACTCCCCAGAGCTCCTCGTCCTCGCCGCCGTCGCGGGCGTAGGCGCACATCGCGGCCTCGACCCCGAGCAGGTGCTTACGCAGCGAGTCGGAGGCGACCCACTCGCAGACCAGGTTCCAGGCGTCCTCGCGCGTCGGTTCAGGCATGGGCCGTTGTTACCCTAGCCACCCAGCCAATGGAGAAGCTCGTCATACAGGGAGGCGGTCCGCTCTCGGGTGAGATCGTCGCCGCCGGGAACAAGAACGCCGCCCTTCCGGAGATTGCCGCCTGCCTGCTCACCGAAGAGGAGGTCGTGCTCTCGAACGTGCCCCGGATCAGGGACACCGAGGCTCAGATCGCGCTGCTCGAGCGGCTCGGTGCGAAGGTGCAATGGAGCGGAGACAACGAGATCCGCCTCCAAGCCGACGGCGTGACCGACACCACGGTGGACGAGGGCCTGGCCGCCAGGATCCGCGCTTCGTTCCTGCTGGCCGGCCCGCTCCTGGCGCGCTTCGGCCAGGCGAGGATGCCGCCGCCCGGCGGCGACTTCATCGGCCGCCGGCGCCTCGACCCGCATCTCGACGCCTTCCGCGACATGGGCGCTCGGGTGGACGGCGAGCGCTGGATCGAGATCGACGCACCCGGCGGGGGCCTGAAGCCGTGCTCGCTGTTCATGGACGAGCCCTCGGTGATGGCCACCGAGAACGCGCTGATGGCGGCCGCTCTGACCCCGGGGCCCACCACGATCGGCAATGCCGCCTGCGAGCCGCACGTGCAGGACCTCGCTCGCCTCCTGATCAAGATGGGCGCGCAGATCGACGGCGTCGGTTCGAACGTGATGACGGTGCACGGGCGCGACAAGCTGGGCGGCACCGAACATCGGATCTGCGCGGACCACATCGAGGTCGCCAGCTTCATGGCCCTCGCCGCCGCGACCAAGGGCGAGCTCCGCATCCGCGATGCCGAGCCCGAGGATCTGGTCGCGATCCGCCGCACGTTTCGGCGCCTCGGCTTGCAGTCGATGGTGGAGGGACAGGACATCCTGGTGCCGCCCGAGCAGGCGCTGGAGGTGAAGGACGATCTTGGCGACGCCATACCGAAGATCGAGGACGGCCCGTGGCCGGCCTTCCCGGCCGACCTCACCTCGATCGCCTTGGCGCTCGCCACGCAGGCCCGCGGCACGGTGCTGATCTTCGAGAAGATGTTCGAGAACCGGCTGTTCTTCGTGGACAAGCTGGTCGCGATGGGCGCTCGGATCACGCTCTGCGATCCCCACAGGGCGATCGTCAGCGGTCCGAGCCGTCTTCACGGCGAGCGCGTTGACAGCCCTGACATCCGCGCCGGGATGGCGATGCTCATCGCGGCGCTGGCGGCGGACGGAACCTCGGAGATCGGCAACGTCGCCCAGATCGACCGCGGCTATGAGCGCATCGACTTGCGGTTGCGCGAGCTCGGGGCGCGTATCGAGCGCGTCGGCGCTGAGCCAGTCCCCGCTTAACGGGAATCAATCCGCCGGAAGCCTCGAACATCACTCCGCCGGAAGCCTCGCCTTCGGCTCCGTTTCCGGCGGGAGGTCCCAAGTCTGACCCGGCAGGCACCTCAGTCAGCTACCGCGACTTCGTCGCTAGCCCATACCCTGCACCGTGATGACCCACCGGATTCCCCCAGGCACCCGGGACGTGCTGCCCGACGAGATGCGGGAGCTGCGCCGCCTCGAGCAATCGCTGGCTGAGGCCTTCGAGCGGTTCGGGTACGGCGAGGTGGCGACCCCGACGATTGAGTACCACGAGGTGCTCGCGCGCGGCGACGACCGCGGCGCGCCTGCCGCGTACCGCTTCTTCGACGAGGGCGGGGAGCTGCTGGCCATGCGTTCCGACATGACGATCCCGATCGCCCGCCTGGCGGCAACGCGGTTCGGCAGCGCCGAGCCTCCGTTCAGGCTCTGCTACATCGGCAACGCTTACCGGGCGATCCGCCCGCAGCGAGGCCAGATGCGCGAGTTCGCCCAGGCCGGGGTGGAGCTGGTGGGAGTGGAGGCGCCCGAGGGCACCGCCGAGGTGGTCGAGGTGCTGAGCGCCGCGCTGGATGCGGCCGGACTGACGAGGGCGCTGATTGGCCTCGGTGACGCCGATCTCTACCGCCAGCTCCTCGACGAGCTGGGAGTCGCGAACGAACGCCGTGACCGCATCTTGGAAGTGCTGGCGGCGCATGACCTCGTGGGGCTCGAGGCGGAGGTCGATGAGCTCGAGATCGGCGACGGCGAGCGCGACACGCTTTTGCGGCTTCCGAACTTGCGCGGTGGCCCCGAGGCGCTGGACCAAGCCCGCGAGCTTGGGGGCGAGGCTGTTGAGCGAGCCACCCAGCGCCTTGCCGCCACCTACGAAGCACTTGCTGCCCGGGGCGTAGCCGGACGCGTCAACGTGGACTTGGGCCTGCTCAGGGACCTCGGCTACTACACGGGCGCAATCCTCGAGGTCTACGACCCCGCGCTCGGGCACGTGCTCGGCGGCGGGGGGCGCTACGACGAGCTGATGGGGCGGTTCGGGCGACCGCTCCCGGCCGCGGGCTTCGCGCTCTACCTGGAGCGGCTCCACGTGGCCCAGGCGGAGGAGCAGCGACTGGCGCAGGAGACGAGCTCATGAGGGTGACCGGGGTGGAAGCGACGCGGGCGCGCGCCGAAGGGCCGCTGAAGCTCGCGGTGCCGAGGGGGGCTCTGTTCGAGGGCACGCTCGACCTCCTCGACAGGATCGGCACGGACACCAGGGAGATGCGCGGAGAGTCGCGTTCGCTGGTCTTCGGGGCCGACGGTGGGTTGGTGCTGGTCACGATGCGACCCTCGGACGTCCCCACCTACGTGGAGGCCGGCGCCGCCGATCTCGGCATCACGGGCAAGGACGTCCTACTGGAGCAACCGGACCGCGCTGTGTACGAGCTTCTCGACCTGCGCTACGGCGCCTGCCGGATGGTGCTGGCCGGCCGCAAGGGGGACGAGAGTCTGGACGAGGTGGAGCGGCGCCTCGGCGCGATGCGGATCGCGACCAAGTACCCGCGCACCGCTGAGCGCTACTTCCTAGAGACGGGTCGCCAGGCCGAGGTGATCGAGGTCAAGGGGTCGGTGGAGCTGGCGCCGATCGTCGGGCTCGCCGACGGGATCGTCGACCTCGTCAACACGGGGAAGACGCTGACCGAGAACGAGCTCGAGGTCCGTGAGGAGATCACCCGCTGCACGGCCCGGTTGGTCGCCAACCGCGTGGCCCACAAGCTGCGTGCGGGCGAGGTGGATGCGCTGGCCGAGCGGTTGCGGAAGTCGACGCTGGGATGAGAATCGAACGGGCCGAATGGGACGGAGTCGACGCGCCGGCGTTCGCGGGCCGGCTGCGAGCGCTGGCGCCCGCGCCCGGCGAGGTGACTGCCGAGGTGGAGCGCATCGTGGAAAGGGTTCGAAACGGCGGCGACGCCGGCCTGCGGGAGGTTGCCGAAGGCCTGGGCGAAGCGCCGGAGTCGCTCCGGGTCGATCCGGAGGCTGTCGCGGCGGCCCCTGGGCTGCTCGACCCGGAGGTGCGCGAGGCGATGCGGGTTGCGGGGCGCAACATCGAGGCGGTCGCACGCGCCGAGCTGGAAGCGCGGGCGCGCCCGGCGACGGCCGAGCTGCCCGAGGGCCAGCGGGTCGAGGTACGGGAGGAGCCCGTTGCCACCGCCGGCGTGTACGCGCCCGGGGGCAGGGCCGCCTATCCGTCGTCGGTGCTGATGTGCTGCGTCCCCGCCCGCGTGGCCGGGGTGGCACGCATCTGCGTGGCGAGCCCGCCCGGCGCCGGGGGCCGGCCCAGCGCCGCGGTCTTGGCGGCCTGCGCGCTCGCGGGCGTGGACGAGGTTTACGCCATCGGCGGAGCCCAGGCAATAGCGGCCCTGGCGTTCGGCACGGAGACGATTGACCCTGTCGACCTGATCGCCGGCCCCGGGAACCTCTACGTGACCGAGGCCAAGCGGCTGGTCTGGGGATGGGTCGGGATCGACGGCTTCGCCGGCCCGACCGAGCTGATGGTGGTCGCCGACGGCACGGCGAACCCGGAGTGGATCGCGCTCGACCTATGCGCACAGGGTGAGCACGGCGACGACAGCCCCCTGATCGTGGCGTCGGCAGACCTTGCGCTCCTGGACCGGATCGCGGAGCTGGTCTCCGAGCTCGCACCGGATCGGCCCAGCGTGGCAGAGGCGACCCTCGCCCTGGTCGCCACCCGGGGGCTGGAAACGGCACTGACGCTGGCCGACGCACTGGCACCCGAGCACCTGGAGCTCGCTTTCCAGGGGGCCGATGAGACGGTCGCCCGTGGGCGGATCGCCGGCTGCGTGTTCGTCGGGGCGGGCGGCGCAGCGGCGTTCGGCGACTACGCAGCCGGATCGAACCACGTCCTGCCGACCGGCGGGGCGGCGCGTTTCGGCGGCCCGCTGGGCCCGGGAACCTTCCGGCGCCGGACGTCGGTCGTCACCATGCCGAGCGCCTCCGCCGGCGCCCTCGCCGCCCACGTGGGCGCTCTGGCCCGCGCCGAGGGCTTTCCGGTGCACGGCGAGTCCGCCGAGGCTCGCGGCCGGGGCTGATCCGCGAAGATGCTGGTGCCCAGTTTGCAGGCGATTTCAAGATCCAGATGAGCCGCAGAGCAGAAATCTCACGAAAGACCGGCGAGACCCAGGTCGAGGTGGCGATTGACCTCGACGGGGGGGAGGTGTCCGTCTCGACCGGGGTGGGCTTCCTCGACCACATGCTCGAATTGGTCGGCCGGCACGGGCGGCTCGGGCTGCGGGTGAAGGCGAATGGTGACCTGGAGACCGGGGCCCATCACACGGTCGAGGACGTGGGCATTGCGCTCGGGCAGGCGGTCGACCGCGCGCTGGACGACCGCGCCGGGATCCGCCGTTACGGGTACGCCGAGATCCCGATGGACGAGGCGCTGGGGATCTGCGCGATCGACGTGTCGGGGCGGCCACTGTGCCTGTTCGAGGCCGACCTGCCGCCGATCTCGATCGCCGGCTTCGACGCCGAACTGGCGAAGGAGTTCTTTCGCGCCGTCGCCACCAACGCCAAGCTCACCCTGCACGTCGGCACGCGCTATGGCTCCAATGCCCACCACATGATCGAGGCCTGCTTCAAGGCATTCGCCAGAGCCCTGCGCCAAGCCGTCGAGGTGGACCCGCTCGAAACCGGAGTCCCGTCCACCAAAGGGACCCTGACCTGATGACCGAGATCGCGATCCTCGACTACGGGATGGGCAATCTGCGCTCGGTCGAGAAGGCGCTCGAGCGGGTCGGCGCCGAGGCCTCGATCACGAACGACCCCCGCGCGGTGCGCGCGGCGGACGGCGTCATCCTGCCGGGCGTCGGGGCTTTCCCGGCGGCGATGCGCCGGGTCCGCGAGCTGGAGCTCGACGCGCTGGTCGCCGAACGCCTGAGCGCGGGCGTACCCGTGCTGGGCATCTGCCTCGGCCTCCAGCTCCTGCTGGAGCGCTCCAGCGAGCAGGGCGGAGAGGAGGGGCTCGGCCTGATGCCGGGCGACGTGGGCGAGCTCGCGACGCGGGGACTGAAGCTCCCGCACATCGGCTGGGAGCGGGTTCGCTGGGAGCGCTCCTCGGAGCTCACCGAGGGGCTGGCGAACGAAACCCCGTTCTATTTCGTGCACTCGTTCGGGGTACGTCCGTCCGACGGGTCCGACGTGCTCGGAACCGCGGAGTGGGGCGAGCGCTTCGTCTGCGCCGTCGCCCACCCGCCGCTTTACGGGGTTCAGTTCCATCCCGAGAAGTCGAGCGCCGCGGGCCTGCGCCTGCTGGCGAACTTCGCCGAGATCTGCGCCTCCGTGCCGGCTTGATTCTCCTGCCGGCGATCGACATCCGTGGCGGGCACGCGGTTCGCCTGGAACGTGGCGAGTATGGGCGCGAGACCGTCTATGACGCCGACCCGACGGATGCCGCGCGCCGTTGGGTGGAGCAGGGGGCGAGCTTCCTGCACGTCGTGGACCTCGACGGCGCGCGCTCGGGCAAGCCGGACAACCTCGAGCACGTGAGGCGAATTGTGGGCGAGGTCAGCACCCCGATTCAGCTCGGGGGCGGGCTGCGCGACGCTGAGACCGTCGCCGAGGCGCTCGCCGCAGGAGCCGAGCGGGTGGTGCTGGGAACGGCAGCGCTCGCCCGGCCGGAGCTCGTCGAGGGACTTGCCGTCGAACACGGAGACCGGATCGTCGCCGGCGTCGACGCTCGCTCCGGCCGAGTCGCGATCGAGGGCTGGGAGCGCGAGACGGGGGCGACGCCCGGCGACTTGATCGCCGAGCTTGCCGAACGCGGTGTTCGGCGCTTCGTCTACACGCCCGTGGAGGTGGACGGGACGATGGAAGGGCCGGGCGTCGAGGGCCTTCGAGCCGCCGCAGCGGCGGCGGCAAAAGGGGGCGCCGAGCTGATCTACTCGGGCGGCGTCGGCTCGCTCGACCACCTGCGGGAGCTGGCCGGGCTGGGCCTGGACGGCCTCGCCGGGGTGATCGTCGGGCGCGCGCTGTACGAGGGGCGCTTCACGGTCGCCGAGGGCATCGAGGCCCTGGGCGGGAGCGGATAGATTTGCTCCATGGCGGCGACGAGCGCACTCGCGGCAGGGCTGCGACGGATTTCATGGGCACGAATGCTCTGGCTCGCCCAGCAGGCGGGCAAGCGAGGAAGCGCCGTCTGGCGCGCACTCGGCGATCAGGGCCGTAAGCGATTCGTCGACCTCGTCCGCAAGTCGAAGGGCAGGCCCGACAGGAACCTCAACCAGCGCGAGCGCGACGAG
Source organism: uncultured Actinomycetes bacterium (assembly GCA_963743455.1). Classification (GTDB taxonomy): domain Bacteria; phylum Actinomycetota; class Thermoleophilia; order Solirubrobacterales; family 70-9; genus AC-56. The sequence goes on along the minus strand of CAVUPJ010000015.1, from coordinate 3,273 downwards.
CTCCGCTCGCTCGCGTCAAAAGCGCTGAAAGCCGCTCGAAGCCCGAGATCCGTCTAGCGTCGCGGCCCGCTGTCCTGCCTGAGCATCGGCCGCCGAGGTCTATTCAGGACAGCCTGGCGGATCCTTACGGATGAAGCGCGTTCGCCTTCAAGCCCGCTACCGTTGCCCTGTGAGCAATCAGCAGGTGCCCGGTGGGGTGGTGCACAAGCTTCCCGCAGACCTGCGCAAGGCGCTGATCGCCACCCCCACGGCACTCGATGCCTGGAAGGACATCACGCCCCTGGCGCGCAACGAGTTCATCTGCTGGGTCGAGGATGCCAAGCAGGAGACGACTCGAGAACGCCGCATTCGCCGGACCCAGGAGGAGCTGGAGGAGGGCCAGCGCCGGCCCTGCTGCTGGCCGGGGTGCAAGCACCGCGACCGAACCGGCAGGTAGCGGGGCTGGCGTCCGGCATTCCCGCCACCTCAGGTCGGCAGCGCCGAATTGGGCTCATACCGCATCGCCACCGCCCCTGAGCCGAACTCCAGCCGGCTCACGAGCTTCAAGTCGACACGCTTCGATAGCCCCGCGAACAACGTCGGCCCGTGGCCCGACCAGCCTGGGCTGCACCACGAACTCGTACTCATCGATCAACCCCAGCTCCGCCAACGCCAGCGGAAGCTTCACGCCTCCCACGAGCAGTCCCTTACCCGACTCCCGCTTCAGCTCCTGAACGGCTTCTCCCAGATCCCCGCGCACGAGCTCCGCGTTCCAATCGACCCGGTCCAGGGTGCTCGACACGACGTACTTCTTCGCCGCGTCGATCGTCCGGCCGAAAGGCGCCATCCAATCAGGCATCGCTTCCATCTGCCCCGGCGGCCGCCAGGCTGACTCCATCATCTCGTAAGTCACCCGGCCGAAGATGAGAGCGTCGGCCTGCTCGAGAATCTTGGTCGCGTGACGATGTGTCTCCTCGTCCGGGGAGCCTTCACGGTGATCGCAGCACCCGTCCAATGTGACGTTGATGGAATACCGAAGGGGTCGCATTGCGTAAAACGTACTGACACGACGGTGCGTCAGCCGAGCTGCAGGCGGTGGATCAAGACGAGGTCGCGGTCGCGCGTCTCGATCGACCACCGGCTGCCCGCCTGCTCGAGGAACGCGACGCCGGCTGGCCGGCCCGGATCGGCGAGCCAGGCCTCCGGCGCGAGGCGCGGCAAGAGCGACAGCAGCGGGGCGATGCTGGCGCGCTCATAGACGACGTCGGCGGCGAGCACGAGGTCGAACGGCGCCCGCCTGACGAGCTCGTCGGGCTCCGCCCAGTCGACCGTCGCCGTCTCAATGCGCACGTCGTTCGCGTGCGCGTTGCGCGCGACGAGCGTGAGGGCTTCGGCGCATGCGTCCGTGGCGAGCACGGCGGCACCTGCGCGCGCGGCGGCGATGCTCGGCACGGCGAGTCCGCAGCCGAGCTCGACGACCCGCAGACCGGGGCGCGCCACGCCGTCGAGCTCACACGCGAGCGCCACCCCGCTGCGCCAGAGGATGGACCAGTACGGCGCGATCGGCGCCCATTCGACAGCGCCCGCGTCCGGCAACTCAGCGGATTCCCGCGGCTGAAGCAGGCGGAGCTCGCCGCTTGGCAGCTCGATTGATTGGCTAACGAGCGCTTCAGCCACGCGCCGACTCTACGCGCGGCACCTCGGCGTCGCTATCGGCGGTCGAGATAAGCCTCGCGTCAAAGCGGAGTGCCATCACCCGGCGATTCGAGCTAAGCCAGCCTCCGGCTTAGGCCGTCGACAGCCTGTTCTGCCCAGCGCTTGATGACCCAGCGCCCGAGCGTCTTGTCGAATAGTCCGTATCGGAGCGCTGGTGCCGGCTCATCGATCCCCATCTCCATGTCCACGAACGTCCCGCCCTGGGCGTCGGTCAGAAGCCAACGCTGGAAGCCGCCCGTCGTCGGGCAGTGCCATCTGAGCTCCTTGAATTCCTCCCGCCGCTCGATGATCCGGCTGTACTCCAAACGGCGCCCGGGGACCGCCAACACCTGCGTGAACGGGTCGCCGACCTCGAACCTCTCGCCCCGGATCTCCACCGCAACCGGCCACCAGTCCGGATAGGTGGCGGGGTTGCCGACCAGCGCCCAGACCTCATCCAGCGGCGCATCGATGTGGGCCTGCGTGCGGTAGACCGACATGACGCCATTCTTCCCGCGCTGGAGGTGCCGGCCGCTGCCTGATGGGGGGGTCCTTAGGCTGGCGCTGCCTCCCTCACCATCGGGATTCGCGCGGCTAGGACCGCCTTAATGAGTTGGGGTCGCCCACGCTTCCCGCGAAGTTCGAATGGTCTCCGGGGGTAGCCGGGATCCTCAGGAGTCGTGGCACTCAACTCTGGCGGGCTTCCGCTTCGCGTGAAGGCGGGGAGTGCAGCCAGCTCGTGGCTCACGCCGTCCCGGCGCTACCCTCGCGGGCATGGCTTTGAAGCGCGTCATTCCCTGTCTCGACGTGGACGAGGGCCGGGTGGTCAAGGGGACCAACTTCGTCGGCTTGCGCGACGCCGGCGACCCGGTAGAGCTGGCGGCTCGGTACGACGCCGAGGGGGCCGACGAGCTGGTCTTCCTCGACATCACCGCCTCGCACGAGCGGCGCGAGACGATCGTCGAGCTGGCGCGGCGGACCGCCGACAACGTGTTCATCCCGTTCGTGATCGGCGGCGGGATCCGTTCGCCGGACGACGCCCAGGCCGTGCTGGACGCCGGCGCTGACAAGGTCTCGGTCAACTCCGCCGCGCTGGCGCGGCCGGAGCTGATCGGCGAGCTGGCAGAAGTCTTCGGGTCTCAGTGCGTGGTGATCGCCATCGACGCCAAGCGCCGCGACGGGAGGTGGGATGTCTACGTCAACGGCGGTCGCACTCTCGTCGAGGGTCGGGAGGCCGTCGCCTGGGCCCGCGAGGCGACCGAGCGCGGGGCGGGGGAGGTGCTCCTGACGAGCATGGATCGCGACGGGACCACGGACGGCTACGACCTCGAGCTGACCCGCGCGGTGGCCGACGCGGTCGCGGTTCCGGTGATCGCGTCCGGCGGCGTCGGGGAGCTTCGCCACCTGTCGGAGGGCATCGTCGAGGGCCGGGCCGACGCGGTGCTCTGCGCCTCGATCTTCCACTACGGCAAGCACACCGTGGGGGAGGCCAAGGAGCACCTCCGTGAAGCGGGCATTCCCGTCCGCTAGCTGCCGCCTCCGTCCTTGTTGCCCCGGCGCTTCTTGCCGCCCCCTTGCGGACCGCTCGGCTTGGGCTCG
>CAVUPJ010000014.1:0-56935 GCA_963743455.1 uncultured Actinomycetes bacterium | reverse complement strand
GCGCAGGTAGTCGAGCGCCTCGGCCAGGGGCATGTCCAGCTGCCGCCACATCGCGTCCTTGCCCAGGCGCATGACCAGGGGCGACTTCGAGGCCAGCTTCGTCGCCCACTCGTCCACGGCCGCGTCGAACTCCTCCGCCGGCACGACCTTGTTGACGATCCCGGCCTGGAGCGCCTCCTCCGCCGTCAGCCGCTCGCCCAGCAGCAACATCTCGTTGGTCTTCTTGCGCGGCACGTTGCGATAGATCAGCGCCATGATCATGAACGGGAACAGGCCGACGTTGATCTCGGGCGTGCCGAAGCCCGCGCCCTCCTTGGCGACGATCAGGTCACAGGCGAGCGCGATCCCGAGCGAGCCGGCGAGCACGTGGCCGTTGGCGGCGACGATCGTCGGCTTGCGGAGCTCGCCGATCAGCTTGAACAGCTCCACGAAGCGCTCCGAGGCGAAGTGCTTGTGGACGGTGGGCGCGTCGGCGCCGAAGCCGCCCAGGTTCGCCCCGGAGGAGAACACCTTCTCGTGCGAGGAGGCGAGCACCACCACGCGCACCGCCTCGTCGTCGCGGGCCGCCCGCAGCGAATCGACCAGCTCGCCGAGCAGCTCCGGGGAGAGCGAGTTGCGGGTCTCCGGGTCGTCGAGCGTGATCGTCGCGACGCCCGTATCGGCGACCTCGTAGCGGATCTTCTCGTAGCTCGGTCAAAAGTAGTAAGTGTTACTCTATACTCCGCGCGAGCTTAGCACGGGGATTGGCCCTGCTCGCGAAAGCGGATGGGCCGGCTCCCGAACGGACCTCTCCCGCCCGGCGACCGAAGGAGTCATACCAGTGGAAGCAGCCACCGTCCTCAAGCCCGACCACGCGGGCACCCGCAAGCACCTGTTGTTCACCGACGAGCACGAGGACCTGCGGGCAGTCGATGCAGGCCTGGGTGCAGCGGGAGCTCCACCCGCACCGGTTCGAGTGGGAGGAGACCACCTGGCCCGAACGAGGCCATGCGCCGCGCCGGCGAGCTCGGGTACCTCGGCCTCTGCTTCCCCGAGGAGTACGGCGGGCAGGGCGGCGACTACTTCTACTCGCTGGTGCGCGCCGAGTGCATGAGCTACTCGGGCTCCGGCGGAACCAACATGGGCTTCGCCGTCCAGACCGACATGGTGCTGCCCCCGATCCACCTGCTCGGCACCGAGGAGCAAAAGCAGCGCTACCTGGTGCCCGGGATCAAGGGCGAGAAGATCGGCTGCCTGGGGATCACCGAGCCCGGCGCCGGCTCCGACGTCGCCGGCATCCGCACCAAGGCGATCAAGGACGGCGACGAGTACCTGATCTCGGGCTCCAAGACCTTCATCACCAACGGGGTTCGGGCGGACTTCATCCTCCTGGTCGCGAAGACCGACCCGGACGCACGCCACGAGGGCATCACCCTGTTCCTGGTCGACCTGCGCGACGAGGAAGGGAATCTGGTGCCGGGCTTCGAGGTCGCGAGGAAGCTGGAGAAGATGGGCATGCACTCCTCGGACACCGCGGAGCTCTCATTCGACGAGGTCCGGGTGCCCGCCGAGAACGTGCTCGGCGAGATCGGCAAGGGCTTCTACCACATCTCCTGGGAGCTCCAGTCGGAGCGGATGGTGGCCGCGGCCGGCTCGCGTGGCCGGCGCCGAGCGGATGTTCGAGCGGACGCTCGAATACGCGAAGGAGCGCGAGGCGTTCGGTCGGCCGATCGGCAAGTTCCAGGCGATCCGCCACAAGTTCGCCGAGATGGCGACCAAGATCGAGGCCGCGAAGCAGTTCAACTACGTGGTCGCCTGGCGCTACGCCAACGGCGAGTACCCGGTGCGCGAGATCACGGAGGTGAAGCTGTTCACCTCGCGGGTCGGCTGCGAGGTCGCCGACGAGTGCGTCCAGATCCTCGGCGGCTACGGCTACATGAAGGAGTACGAGATCGAGCGCGCCTACCGCGACGTCCGCCTGAACCGGATCGGCGCCGGCACCGACGAGATCATGCTGGACGTCATCGGGCGCTCGCTACGGCCTCTAGGAGGCTTCAGCAGCAGGCCTAGGAGGCCTGCTGCTGATGGAGCTCGCGGGCCTCCTCGCCCGACTCGACGATCGGCCTCACCTCGAGCGCGCCGTTTCGGATGGGCGCCTTCGCGGCCCACTCGACCGCCTCGTCGAGGTTCCCGCACTCGAGGATCCAGAACCCGCCGAGCTGCTCCTTCGACTCCGCGAACGGCCCGTCGGTGGCGACCGGCTTGCCGGCCTCGCCCCAGCGCAGCGTTCTCGCCATGCGGCTCGGTCGCCAGTCCCTCGCCCGCACGCATGACGCCGGCCTCGCGGAGCTCGTCGTTGTACTCGTTCATCTCCGTGGCGATCTCCTCCATCTGCTCCTGCGTGACCTCGTCCATCTGTGCTTCGTCGAAGATCAGGGATGCCATGAACCTCATCTGATTCCTCCTCTGCTCGAGCGGCGCCGTTCGCCGCTTTCACCCTAACGACGAAGCGAGGCGCGGCCTATTCGACGTTTTTTTCGAGCTCCTCGATCCGGCGCTCGAGGAAGGCTCGCTGCACCGGGTTGGTGCTGAGCTCGAGCCCGCGACGATAGGCCTCGACCGCCTCCGCGGTCGCGGCCGAGCCGGCCGAGGAGGTCGGCGCGGCTGACGTGGTAGGGCGCGTAGCGGTCGAGGCCCTCGATCGCGTCGATCAGCTCCAGGCCGGCCTCGGGGCCGCGATCCATCGCCACCGCGATGGCGCGGTTCAGCTCGATCACGGGCGAGGGCTGGATCTGGCGCAGCTGCCCGTAGAGGAGGCCGATCCGGCGCCAATCGGTCTCGCTCGGCGCGCTCGGCGCGAGCGTGCTCGGCGGCGATCCTGGCCTGGATCGAGTAGGGGCCGACGACGCCGCTCAGCGATTCGACCAGCCTCAGCCCCTCCTCGATCTGGGCGCGGTCCCAGAGCGAGCGGTCCTGATCCTCCAGCAGCACCATCTCGCCCGCCTCGTCCAGCCGCGCCTCGCGCCGCGAGTGCTGCAGCAGCATCAGCGCCAGCAGCGCCCTCGCCTCGGAGTCGCCGGGAAGGGTCTCGACCAGCACTCGCGCCAGCCGGATCGCCTCGTCGGCGAGCTCGGTCCGGATCAGCGCCTCGGAGCCGGACGCGAAGTAGCCCTCGTTGAAGATCAGATACAGCGTCGCCAGCACCGAGGTGAGGCGCTCCGGCAGCTGCTCGGCCGACGGCACCTCGTACGGAATGCCGGCGTCGCGGATCTTGGCCTTGGCGCGGACCAGCCGCTGCGCCATGGTCGCCTCGGAGGTCAGGAAGGCGCTGGCGATCTCCGCCGTGGTCAGGCCGCCGAGCGTGCGCAGGGTGAGGGCGACGCGCGCCTGCGGCCGCAGCGCCGGGTGGCAGCAGGTGAAGATCAGCCGCAGCCGGTCGTCGGGCATCGCCGGCTCCGGTTCGGCGTCGAGCTCCTCGGAGCTGGGCGCCAGCGCCTCGAGGCCCTCGAGCACCTCCTTCTTCACCCGCAGGGTCTTCTCGCGGCGCAGGCGATCGATCGCCTTGTTGCGCGCGACCCGGGTTATCCAGGCGCCCGGGTTGTCCGGGACGCCGTCGCTCGGCCAGCGCTCGAGCGCGACGACGAAGGCCTCCTGGACCGCCTCCTCGGCGGCGTCGAAGTCACCCAGGACGCGGATCAGGCTCGCGACCGCCCGTCCCGACTCGTGCCGGAACAGGCGGTCGACGACCTGATCGGAACGGGCGTCTATGACGCGGCGGTCTGAGTGGCGCCGGCCTCGGCCGGGTCCTCGTAGCCGAACTCCGTGTAGTCCATCACCGGACGGACCTCGACCGAGCCGTTCTGGAACGGGATCTTCTTCGCGTACTCGAGGGCCTCGTCGAGGTCCTTGCACTCGAGCAGGTAGAAGCCGCCGAGCTGCTCCTTCGACTCGGCGAAGGGGCCGTCGGTGACCGTCGGCTCCTTGCCCTCCTCGATGCGTCACGGTCGAGGCCGTGGCGCTCGGCTGGAGGCCCTCGCCGGCCAGGAAGGCGCCCTTGTCCATCGCCTCCTTGCCGTAGGCGCTCCAGCGGTCCATCACGGCCTTCATCTCCTCGGGGGAGGCGTCCTCCATGCCCCCCTCCTCCGAGATCAACGCGAGCAGGTACTTCATCGGTTTCCTCCTTGCTTCTCAGCGACGCGGCTTCGCCGCCTCACCCTAACGACGAACGGGAGACGCCCAAGATCGACAGCATCAGGTAAGAATCCGGTCATCGGCAATCTCGACCACATCCGCACGCTACTACGAGGCGCTGAACACCGGCGACGCCGAGCGGGTGGCCTCGCACTTCACCGACGACGCGGTCCACTACTACACCCGGCTCGGGCCGCACGAGGGCGCGAGCGCGATCGGCGAGAACACCAAGTGGGCCGTCGAGAACCTCGACGGGCAATGGTGGTTCGAGCACGGGATCGAGTCGGGCGACGAGGCCGTGATCGAGTGGACGATGACCTGGCGCGACCCGAAGTCCGGCGAGAAGCGCCTCAACCGCGGCACCGAGTGGTTCCGGCTCCGCGACGGCAAGATCGCCGAGGTCCGCGCCTACCACCACGGCGACAAGAAGAACCCGGAGGGAAACCTGCTGGGCTTCGACCACGCCGGTCGCGGCCACACCACGCTCGACGACTGGAAGCCGCCGGCCGGAGTCCTGAGTGAGCGCCCCGTCATCAAGGACAGCGGCGAGCGGGCGCTGCTGCCGCCGTTCACCGAGGAGCACGAGGAGCTGCGCGAGACGGTGCGCCGGTTCGTCGGCAAGGAGATCGCCCCCCACGTCGACGAGTGGGAGGAGGCGCGAGAGTTCCCGCGGGAGCTGTTCGCCCGCTGCGGCGAGCTCGGGTTCCTCGGCCTCAAGTTCCCCGAGGACTACGGCGGCCAGGGCGGCGACCGCCGTCCACGACGCGGTCTGGATCGAGGAGCTGTCGCGCTCGGGCGGCTCGCGGCGGCGTCGCCGCCGGGCCTCAACGCCCACGCCTCGATCGCGATGCCGCCGGTGTTCAACTTCGGCACCGAGGAGCAGCGCCAGCGCTGGATCGTGCCCGGCATCCGCGGCGAGCGGATCGGCGCGCTCGGGATCACCGAGCCGGACGCGGGCTCCAACGTGGCCGGGATCCGGACCCTCGCCCGCAAGGTGCCCGGCGGCTACGTCGTCAACGGCTCGAAGACGTTCATCACCAACGGCGTCCGCGCCGACTTCCTGGCCTGCGCGGTGAAGACCAGCCCCGAGGGAGGCCACGACGGCCTCTCCTTCCTCGTCCTGGAGCGTGAGATGCCCGGCTACGAGGTGACCAGAAAGCTGGAGAAGATGGGCTGGCACGCCTCCGACACCGGCGAGCTCAGCTTCACGGACGTCGAGGTGCCGGACGAGAACCTGCTCGGGACCGAGAACGGCGGCTTCCGCCTGATCATGGCCAACTTCCAGTGGGAGCGACTGTCGATGGCGCTCGGCGCCGTCGGCGGGATGCAGCGCGTCTTCGAGGTCACGCTGGCCTACGCGAAGGAGCGGGAGGCGTTCGGGCGGCCGATCGGCAAGTTCCAGGCGATCCGCCACAAGTTCGCCGAGATGGCCACCAAGATCGACGCCTCGCGCGCGCTCGCCTACCACGGGCTGCGCCTGTTCGCCGACGGCCACGACGCCATCCGCGAGGTGACCATGGCCAAGCTCCTCACCCAGCGCACGATGCTCGAGGTCGCCGACGAGTGCCTGCAGATCCACGGCGGCTACGGCTACATGCGCGAGTACGGGATCGAGCGCGCCGTCCGCGACGCCCGCCTGGGCCCGATCGGCGGCGGCACCGACGAGATCATGAAGGAGATCCTCGGCAGGCAGCTCGGGCTGTAGGCATCCTCGGGAAGAAGCATGAACGCTCCCCTTGACCTGGCCGTCCGCCGCGCGGATGTCGACGACGCCGAGATCATCGGCCGGCTCCTTCACGACTTCAACAGCGAGTTCGACGACCCTACGCCCGGCCCGAGGGCCCTGGCCGAACGGGTCCGGGAGCTCCTGGCGAGAGGGGAGGTCACCGTCCTGCTGGGTGGAGCCGAGCCTCACGGGCTCGCGGTGCTTCGCTTCCGCCCGGCGATCTGGACGGAAGGCCTCGACTGCTACCTGGAGGAGCTCTACGTGGTCCCCGACCGCCGCGGGCAGGGGCTGGGGCGGGCGCTGATGGAGGCCGCGATGGAGCTCGCTCGCAGCCGGGGCGCGAAACACATGGACCTCGGCACCAACGAGGACGATGTCGCCGCCCGCGCCCTCTACGAGAGCCTCGGGTTCGCCAATCGCGAAGGCGCACCCGACGGCCCGATCAGCTACTTCTACGAGCGCGAGCTGTGAGGAGGCCCTGGCACGGATCTCTCAGGGGCAGCTCTGATCCAAGCCGCCGACGAGCTAGGCTCCGAGTCGATGGCCACCGCGGCGGCCCCGCCCGCGACCTACGCGCTCCCCCAGGAGTTCCTCGACTTCCGCGAGACGATCCGCAAGATGGTCACCGAGCGCGTGGCGCCGCGCGGCGGCCGAGATCGACGCCACGGGCGAGTACCCGCGCGACCTGCGCGAGCTGTTCGCCGAGCACGACCTGTTCGGGCTCCCGTTCGAGGCCGAGCACGGCGGCACGGGGACCGGGACGCTGATGCTCAACATCGCGGTCGAGGAGGTGGCCAAGGCGTGCGCGTCGAGCGCCCTGATGCTGATGATCCAGGAGCTCGGCACGCTGCCGATCAGGCTGTTCGGGACCGAGGAGCAGAAGGGGCGCCTGCTGCCGAGGTGCGCGGCCGGCGAGTGGACCCCCGCCTTCGCGCTCTCGGAGCCGGACGCCGGCTCCGACCCCGGCGGCATGCGCACCCGCGCGGTCCGCGACGGCTCGGACTGGGTGATCGACGGGACCAAGAACTGGATCACCAACCTCGGGGTCGCCGACTTCTACGTGGTCTTCTGCGTCACCGATCCCGACGCCGGCCACTCGCGCGGCATCTCCGCCTTCATCGTCGAGGCCGACCGGCCGGGCTTCTCGGTCGGCAAGCTCGAGCACAAGATGGGGATCCGCGGCTCGCCCACCGGCCAGCCGATCTTCGACGGCGTCCGGGTCCCGGCCGAGAACCTGATCGGCGACGAGAACGCCGGCTTCAAGGTCGCGATGGGGACGCTGGACCACTCCCGGCTGGGGGTCGCCGCGCAGGCCGTCGGCATCTCGCAGGGCGCGACCGACTACGCGGCCGCCTACGCCCAGGAGCGCCGCCAGTTCGGAAAGCCGATCGCCTCCTTCCAGGGGATCCAGTTCAAGCTGGCCGAGATGGAGACCCGCACCGCGGCCGCACGGGAGCTGCTCTACCGCGCCTGCGCCAAGGTCGACGCGGGCGACGGCGACATGGGCAAGTACTCGGCGATGGCGAAGCTGTTCGCCTCCGACACCGCGATGTGGGTGACCACCGAGGCGGTGCAGGTCCTCGGCGGCTACGGCTACGTCAGCGAGTACCCGGTGGAGCGGATGATGCGCGACGCCAAGATCACCCAGATCTACGAGGGCACGAACGAGATCCAGCGCCTGGTGATCGCCCGCTCGCTGAGCTAGGCACGGTCAGCCATCTAACACGGACTCTCGGAGCCGTCGCGTCACGTCGCCGAAGGTGGCTATCGTCGGCGCCCGCGACCGATTGAGGAGGCACCCATGCTCAGGTTCTCGGACTCGCGCAACTTCAGCCGCACGCTGGCGGCGATCGGGCTGATCGCCGGCCCGCTCCTGCTCTGCATTGAGTCGCTGCTCGACCCCGCCTGGGCCTGCTGACAGCGCCGAGTACCTCGCCGAGGTGGCGGCCGACAAGGGCCGCTACATCGCCGCCGGCGCGGCGGGGACGATCGGCTCGCTGCTCTTCATCCCCGGCTTGCTCGGGGTGATGCGCCTGTTCCGCGGCCGCTCCGTCACCCTCGGCCAGATCGCGGCCGGGCTGCTTACGATCGGCGTGATCGGGCTCACGGCCATCCTCGCGTTCAACGGCTTCGACGTCATCCTGGCCGACCACGCTGACCGCGCCGCGGCGGTGGAGATCTACGACGAGCTGGACGACAGCGGCGCGCTGATCGCCTACTTCCTCTTCTTCTTCTTCATCGGCATCGTGCTGGGCTCGATCCTGCTCGCGATCGCGCTCTTCCGCCGCCGGATCGTTCCGATCTGGTCGCCCATCCTGCTCGTGGTGTCGATCCTCGTCAGCTTCCTCGCCAGCGAGGAGTCGGCGATCGTCAACGCGATCTCGTTCCTCATCCTCACGGCCGCCCTGGCCCCGCTGGCGATGCTGATCTGGGGGCTCAGCGACGACGAGTGGGAGCGTTGGGAGCTATCGCTCGACGACGCGCGCACCGGGGAGGCGGCGGCTCCGCCCCCGCCTCCGCAGCCACCCGCGCAGCAATAGAGCGCCGATGGGCCTCACGCGCCGTCGGGTCCTAGCGTGAGGGCGGGTCTTACGGGCGACCCGCCCGCCAGGAACTCGTCCAGGCCGGCGCGGGCGCGCCGGCGGACCGAGGCGCGCAGCAGCGGCGTCCAGCCGAGCAGCAGGCCAGGCGCGCCCAGCGCCTGCCGCGACCAGCGATGGAAGTCGAACTCGTCGCGATGCTCGGCGATCAGCCCACCGGCGAAGCGAAACGAGGCGCGCACGTCGTTCCTCACCGGTCGCCCGGTTTGGGTGAACGTGTAGCGGGCGACCCAGCGGGCGGAGCCCTGGTCGCCGTCCGCCTCGTGCTCGACGAGCTCCACCTTCGAGGTCGTCGGCGCGGCCGGTGAGCATCCGCCACATCGCGCCGGGCTCCTCGCCGCGAAGGTCCGGAAACACGGGGTCCGAGAAGCGGGCGTCGGGCGCGTAGAGCTCGGCCATGGCGCTGCCGTCGCGCGCCGCGAAGGCGGCGTAGAAGCGGCGGATCAGCTCCGCGTTGGCTTCGGGCACGGAGCGACGCTAACACGCCCTCGCCGACCGGGCGTCCGTGCCGAGTCGGCCCAGATACGGTTCCCGCCGACAAACCAGGCTTCGAGAGGAGAACGAGCGCAGATGGGACTACTTGACGGCAAGGCCGCGATCATCACCGGCTCGGCGCGCGGGATCGGCCGGGCGACGGCGGAGCTCTTCCTGAGCGAGGGCGCCAAGGTGCTGATCAACGACATCGACGGGGAGGTCGCCGAGCAGGCGGCGGGCGAGCTCGAGGGCGAGACGGCGGTCTTCGCGGGCGACCTGACCCAGCCGGGCGTTCCCGAGGAGCTGGTCGCAAAGGCCAACGAGGCCTTCGGCCAGGTCGAGATCCTGGTCAACAACGCCGGCTACACCTGGGACGGCGTCGTCCACAAGATGAGCGACGAGCAGTTCCAGGCGATGCTCGACATCCACACGATCGTCCCCTTCCGCATGACCAGGGCGCTGGCGCCCCACTGGCGCGAGGCGGCCAAGCAGGAGGCCGGCGGGGGCCAGGAGGTGTTCCGCAAGATCGTCAACGTGACCTCGATCTCGGGAACGATGGGCAACGCCGGCCAGGCCAACTACTCGGCCGCGAAGGCGGGCGTGACCGGGCTCACGAAGACGATCGCCAAGGAGTGGGGGCAGTTCAAGATCAACGTGAACGCGGTGGCCTTCGGATTCGTCGAGACCCGCCTCACCCAGGCCAAGGAGCAGGGCGAGGCGATCGAGCGCGAGGGCGAGAAGATCGAGATCGGCGTGCCCGAGCAGCAGCGGGCGATGGCCTCGATGATCATCCCGCTCGGGCGCCCCGCCCAGCCGGAGGAGGCCGCCGGCCCCGTCCTGTTCCTGTCCTCGCAGCTCTCCGACTACGTCCACGGACAGGTCCTGAACGTCACCGGAGGACAATTCGGCGGCATGTACGCGTAGCGGCCCCGACCCGATTGGAGGACGAGATGGCGGTCAAGCTCCACCGCTGCCCGACGATGTGGCTGAAGATCGACCAGCACCCGTGCTGGCGGGTGCAGAAGGCGCTCGACGAGGCCGGAATCGAGTACGAGGTGGTGAAGCAGCCGCTCCGGCGCGGAAAGCGCACCGAGTACGCCGCGCTGACCGGGCAGAAGGCCCTGCCCGCCGTCGAGCTCGAGGACGGCACCGTGATCCGCGAGGAGTCGAAGGACCTGGCGGCGCGGATCCGCGAGGGGAGGCTGCGCGAGGGGAGCGGCCAGGCGTAGCCGGGCTCCGGGCCGGGGCAACCGAGGAGCCCGGCCAAGCCGGCGCGGGATGGCCCGCAGTGCTAGGTTTCCCGGCACCGGATAGGGGTAACGGGTACCGTCGTGATCAGGGGTTAGGGGAAGGGCCATCAGCCCAAGGAGGAGGAGCAAGAGCCCGCTCGCGCCGCCGGCGCTGGCTGGTGCCGGTGGGCGGCCTCGTGGTCCTGCTCGCCGTCGCCGGGGTCGCCGCGGCGACCCACCTGGTCATCGACACCGGGGGCCATACGACCCTCGAGCAGATCCTCACCGCCACCGACCCGGACGCCGACTACACGACCCTGGAGGTGGAGCAGGTCGACGAGGACGTACGTCGTCCGCGACCCCGACGGCGTGGCCCAGTCGGGACGCGCGCAGCGGCGGCGCTCGCTCGCCTACTTCTCCCAGCTGACCGACTTCCAGCTCGCCGACGAGGAGTCTCCGGCGCGGGTGGAGTTCCTCGACGAGGTCGCCGGCCAGGGCGGCGCAACCTCGGCCTGGCGCCCCTGGGAGGCCCTGACCCCGTTCATGATCGACGACTCGATCCGGCAGATCAACCGGTTCGCCGCCCACAGCCCGGTGCCGCAGGGCAACGGCATCGGCAACCCGATGGACCTCGCGGTGATCACGGGCGACCAGGCCGACAACCAGCAGCGCAACGAGATGATCTGGACGCGGGCGCTCCTGGAGGGCGGCGTGACCCTCAACTTCAACTCAGGCCTCACCGACCCCGACGCCTACTCGCCGGCGAACCTCCCCAGACGCCAATTGCCAGGCGTTCGTCACGCAGGAAGGCGGGCAGACCCAGGCCGCCGCCGAGGCCGCCGGATACACGGGCGTCCAGGACTACGACGACTACCCCTCGCCCCCGCCCCCGAACTTCTACGACCCGAACGAGCCCACCGGCGACTGGGCCGCGTGGCCGCAGTACACGGGGCTCCTGGACCGCGCCCAGATGCTCTCCCTCACCCCGGCCGGGCTGAACGTCCCCTCCTACTGGGCGAACGGCAACCACGACGTCCTCGTGCAGGGGAACGAGGACGCGAACCAGGCGTTCGAGAACATCGCCACCGGCTGCTTCAAGGCGCTGGGGACGACCATCGTCCCGGGCAGCTTTCCTGGCCCCGACGCTCTCGATCCGAGGGTGCTGCTCTCCCCGACCGCCGCGGGGATGCTGGTCCCGCCCGACCCGCTGCGGCGCTTCGTCTCGAAGCATGCAGATCAAGGCGATCATCGGCGCCAACAACGTGGACAACGACCACGGCTTCAACTTCGTCAACCCGCCACAGAACCAGGCCTCGAACGGCTCGGCCTCCTACTACGCGTGGAATCCGCCGCAGACGCCCGGCGTCCGCTTCATCGCCATCGACACCAACTCGGAGGGCGGCATTGTCGGCGAAGGCCCGCAGAGCGGTTCCTCGGACGGGAACCTCGACCACCCGCAGTTCCTGTGGCTCCGGAACGAGCTGAACAAGGCGGAGAACCAGGGCAAGCTGATCGTGATCTTCGGCCACCACCCCGTGCGCAGCATGGACTCGGTCGTTCCCGACGAGGCCACCGGAGAGTGCACGGGCGTGCAGCACAGCCACGGCGACACCCCCGAGCACGACACCAACCCCGGCTGCGATCCCGACCCGCGCAACTCGCAGCCCCTGCACTTCGGGAACCCGGAGCAGGCCGCCGAGCCGGGAGCAACGCCAAGACCTTCACCGAGCTGCTGGCCAACCACTCGAACGTGATCGCCTACGTCGCGGGGCACACTCACGAGCACGCGCTCCTGCCCTGCGGAAGCACGCGGACGACCGGCCCGGGCAACAGGAGGTTCTGCGGCGATCACACTCTGGTGGGAGATCAACACCTCGGCGGTGGCCGACTGGCCGCACCAGCACCGCCTGATCGAGGTGATGGACAACCGCGACGACACGCTCTCGATCTTCGGCACCGTGCTCGACCACGCCTCGCCGGCGACCGCCCCGGTCCCGGGAACGCCGCGGGCTTCATCGCCCGCCAGCTGGCCGCGATCGGCCGCACCTTCGGCTTCAACGATCCTCAGAGCGGCCCGCCGAGCGGTGAGGGAGACCCGCAGCTGGACCAGAACGTCGAGATGCTGATCGACGACCCGCGCCAGGCCAATCTCAAGATCACGAAGCGCGACAACCCCGACCCGGTCAGGATCGGCGGCACCGTGACCTACACGCTGCTGGTGGAGAACCTGGGTCCCTCGCGCGCGACCGGCGTGAGCGTCTGGGACCGCCTCCCCAAGCAGGTGAGCTTCGTCTCGGCGCAGGCCACCAGCGGAACCTGCTCGGTTTCAGACGGCGACCGTGACCTGCAGGGTCGGCGACCTGGGCGTCGGCGGTCAGCAGCGGGTCACGATCAGGGCGCAGGTGCAGGGCGGCTCCCCGCACGATGAGGAACTAGGCCACCGCGGCTGCGATCACCGACGACCCTGTGCTTCAGAACAACACGGACACCGAGAGCACTCGGGTCATTCGCTAGCCCCTACGGCCGGGGCAGCGTCGCAAGCGCCTGGTCGATCCGCTGCACCAGGCGCTGATCGCAGTTCGAGCCCTCGAGGTCCTCGGCCAGGTCGCCGAGGAACAGCCTCATGTCCGCCCCGCCCTCGAGCGACGCGGCGGGCTTGTTGCGCGCCAGCTCGATGAGGCGGTCCGTCGCAGCGAGGGCCCGGCCCTGCTCCGCGACCGAGGGCGGCTTCCGCTGGCCGGTCAGCGCGAGCGCGAGCTTCCCGCAGTAGCGCTGCACGACCCGTTCCGACCGGATCACCAGCAGCCTGCTCGGCGGCCGTCAGCCGCTTCGCCGCCGCGTCGGCGGCCGTCGGTGCCCGTGGTCGGTGACGGCTCGCCGTCCCCACACGACGCGATGGCCAGCAGGGACAGCCCCACCGCCGTGGCGAGGGCGAGCCTCATTCGCGAGGCTTGCGTGCCTCGGCGAGCGGCTCCCCGGACTCGCCGACGGCCCCGGGCGGCGGCCAGGGGCCGAACCAGTTGTCGCGAGCGCCGTCGATCGTGATCACGCAACCGGAGAGGAAGTCTCCCCCGGGGGAGGCGAGATAGGCGATCAGCCAGGCCATCTCCTCGGGCTTGCCGAGCCGCTGCGCCGGCACCGTGCGCACCACGTTCTCGGCGACCTCCTTCGGGTACTTCGTTCGCAGCACCTCGGTGTCGAACTGGCCGGCCGCCACGGCGCACAGCTTGACGTTGAAGCGCGCCCACTCGATCGAGAGCGTGCGCATCATGTTCTCGACCGCGGCGCGGGCGGCCCCGGAATGCGCCATGCCCGGCATCCCGTGATGGGGCGACAGGGTGATGCTGATCACCTTCCCGGAGCGCTGCGGGATGAACGCCTTCGTCGCGGCCGCATGGGTCATCTGCCAGGTTCCCTGCACGTTCAGCTCGATCACGGTCCGAAAGCCCTTGGGGCTGATGGCCTCGGCGGGGCTGAGGAACTGGCCGCCCGCGTTGTTGACCAGCACGTCCAGGCGGCCGTGGCGCTCGACGATCCCGTCGAACAGGCCCTCCACCGCGTCGGGGTCACGGATGTCCATCGGCTCTGCCTCCGCGGCTCCGCCGGCGTCCCGGATCGTGCGCACCGTGTCCTCGAGCGGCTCGGCGCGCCGCCCGCAGCCGATCACGGTGGCGCCGAGCGCCGCCAGCTCCAACGAAGTCGCCCGCCCGAGTCCCGTGCCCGCCCCCGAGACGGCACAGACCTGACCCTCAAGCAGTCCCGGCCGGAAGATCTGGGAGCTCGAGGCTGCCACCGGGTGAGCTTAGAGACTGTCCGCCTGTACGCTCAGCGACCGATGAAGGTCCACGCCCAGTCGAAGCCGCTGACCGAGCCGCTCCCCGGCGGCAAGCGGGGAGCCACGGTGACCGTCGAGCCCCTGCTGGGCGGCGAGCTGGACTCCCCGCGCACCTTCTTCGAGCGCCCCGGGGGCCCCCTGGAAACGCTGAAGGTGCTGGGCGTCGGCACCCCTCGCTCCCAGTGGTGGACCGTCCCCTGCCCCGCCTTCCTGATTCGGCATCCCGACGCCGGGCCGATGCTCGTGGACACGGGCCTTCACCCGTCCGTGGCCGCGGAGCCGCGCGAGAACATGGGTCGGCTGTGGGCCCGGTTCGGCCGGCCGCGGATCGAGCCGGGGCGGGACATACCCGCCCAGCTTCGCGAGCGGGGGATCGAGGCCAGGGACCTGCCCCTGGTCGTGATGACCCACCTGCACCAGGACCACGCCTCGGGGATGTCCGAGTTCGGTAACTCGACCTTCGTGATCTCCGCCGCCGGAGTGGCACGCGGCGACCACGGACCCGCGACCGCTGCTGCGCGGCTACCGGCCGGCGCACTACGACTTCCTGTTCGACTACCGGACGCTCAGCTACGAGGGCCCGGACATCGCCTCGTACTCGACCTTCGGCCGCACCTTCGACCTGTTCGGCGACGGGTCCGTTCGGCTCGCCTTCACGCCCGGGCACTCGGCGGGCCACCAGTGCGTGATCGCTCGTCTGCACGAGCGCGACTTCGTGATCGCGGGCGACGCGATCTACACGCACGGTCAACTCGGCGACGCACCAGAGCCGCCGCGCCCCCTCGACCGCCACACCTGGCGCCGCTCGCGCCAGGAGCTGGCGCTCTTCCATCGCTCCTACCCCCAGGCAGTGATCGTGCCGGGCCACGACCCGGAGCATTGGCGGACCTTGGATACGAAGTACGAGTGAGCGACGCAATGAACGTCCCTCACTACCCCCTATAGCCCACACTCCGGGACGTTCGTTGTCGACCGGCTAGCGCGGCTGGCCGGCCGGGACCTGGCGCTCGGTGCGGGCGCCGATCCCTTCGCGCAGGGCCTTGATCACGCCACGGCGACCCTTTTCCTCGAGGGCCGCGTACATCTCCCCCACCGGCTGGAAGACCCGCTCGGCGGCCTCCTGTGCCTGCTCGCGCGAGGGGCTCTCGACAACCGGAAAGCTCAGCGGCTCGCCGAATTGGATCGTCACCTTCGGGAACTGGAGCCTCCTCCACCCCCGAACCCCTTTCGAGCCGTGGATCGCCACCGGCACGACGGGGACGCCCGACTCGAGCGCCAGGTAGCCGACCCCCGGTCGCGGCTGACCGAGACCGCCGGTGCGGGAGCGACCGCCCTCCGCGTAGATCAGCATGCAGCCGCCGCGGATCGAGGATCGCGTGGGCGGTGATGAACGCCTCCTGGTCCTGGTGGCCGCGGCGAACGGGAAACACCCCACCGTGGGAGAGGATGAAGGTGATGGCCCGGTTGGCGCCGAGCAGCTGCGACTTGGCCATGAACCGCACCTTGCGCCGCAGGTAGACGGCGGCGAAGAAGTGGTCCCAGTTCGAGAAGTGGTTCGGGGCCAGGATCACGGGTCCGGAGCTGGGGACGTTCTCCGTCCCGATCGCCCAGGCGCGGTAGAGGAGCAGGGTGGGGATCGTGAGCACGATCCGCACCACGCTCATAGACCCAGTCGGGGTCGCGGGTGCGAGCGCGCTCGTGGAACCGCGTGAAGTACTCGGCGGGGCGAGGGTCCTTGTAGACCTGGGGCTTGATCTCGGCCATCGACAGGGGAGCGGGCAGGAGCCGGCCCGTGGGTGTCCTACCCCCGGCGCGCGTCGCGGTTACGCGCCGCTTGCCCAGCCCCTGGCTCGCTCAACGGCGCGGCGCCAGTCGCCGAGCAGAGACTGGCGCTCGTCCTCGCTCATCCGCGGCTCGTAGCGGGCGGCCTCGCGCCACATCGCGGCCACCTGCTCTGCGTCCCAGACACCGGTGGCGATTCCCGCCAGATAGGCGGCGCCGAGGGCAGTCGTCTCGGAGATCTCGGGAACGACCACCGGCGCCCCGAGCACGTCCGCCTGGAACTGCATCAGCCAGCGATTGGAGACGGCGCCCCCGTCGGCCTTCAGCACCTCGAGTGCCTCCCCGGCGGCGGCCTCCTGCGCCCGCACCGCGTCCACGGTCTGGTAGGCGATCGCCTCCAAGGCGGCGCGCGCGAGCTGGGCCCGCCCGGAGCCGCGCGTCAGGCCGATGATCATCCCGCGCGCGTAGGGATCCCAGTGCGGGGACCCCAGGCCCGTGAGCGCGGGAACGAAGTAGACGCCGTCGTTCGAGTCGAGCGAGGCCGCGAGCCCCTCGCTCTCGGGCGCTGAGCCGATGATCCCGAGCCCGTCGCGAAGCCACTGCACCGCTGCGCCCGTGATGAACACCGCCGCCTCGAGCGCGTAATCCGTCTGAGAGCCCAGGCCCCAGGCGACCGTGGTCAGCAGGCCCTCGCCGGGCTCGGGAGCGTCGCGGCCGGTGTTGAGGAGGACGAAGCTCCCTGTCCCATAGGTGTTCTTCGCCATCCCAGGCCGCTGGCAGGCCTGGCCGAACAGCGCCGCCTGCTGGTCCCCCGCGATCCCCGCCACCGGGACGTCGCCGCCGAAGACGTCCGTGCGCCCGTACACGTGTGCCGACGGAACCGGCTCGGGCAGGCTGGATGGATCGACCCCGAGCAGGCCGCACAGCTCGGTGTCCCAGCGCAGCCCACGGATGTCGAACAGCATCGTCCGGGAGGCGTTCGAGTAGTCGGTGACGTGGCGACCGGTGAGCTTGAACACGAGCCAGGAGTCGATCGTCCCGAAGACGGCGCTCCGCGCCGCTTCGACGTTTCGCCGCAGCCATTCGATCTTGGTGCCCGAGAAGTAGGGATCGATGACGAGCCCGGTGCGCTCCCGCACCAGCGCTTCGTGCCCGGCGGCCCGCAGCTCGTCGCAGCGTGCCGCGGTGCGGCGATCCTGCCAGACGAGCGCGCGATGGACGGGCTCGCCCGTCCCGGGGTCCCAGGCGACGACCGTCTCGCGCTGGTTGGCGATCCCGATCGCGTCCAGGTCGGCGCCCTGGATTCCCGCATCCACGATCGCCTGCACGGCGATTCGGCGCGTCACCTCCCAGATCTCGGCCGCGTCGTGCTCGACCCAGCCGGGCTGCGGAAAGTGCTGCTCGAACTCGGAATAGGCCCGTCCGGCGATCCGGCCCTCGCGGTCGAAGACGAGGCAGGTGGTCCCGGTCGTGCCCTGGTCGATGGCGAGTATCAACGGGCGCCAAGCCTAGTGCCCCGTCACCCAATGGATGTCCCGTTTTGGCGCCGCCGCCTTGCCGGCGCACCAGCGAGGCGTTAGGGTGCCGCGGGCGGGTCAGCGGATATTGAGGAGGAACAGATGCCCCTAGAGGTGAAGAACTTCAATTCGCCCGACGAGACGCGTCCCTTCGAGGGCAAGGGCAAGGCCGACGTCTGCAACGTCGCCGACAAGGCGGTCGGCCGGGCGGTCTTCGAGCCGGGCTGGAGGTGGTCCAACAACATCAAGCCGATCGCCGGAACCGACTCATGCGAGGTCTCCCACCTGGGCTATTGCATGTCGGGCCACATGAAGGTCTACATGGACGACGGCTCGGAGGCCGAGATCCGCCCCGGCGACGTGTTCGCCATCCCGCCGGGCCACGATGCCGAGATCGTCGGCGAGGAGTCGTGCGTGATGCTCGACTTCGGCCAGTTCGGGGACTACGCGAAACGAAGCTAGGCCGGGCCTCCGCGCCTCGAGGCATAGGCGCGCCCGAAGTCGCGCAGCTGGCGGGCGCGGTGAAGGAAGCCGCCGACACTTCGGCCCGTCGCCCTGTGCTCGAGGTCGAGCTCGATCTCGCACAAGCGGAAGCCCCCGCGCACGGCGTCGATCGTCATCCCGGTCTCCATCCCGTAGCCACTTGCAAACGGCAGGACCGCACGCAGCGCCTGCGCCGTCATCGCCCGCTGGCCGGAGATCGGAGCCTCGGCGCGAAAGCCGCAGCGGCGCTCGATCGCCCAGCGAGCGAAGCCCACGGCAAGGCCGAAGCCACCGCCGACGCGATCACGGAACGCGCCGACGGCAAGGTCACAGCCGCCCTCCGCAACCGCCTCAACCAACCCTGGCAGCTCCCTCGCCGACTGGCCCAGATCGGCGTCGCAGAGCAGGAAGACCGGTGGTTTGGGGGCATCCCCCAGGTGGAGCACGCTCTGTGCTGCGGCGGTCATGTTGGCACCCTTGCCGTGGGGCTTTCCGCGGCTGACCACCTGAGCGCCCCGCGAGAGCGCCAGCTCGCCCGTGCCGTCGCTCGAGGCGTCGTCGGCAACCACGAGCTGAGCGCCCGGAAACGCCTCCGACAGCGCCTCCAGCGTGGCCCCGATCCGGCGTGCCTCGTTGTGCGCCGCGACGATCACCACCGGGTCGGCTGTCGGTTCCGCGGGCAAGGCTGGATATTCTCACCCGCCGGGCCATGAGCAACAACGTCGAAGCGCATATCACCGGGACCGTGTGGAAGGTCGAGGTCGCGGTCGGCGATCAGGTCGACGAGGGCGACACGGTGGCCATCCTCGAGTCGATGAAGATGGAGATGCCAGTCGAGGCCGAGGATCCCGGCACCGTCACCGAGATCCGCTGCGAGGAGGGCCAGTCGGTCCAGGAGGGCGACGTCCTCGTCGTCCTGGAATGAGCGACGACCTCGCCGGCGGGAAGCTCGTCCTCGACCACCCGGCCGAGGCGGTGGCCCGGCTGACGATCTCGAATCCCGAGCGGCGGAACGCCCTCGACCACGAGATCCTGGAGGCACTCGCAGAGGTCCTGCCGGGACTCGACCGGGGGATCGAGATCCGCTGCGTGGTCATCACCGGCACCGGCGAGGTCTTCTCGGCCGGCTACGACATCGCCGGCATCCCCGAGGAGACCTTCGCCACCGACGCGGAGGCGCTCGTTGCCCATCCGTTCCACGCCGCCATGGAGGCGGTGAGCGCCCATCCCTATCCGGTGCTCGCGGCGATCAACGGGCACTGCCTCGGGGGAGGCCTCGAGCTCGCGATCAGGTGCGACCTGCGTCTTAGCGCCATGAGGGCCAAGCTCGGCATGCCTCCGGCCAAGCTCGGGCTGATCTACGGGCACACCGGGCTTGCGAAGTTCATCGACGTCGTCGGTCTCGCCCGCACGAAGGAGCTGTTCCTGACCGGCCGCAGCCTGAGCGCCCCGCGGGCGATGGCGATCGGCCTGGTGCACGACACCGTCCAGGACTCCGAGCTCGAGGCCGCCGCGGTCGAGCTGGCCTCCGAGGTGGCCGCCAACGCCCCCCTCTCGATGAGGGGAAACAAGCACGCGATCGAGACCCTCAACTCCTATGCCCGCCTCACTCCAGATCAGGAAAGCGAGCTGATCGAGCTGCGGCGCTCGTGCTTCGGCTCCGAGGACTTCCGCGAGGGCATCCGAGCATTCGCCGAGAAGCGACGACCCGTGTGGCGGGGGCGTTAGCGGCGGCAGCTCGGACCGGCGCAGCTTCGCAGCTGGTTGAGACGGGTCGCGAGCCGGCCCCTGACCGACGCGTAGGCCGGATCGGCGTGGCGGCTGCGAAGCTCGAAGGGGTCGTTGCTCAGGTCGTAGAGCTCCCGCTCGCCGGTGCCGTGCTCGGCGTACATGTAGCGCCCGGTCCGGATCGCGGTGAAGCCCTCCTCTTCGACCAGGAGCTCCCGCCCGCGCTCGATACCCGGCTGCCGTGCCACCGGGATCAGCGAGCGCCCGTCCATCATCAGGCCGGGGCTCGCGTTCGCCGCATCGACGATCGTCGGCGCCAGGTCGGCGTTGATCGACAGGTCGCTGACGTTCACCCCCTGCGGGATCCCCGGCCCGCGCATCACGAGCGGCACCCGGATCGACTCCTCATAGATGCGCGTCTTGGCGCCGGGGAGCCGGTGCTCGCCGTGGAAGAAGCCGTTGTCTGAGGTGAACATGAGCACGGTGTTCGCCAGCTCGCCCTTGGCCCTGAGCGCATCGACGACCTTCTTGACGCCCTCGTCCACCGAGAGGAGAGATTCGAGCCGGCAGCGGTACCGGCGCTGGATGTGCGCGATCCGATCCGCGCTCAAACGCGGGCGGGCTCGGATCTTGGCCGGCTTGTCGGAGACATCGGCCTCGTTGAAGTTCGCCGGCCTGGGCAGCCGCCTGAAGTCGAACGCGTGGGCGTGGCGAGGCGCCGGCTTCGCGGACCCCTTGCAGTTGGTGGGGGGGTTCGGGTTCGGATCCGGACCTCCGGAGTGGGGGGCCGTGTAGGTGAGCCAGAGGAAGAACGGCTGCGCCCGCGGGGCCCGGCGGTTGACGAGCCTCACGGCCTTGCGGGTCAAGACGTCCTGCTTGAAGTCGGCGGAGTCGGTGCCGTAGTGGACGAGCTTGCCGTTCTCGTTCAGCGTGTAGTCGTAGACCCGCTGACTCGTCACCGCACGCCACTCCGACCAGCCGCGCGGCACGAGCCGACGGGGGCCGTAGCCGTTCAGGTACTTGCCGATCAACGCGGTGTAGTAGCCGGAGCGGCGAATCCAGATGGCGAGGTGGTTGTTGCCGTGCAGGGCCTGGAAGCGGTCAAAGCCGCCGTCTGGCGCAGTGTTGTCGAACACGCGGTGGTTGTGCATGTACTGGCCGGTGAGAAAGGTGGCGCGCGAGGGGCAGCAGAGCGAGTAGTTGACGAAGCTCCGCGTGAACCTCGCCCCACGGTTCCCGATCAGCGCGTTGACGTTCCTCATCACCCGCATCGATCGGAGCTGCTGGTCGTCGGTCTCGATCACCACGATGTTCGGCCGCGCCTGGGCCGCCACCGCCTGATCGAGGTTCGCCGGCGGAGTCCCAGAGCCGGCGATCGCGAGGCCTGTCACGGCCGCGGTGAACAGTGGGAAGAGCAAGAGCCGGGGAGAAAACATGTCCGGCCTGCGAATACTAGTGTCGCTCAAGGAGCGGAATGGCGCCGGCAGCTCGAACCGGCGCAGTTCTTGAGCGGGCGGAGGTGGGACGCGAGGCGTCGTCTGACGAGGGCGTAGGCCTGTGAGCGGTGGCGGCTGCGGAGCTCGAACGGGTCGTTCCTCAGGTCGTAAAGCTCCCTTGCGCCGGATCGATGCTCCGCGTACACGTAGCGCCTGGTCCGGATCGCCTTGAAGCCTGGCTCCTCGATCAGGAGCTCGCGCCCCCGCTCGATGCCGGGCCGGTTCGCGACCGGGATCAGCGAGCGCCCGTCCATCGACAGGCCAGGGTTCGCGTTCGCCAGGTCGACGATCGTCGGCGCCAGGTCGGCGTTGATCGCGAGGCTCCCCACCCGCACCCCCCGGGGGATCCCCGGCCCTCGCATCTGAAGGGGGACCCGGATCGACTCCTCGTAGAGGTGCTGCTTGTACTTGGGGATCCGGTGTTCACCGTGGAAGAACCCATTGTCGGAGGTGTAGATCAGCACCGTGTTCCAGAGCTCGCCCTTGGCCCTGAGCGCATCGACGACCCTCTTCACGCCCTCGTCCACCGACAGCAGCGACTCCAGCTCGCAGCGGTACTTGCGCCGGATTTCCGCGATCTGCTCCGCGTCCAACCGCGGGCGCCTGCGGATCTTGGCCGGCTTGTCGGAAACGTCGGCCTCGTTGAAGTTCGGGCGCCTCGGCAGCGGCTCGGAGTCGAACGCGCGGGCATGGCGGGGCGCCGGCATCGCGGCGGCCTGGCAGTTGCCCGGCGGGTTAGAGCTCGGAGGCTCGAAGATATGCGGCGCCGTGTAGGCGAGCCAGAGGAAGAACGGCCGCCGCCGCGGCGCCCGGCGGGCGACGAGCCTCACGGCCTTGCGGGTCAAGACGTCCTGCTTGAAGGCGGCGGGGTCCGTGCCGTATCTGACCATGGCGCCGTTCTCGTCGAGCGTGTAGCCGTAGACCTTTTGATTCGCGGACGCGCGCCACTCCGACCAGCCGGGCGGCACGAGCGGCCGGAACACGTAGCCGTTCAGGTACTTGCCGATCATCGCCGTGTAGTACCCGGCACGGCGAAGCCAGACGGCGAGGTTGTTGCTGCCGTGCAGGGCTTGGAAGCGGCGGAAGCCGCCCCTTGGCCCGTCGTTGGCGACCACTCCGTGGTTGTGCATGTACTGGCCGGTGAGAAAGGTGGCGCGCGAGGGGCAGCAGAGCGAGTAGTTGACGAAGCTCCGCTTGAACCTCGCGCCACGGTTCCCAATCAGCGAGTTGACGTTCCTCATCACGCGCATCGACTCGAGCGTTTGGTCGTCGGTCTGGATCACCACGATGTTCGGCCGCGCCTGGGCCGCGGCGGCCTGGCCGAGGGTCGCCGGGGGAGCCCCGGAGCCGGCGATCGCGAGGCCTGCGGCCAAGGCCGTAAAGAGCGGAATGAGCAGAAGCCGAGGAGGGAGCATGTCCGGCCCGCGAATCCTAGTTTGGGACAAGGCTGGCCCGCAGATCCAGCACGCGCTGGACCGACTCCTCGAACGGCCCCCGGGCCAGCTTCCCCGAGCGCAGCCTGCGGCGAAGCGCACGCCCGGCGCGAGCGGCGCTACGGTGATCCGTGAACAGGAGCAGGTCGGTGCCGGCCTTCGCCGCGGCGACTCCCACCCTGGCCGGCCCGCCGAAGTGGCGGGCCGATACGGTCTCCAGCGCGTCGCTGATCGAGACTCCCTCGAATCCCAGCCGGTGACGGAGCTCTCCGGTCGCGATCCTCCTCGAGAAGGCCGCCGGCTTGTCCGAGAAACGGGTGTAGATCGCGGTTGAGATCATCACCAGGTCGCCGTCGCGTGCGACGAAGGCGCGATATGGCCGCTCGTCGATCCGCCGCAGCTCCCCCCGCCCCAGGCGAATCCGCTGTATCGCCAGGTCAGTGCTCTCGGCCGCCGCGCCCAAACCCGGGAAGTGCTTGGCGGTCGCAGCCACGCCCCGCTGCTCGAGCGCGGTCGCGAAGGGGATCGCAACGCGCCTCACGCGGCGAGGCCGGCCTGCGAAGCTCCGACGCTGGGCGCGGATCGCGCTGCCGGGCCGACCCACGTCGAGCACCGGGGCCAGATCGACGTTCACCCCCACCCGCTTCAGGTTGCGGGCCGTAAGCGCACCCTGGTGGCGGCTGTAGCCGGCGCCTCGGCGCCCCATCGCCTGTGCGGAGGCCTCCGGCGCTCCCGAGAGTCGCTTCACGAGGCCACCCTCCTGGTCGATCATCACCAGCAGTGGATCGCGGAGGCCCTTGGGCCGGTGGATCGCCTGGAGGCGGCTGATCAGCCGGCGAGCGTGCGAGCGGCTGCCGAGGTTGTCGGAGAACAGGATCACACCCGCAACCCGCCCCTCGCGCACCATCCGCCTGACGCTGCGCGGCGGATGCAGCCCCTCGAAGCCGGCCACGAGCCTCTCACCGGCGAGTCTCCGCGCGGTCAGCTCACCGGCATCGGTCCCTGCCATGGCCTCGCCGGCATCGGTTCCCTCGGTGGTCCCGTCGGCGAGCGCCACCCAGAGTCCCACTCCCAGGCCCACCACGGCGAGGGCGGCGACGGCGCGTCGCTTCCAGAAGGTCAAATTCCCGGGCAAGCGAGGAATCCTAGGCGCGGCGATAGGGAGGAGGCGCCTCCCAGACGGAGTGACACGCCTGGGTTGCGCCTCCTGACCCTGCCGCTTTCCTCCCTCGCCGCAAAGAACACGGAATCGGCGCGAAAGTAGCGAACAAATTGGGGCGTCCGGGACGGTGCCTAGCCTTGGTTGCTGTCGGCCATGGAGGCTCGATGCCGCCACTGATCACTTTCGACGAGGCCATCGAGCTGGCCGAGGTCTCGCAGCGCGACCAGATCGCCGAGCTCGTGGAGCGCGCCTGGGCGGTGCGCAGGGAGCGATTCGGCGAATCGACCGACATGTGCTCCCTGGTCAACGCGAAGTCGGGAGGCTGCGCCGAGGACTGCGGCTTCTGCGCCCAGTCGCGCTATGCGGAGGCGGACACGCCGATGCACGCGATGATGGACCCCGAGCAGATCCTGGAGCACGCCAAGGCGGCCGAGGCGGCGGGGGCGCACCGGTTCTGCATGGTCACCCAGGGGCAGGGGCTCTCCAAGCGCGATTTCGAGAAGATCGTCGATGGCGCCCGGCTGGTCGCCGAGCACACCAACTTGAAGCGCTGCGCGTCGATCGGCCACATCTCGGCCGATCGCGCCAGGCGTCTTGCCGACGCCGGCGTCCAGCGCGTCCACCACAACGTCGAGACCTCGCGCTCCTACTACCCGGAGGTGTCGACCACGGTCCGCTACGAGGGCCGCACCCGCACCATCGACGCGGTCAAGGAGGCGGGCCTGGAGACCTGCGTCGGCGGCATCCTCAACCTTGGCGAGTCGCCCCGCCAGCGGGTCGAGATGGCGTTCGAGCTGGCAGAGATCGATCCCACCTCGGTGCCCATCAACCTGCTCAACCCGAGGTCTGGGACCAAGTTCGGCGACCGGCCGCTGATGGACCCGTGGGAGGTCGTCAAGTGGGTGGCGATCTTCCGGCTGATCCTCCCGGACGCCCTCTTCCGCCTCTGCGGTGGGCGGGTCGAGAACCTCGACGAGCTGCAGCCCCTGGCCGTCAAGGCGGGCCTCAACGGAGTGATGATGGGGAACTTCCTGACCACCCTGGGGGCTGAGCCCGCCGACGACCGGGCGATGTTCGAGGAGCTGGGACTGAACGTGGCGCGACAGCCCGACAACGGCGCCAACCCCCGGCCCGACAATCGTTCCGGCTGGCTCGAGGGCGAGGCGCCGCCGACCCCGATGGACGAGCTCGTCGACAGCCAGGCCGAGGCCGACTTCTGGGATCCATCGACCCAGCTCCGGGTGGTCAAGACGAAGCGCAAGCCGCCGCCATACCCGGAGCCGGCCGGGTGGGGCGACTAGGTCCGTGACCGACGTCGCCGAGCGGCTGGAGGAGCTGCGCCAGGCGGGGCTGTATCGCCGCATGAGGCTGATCGAGAGCCCGCAGGGGCCGCGGGTAACGCTCGACGGCGCCGAGGTCCTGCTGCTCTGCTCCAACAACTACCTCGGGCCTCGCCGATCACCCACGCGTCCGCCAGGCGGCGGCGGACGCCGCGGAGCGGTTCGGCGCCGGCGCCGGCGCCTCCCGCCTGATCTCGGGGAACATGTCCCTGCACTGCCGGCTCGAGGAGCGACTCGCCGCCTTTGCCGGATACGAGTCGGCGCTCTTGTTCGGGTCGGGCTACCTGGCCAACCTCGGAACGATCGCCGCGCTGGCCGGCCGCGGCCAGGCCGTCTTCTCCGACGAGCTCAACCACGCCAGCATCATCGACGGCTGCCGGATCTCTCGCGCCGAGCGCTTCGTCTATCGCGCACGCCGACCTCGAGCACCTCTCCTGGGGCTTGCGCAAGGAAGCTCGCGAGGGCGGGCTGATAGTCACGGACGCCGTCTTCTCAATGGATGGAGACGTCGCCCCGATCGCCGAGCTGCTCGACCTGGCGCGCCGCCACCGCTGCCTCCTGATGGTCGACGAGGCGCACGCGACCGGCGCGCTCGGTCCCGGCGGGGCGGGCGCGGTCGCCGAGGCCGGGCTGTCCGGGCGAGGTCGACCTGATCGTCGGCACGCTCGGGAAGACGCTGGGAAGCTACGGCGCCTACGTCTGCGGGAGCGCGAAGGTCGTGGATCTGCTGGTCAACACCGCGCGACCCTTCATCTTCTCCACTGCGCTCCCCCCTCCCGTGATCGGCGCCGCGCTCGCCGCACTCACCCTGCTCGACGACCAGCCGGGCATGGTCGAGCAGCTACGCCGGCAACGGCGCCGTCCTGCGGGACGCCCTGGCCGGCCACGGGCTGGAGGTGGGCGCCTCGCGCACCCAGATCGTCCCGGTGGTCGTGGGAGAGGCGAGCATGGGCGACGGCGCTCTGCGAGCGGGCGCTGGAGGGCCGGGTGTTCGCTCAGGCGATCCGGCCACCGACCGTGCCGGAAGGGACCTCGCGGCTTCGTCTCTCGGCGATGGCCAACCACAGGGCCGACGAGCTGTGCGCGGCCGCGGCAGTGATCGCGCGCTCCTCCCAGGAGCTGGGGATCCCAGCCGTCGAGCGCCCGGCCGGACACTCCGCCCCTCTGAGGCGTGCGGCCTAGCCCCTTGCGGGGCTTCTTCATCACCGGCACGGGCACCGAGGTCGGGAAGACGGTGGTCGCCGCGGTGATCGCGCGCTCCACTGGTCACCGCCGGTGCCCGGGTGGCGGTGTTCAAGCCCGCCGTGAGCGGCTTGGGTGAGGCGGGGGAGCCGGACCATGTCCTGCTCCGCCGAGCCGCCGGGTCGGCTCAATCGGACGACGAGATCGCGCCCTACCGGTACGAGGAGCCCGTGTCCCCGCACCTTGGCGCGGAGCTGGCCGGCGCCGAAATCAATCCCGCGCGGCTGCAAGCAGCCGCTCGACGCGCCTCAGGACGCGCGGACGTTCTCGTGGTTGAGGGGGTCGGGGGACTGCTGGTGCCGCTGACGCTCGGCTATCTGGTCCGTGACTTCGCACGTGAGCTCGGCCTGCCGGTGGTGATCGCGGCCAGACCGGGGCTGGGGACCATCAACCACACGCTGCTGACGATCGAAGCGGCGCGAGTGGTCGGTCTCGAGCCGACGCTCGTCGTGCTCACGCCGTGGCCCGACGATCCGCCGGTGGTGGAACGCTCCAATCGCGAGGCAATCGAGCGGCTGGGCTCCGTTCCGGTCGAGCCCCTGCCCGAGCTGGAGCTCGCCGCTCCCGAGTCGTGGCCGACTCTGAGGCCGGCCGATTGAGCTTTTCGATCCAGCCCGATTCCGCCGCGGCCCCATCTAAGGTCGGCTGAGTGGATCGTCCGGAAGATGAGTAATCGGCAGGCGCCAGTCGGCTCTTCCTCCACGGTCGTCGGCGAGCTCGACCACCGCCACCTCTGGCACCCGTTCACCCAGCAGCGGGACTGGTGCCACGAGGAGCCGCTCGTGATCGAGCGCGCCGAGGGCACCGACCTGGTGGACTCGGACGGGCGGCGCTACATCGACGGCGTCTCGTCGTTGTGGTGCAACGTCCACGGGCACCGGCATCCCCTGATCGACGAGGCGGTGCGCGAGCAGCTCGACCGGGTCGCCCATTCGACCATGCTCGGCCTCACCCACGGCGGCGCGGCGGAGTTGGCGGCGCGACTGGTCGAGCTGGCTCCGCCCGGGCTTGAGCGAGTCTTCTACTCGGACTCGGGCTCGAGCGCGACAGAGGTCGCCCTCAAGATGGCCTTTCAGTACTGGCAGCAGCGCGGAGGGCAGCACCGGCGGCGCACCTCATTCATCTGCCTACGCGACGCCTACCACGGCGACACCCTGGGGGCGGTGTCCGTGGGCGGCATCGACCTCTTCCATGCCGCCTATTCCCCGCTCCTGTTCCAGGCTCATCGGGTGGAGCCGGGCGAACGTGCGAGCAGCTCGAGTCGCGTGCTCGACTTCCACGCGCGAGGAGACCGCGGCGGTGATCATCGAGCCGCTGGTTCAGGGCGCGGCGGGGATCCGGGTCCACCCCCCCGGCTACCTGCGCCGGGTGCGCGAGCTCACGGAACGGCACGGCGTGCTGCTGATCTGCGACGAGGTCGCCACCGGCTTCGGGCGCACCGGGACGATGTTCGCCTGCGAGCAGGAGCGGGTGGCGCCGGACTTCCTCTGCCTGGGCAAGGGGCTCACGGGCGGCTACCTGCCGCTCGCCGCGACCCTGACAACCGAACGCGTCTACGAGGGATTCCTGGGCGCTCCGGAGGAAGCACGCACCTTCTTCCACGGGCACACGTTCACCGGCAACCCGCTCGCCTGCGCCGCCGCCCTGGCCAACCTCGATGCCTTCGAGCGCGAGGGAACGCTGGTCCGTCTACAGCCCAAGATCCGCCTGCTCGGCGAGCTGCTCGGCGCGGTGGCGAAGCTGCCCGAGGTCGCCGAGGTGCGCGGCCGGGGCTTCATGGCCGGGATCGACCTCGGCGAACACGACCCGGCGCTCCGGCTCGGCCATCGGGTGGCGCTCGAGGCGCGCCGGCGCGGGGCGATCGTGCGCCCGCTCGGCGACGTCGTCGTCCTGATGCCGCCCGCTGACGATCACGAAGCACGACCTCCAGCGCCTGGTGCACACCGTGGCCGCCTCGATCCAGGCCGTCTTCGCCTCGATGTACGGCGAGCGCGCCCACGGCCGAGCTCGCCCAGGCCGCGTAGCGCCTCTCATCCGGGTTGCGCCGCGGCCCCGCAGGGCCGATATTGGGTGTGATGAAAGCCGTTTCGGCACGTAGTAGGGGCGTGAACGACACCGTGGCCGCGGCGGCGACCGAGATCCCGACCGACGCCGATCTCGCCTTCGATGAGCTCTACAGGCGAGATCGGGACGACGTCCACGCCTACGTGACCGGGTTGCTGCGGGACCGCTCGGCGGCCGAGGACGTCACCTCGGCGGCCTTCGAGCGCGCCTACCGGCGCCGCCGCAGCTTCAACCCGAAGCGCGGAACGCGCCGCGCCTGGCTGTTCGGGATCGCCCGCAACGCGGCGTTGGACGAGCTGCGCCGCCGCCGGCGCCAGGCGACGATGGTCGCCGAGCCGGTCGACGAGGCGGCGATCCCGCCCGAGCAGGGCGCCGAGGATGGCGATCCGGCGCGCGGCGCTGCGGGTGGCGCTCGCGTCGCTGGCCCCCCGCGAGCGCGAGCTGGTGGCGCTCAAGTTCTTCGCCGGCCTCAGCAACCCCGAGATCGCCCGTGTGATCGGGATCTCGGAGACGAACGCCGGCAGCCGGCTGCACAGGGTGATCGAGAAATTGAGGAGGGCCTGCGATGAGGTTGCGTGAGCGCGAGATGCCGCTGGATCCCCAGGTCGAGCGCGAGCTGGAGGCGATCGACCGCGCCGTCGCCGGCGAGCCGGTCGACCCCGACCTCGAGGTGCTCGCCGAGCTGGCCCGGGCGCTCCGCGAAGAGCGAGTGGACACCGAGCCCGGCTTCGCGGCGGAGCTCGACCAGCGGGTCGCGGACGGATTCCCGCGGCCCGTCCCGGCCGGCTCGCGGAGCTGCGCGAGAGGCTGACCGCCGTGCGGCCGCGCCGCATCCTGGCCCGCGCGGGGGCCGCCGCCACGCTGCTCGTGGTCGTCGGCGTCGCGGTCAGCCAGAGCGGCGAGATCTGGGGCGGTGGCGACGGCGGCGACACCTTCAGCGCGCAGCCGGCGCCCGACGGCGCGGCCCAGGGGGCCCTCGGCGGGGCAGGGCGCAGCGGCGGACGGGGCCGGGGTTGACGCTCGGGCGACCGAGCGCGCGGCGAACGAGCTGTCGCTCAGCGAGCGCCCTGGGGGCAGCGGACGAACGTTTCGGGGTGCAGCGCTCCGGGCTTCCCCCCGAGACCTTCAGGGCTACGACGCCGCCGACGTCCCCCTCTCCCAGCGCAAGGTCGCCCGCCGCGTGGACCTGGCGCTGTCGACCTCGCCGGAGCGCTTCCGAACCGCGGCCGACGGCGTCCTGGACGTGGTCCGCGACCACCGCGGCTACGTCCTGCGCTCCAGCGTCTCCGGCGGCGATCCCGACGCGCCGCGGTCCCAGCTCGGCCACGCCAGCTTCCAGCTTCGGATTCCCGCCGCCCAGCTGTCCGCCGCCCTTGGCGACCTCTCCGACCTCGGCCACGTCGTCTCGCGAACCGACGGGCGCACGGACATCACGAGCCGGTTCGTGTCCGCCCAGAAGCGGATCGCCGCGCTGGAGGAAACGCGCCAGAAGCTGCTGCGCCAGCTGGCCGAGGCGGTGACGGTGACCGAGCAGGAGAGCATCAAGCGTCGCCTCGCGATCGTCGAGGCGCAGCTCTCCGCGGCCGAGGATGACCTGGGCGATGCCCAACAGCGTGTGCAGCTCGTTCCCGTGAGCGTCTCGATCGACGCGGACCGGGCCCTCGCCGGCGCTGACGACGCCGGCGGCTGGGGCCTCGGCGACGCGGTCGGCGACGCGGGCAACGTCCTCTCAGTAACCGCCGGTGTGCTGCTCATCAGCGTCGCGGTGCTCGGCCCGCTGGCCATCCTGGCGGCACTGATCTGGCTGGGCACCCGAGCCGCAGCGCGCCTGCGGCGCGAACGAGCGCTCAACCAGATTTAGGGCTAGCGACGAAGTCGCGGCTCAAGGTGGGACTGGCCTGGGCTAGGGACGAAGTCCCGGTAGTGCTGTGTGGACCTGCCGGGTAAGGCTGGGACCCTAACCCGGCGGAAACGCAGGAATCCGAGCAAGCTCGGATCACCGGTCGCCTTCGGCTCCCTCCGAGGCTTCCGCCGGAGTTATTCCCCTACTCCTCGTACGGCTCGAAGTCCGCCTTGCGGGCGCCGCAGACGGGGCAGAACCAGTCGTCCGGGATCTGCTCGAAGGGGGTGCCCGGCGGGATGCCGCCGTCCGGATCGCCCTCCTCGGGGTCGTAGATGAAGCCGCAGGAGGTGCAGATCCAAAGCTGAGCGGTCTGGGTTTCGGTGGGCATCGCGCGCCAGCTTACCCAAGCTAGTGTTGACGCGAAGATGGTTCCGGCAACGCCCCGCCTCGCCGCCTCGCTGATCCTGCTGCGCCGGGGCGGCAAGCACCGCCAGCGCGGGGTCGAGGTTCTGCTGGTGCGACGCAGCCCGGAGGCGAGCTTCATGCCCGGGGTGTGGGTGTTCCCGGGCGGCGTGGTCGAGGCCGACGAGTCCGTGGCACCCGAGGTGGAAGCGCAGGCCGACGCGACCGACGGCGAGGAGCTTGCGCACCGAGCCTGCGCTGCGCGGGAGCTCCACGAGGAGGCCGGAATCGAGCTGCTCGCCGACGCCGAGCTGGTGCCATGGTCGCGATGGATCACCCCCGAGGTCGTGCCGGTCCGCTTCGACACCCGCTTCTACGTGGCGCTCGCCCCGCCCCACTCGCCACCGCGCCCCGACGGAGCGGAGACCACGGAGGCCGCCTGGATCGCCCCGCGCGAGGCGCTCGACCGCCACGCCGCCGGCGAGCTGTCGCTCGTCTTCCCGACCATCAAGCACCTGGAGTCGCTGCTCCCATACTCGAGCGCCGAGGAGGTGCTGTCCGCGGCGCGCGAACGGCGGATCGAGCCGATTCTGCCGCGCGTCGTCGGCGAGGACGAAGGGCAGCGGGTGATCCTGCCAGGCGAGCCTGGATACTGAGCCTGTGACCGCCACCCTGCCGCAGGAGGTCCGGGACGCCTTCGAGCGCTTCGTCACCACCGAGTTCACCACCATCGACGCCCACCAGCAGCCGATCGTCTGGCCGGTGACGCCGTATTACGCGCCCGGAGCGCCAACGCTCGACACCAGCACCGGCCTGGGCTATCCGAAGAAGGCCAACGACGCCCGTCGCAACCCGCACGTGGCGATGCTGTTCTCGGACCCGACCGGCTCCGGGATCGAGACCGGCATCCAGGTGCTGGTCCAGGGCATCGCCGAGGTTGATGACCGCGACCTGGCGGCGAACGTCGAGCGCTACGAGCGCGAGTCGGCGGCCAAGCTGGGAGGCGCCAGGGCGGTGCGGTTTCCGCGCATCCTGCACGGCGTGATGGCGTGGTACGTGAATCGCATCTACATCAAGGTTCGTCCCGAGCGAGTCTTCGTGTGGCCGGCGGGCGACCCCACGCAGCCGCCCCAGATCCACGACTCGCACATCGAGGAGGTTCGCTCCGGCCACAGCGAGGAGCCTTTGGAGGCGCATGAGCCTCCCACGGGCGGCGCCGTGGCCTGGGACCATCGAATCGAGGCAATGGGTAGCCGCTACGCGACCGCGGTGCTCGCCTGGGTGGCCCCGGATGGCTTCCCGCTCGCCGCTCGCCTCCCAGTTCGGCTCGATGCCGGCGCCCGCCTGATCCTCCTCGATGCCGATCCTGCGGGCCTGCCCCTGGCCGAGGGCCTCGCCTGCCTGACGGCCCACAGCCACAGCCCCGACTTCAACTGGCGCGAGAACTTCCAGGTCCGCGGCGATCTCGTCCGGGCCGGCGAGGGCTGGGCGCTCGTGCCGCGCAAGCTCGTAGGCGGCCTGGAGCTCCCAAACAAGGGCCTGCTGGGCAGGTACCGGGGCAACATGCGCCGGTCGCTCCGCTTCTACAGAACAGCCAAGGACAAGGGAGTTGAAGAAGCGTTCGAGCTAGGGACGAAGTCCCGGTAACAACGTGCGGACCTGCCGGGTCAGGCCAGCGCCCAAGCCCGGCGGCAACGTAGCCGAAGGCGAGGCTGCCGCCGGAGTTATTTCCCCGGGAACGGCTCCAGCCCGGCGTGCCAGGGACCCGCCGGATAGGTGTGGACCCCCGACTCCTCCACCTCCTTGCGCACCTGCTTGAACAGGGCGCCGCCGTTGTCCAGCGCGGCCTCCAGCTGGTCGCGGCTGCGGTCGCGAAGCCGCCACAGGAACCACAGCTGCTGCTCGGAGACCCCGAAGTCGATCTCGTCGTCGATCGTCGTCACCCAGTCCAGGAACGCGGGGCTGAAGACCTCGCGCAACGCGACCGGGTCGTACTCGCTGGGCACGGTCGCCAGGAAGCGCCTGTTGAAATCCAGGCTCTCGAACTCGACCTTGCGGCGCGAGGCGCGTTGGATCACCAGCTCGTCGGGCCGGCGCTCGATCGACTCGACGTTGAAGGGCGGCATCACCTTGGCCAGGTCGGGCACCTGCGACTTGGCCAGCACCGCGCCGGGGAGCACGGACTTCGAGAACAGCCCTCCCTCCTCCCGCTCGTCGGCATCGCAGGAGGCTCCCCAGAAGCCCTCGGCGAGCTGCCCGGTGATCCGGTTGGTCCCGCCGGGACAGAGCGCCACCGGCCCGCCGACCGGGTTGATGCCGCCGACCGGCTCGTAGACGAGGTTGCGATCCTCGGCCACCGCCTGCACGGTCTCGGCCCAGGCCCGCGCCTCATCGCGGGCGCTCATCTCAGCCGGGGACCCCGTCGACGGCGGAGGTCGTCACAGCGCCTGGTGGAACAGCTCGGCGAAGTCGTCGGCGGTCGGCTCGCGCGGATTTACCAGCGTCGATCCCTCGCCCATCGCGTCCTCGGCGAGCTGGGGTATGCCCTCCTCCGGGACACCGACCTCCGACAGGCGGCCAGGTAGGCCGAGTCGCGCGCTCAGCTCGCGTACGTGATCCGCGAGCGCCCGCCCGACCTGCTCACCGCCGCCGCGCGCATCGACCCCGAGCAGCTCGGCGGCGCCGCGGAACTGGTCCGCCACCTGCTCGCTCGCCACGGCGTTGAACTCGATCACCGGCGGCAGGTTGATCGCGTTGGCGACGCCGTGCGGGACGCCGTAGCGGGCCCCACAGGGATGCGACATCGAGTGGGTGATGCCGGTCGCGCCGAAGCCGGTGGGTGCGATCGCCAGGTTGGCGGCGACAAGCATGTTGCCCCGCGCCTCCTCGTCGGAGGTGTCGGCCACGGCGCGCTCCAGGTTGTCGCGGATCAGCCGCATCGCTTGCAGCGCGTAGGCGTCGCCGTGGGGGCTCCACTCCATCGAGGTCACCCCCTCGATCGCGTGGGTGAGCGCGTCCATGCCGGTCGCGGCGGCGATGGGCGCGGGCAGGGTCGCCGTCGATTCGGGATCCAGGATCGCCAGGTCCGGGGCGACCGGGAAGTCGAGGATCACGAACTTGATTCCTCGCTCGGAGTCCTTGATCACCGCAACGGGGCTCGCCTCCGAGCCGGTACCCGCCGTGGTGGGAATCACCCCCAGCGGAGCCAGCGGCAGCGG
The DNA here is from genome assembly GCA_963743455.1 of uncultured Actinomycetes bacterium. GTDB lineage: Bacteria > Actinomycetota > Thermoleophilia > Solirubrobacterales > 70-9 > AC-56. Next base: position 23,191 of record CAVUPJ010000014.1, on the reverse strand, counting down.
CTTGCCCATCCCGTCGCGCTCGCGCGGCAGGCCGAAGACGCCCTCCCAGTCGGGAATCGTGCCGCCGTGGCTGAAGATCACGTTGGCGGCCTTGGTGGTGTCGATCACCGATCCGCCACCGACGGCCAGGAAGCTGTTAGCCCCCTGGTCCTTCGCCTGCTCCGCACACCGCATCACCACCGCGGTGTCGGAGTCCTGAGGGACGTCGTCGAAGACGCCGGCGACCTCGAGCCCGCCGTCAGCGACCCCGGCCTCGGCCTTCTCGATCAAGCCCGTGCCCCGGATCACCTGGTCGGTGACCAACAGCACCCGCTCGGCGCCCTCCTTGGTGAACTCGAAGCCTGCGCTTCCGATCAACTCCCGTCCGGCGATCACCCGGGTGGGCGCGGCGAACTGGTAGAAGTCCTTGAAGGTCAAGCCTGGATCAGATCGGTGCGGCCCTGGGCCTCGAGCTGGGCCTTGTAACGGGGGAACACCGGCTTCGTCAGCGGCACCAGCTTGAGGATCTTGGCCACCGGGCCCTTGGCTTTGATCTGACCTCGCGCCAGCGCCACGGTGACGTTCACCTTGCCGAGCCAGAACCGGTGCGCGGTGTCCGCCTCCATCGACATCACCACCTCGGGCTCCATCTCCGACTCGCCGAAGTCGACGTCACCGGGCTGGCCCTCCTGGAGGCGCACGGTGATCGTTGACTCGGGCTCGCGGTACTGGTAGCGGACGATCGTGTTCGCCTTGCGGAACTTCGGCGCCAGCTCCTCGTCTTCTGCGAGGTCGACGAACAGCTTGCCGATCGTGTCGTAGACGTCCTGGGCGTCGTTGAAGTAGGCCAAGTCCTCTCCTCTCCTCGTGCTCGCGATGCCGCCGCGGGCGGGTCGCCAGATCCTATGCTCCCGCGCCCGCGGACGCCCGACGTCGGTGGTCGGCTTCCGGCGCTCTATGAACCGCCGAACCGCGCCGACACCTCGGCCCAGTTGACCACGTTCCACCAGGCGTCGAGGTAGTCGGGGCGCCGGTTCTGGTACTTGAGGTAGTAGGCGTGCTCCCAGACGTCCACGCCCAGCAACGGCGTCTGGCCGTCGGAGATGGGCGAGTCCTGGTTGGCGGTGCTGACAACGGCGAGGCCCGAGCCGTCGCGAACCAGCCACGCCCAGCCAGAGCCGAAGCGGTTCACACCGGCGTTCTTGAGCTCGTCCTTGAACGCGTCGAAGCCCCCGAAGGCATCGTCGATCGCGGCCTTCAGGTCCCCCTCCGGCTCGCCGCCCCCGTCGGGGCTCATGATCTGCCAGAAGAAGGTGTGGTTGGAGTGGCCGCCGGCGTTGTTTCGGACCGGCGCCTTGATGTCATCCGGCAGCGAGGAGAGGCTGCGGAGCACCTCGTCCACGTCGGTGTCGGCCCATTCGGTGCCCTCGAGCGCCGCGTTCGCCTTGTCGACGTAGGCCTGGTGGTGCTTGTCGTGGTGGACGCGCATCGTCTGCTCGTCGATGTGAGGCTCGAGCGCGCCGTAGTCGTAGGGAAGGTCGGGAACTGAGTAGGCCATCTGGCTCTCCTTGGCTCGCGGGTGAGCCTGAAACATAATCCGCCTGGGCTTGGTTCTAGCCGAGCGCCTCGCGAAACCCCTGGCGCCAGCTCGGATAGCGCGGCTCCCAGCCCAGCTCCCGCTTGGCCTTGGCGTTCGAGGCCCCGCGGAGCTGGGTTGCGAAGGCCACGGCGAACGACCCCGCCATCAGCCGTGCCAGGAACGATCGGGACTCGGAGTGGACGCCGGGCGCCGAGCGCCTCCGCGTAGACGGGCAGCCACTCGCGCAGCGGCGCGGGCTCGTCGTCGACCACGTTGTAGATCCCGGGCGCCCCCCGCTCGAGCGAGGCGACCGTGGCCGACGCGGCGTCGTCGATGTGGATGAAGGAGAACGTCCCCTCGCCGCGGCCCACGATCGGGAAGCGGCGGCGACGCACCTGCTCGGCGGTGCTTCCGTCGGACGCGTAGTACGTGCTCGGCCCGTAGAACTGGCCGTAGCGCAGCACGACGCCCTCGAGCCCCGGTGTCTGCGTCGCCTCTCGCTCGTGCTCGAGGATCGAGTCGGCGCCGCTGCGGAAGGGCTCCGGTGCATCGGTCCAGGGCCTCGCCTCCTCGTCCTTGACCATCTCGCCCTCCGGCGCGTAGATGAAGGCGACGCTCTGGGTGATAAAGCGGCGGACCCCGGCCTCGCGCGCCGCCTCGATCAGGTTGTGGCCGCCCTCGGCGCGCACTCGGTTGGTGGGCCCGTAGTCGATCTTCCGCGGGTTGTACTCGCGGGGAAGGCGAGTGAGCTGGCTGATCACGACCTCCGGCGCCGAATCCCGTACCGCGGCCTTCACCGCCCCCGGGTCGAGCGCGTCGCAGACGATGGGCGCCGCGCCGGCCGCTTCGACCCTGGCCGCGTTCTCCGGCTTGCTGGTCGTCCCGGCGACCTCGTGTCCCGCGGCGACCAGCTGGCGAACCAGCGGCCCCCCGATCACCCCGCTCGCTCCAGCGACGAACACCTTCACCGGGAATCCCCCTCACGATTCGGGTTTGTCGCCCCCGGTGCCTGGACCTTTGCCGCCGCCCAGGCCAGGTAGGCGTACAGCAGCCCGCCGAGCCCGATGTAGATCGTGTCGGCGATCCCTCGGGCGTCGCTGCGCGCGTCGCCGACGTCGAAGACGTGGTTGATCGCGTGTAGCCCGTACCAGACGGCGCCGAGCGCCAGCACGGGGACCCGCCACGCCGGGCGCTGGGCCGCGACCAGCACCGCGATCCCGAAGGCCAGCACGAAGGCGCCCACGTCGCCGACGTAGTGCTGGTTCTCGACCCCGTAGCGCCCGACCTCGTCGTAGAACGTGCCGGGTGCGACCAGCGCCAGGGCGCCAGAGGCGACTTGCACGACGCCAAGCACGATCAGCACGGCGCGCATCGCTCGCTCGCTGATCACCGGCCAGCCTCCACGCGGGGGAGGCTATCGCGACTGACTTGGTTCAGATCGGCGGGCGCGTTCGCTGAAGCATTGCCCCGCCGATAGGGGGTGAAATGCGTCAACGAAGCCGCGAAATCGGGGCGACTGGATTTGAACCAGCGACCTCACCGACCCGAACGGTGCGCGCTACCAGGCTGCGCCACGCCCCGAGGGGATTCATTCTGCCCACACCCCTATAGCCACTCGACGTCGTTCGAACAAAGGCGCCGATCGCTAGCCGTCGCGCCGAGCACGGCGGCGTCGACGTCCTGTGTCGACGGCGAGTCCTGAAGCACCTCGGTGCCGCCGGGGCCGGTGACGACGACCGACGGGCCCTCAACTCGCAGCCCGTACTCGGCGGCCAGCGTCGCGTCGGCCTCCACCCGGTCGGCTACCTCGGACGAGTCCCGCGCCGCCTTCCAGGCATCGAGGTCGAAGTTCGGGATCGCGCTGCCGACGTCCTCGAGGAACTCGTCGGAGACGACATGCGCGGGCGCCTCGTCTTGGTTGCGGAAGAAGAGGTCGATGTACTGCCACTCGCGGTCCTGCTCGCCCGCCGCCGCCGCGGCGTAGGCGGCCTCCGTGGTCTCGGCCTCGCTGAGCGAGATGTGGCGGAACTCGAGTCTCGCCTCACGGGTGCGCGCGTACTGCTCGATCAGGGAGTTGACGGTCTCGAGCTCGTAGTCGTCGCAGCTCGAGCACTGGAGGTCGTTGAAGATCGTGATCGTGACCGCCGCGTCGCTCGGGCCAAGGTAGGGGCCATCCTGGGGGACCCCGGCGATCAGCTGCTGGGTCTGCTCGCCGCCGCTGATCGCGATCTTTTCCGGACCTCCTTCACCGACCGAGAGTGAGACGACGGCCGCCAGCAGGCCGGCGGCGCCGGCGCCCAGCAACAGGCGCGGCAGCCACGGGCTGCGGCGCATTTATCCGGCAACCGCCTTGTAGTAGCGAACGGCGAGGCCAGTGAGCAGCGTCTCGAAGCTCTCCTCGATCGGGCCGCCGCCCTGTCGCGAGTAGGCCTCGAGCCCGCTCCGCTCGATCGCCTCGCTGCGCGCCACCACCTCGTCGACCAGGTCGGGGTGCTCGTCGCAGAAGAAGGCGCCGATCGAGTAGAGCTCCGTGTCCATCAGCGACTCGAGGAAGGAGCCCTCGTCGCCCGCAAGCGGCTCGGTCGGGGGCGAAAGCGGCTGTGCCTCGTCGGCCACGGTGCGAAACATCGTAGATGTGCTCGGACCAGCGCGCCTGATGTGGCGCAATTTGGGCTGAAAAACGTTGACACATCCGCCCCGGGCGATAAGAATTGGGAGATAGGGAAACGACAGGGAGGAGATCCTGCGTGGCCATTCACCTGACGCCCACCGAGCTCGCCGACGAAGTCGACATGAAGCGGCGCGAGGTGATCTCGAAGTGCATGGAGATGGGCGTCCCAATCTTCAACGGTCGTATCGACAAGACCCTCTTCCTCTCCTCGCTGCGCCAGCTCGCGCAACAACCGAAGCAGCCCCGGGCCGCGGCCTAGAGCCGGTTCGCTGATATAGCCTTCACCGCAGCGGAATCAGCCGCTCGATCGGCCTTGGCGCGGTAGGCGCCCGGTCGACCTAGGAACTGCAAACGAAGGAGGAGGGCGATGGAGACAGCGACCGTCGAGTCCCGTTCGGCGACCGGGGCCGGCTCGACGACGATCGCGGACCTCCTTCCGGCCGCAGTAGACAGGTACGGCTCGGCCTCGGCGGTGATGTACCGCGACGAGGGCGGCGAGTGGGTGACCCGGAGCTTTGCCGAAGTCGGCGAGCAGGTACGGAGCCTGGCACTCGGCCTGATCGACCTCGGAGTCCAGAAGGGGGACAAGGTCTCGATCCTCGCGAACACCCGCCCCGAGTGGACCTGCTTCGACTTCGCGGCCCTGACCGCCGGCGCGATCGTGGTGCCCATCTACCAGACCAACTCGCCCGAGGAATGCCAGTACGTGCTCGAGAACTCCGACGCCAAGGTCGTGGTCGTCGAGGACGACGAGCAACTCGACAAGATCCGCCAGGTACGCGATCGCTGCCCGAAGCTCGAGCACGTGATCCGCATGACCGGCTCCAGCGACGACGCGATCTCGGCCGACGAGCTCGCCGGCCGTGGCGCCTCTCGCGAGGTCTCGGAGTGGGAGGAGCGGTACCGCTCGGTCGTCCCCGAGGACATCTGCACATTCATCTACACCTCCGGCACAACCGGCCCTCCCAAGGGCTGCGTGATCTCGCATGGCAACTATCGCGCGATGCTCAACATGTCGTTGGAGCAGAGCGTCCTGGAGTCCGGGCGGATCACCTACCTCTACCTGCCCCTCGCCCATTCCTTCGCGCTCCTGATCCAGCTGCTCAGCTTCGACGTGGGCGGCGTGCTGGCCTACTGGGAGCGCGACCCGACGAAGATCCTCCCCAACCTGGCCGAGGTCAAGCCCCACTACTTCCCTTCCGTGCCGCGGATCTTCGAGAAGATCTACACCGCCGCGAACTCGAAGGCTGAGAGCGCGGGCGGCTTGCAGAAGGCCATCTTCAACTGGGCCGTGGGCGTGGGCCACCGAGTCCGCGAGCTCGAGCGCCAGGGCAAGAGCCCGTGGCCGCCGCTTCGCGTCCAATACGAGATCGCCGACCGCCTGGTGCTCTCGAACATCCGCAACCTGTTCGGCGGGAGGATCATCGAGGCGGTCTCCGGCGCCGCCCCGATCAACCCGGAGATCCTGCGCTTCTTCGACGCAGCGGGCGTGCTCGTGCTCGAGGGCTGGGGGATGACGGAGACCTCCACCGCAGCGACGATCGCCAGGGCGGACGCGTTCAAGTTCGGCACCATCGGCAAGCCGTTTCCCGGTTGCGAGGTGAAGATCGCCGACGACGGCGAGATCCTGGTGCGCGGGCCGAACGTCTTCCAGGGCTACTACAAGAACCCCGAAGCGACCCGTGAGACGCTCGTCGACGGCTGGCTGCACACCGGCGACATCGGCGAGATCGACTCCGATGGCTACGTCAAGATCACCGGCCGCAAGAAGGACATCATCATCACGGCTGGGGGAAAGAACATCACCCCGGCGAACATCGAGGCCGAGGTGAAGCAGCACCCGCTGGTCTCACAATGCGTGGTGATCGGCGATCGCCGGCCCTATCTCATCGCCCTGGTGACACTCGACCCCGAGGAGGCGGCGGCGTTCGCCACCGAGCACGGGCTGCCCGAGGACCCGGAGGCGATTGCCTCCAACGCTCAGGTCCGCGAGTCGATCGAGGAGCACATCGAGAAGGTGAACCAGAAGTTCGCCCGCGTCGAGCAGGTGAAGAAGTTCGAGATCCTGCCCCGGGACCTCTCCCAGCAGGAGGGTGAGCTGACACCCACGCTGAAGGTGAAGCGCAACGTGGTCGCCGACAAGTACGCCGCCGAGATCGAGTCGCTCTACTCGGGCTGAGGCGTCGAGGCTAGTCGGGCTCCGCCGCCTCGGAGTCCGGCTCGGCCGACCCAGAGCGCGGCTGCTGCCTGAGCAGGGCCGCCGTTGTCTGCTCCAAGACGCGCCGCCAAGCCGACTGCTTCTCCTGTTCGCGCTCGACCTGGTCGAGCACGTGGCGCACGCGGCGAGCCGAGATTTGGATCCCGTGGCGCTCGCCGATCGACTTGTAGCGCTCGTAGTCACGGGCGAGCCTCAGGGTCACCGATTCGAAGCCATGCTTGGCGATCTCGAGGCGGGCGCTGTAGTCGAGGATGGAGGTGCCGAACATCAGCTCGTCGTCAAGCTCCGGCTCGATCAGGATGATGTCGACGCCCGGATACCGCTGCTCCCATTGCTGGACCGCGATATGCAGGCGCTCGTGGGAGAGCGTCCGGAATGCCTGGTTGCCGATCGCCGTGAATCCCATGTCCGAGACGCGGCGCGCCCGGGTGCCGGTGACGGTCGGAATGCGCTTGGTGAAGTCGTTCGCGTAGGGCACCAGCGGGTTGATGACGACGATGAACTTGGCGCCGTGCTCGACCGCGACGTCGACGTTCGTGGTCGAGCGGATGCCGCCGTCGATGAACTCGCGGCCGTTGATCTCGACCGGTGCGTAGATCATCGGCAGGGCGCCCGAAGCAGCGACCGCGGTCGAGATCGGGACGTCCGCCCAATCGCCCTCGCCGAGCACCACGCGCTCGGTCGTGTCCAGGTCCGTCGCGGTCAGATAGAGCTCGGGGTCGAGAAGCCGGAAGTCGTTGCTTCGATCGGGGTCCGAGAGCACCTCGGCGACGTAGCTCTCGAGCCCGCGCCCGGAGTAGATGCCGGTCGGCAAACCGCTGGCCAGGCCGGTGGCAATGTCGACGGCCGACAGCTCGCTCAGATGGCTGACCAGCTCCCTCGCCACCCCCGCCACCCGCAGCGGGAAGGTGAGCGACTTGCGCACGAAGCCGCTGTAGTTGGGCTTCAGCAGGGTGCCGAGCGAGATGTCCCGGAGCGGCGACGGCAGCTCGCGGTTCAAGACTCGCATCATCTCCTCGGGGGTGATCCCGTTCGCCACCATGCTGGCCACGAACGCGCCCGCGCTGGTTCCCACGTAGACGTCGAACTCGTTGATCGTGCGGTTGACGGCAAGCAGGTCGAGCGCCCGCAGGGCGCCGATCTCGTAGACGCCCCCAGTGAAGCCCCCGCCCCCGAGGACGAGCGCAGTCTTCGATCGCCGCTGGCGACCCCTTTTCCCCCGAGCCGCCCGCGAGTCCTTTCGGGGGGTCTCAAGCTCGACGACCTTGCCCATGGAGCTGCCCATTATGGCGCCCCGCCAGGCAGACCGCGGGCGGACTCCCCCAGGCGCGGTGGCGTCCGGTCGCAGCGGTTACCCTGCCGCGGTGCGGGGAAGGCTGCTTGCCATCGCGCTCGTGGGGCTCGGTTGCGCGCTCCTGCTGGCGCCGACCGAAGCGCCCGGCTCGATCTCGCGCTCCCGGTTGCGTCACGAGCTGAACAACCAGATGCAGCGCGCGGGGGGTGCCAGCGGCGCCTGGGTGATGGACATGGACGCGCCGCGCAAGCGCATCCTGTTCAGCTGGGCATCGCGCACGCGTCGCGTGCTGGCCTCGAACACGAAGCTGTTCACGACCGGTGCCGCGCTCGATCGCTTCGGTGCAAACGGCAGGCTGAACACGAGGCTGTACGCGCGGCGGCCGAATGCCCAGCGCGGGCACACGCTCGAGGGCAGCCTGGTGATCGTCGGGGCGGGCGATCCCGCCCTCGCCAATCCGGGCTTCGCGCGGCGCAGGAACCTGCCCCTGACCTCGATCGCCAATCTGGCGAAGGACGTCCGCAAGGCTGGAATCAGGCGCATCACCGGCGGAATCCGCGCCGACGACTCGATCTTCGACCGCCGCCGCGGGGTGCCGTCCAGCGGGGTGGATGCGTCTGGAGAGCTCGGGCCGTTGTCAGGCCTCTCCTACAACTCAGGCTTCGCTGGCGGCCACTACGCCTCCGACCCGGAACTGGTCGCGGCACAAAAGCTGAAGCGCCGGCTGCGAGGGCTGGGGGTACGGGTCAAGCAGGGGACGGGGCGCGCCAACTTGCCCAGGAGCGCCCTTCGCCGCAAGCCACTCGGCCAGGTTCGCTCGCCCAGGATGGCGAACCTGATCGCCGAAACGAACCAGCCCTCGAACAACTTCTTCGCCGAGATGCTCCTCAAGCGCCTCGCGGCTCGCTCCGGAGCGCAAGGCACGACGGCGCGGGGCGCGCGCAAGGCCGAGAGGTTCGCGCGCAAGCTCGGAGGCCGGGTGCGGATGGAGAACGGCTCCGGGCTGTCCCGCTCAAATCGCGCCTCGCCGCGCAACGTCGGGCATTTCCTGGCAGCGATGAACCGCCAGGCGGACCGCCGCGCCTTTCGTCATTCGCTGCCCGTGGCCGGACGCGAGGGAACCGTCAGCCATCGGATGAACGGGACCGCCGCGGAGGGTCGCTGCCGAGTCAAGACCGGCACCCTGATCGGCGTCAGCACCCTCTCGGGCTACTGCCAGGCGGGGCACGGTCTGGTCGCCTTCTCGATCCTGATGAACTCGGTCGACATCGCCACCGCGCACCGCGCTCAGGACAAGATGGCGTCCCTAATCGCCCGGTATCGGCGCTAGATGGCTAGCCGACCGAAGCCGCGGCCTTCGCCTACGGTTGGGCCGGCCGGGTCAAGGGCCCGCGCCCTCGCCCGCCAGACACCTGCCGCAGGCGACCGCGCTTCCGGCCGACGCTATTCCGGAACCAGCTCGCGGAGGCCCGTTTCGTCCAGCACCGGTGATTCCGAGCTCCTCCGCCTTGGCCAGCTTCGAGCCGGGGCTCTCGCCGGCCACCACGTAGTCGGTGTTCTTCGACACCGAGCCCGTCACCTTGCCGCCGGCGCGCCGGATCAACGACGTCGCCTCCTCGCGGCTCAGCGACGGCAGGGTTCCGGTGAGCACGAACGTCTTGCCCTCGAGCGGGCCGCCCTCTGCGCGGCGCTCCGCCGCGGACAGCTCGAAGCGCAGACCCCGCGAGCGCAGGCGGGCGATCAGCTCGAGCACCGCCTCGTCGGAGAGCTCGTCGCGAAGCTGCTCCGCGAGGATCGGCCCGATGCCGTCCACCTCGGTGATCAGCTCGGCGTCGGCCGCGAGCAGGGCGTCGATCGAGCCGAAGTGCTGCGCGAGCGCCTGGGCGTTGACGTAGCCGATCCCGGGCAGTCCCAACGCGTAGAGCACGATCCCGAACGGCCGCTCCTTCGAGCGCTCGATCTCGCGGATGAGCGCGCCGGCCGAGATCTCGCCGAAGCCATCGAGCTCGGCGATTCGCTCCGCGGTGAGGTCGTAGATCGACGCCGGGTCCGTGATCAGACCCTCCTCCAGGAAGCGCATCGCGTTCTTCTCGCCGAGGCCCTCAACGTCCATAGCACCTCGGAAGTGCTTGACGAGTTGAAAGGTCTGGCCCGGGCAGCCGCGGCGGTTGGGACAGATCGTCCACACGGAGTCCTCCGGCTTCACGGTCGGGGTGTCGCACCTCGGGCACTTCGCCGGGGGCTTCGGCTTTCGCAGTCGCCTGCCCTTGCGTCTCTGGATCAGCGGCGCGATCACCTGCGGGATCACGTCGCCGGCCCGCGTGACCACCACCTCGTCGCCCTCGCGGGCGTCCTTGCGAGCCAGGTCCTCCTCGTTGTGAAGGGTGGCGGTCGAGACCGTCACCCCTCCCACGTGAACCGGTTCCAGCATGGCGAACGGAAGCAGGCGACCCGTGCGCCCGACGTTCCAGACGATCCGGTTCAGCTTCGTCGTCGCGGTGATCGGCGGGAACTTCCAGGCCACCGCCCAGCGCGGCTCGCGGCCGGTGACGCCGAGCTCACGCCACAGCGAGCGCTGGTCGACCTTGATCACCACTCCGTCGATCTCGTAGTCGAGCGACTCGCGGCGCTCCTCCCACCAGCGACAGCGCTCGACGATCTCGTCCGCCGTGTCGTGCTCCTCGACCTCGCCGTTGACCTTGAACCCGTGTCCGCTCAGCCACTCGAGCTCCTCCGAGTGGCTGGCGAACTCGATCCCCTCATGGCCACCGATCCCGTAGCACCAGATCGAGAGCGGCCGCGACGCGGTGATCGCCGGGTCGAGTTGGCGGATCGTGCCGGCGGTCGCGTTGCGTGGGTTAGCGAACGTGGGCTCCCCGGCCGAGGCGCGATGCTCGTTGAGCTCAGCGAACGCGCGGCGCGGAAAGTAGATCTCGCCGCGGACCTCGATTCGCTCGGTCACCGTCGTCGATCCGCAGCGGGATCGCCCTGATCGTGCGCAGGTTCTGGGTCACGTCCTCGCCGATCACGCCGTTGCCGCGCGTCGCGCCCGCGAACGAACTCGCCGCCCTCGTAGAGCAGCGAGATCGCGATCCCGTCGATCTTCGGCTCGGAGACGAAGCGCAGCTCCCCGGCGCGGATGTCGAGCTGGCGCAGCCGGTTGTGCAGGCGCGTCTCCCAGGCACGGAACTCCTCCGCGCTGCGGGCGTTGCCCAGCGAGAGCATCGGCTCGAGGTGGCGAACCGGCTCGAACTTGTCGACCGGCTCGCCGCCGACCCGCTGGGTCGGCGAATCCGGGCTGCGCAGCTCGGGGTGCTCCGCCTCGAGGGCCCGGAGCTCGTCGAGCAGCGCGTCGTATTCGTCGTCGCCGATCTCGGGGTCGTCGAGGACGTAGTAGCGATGGTCGTGGGCGGCGATCTGGCGGCGGAGCTCCTCCGCCCGCTTGCTCGGATTCTTGGCGCTCACCTGGCGCCCGTCATCGCGGCCTCGAGCATCCCCTCCAGGTCCCAATCGCGCAGCCGGCCGAGGCCCTCGCGATCGGTGAGGTCGAAGTGCACCGGGGTGATCGCGATCCGCCCCCGGGCCACGGCGGCCAGATCGGTGCCGGGCTCGTCCTCGAAGGAGGGCTCGAAGCCGTAGATCCGGTAGCGACGCCGCCCGTCCCCATCCTCGTCGACCAGCTTCAGCTCGTCGTTGTAGAGCCGCTTGCCGAGCCGGGTGACCTCGATCCCCTGCGGCTCACCGGACGGGCAGTTGACGTTCAGGAGCGTGGCTGCAGGCAGCGGCTCGGCGCCCAGAAGCGCGACCAGCTGGGCCCCGAACCGAGCCGCGACGGCGAAGTCGAAGCTGCGGCCGGGGAGAAAGCTCATCTCGCGGGCCGTCGACTGCTGCGAGATCGCGATCGCCGGGATGCCCAGGACGATGCCCTCCAAGGCGGCCGCCACGGTGCCCGAATAGGTGATGTCGTCGCCCAGGTTGGAGCCGTGGTTGATCCCGGAGACGATCAGGTCCGGGCGCTCGCCGACCAGGCCGAGGTCGCCGAAGCGGACGCAGTCGACCGGCGTGCCGTCGGTCGCGTACGCGACCCCGCCGTCGTCGAGCCTCACCTCCTCGACGGAGAGCGGCGAGCGGGTCGTGATGCTGCGCGCGGTGGCGCTGCGATTGGAGTCCGGGACGATCACGTGCGTCTCGATGCCGTCCAGCTCGGCCAGCGCGCGACGCAGGGCGTGAAGGCCCTCGGCGCCGATTCCGTCGTCGTTGGTGAGCAAGACCCGCATTACTTGCGATTCCGTGACCGCCGGGAGCGGCTTCTCAGGGCCCACAGCGCGTGCTTACGGCGGCGGCTGGTCGAGCGCCCCCGGCGCGCCGCCTCGGATACCTTGAGGCCGTGGAGCCGGGCACGTCCGACGCCACCGCCGTGTGGCGCGAGCCGGTTCGGGGCTCCTATCCCGATCGCCGGCTGATCGCGCTGCCCGGCCGCGAGCGCCTGAAGGGCTGGCGACGGGGCTCTGGCCTCCGCCGCCGCTGTCCCACCTCACGGGCGCCCGGCCAACCGGGTTCGGGTCTGGAACGGCCGACGCCGAGATGCCCGCCTCGGGCTGGCTGGCGGCGTCGAACGGCGTGATCACCGGAGGAACCCTGGCGATGCTCGCCGACATCGCCTTCGGCTGCTCGATCGAGACCGAGCTGCCGGCGGCCACGCCGTACACGACCGCGGAGCTGTCGCTGTCCTTCCTGCGCCCGGCGCGCCCCGGGGGCATGCTGACGGCGAGCGGGCAGGCGATCCACGTCGGTCGCTCGGTGGGGCTGTCGGAGGCCTTCGTGATCGAGAAGGGGAGCGAGCGCCTGCTCGCCCACGGCACCTCCCGCCTGACCATCTTCCCGCCGCTCGACCCCGCACCCGACCCGCCCACCGACCTGGAGCCGTTCGAGCCGCCCGAGCACGAGACGCCCGATCCCTACCTGCGGCCGCCGCCGAACGGCGTCATCGAGCAGGAGGTCTGGGACGAGCTCCCGGGTGCCGAGATCGTGCGCCGGCAGCTCGCCGGCGAGCTGCCGCCGCCCCCGCTCCATCACTTGACCGGGCTCGGGCCGCGTCGAGATCGGCGAGGGGACTGCCACCGTGGTGATGCCCTGCACCGAGTGGCTCGCCAGCCCATCCGGCCGGCTCCAGGGCGGCGCGATCGCGATGCTCGCCGACTTCGCGATGCTGATCGCGGTCGAGACGACCGTCCCCGCGGGCGCTCGCCTTCGCCGGCCTCGACCTGAAGGCGAACTTCCTGCGTCCCGGCGTCGCCCGACGACAGCGAGCTGACCGCGCGCGCCGAGGTGGTCCACGCGGGCCGCACGATCGCCATCACCCGCGCCACCGTGACCAACGCCGAGGGCAAGCCCGTCCTCTTGGCCACCGGCTCCTCGATCTACCTGCCCGACCGCCCCGCCAGCCTCGGCGAGGTGGAGCTGGGCGGCCGCGACGACGTCGAGCGGTCAGTAGCGCACCGAGGCGAGGTAGAGGCCGTGCGGAGACGCCGTCTCGCCGCGCGCGCTCGCGCGGGGCGCCGCGAAGCAGCTCCTCGAAGCTCCTCCGCGCTGCGCCTGCCGTTCGCCACCTCGAGCATCGTCCCCACCAGGATCCGGACCATGTGGCGCATGAAGGCATCCGCCTCGATCCAGAGCTCCAGCAGCTCGCCCGGGAATGGCTCCGCGACCCTCTGCGCCCGCCACTCGGCCCGGATCACCTCGCGCTCGAAGCGGACGTGCTCGGTCTGGGTCGGGGTGAAGGCCGTGAAGTCGTGCCTGCCCACCAGCGACGCCGCGCATCGGTCGAGCGCCTCGCGGTCGACCGCGTGCGGCCACCACAGGGCGCGCCCGATCTCGAGCGGGTGCCGCACCGGCGAGGCCAGCACCCGGTAGCAGTAGGTGCGCGAGCGGGCGTCGCGCCGGGCGTCGAACCCCTCCGGGTGCCGCGCCGCCTCGATCACCGAGATCTCCGGCGGCAGGACCGCGTTCAGGCGGTGCGCCAGCCCGTCGGGCGGAGCGGTCGTCGAGCTCGAAGCTCGCCACCTGTCCCCAGGCGTGAACGCCCGCGTCCGTGCGGCCCGCGACGGTCAGCGACGCCGGCCCGCCGAGAATCCGCTCCAGCGCCGCCTCGAACTCGCCCTGCACGGTGCGCAGTCCCGGCTGCGCGGCCCAGCCGGCGAACGGCGTCCCGTCGTAGGCGATCGTGAGGCGAACGACTCCCATCAACGCCGCCTTCCGTGTGCGCTGCGGTCGAGGGACTAGACCAGCTCGAGGAAGACCATCTCGGTGGAGTCCGAGCGACGGGGGCCGAGCTTGACGATGCGCGTGTAGCCGCCGGGGCGCTCCGCGTAGCGAGGCGCGATCTCCTCGAACAGCTTGTGGACGATGAACTTGTCCTGGCCGAGCTCGGACAGGGCGCGGCGGCGAGCGTGCAGATCGCCGCGCTTGGCGAGCGTGATCAGCTTCTCGAGCTCGGGCTTCACCGCCTTGGCCTTCGCCTGGCTGGTCTTGATCCGCTCGTGCTCGATCACCTCGCGGCAGAGGTTGCGCAGCAACGAGCGGCGATGCGCCGTGTCCCGGCTGAGCTTGTGCCTCGTCTTCCGGTGGCGCATCGCTGTGTCTCCGGCTGCCGCCTTACTCGTCTCTGAGCGAGAGGTCGAGGGCGTTGAGGGCCTCGATCACCTCTTCCGTGGAGCGCTTGCCGAAGTTGGGGATCGCGTTCAGCTCCGACTCGGAGCGCTGGATCAGGTCGCCCACCGTCTGGATGCCGGCCCGCTTCAGGCAGTTGTAGGCGCGGACGCCGATCTCCAGCTCCTCGATCAGGCGGTCATCGCCGTCGCCGGCGGCGAGCGGCGCGAAGCCGGCCTCGACCGCGCCGGCGCCGTCGCGGCTGGTCAGCTCCTCGACTCGGTCGGCGTCGGTGAAGATCGCCAGGCTCTTGATCAGGATCTCCGCCGCCTCGCGAAGCGCCGAGGCCGGCTCCATCGAGCCATCGGTCTCGATCTCCAGCGACAGCTTGTCGAAGTCGGTTCGCTGGCCGACCCGCGCCGAGTCCACCGCGTAGGAAGTGCGGCGGATCGGCGAGAAGATCGAGTCGATCGGGATCACGCCGAGCGGCTGATCCTCGGTCTTGTTCTCCTCGGCGGGCGAGTAGCCGCGGCCGCGGCCGATCGTCAGATACATCTCCAGCTTGGTCCGCTTCTCGAGCGTGGCGATCGGAGACGTCCGGGTTGAGGATCTCGACGCCGGCGGGCAGGTCGATGTCCTTTGCCTTCACGTCGCCGGGTCCGGTCGCGACCAGCGGGGCCTCGACCTCGTCGGCATCCGTGTGCATGCGGATCACGATGTCCTTGAGGTTGAGGACGATGTCGGTGACGTCCTCCTTCACTCCGGAGACGTCCGAGAACTCGTGCGCGACGCCCTCGATCCGAACGCTCTTGATCGCGGCGCCGCCCAGCGAGGAGAGCAGCACCCGGCGCAGGCTGTTGCCGAACGTGTAGCCGAAGCCCTTGTCGAGGGGCTCGATCGTGAAGGTGCCGCGGTTGTCGGCCACCTCCTCTGAGGAGATCTTCGGAATCTGGAACTCGGGCAGGGTGGTCATCGCTTCCTCTGGCTTTGTCGGTTGTCGGGTTGGGATGAGCGCTACTTGGAGTAGAGCTCGACGATCAGCTGCTCCTGAACCGGCGTCGTGATCTCGCTGCGATCGGGCAGGCGGAGCACCTTTGCGGTCAGGGCGTCGTGGTCCGCCTGTAGCCATGGCGGCACGACGGCGGTGAGCTCGGTGGCCGAGCGCACCACGTCGCCCGCCGCGGAGCTGGCACGGATCGTGATCACGTCGTCTGGGCGCACCTGGTACGAGGGGATGTCGACGCGGCGGCCGTTGACGAGCCAGTGGCCGTGGCCGACGAGCTGGCGCGCCTGGCGGCGCGAGGCGGCAAAGCCGAGGCGCACGAGCACGTTGTCGAGCCTCCGTCTCGAGCAGCCGCAGGAGGTTCTCGCCGGTGACGCCCGGCTGGCGGGAGGCCTTCTGGTAGTAGCCGCGGAACTGCTTCTCGAGCAGCTGGTAGTAGCGCCGGGCCTTCTGCTTCTCGCGCAGCTGCTGCCGGTACTCCGACTGGCGCACGCGGCCACGCCCGTGCTCGCCCGGCGGGTAGGAGCGGCGCTCGACGCCGCACTTCTCGGTCAGGCAACGCTCTCCCTTGAGGAACAGCTTCTGCCCCTCGCGACGGCACTGCTTGCACTGTGGACCGGTGTCTCGGGCCATCAGACTCGGCGGCGCTTGCGGGGCCGGCAGCCGTTGTGGGCTTGTGGGGTGACGTCCTTGACGGTCGTGACCTGGAGCCCGGCCGCCTGGAGCGACCGGATCGCCGTGTCGCGACCGGAGCCCGCGCCCTTGGCGTGGACCTCCACCCGCTCGAGCCCGTGCTCCATTCCCTTGCGGGCGGCCGAGTCGGCCGTCACCTGGGCGGCGAACGGCGTCGACTTGCGCGAGCCCTTGAAGCCGGCCGAGCCGGCGGACTCCCAGCAGACGACGCTCGCCGTCGGTGTCCGTGATCGTCACGATCGTGTTGTTGAAGCTCGTCTTGATGTGGGCGATCCCGTAGGCGATGTTCTTCTTCACCCGCCGCCTGGAGCGTCCCTTGCCGCGTGCGGCCTTCTTCGGCTGCGCCATCTCGTGACCCTCCTACTTCGGCCCCGGCGCCCGGCGCTTGCCGGCGACGCTCATGCGCCGCGGGCCCTTGCGGCTGCGCGCGTTGGTCTTCGTGCGCTGGCCCCGGACCGGGAGGCCGCGGCGGTGGCGGAGGCCGCGGTAGGCGCCGATCTCGGACAGCCGCTTGATGTTCTGGGAGCGCTCGCGGCGCAGGTCACCCTCGACCTCCTGGGACTCGACCGCCTCGCGAAGCTTCACCACCTCGTCGTCGGTCAGATCCTTGACGTAGGTGTTCGGATCGACGCCGGCGCTCGGCGACGATCTTGCCCGCGGTCGAGTGGCCGATCCCGTGGACGTAGGTGAGGCCCACCTCGACGCGCTTGTTGAGCGGGATGTTTACGCCAGCGATCCGTGCCATCAGCCCTGCCGCTGCTTGTGGCGCGGGTTCGAGCAGATGACCAGGACGACGCCGCGCCTCCGGATCACCCGGCAGCGCTCGCACATCGGCTTTACGGACGCTCGAACCTTCATCGCCCCTTCGCTGGGTCGTATCCAATCACTTTCCGGAGAAGGCCCACCGGCCCCATGAATCGGGCCCGCGGGCACAAGAAACGGCCCCATGGCCGATCGAGGATGGTAGCAGGGCACCCGTGGCGGGCCGCCTGTTAGCTCTGGCCGATGAGCAGCCGCTCGCCTGACGGCGCCGAGGACGTCGTCCGCTCTGCGCGAGCTTCCCCGGCTAGAGGTCGAACGAGCTGATCATCGCGGCAACGTCCTTGGCCGCGTCACGATCCTTGGCCGCCGAGGCGCTCTCGAGCACGTAGCTCGAGCTGCCATCGGGGACCACGACGATGCTGTTGGCCGTGCCCGCGTCGGTGCGCGCGTAAGAGAAGTAGAAGGCCGGGCCGGCGGCCGTTTCGACCGTCCTCACGGTGCCCGGCTTCGTAGTCCGGCACCCGATCGCCGATCTCCTTGTCGAGCTCGTCGCCGAAGCTGGCCTTGGTCGGGGCGGCCTTCGACTCACTGCGGACCACGAACAGCCCCGAGTTACCCTCGCGCTCCAGCACCAGCGCGGGCGAGCCGGGGAACAGCGCCAAGCTCTTCCTCGGAGATCGACTTCCACGTCTCCGGGTACTCGAGCGTGAAGCCCTTGTCGGCGGCCTTGACGGTGCCGCCACCGTCGTCGCCGCCGATCGTGCGGGCGCCGAAGAAGGCGACCAAACCGACGCCAGCGCGCCCAGTGCCAGAACGAAAACGCGGTTCAGACTCGTCATTGCGGCTACACCCTAGTCCGGCCGTGAGGACGGATCCTGCTGTCGGGGTCGCCAACGGACTAGCGGATGACGAGGTAGTTGTGGGTGCGCGACGCGCCGTCGACATCCGAACTCGTGATGTTGCAGAAGCGGATCCGAAGCTGGCCGGCCGTGTCCTGGTTGGCCGCCTCGACCACGAGACCGTTCTCCAGCGACGGCGAGGTGTTCAAGACCACGATGTCCCCCGAGGCGATCGACGCGACGGCGGTGTTGACGACCGAGCAGGTGTTCGCCGTCACGCTCGGCGGGTCGATCGAGACCGTGGAGGAGAGACCGCTCGGGCGGATGTCCGACGCGGCGATCCCGCCGGCGGGGATCTTCGCCGAGGTCACGGCGTCCGCCTGCGATCGCGGCGGTGTCGACCGCGTTGTCCGCGAGCTCGGAGGAGGCGACCGCATCGGCGGCGATGTCCCCCGCGACGATCGTGTCGGCGGCGATCGCCGCGCTGTCCACCGCGTCGTCGGCGAGCTCGGAGGCGGCCACCGAGTCGGCGGCGAGGTCGGTGGCGTCGAGCGTGCCGGTGGCGACCTTGGCGCTGGTCACCGCGTCCGCCTGGATCGCGCCGGTGTCGACCGCGTCGTCCGCAAGCTCGGAGGCGGCCACCGAGTTGGCCGCGAGATCGGTCGCCGTCAGCGTGTTGTCGGCGACCTCTGAGGTGCCGACGGCGCCGGTGCCGATCTCGCCCGCGCCAACGGCGTCGGCGGCGATCTCGTCGTTGTCGACCGCGCTGGTGCCGATGTCCGCGGCGGCGATCGTCGCGTCGAGGATGTCCGTCGAGGTGACGCGTGTTGTCGGCGATCTCATCCGAGGCGACCGCGTCGGTCCCGATCGCTCCGGCGTCGACCGCGTCGTCCGCGAGCTCGGAGGCGCCAACGGAGTTGAGGGCGAGATCGGTCGCGGTCAGCGTGTTGTCGGCGACCTCCGAGGTGCCGACCGCGCTCGCGGCGATCTCGTCCGAGCCGGCGGCATCGGTGCCGAGCTCGCTCGAGCCGACGGCGCCGGCGGCGATCTCGTCCGCGTTGACGGCATCGGTCTGGATCGCGCCGTGTCGACCGAGTCGTCTGCGAGCTCCGAGGCGCCGACCGAGTCCAGGCCCAGATCGGCCGCGGAAAGCGAGCCGTCGGTGATGTCCGCCCGGTGAAGCTGCCGTCCGCGATGTCCGCCGCGGTGATCGAGTCGTCGATGATCTCGGCCGAGCCGACGGCATCGGTCGCGATGGCCGGCGTCGACCGAGTCGTCGGCGAGCTCGGAAGCGCGACCGAGTTGACGGCCAGGTCGGTTGCTGTCAGCGTGTCGTCGGCGACCTCCGAGGTGCCGACCGCGCCGGCGGCGATCTCGTCGGAGCCGACGGCGTCGGTCCCGAGCTCGCTCGAGCCCACGGCGCCGGCCGCGATCTCGTCGGCGGCGACCGAGTCCGTGCCCAGATCGTCCGAGGAGAGCGAGCCGTCCGTGATGTCCGCGCCGGTGAAGCTGCCGTCCGCGATGTCGGCCGCGGTGATCGACTCGTCGAGGATCTCGGCGGAGCCGACGGCGTCGGTGGCGATCTCGTCCGAGCCGACGGCGTCGGTCGCGATCGCCCCTGCGTCGACCGAGTCGTCGGCGAGCTCCGAGGCGCCGACCGAGTCGGCGGCCAGATCGTCCGCGGCCAACGTGTCGTCGGCGACCTCCGAGGTGCCGACAGCGCCGGCGGCGATCTCGTCCGAGCCGACCGCGTCGGTGGCGATCTCGTCGGAGCCGACGGCGTCCGTTTCGACCGCGGCCGCGTCCACCGCGTCGTCCGCGAGCTCAGACGCGCCAACCGAGTCGAGGGCGAGATCGGTCGCGGTCAGCGTGTCGTCGGCGACCTCTGAAGTGCCGACGGCGCCGGCGGCAATCTCGTCGGATCCGACGGCATCGGTGCCCAGCTCGCTCGAACCGACGGCGCCGGCCGCGATCTCACCGGCCGCCACGGCGTCGTTCTGAATCGCGCCGGCGTCGACCGAGTTGTCGGCGAGCTCGGAATCGGTGACCGCGTTCGAGCGCCAGGTCAGCCGCGGCGAGGGTGTCTGTCGAGAACCTCCGTGGTTGTTACGGCGTCCGTCGCGATCTCTCCCGCGCCCACCGCGTCGGTCTGCGATCGCCCCTGCGTCGACGGAGTCGATCGGCGAGCTCGGAGGCCGCAACCGAGTTGGCCGCCAGATCGGCCGCGGTCAGCGTGTTGTCGGCGACCTCCGAGGTGCCGACCGCGCCGGCGGCGATCTCGTCCGAGCCGACGGCGTCGGTGCCGAGCTCGCTCGAACCGACAGCGCCGGCCGCGATGTCGGGCGTGTTGACGGCATCGGTCTGAATCGCCGCCGCGTCGACCGAGTTATCGGCGAGCTCGGAGGCGGCGACCGCGTTGACCGCCAGGTCAGCCGCAGCGAGGGTGTCGTCAAGAACTTCCGTGGTGGTCACGGCACCCGTGCCGATCTCAGCCGCGCCGACCGCGTCGGTCTGGATCGCCGCGGCGTCGACCGAGTCGTTGCCGAGCTCCGAGGCGCCAACCGAGTCGGCGGCGAGATCGGCCGCGGCCAGCGTGTTGTCGGCGACCTCCGAGGTGCCGACAGCGCCGGCGGCGATCTCGTCCGAGCCAACGGCGTCGGTGCCGAGCTCGCTCGAGCCGACTGCGCCAGTCCCGATCTCATCCGAGCCGACGGCGTCCAACTCAATCGCCGGCGGCGTCGACCGAGTCGTCCGCCAGCTCCGAGGCGCCAACCGAGTCGGCGGCGAGATCGGCCGAGGAAACCGAGTTGTCGTCAATGTCGGCCGAGGTGATCGAGTCGTCGAGGATGTCCGCCCCGGTGAAGCTGCCGTCCGCGATGTCGGCCGCGGTGATCGAGTCGTCGAGGATGTCCGCCCCGGTGAAGCTGCCGTCCGCGATGTCCGCAGACGTGATCGAGTCATTGAGGATGTCGGCGGAGCCGACCGAGCCGTCGGCGATCTCGCTGGCGGCGACGGAGTCCGCGCCCAGATCATCAGAGGAGAGCGAGTCGTCGAGGATGTCCGCCCCGGTGAAGCTGCCGTCCGCGATGTCCGCCGACGTGATCGAGTCATTGAGGATGTCGGCGGAGCCGACCGAGCCGTCGGCGATCTCGCTGGCGGCGACGGAGTCCGCGCCCAGATCGTCAGAGGAGAGCGAGCCGTCGAGGATGTCCGCGCCGGTGAAGCTGCCGTCCGCGATGTCCGCCGACGTGATCGAGTCGTCGAGAATGTCGTCGCCGGTGAAGCTGCCGTCCGCGATGTCGGCCGCGGTGATCGAGTCATTGAGGATGTCGGCGGAGCCGACCGATGCCGTCGGCGATCTCGTCCGAGCCCACGGCGTCGGTCCCGAGCTCGCTGGAGCCGACTGCGCCGGCGGCGATCTCGTCGGCGTCCACGGCTGAGGCGCCGATCTCACTGGCGCCGACCGAGTCGGCGGCCAGGTCTGTCGCAGAGAGTGTGTTGTCGGCGACCTCCGCGGTGCCGACGGCCCCCGCGCCGATCTCGTCTGAGCCCACGGCGTCGGTGCCGATCTCGCTCGAACCCACGGCGCCAGCGGCGATCTCGCTGGCGGCGACGGAGTCCGCGCCCAGATCGGTTGCCGAGAGCGTGTTGTCGGCGACCTCCGCAGTGCCGACGGCCCCCGCGCCAATCTCGTCAGAGCCGACGGCATCGGTGCCGATCTCGCCCGAGCCAACAGCGCCGGCCGCGATCTCATCCGTGCCCACCGCTGAGGCGCCGATCTCGCCGGAGCCGACCGAGTCGGCGGCGAGCTCGGAGGCCCCTACCGAGTCCGCGGCGAGGTCCGTCGCCGAGAGCGTGTTGTCGGCGACTTCTCCGCTGCCGACGGCCCCCGCGCCAATCTCGTCCGAGCCAATGGCGTCGGTGCCGACCTCGCTCGAGCCCACGGCGCCCGCGGCCAGCTCGCTGGAGGCGACGGAGTCCGCGCCCAGATCGGGGGAGAGGATCGAGCCGTCGAGGATGTCCGCGCCGGTAAAGCTGCCGTTCGCGATGTCCGCTGAAGTTATGGAGTTGTCGAGGATGTCGGCGGAGTCGACGGCGGCGTTGGCGATCTTCGCCGAGGTCACCGCCCCGTCGGCGAGGTCGGCCGTGGCAACCGCGCCGTTCCTGATGTCCACAGACCTGACGCGGTTGTTCTTGATGTCGTTGGAGCCGACGGTGTTCTTGCCCGTCAGCGCTCCGGCGGTCCCGCTCATCGCGAGCACCAGCACGGCGACAATCGGCGCAAGGCCCGGCCTCCGCCCCTTCGAAACGGGCGTCGCGACGCGCTCCCCTGTGTTCTTCAAATCGTCCATCAAGACCCCTGGCGCGTAGCTGGGTGCTTCCTGGGTGACTTGTCGGCTGCTGTGGGGACAAACATGAGCGGCGCAACCCCCACGGCGCTCCAAGGGGTCGATTTCTTACGTTTTCGAAGCGTTTCCACCAAGGGCCGCGTGGCGGCCTCGGCGGGCGCGCAAACGACGATTCGCTGACCCGTGGGGATGTCCTGCCCGATGAGGGCAAGGGCGCCGTGTCACTTTTCTTACTCCTCGTGCCAGGGAGTCAGGATGCGGGGGCCGTCCTCGGTGACGGCGACCGTGAACTCGAAATGGGCGGCAAGGGAGCCATCGGCGGAGTAAACCGCCCAGTTGTCGTCGCCCACGCGGACCTCGGGGCCGCCCGCGTTGACCATCGGCTCGATCGCCAGCACCATGCCCGGCGCGAGCTCGGGGCCCCTGCCGGGCTCTCCGTAGTTGGGGATCTGTGGGTCCTCGTGCATGTCACGCCCGATCCCGTGGCCGACCAGCGAGCGGATGATCGAGAAGCCCTCGGACTCGACCTGGCGCTGGATCGCGGCGGAGACGTCACCCAGCCGGTTGTGTGGCCGCGCCTGCTTGGCGCCGGCCAGCAGCGCTTCCCTGGTGGCGTCGAGCAGCCTGCGGGCCTCCGGGTTCACCGGTCCGACCGGGATGGTGATCGCGGCGTCGGCCACCCAGCCGGCCTTGGTCACGCCCACGTCGAGCGAGATGATGTCTCCGCGCTTCAGCTCGTAGGCGCCCGGGATCCCGTGGACGACCATCGAGTTGGGCGAGGTGCAGATCGAGCCGGGGAAGCCGCGGTAGCCCTTGAAGGAGGCCTCGGCTCCCTGCGAGGCGATGAAGCGCTGCGCTGCCTCGTCAAGCTCGGCCGTGGTGATGCCCGGATGGCACTTCGAGCGCAGCATGCGCAGGCAGCGGGCCTGAATCGCGCCTGCCGCGGCCATCCGCTCGATCTGCTCCTCGGTCTTCCGGACTATCAACAGGCGATGAGCTTCCCTAGAGCTCTTCCTCCATGCGAAGGGTGGCGAGCAGGGCGCGGATCCGGTCATTGACCTCGTCCGGCTCCAGCGAGCCGTCCACCCGTCGCAGCAACCCCTCGCTCTCGTAATGCCCTACGAGTGGCTCCGTCTTGGAGTGGTACTCCTCGAGG
>CAVUPJ010000013.1:0-71325 GCA_963743455.1 uncultured Actinomycetes bacterium | reverse complement strand
CGGACGATGATCGGGACGTCCGCCTCGTCGAAGGCGCCGTGGCGCGTGAAATGCATCCACAAGTGGCGCTTGGCGAGCTCCTGAAGGCCCGCCTGGGAGGGCGCTGGCCGCGTTCCGGTGGTCGCCATTCCTCTCCTTTCACCCTCGCTACAGCCTGGACAAACCGTATAGCCAAATGGTACGCCGTGCAACCCGAATCACGGGTCAACTGGGCGTGCCTGAATTATGCGATGTGTACAACGGCCCGGGCAGGTTTTGGACCTCCGCACCTTGCGGCCGTCCAAGCGGAGGCATAGGCTCCGCGGCGCGAAGCCCGGATCGGGCGGCACAGGAAGAGGAGAGGAGCGGCATGGAGAGCTCAACGGCACCGGCGGAGGGCCTGCCGACGGGTGCGGCCGCCGGCGAGAAGGGCCTGAAGTCGAACGCGATCGGCTACGCGAGCAACCTCGTGATCGGGGTCGCCTCGACGGCGCCCGGCTACAGCCTCGCCGCAACCCTCGGGTTCGTGGTCGCCGTCGGCGGCATCGGCTTCCACGCGCCGATCATCATGCTGCTCTCGTTCGTCCCGATGCTGCTGATCGCGTCGGCCTACAACTACATGAACAGGGCCGACCCCGACGCCGGCACCAGCTTCGCCTGGGTGACCCGGGCGATGGGGCCGCGATTCGGGTGGCTGACCGGCTGGGCGATCGTCGCCGCCGACGTCGTCGTGATGGCCGCGCTCGCCTACATCGCCGGTACCTACACCTTTCTCCTCTTCGATTGGCAGAGCGCCGCCGACTCGCTGCTCGCGGTCAGTATCGCCGCCGCGATCTGGATCGCCGTGATGACCGCCATCTGCACGATTGGGATCGAGCTCTCCGCCCGGACGCAGGTCTTCCTTTTGGGCGCCGAGATCCTCACCCTGGCTGCGTTCGCGGGCGTGGCGCTGTTCAAGGTCTACTTCGGCGAGCAACCCGGCGACCCGCTGAACAGCGTCTACATCCACGCCGACTGGTTCAACCCCTTCACGCTCCACGGGGGGCTCACCGCGATCGTCGACGGGGTGCTGCTCGGCGTCTTCATCTACTGGGGATGGGACAGCGGCGTCTGCGTCAACGAGGAGTCCGAGAACTCCTCCACCGGCCCGGGCAAGGCGGCGGTGATGAGCACGCTCCTGCTGGTGCTGATCTACGTCACCGTCACCGTCGCCGCCCAGTCCTACGCGGGGGTCGACTTCCTGCGGGAGAACAAGAACGACGTGCTCAGCGCGCTCGGCGGCTCCGTTTTCGGCTCGCCACTCGACAAGATCCTGATCATCGCCGTGCTCACCTCCGCGGCGGCCTCGACCCAGACCACGATCCTGCCAACCGCGCGAACCACGCTCTCGATGGCCCGCTGGCGGGCGATGCCGAAGGTGTTCGGCAGCGTCCACCCGCGCTACCTGACGCCCCACGTCTCGACCATCCTGATGGGGGTCGTGTCGCTGATCTGGACGCTGATCATCATCAACGTCAGCCAGAACGTGCTCTCCGACTCGATCACCGGCCTCGGGTTCCAGATCGCCTTCTACTACGGGCTGACCGGGTTTGCGTGTGCGATCTATTACCGGCGCGAGCTGACCAAGAGCGTCAAGAACTTCTTCATGGCCGGGGTGGTGCCCTTCCTGGGCGGCTCGATGCTGGCGTTCATCTTCGTCAAAGCGCTGATCGACAACGCGCCTGTGGACTCGGCCTACTCCGGCGGCTTTCTCGGCGTCGGCGCGGCGGTGGCGATCGGAGTCGGGCTGCTGCTCTTCGGCGTGGTGCTGATGGTGATCGCCAACTTCGTCTATCCGAAGTTCTTCAAGAGAAAGCTGGAGACGGTGCCGCCCGGGTTCCTCGAGCGCCCGCCCGGAGAGCCGGCGACAACCCCGGTGGCGCCAGACCGCGAGCCGCCCACCGACTCTGGATGAAGGAGGCGAAAATGAGCGAGATCATCGTCGGCTACGACGGCACCGACTGCGCGAAGGCTGCGCTGCAGCAGGCCCTGGGCTTGGCCAAGGGGCTGGGCGACAAGGTGGTGATCGCGTTCGGCTACGCGCCCCCCGGGTATGCCGGCGGAGAGATGAAGGCGCACCAGGACGCGATCAGGGAGCTCGGAGTCGGAGATCACCGCCGAAGCCGCACGCGGTCGGCCGCCGATGCCGGGATCGAGCACGAGGTCGAGCTCGTTCCCGAGCGGCCGGCGGAGGCGTTGAACGACCTCGCGACGCAACGGGGCGCACGGATGATCGTGGTCGGTGGCTACGGCGAGTCGCCGCTGAAGGGCGCTGTGCTCGGCGCCACCGCCCACAAGCTGGTCCACCTGTCCGAGGTGCCAGTTCTGGTCGTCCGGGCGTAGAACGCAACCCGGTTCTTGTACGGAACGGTGCAACGCCCGTTCGACGTTTTGGAGGCTCTGGCCTTTGCGCCGCCGTCCGCCTAGGCCATACTTAGCCAAAGCGGAGAGGATTTCGCACGCTTGATCGACAACGCGGCAAGGGCCGCAATCGTCGACGAGGCAAGGAGAGACCTCAGCGTTGAAACAAGGCAGTGAGAGCGGCGGCGCCAACGGCACCGAATCGTTTCCCCCTGGCATCAAGCCGTCGGTTCGCCTCGATCGCGTCAGCAAGCACTTTGGCAACCTGGTCGCCGTCCGCGATCTCGACCTGGACATCGGCCGGGGGGAGTTCTTCACTCTGCTCGGCCCCAGCGGCTGCGGCAAGACGACAACGCTGCGAGTGGTCGCCGGCTTCGAGGAACCCACCGCGGGGCGCGTCCTGATCGACGGCCAAGACGTTGCGGGTCTTCCCTCCCATCGCCGGCCGACCAACACGGTGTTCCAAAGCTACGCGTTGTTTCCGCACCTGAGCGTTCGGGAGAACGTCGCCTTCGGGCTGCGCCGCAAGAAGGTCGCCAGGGACGAGATCAAGCGCCGCGTGGCCGCCGAGCTAGAGCGGGTCCGCCTGGCCGCGGAGATCAACCGCAGGCCGAACCAGCTCTCCGGCGGCCAGCAGCAGCGCGTGGCGCTGGCGCGTGCGCTTGTCAACCTGCCGAAGGTGCTGCTCCTCGACGAGCCTCTCGGAGCGCTACGACCTGAAACTCCGCAAGGGCCTCCAGCTCGAGCTGAAAGGATCCAGCGCGAGGTCGGGATCACCTTCGTCTACGTCACCCACGACCAGGAGGAGGCGCTGACGATGTCCGACCGGATCGCAGTGATGAACTTCGGCCGGGTCGAGCAGGTCGCCGGCCCCGAGGAGGTCTACGAACGGCCGGAGACCACGTTCGTGGCGGGCTTCATCGGCGTCTCCAACCTGATGCCCGCCACCGTGGAGGCGGGCGCGGTGCACATCGACAACGGGCCAACCGTGCCCGCGCGGCAAAACGGGTTCCGCCCCGGGGAGCGCTGCCAGGCGGTTGTCCGCCCCGAGAAGCTGCACATCAACCGGATCGACGAAGCGAGCGACGGACGCCTGCCTAGCGTAGAGGGCACGGTGGAGAGCTCCGTGTACCTGGGCACCTCGACCCAGATCGTCGTCGAGCTCGGCGGTGACGTGCGAATGACCGTCTTGCACCCCAACGCGAGCGAGGCCGAGCGCCAGCGGCTGCCCGGTGGCGGCGCGCGGGTGCGGCTGAGCTGGCACCCAGACCACATGCACCTGATGCGACAGTCCCCAGCCGGCGCGCGGCCGAGGAGGAGGCACCAGCCCCCGCTTGACCCAACGAAAAGGAGAAACATTGACGCCAGCACAAGCCAGGACAACGCAGCGATTCCGGATGCTGGTCGCGGCAGGCCCTGACGCTGGCGATGGCGGGGCTGATCGCCGCCTGCGGCGGCGACGACATCGGCGGCGCGAGGGAGAGAATCGAGGTCGCCCAGGCGGGCAAGCCGACGGGTGAAATCACGATCTCCAACTGGCCCGGCTACATCGACCCCGGCAAGGACGGGACCCTGGCCGAGTTCGAGGAGCGCTACGGGGTCAAGGTCAACTACATCGAGGACATCGGCTCCAACGTCGGGTTCTTCGGCAAGCTGCAGCCGCAACTCGACCGGGGCGACTCCGGCGGGCGCAGCCTGTTCGTCGTCACCGACTGGATGGCGAAGCAGATGTACGACTTGGGCTACCTGCAGGAGTTTCGCCACGAGGACCTGCAGACCGTCTTCGACAACATCTCGCCGCAGCTCGAGGAGTCCGAGACCGACCCCGAGCGCAAGTTCTCGATCCCGTGGCAGGGGGGCCTGACAGGGATCTGGGTCGACACCAACGAAGCCCCGGAGATCAGGTCCATGGAGGACCTCCTCGATCCCAAGTACAAGGGCAAGGTCATCTTCCTGGACGAGATGCGCGACACCCTGCCCCTGGTGATGCAAAGCCAAGGCGTGGACGTCGACGAGGCGACGAAGCAGGACTGGCTGGACGCGATCGATCTCATCAAGGACGGCGTTGACTCGGGCCAGATTCGTGACATCACCGACCAGGCCTACACAAGGACCTGACCGCCGGCAACGTCGTGGCGGCGGTCGGCTGGTCGGGGGACGCGTCGCTGATCGGCCGCGAGGGCGTGGAGTGGCGCAAGCCCACCGACGGATGCGACCTGCTTCTTCGACCAGGCGGTGATACCCGTCGGCGCCCCGAACACGGAGGCGGCTCTCGAGTTCCTGAACTTCGTCTACCGGCCCGAGGTGCAGGCCGACATCGCCGCTACGTGAACTACGTCACCCCGGTCGAGGGTCTCCAGGAGATCCTCGCGCAGCGCGATCCTGAGCTGGGGCGGACCAGGCTGATCTTCCCGCCGCCGGAGCTGGACCGAGGGTTGTAGCGGCGACCCCGACCCCGGGCAGTGAACAGGACCAGCAGGAGGTCGACCGGAGGCGTTCCAGGACCTGATCACGGGCTGAGGCGCCGAAGGAGGTGCCGGCGGCCAAGGCGGATCAGGGCCCGGGCTCTACTTTGACCGTCGGCCGCCGGTTCATTCCCTACTGGTTGCTCGGCGCCGGGAGCGATCTGGCTGCTCCTCTTCTTCGTCGTGCCCCTGTACTTCATGGGCGAGCTGGCGCTGCGATCGGGAACCTTCGAGACCGGCTTCTCCTTCGACTGGCAGTTCTCGAACTTCCCCGACGCGCTGGAGGGCATCGAAGAGCAGATCGTTCGCTCGTTCTGGTACGCGGGCCTGGCCACGATCCTGGCGCTCCTGATCGCCTACCCGCTCGCCTACGCGATCGCCTTGCAGTCCGGGCGCTGGAAGCTGCTGCTGCTGTTCGCGGTGATCGCGCCGTTCTTCACCACCTACCTGATTCGGACGATCGCCTGGAAGACGATCCTCGCTGACTCGAGCCCGATCGTCGACGTTGCTCCAGTTCCTTGCGCTGGTGCCAGACGACGGTCGCGTGCTCGACACCTCAGGCGCCGTGATCGCGGGCCTCACCTACAACTTCCTGCCCTTCATGATCTTGCCTATCTACGCCAGCATCGAGCGCCTTGACCTCCGCCTGGTCGAGGCGGCGAAGGACCTCTACTCGTCCTCGACGCAGGCCTTCCTACGGGTGACGCTGCCGCTAACCGCGCCTGGGATCGTCGCCGGCGGCCTGCTGACCTTCATCCCTGCGTTCGGCGACTACGTAAACGCTTACGTGCTCGGCGGCACCGGCCAGTCGATGATCGGCAACCGGATCCAGTCCCTTTATCTGGCGCAGCGGAACTACCCCGAGGCGGCGGCGCTCTCCTTCCTGATGACGGCCCTGATCCTCGCCGTGGTCCTCGTCTACATCCGCCTCGCCGGCACCGAGGCCCTCATGGGCGAGGAGGAGGCGCGCACCTGATGGCCTGGCTGCGGCGAAACGCATTGCGCATCTACGCGGGCCTGGCCGTCCTCTACATGCTGATCCCGATCGCGGTGATCGCGGTCTTCTCCTTCGCGGAGACTCCGAAGGACAAGATCAACTTCGCGATCAACGACGGCTTTACGCTCGAGTACTGGGAGAACCCCTTCTCCCTCGAGGAGCTCAACGATGCCCTTCGAACCTCGCTGGAGCTGGCAGCGCTCTCGACCCTGATCGCCACTGCCATCGGAACCCTCATGGCGCTGGCCCTGGTCCGCTACCGGTTCCTCGGCCGGCGCGCCACGAACCTGCTGATCTTGCTGCCGATTGCGACGCCCGAGATCGTGATCGGAGCAGCGTTGCTGTCGATGTTCATCGTCTACACGATCGCGCTCGGATTCACGACGCTGCTGATCGCGCACATCATGTTCTCGATCAGCTTCGTGGTCGTGGTGGTGCGCTCGCGCCTGATCGGCTTCGATCGCAGTCATCGAGGAGGCGGCGCGCGACCTCGGGCGCGACACCGGTCCAGACCTTTCGCTACGTGACCCTGCCGCTGATCGCGCCCGGGCGTGATGGCCGCCGCCCTGCTCGCCTTCGCGCTCTCGATCGACGACTTCGTGATCTCCAACTTCAACTCCGGCACGACCGTGACCTTCCCGCTGTACGTCTTCGGCGTCGCCCAGCGCGGGATCCCGATCCAGGTCGAACGTGCTGGCGACGATGCTGTTCGCCCTCACCGTCGCCGCGATCCTGCTGGTGATCTGGCAGCAGCGCCGCGCCGAGCGAATGGCCGGAATAACTCCGGCGGCAGCCTCGCCTTCGGCTACGTGCCGCCGGGCTAGGGTCCTGAATTACTCCGCCGGAAGCCTCGCCTTCGGCTGCGTTTCCGGCGGGCTAGGGCCCAGGCCTTACCCGGCAGGCCCAGCCATATCTACCACGACTTCGTCGCTAGCCCGAGCGATCGAAGCTAAAGCCCGAGGTCCCTGGCGATGCCGGGCTTGTGCGCCTCGATGTACAGGAACACCGGGTGGGGGCCGCCCGGCGCGTGCTCGACTTGCACCTGCGCCTCCGCGGACGCTTCGGAGCGAATGCGATCGGCAAGCTCCGCCGCCTGTTTCTCGGTTGCCGCGCCAACCAGCAGGTGCCTCCACCGACGATGCACCTCGAGCCCTTCGTCCTCGAAGCCGGCTCGCGAGATCGAGCGTTTCGCGAAGGGACGGCAGGTCCACTCGAACCTCCCACTCGTGCCGGCCGGCGCGTTCCTCCGCGGTCTCGTGGCGCTGCTGCTCCGCCGCTCTCTCCTGGTCGGTTTCGGGAAGCGGCGCCGAGGGGTCCTTCCACGCCTCCTCGTCAGGATGCCAGCGGGCCAGCGACGTCTGCGCGCTCAGGCCCTCCGCGGCAGCCAGGTCGCGCGCCACCCGCTCGGCCTCGCGCGCCTGCCCCTCGCTGGCCGCGTACAGGAACATCCTCGGCCCGTCGCGGGAGACGACGACCCGGTCGCCGAGCCGCTCGCGTGCCTCGTCGTCGAGATCGAGCGTGCGCAGCCGCTCGCCGAGCGTCAGCCCGTGCTGCTGGTCTTCGAGGTCGACCTCGACCCGCCATTCCTCGGCCATTCGCGAAAGTCTCTCATGGCCGCTGCAAGGTGAGTCGTCCGGGAACGTTGTGCCGGAAACGGCGAGGGCCGGGCGCCGCCAGGCAAGGACGCAGGGAGCGGACAATGGCTGAAAGCCATGGCCGCGACCGAGGACGCAGCATGGCGGCGCCCGGCGCCGCCGGTTCGGGTGCATCGTTTCCGGACGGCCCACTAGCATCGCGGCCGTGGCCGAGCCCGAAACGAGGCTGTTGATCGGCGGACAGCAGGGCGCCGGCGATGGCGAGCCGCTCGCGGTCGAGAATCCCGCCACGGAGGAGACGATCGCAACCGTGGCCACGGCTTCGGACGAGCAGGTCGCTGCGGCGATTGCCGCCGCAGGCGACGCGCAGCGCGACTGGGACCGCACGCCCGCTGTCGAGCGCGCCGAGCTCCTCCATGAAGTCGCCAACAGGCTCCGCGCCCGCAGCGGCGAGCTCGCCGAGCTGATGACCCTGGAGGGAGGCAAGCCGCTGGTCGAGAACTCGGACGAGGTCGGCTGGACGGCGGCGGCCTTCGACTACTACGCGGAGATCGGCCGGGACTCGGCCGGCAGGGTGATTCCCTCGATCGAGGCGACCCAGCTCGCGCTGGTGGTCAAGGAGCCGATCGGCGTGGTCGCCTGCATCGTGCCCTGGAACTATCCGCTGCTGCTCTTGGCCTGGAAGCTGGCTCCCGCGCTGGCGGCCGGCAACACAACGGTCTGCAAGCCCTCCGAGCTGACGCCGCTCTCGACCCTGTCGCTCGCGGCGTGCTTTGAGCACCTGCCGGCGGGTGTCGTCAACCTGCTGGCCGGCGGAGGCGACGTCGGCGCCCGGATCGTCGGCGACGAGGGGGTCGGCTGCGTCGCCTTCACCGGCTCGATCGAGACCGGCAAGCGGATCGCCGTCGCCTGCGCGGAGCGGGTCGCGCGCATCAACCTGGAGATGGGCGGCAAGGACCCGTTCATCGTCTGCTCCGACGTCGCCGAGCAGATCGACGTCGCCGCCAAGGGGGGCGCCTGGGCGGCGTTCCTGAACGCGGGACAGGTGTGCACCTCCGCCGAGCGCTTCTACGTGATGGAGGACGTCTACGACGACTACCTGCAGGCATTCGTCGACTACGCCGGGGGGCTCCGGGTCGGCGACCCGATGAACCCGGCCACGGACGTCGGGCCGATGGTCTCGGCCGCACAACGCCAGAAGGTCACGGCGCAGGTCGAGGCGGCGGTGGCCGCCGGCGCCGAGGTCGTGATCGGCTCCGACAGGGCCGGCCAGGAGCACGGGCACTACTTCTCGCCCGCCGTCGTCACGGGGGCGCCGCCGGAGACCGACCTGCTGCGCGAGGAGACCTTCGGCCCGGTTGCCCCGATCGTCCCCGTGCGCTCGCTGGACGAGGCGATCGAGCTCGCCAACTCGACCCGCTTCGGGCTGGGCGCCAACGTCTACACGCGGGACCTGGCGAACGTGGTCCGCTGCCTACGGGAGATCAAGGCCGGCACGGTGTGGTTCAACGACCCGCTGACCGACAACGACGCCGGCCCGTTCGGCGGCTTCAAGCAGTCCGGCCTTGGGCGCGAGCTCGGGCGCGAGGGCCTGGAGGCGTTCCAGGAGACCAAGCACGCCCACATCGAGACGGAGATCGCCCCCAAGGAGTGGTGGTACCCCTACGCCGACGGAGGCTGATTTGGCGCTGAGTGAGGTCGACGGCTCGCCGGGCCCTCCCTGGGAACGTCCCCTCGCCGGGACGCTCGACCGGCTGGTCGTCGACTCGGAGCTACTCGCCGGCAACCCGCTTGGGGACCCTTCGCGGCGCCCCCTTCAGGTCTATCGCCCGCCCGGGGTCGACCACGACCACCCGCGGGCGCTGCCCAGTGTGTATCTGATCCAGGGGTACTTCGGCCAGCTCGACTCCTGGTGGCGTCGCGAGCCCTTCGAGCCGAACGTCTTCGAGCGGGTGGATGCGATGTTCGCCGCCGGCGAATGCCCCGAGGCGATCGTGGTCTTCGTCGACGCCTGGACCTCGTACGGCGGCTCGCAGTTCGTGAACTCCAGCGGCACCGGCCGCTACCAGGACTACCTGTGCGACGAGGTGGTGAGCTTCGTGGACGACCGCTACCCGACGGCGGCCGGCCGCGATCACCGCGGCATCGCCGGCAAGTCGTCGGGGGGCTACGGCGCGATGGTAGCCTCCATGATGCGCCCGGACGTCTTCGGCGCCCTCGCCTCGCACGCCGGCGACGTCCTGTTCGAGTGCTTGTACGTCCCCGGCTTCGCCGAGACCGCCCGCACGCTCCGCGACGACTTCGAGGGCTCCTACGAGGTCTTCTTCGAGCGCCTTGCCGAGGCCGACCGCTTCGACATGGGCAGGTTCGGCACCCCGCTCATGAACTACGGCTGCGCGGCCTGCTTCTCGCCCGACCCCGATCGCCCCGGCAAGCCGCTCTTGCCCTTCGAGGTCTCCACGGGGCGCCTGGTGGACGAGGTCTGGGAGCGGTGGCTGGAGCTCGACCCGGTGAGGATGGCGCCGAGGCACGCCGACGCGCTGCGCTCGATGCGCCGCATCTACCTCGACGCCGGCCGCAGCGACGAGTGGTACCTCGACCTCGGCGCCCAGGCCTTCGCCGGCGAGCTCGAGAAGCTCGGCGCCGACCACACGCTGGAGCTGTTCGACGGCAAGCACGGCGGCCTCGGCTATCGCTACCCCGCCGCGATCCGCGAGCTGGTGCTGGCGCTGAGTGCCTGAGGTCAACGCCCGAGCTGGATGCCGATCCGCTCCGGCAGGCCCGCGATCGCGCGGGTGAGCGGACCGGGCGGGCGGCCCTCCTCCTCGAACCGCTCTCGGCGCCGGACGGCGGCGCGGACGATCATCCCGCCGGCGTAGCGAAGCGGCTCCGGGGGCACTCGCACCCGCGGCGGCTCGACGATCGGCAATCGGGTGACCTCGTCGCGCCGGTCCAGGGCCAGCGAGGCGAGGATGCGCCCGGCGATCCGCGAGGGCGCAACCCCATTTCCGGTGTAGCCGAATGCGTAGTGAACGCGGTCGCGGTGGAGGCTGCCGACCATCGGCAGGTGGGTCGGGGAGACGTCGATCGGGCCGCCCCAGGCGTGCTCGACACGGCGTCCCCGGAGCGCCGGGAAGAAGCGGACGAGCTGGCGCTCCACCTCGGCGACCACGCCGCGGTCCAGCTCCACGCGGCCGTTCAGGCGGCCGCCCGGCGCCAGCCGGCCGCCTCCCCAGCCGAAGACGATGCGTCCGTCGGGCGTGGTGCGGAAGTAGTGGATCAGGTGTCGCGAATCGGTGATGCACTCGCCGCCCGTCCAGCCGAGCTCGGCGAGCACGTCGGGCACCGGCTCGGTGATCACCACATGGCTGGAGGTGACGGTCAGCCGCCGGCGCAGCGGGCGGTGGCCGGCGAGCGCCGGGCCAGTGACCAGAGCCGCCCGGGGGGCGCGCAGGCAGCCACGATCGGTGCGCGCCTCGACGCCCTGGCCGCTCGCCGCCAGCCGCCGGACCGGCGAGCCCTCGAAGATGGACACCCCGCGCTCCCGGAGGCGGGCGCGAAGCCCGAGCGCCAACCGCGCCGGGTGCACCGTTGCGGCCACGGGGTAGAAGACTCCGGCTCGGAAGATCGGCGAATCGCAGCGGGTCCGCACCTCGGCCTCCGACAGTGGCCGGCAGACGCCGGCAACGCCCAGCTCGGAGCAGGCGTCGACGACCTCCCGCCAGGAGTCGTCGTGCGCCGGAGCCGTCGAGACCTGGAGGTAGCCCGCCGGCCCGGTACCAGGCGTCCACCCGCTGCTCCTCGCACCAGCGCCCAATCTCCGGAACCGCGTCCTCAGCCGCCCGCGTCAGCCGCAGCGCGGCCGCGTCGCCGAAGCGCTGGCGAAGCGCCGGGAGGCTGAACCACATCGCGTTCACGAAGCCGCCGTTGCGCCCGCTCGGCCCGCCACCGCAGCGCTCGGCCTCCAGCAGGACCACGCGCGCCTCGGGTTCGAGCTCTGAGACGAACCATGCCGTCCACATCCCCGTGTAACCGCCGCCCACCACCACCAGGTCGGCGTCGAGCTCGCCCTCCAGCGGCGGAAGCTCCGCGTTGGGCTCGGCCTCCTGGAGCCACCAGCCGCGCGCCGTGTGCTCAAGAGGGGTCAGCGGGGCGACTCGGCGGCGAGCTTCTCGTGGAGCTCGACCAGCTCGCGCTGCACGTTCCGAGGCGGGTCGTCCGGTCGCCGCCGCGTCCAGGTCCCGTCCGAGCCGAGAACCCAGGCGTTGGTGTTGTCGGCCAGGGAGCGATCCAACACGTCGAGGAGCTCGGCGCGGATTCTGGGATCCTCGACCGGGGCGACCAGCTCGACCCGCTTGTACAGGTTGCGGGGCATCAGGTCAGCCGAACCGATGTAGAGCCGTTCCTCCTCCCCAGGTCGCTCGAACGAGAAGATCCGGGAGTGCTCGAGGAAGCGCCCGACGACCGAGACCACTTCGACATTGTCGGAGACCCCGGCGACCCCGGGCCTCAGCGCGCAGATGCCTCGCACGTTGAGCTCCACTCGGACGCCCGCCTGCGAAGCTCGGTAGAGCGCCCGGATCGACGGCGCGTCGAGAAGCGCGTTCATCTTCATCCGGATCCGAGCCGGTTGATCGGGTGAATGCGACTCGATGGTGCGCTCGATCTCGCGCAGGATTCCGTCCTGGAGGTTGAAGGGCGCGACCAAGACCCTGCGATAGCCGCGCGGCCGCGAATAGCCGGTCAGGTAGTTGAACATCTCGGCGAGGTCGGCACCGACCTCCGGGTCCGCCGTGAAAAGGCCGAAGTCGGTGTACAGGCGCGCGGTCTTGGGGTTGTAGTTGCCGGTGCCGATGTGCGCGTAGTGGCGCACGCCGTCGCCCTCGCGACGGACGATGAGAATGCACTTCGCGTGGCTCTTCAGCGCCGGGAGGCCATAGACGACGTGCACGCCGGCCTGCTCCAGCTTCTTCGCCCACCTGATGTTGGCCCGCTCGTCGAAGCGCGCCTTCAGCTCCACCATGCAGACCGCCTGCTTGCCCCGCTCCGCGGCCTCGATCAATGACGGGACCAGCGGGGAGTCGGCGCTCGTCCGGTACACGGTCTGCTTGATCGCCAGCACGTTGGGGTCGTCGACCGCCTGCTTGACGAAGCGCTCGACCGAGCTGGTGAACGAGTCGTACGGATGATGGACGAGGATGTCCGCCTCGCGGATCGCCCCGAAGACGTCGGCCTCCGCCCCGTCCTCGCCGAGCAGCCGCGGGCTGGGTGACGGGGGTATGGGGTGGGTCGCGCAGCTCGCTGAAGCCGCGCACTCCGGCCACGTCCCACAGATCGGAGAGGTCGAGTAGCCCCTCGCTCTCATAGAGCTGGCGCTCGTCGATCCGCAGCGCATCGCGGAGCTGCTCGCGCAGCCTCGGGCTGGTGGCCTGGTCGACCTCGAGCCGCACGACCTCGCCGAAGCGGCGCCGGCGAAGCTCCTCCTCGACCGCTTGGAGCAGGTCGTCGGCCTCGTCGGAGACGTCGTAGTCGGTGTCCCGGGTGACTCGGAAGAAGGAATGGTCCGTGACCTCCATGCCCGGGAACAGGGAGCCCAGGTTGGCGGCAATCAAGTCCTCGAGCGGAACGAGCGTCGCCCCTCCCTCGCCGATCTTCACGAAGCGCCCCAAGAGCTCCTTCGGCACCTTCACCCGGGCAAGCACCTCGGTGCCCTGGTCAGGGTCTTGGAGCGTGACAGCGAGGCTCAGCGAAAGGTTCGAGATGTACGGGAAGGGGCGGCCGAGGCCGATCGCCAGCGGCGTCAGCGCCGGAAAGATGCTCTGCTCGAACGCCTGCTCGAGCTGCTCGCGCTCGGCCGGGTTGGCCCGCTCGGGCGAGATGATCCGGATGCCGTGCTCGGCGAGCGCCGGGCGAAGCTCGCGCTCGAAGCATCGCGCCAGCCGTCCGCGCTGGCCGAGCACCAGCTCGCGGATCGCGTCGATCTGGTCGTTGGTGCTCATCCCGTCGGCGCCCCGCGCATCGACCCCCGCTTCGAGCTGGTCGTGAAGGTTCGCCACCCGCACCATGTAGAACTCGTCCAGGTTCGACTCCCAGATCGCACAGAACTTGGCCCGCTCCAAGAGCGGCACCGACGTGTCCTCGGCGAGCTGGAGAACGCGATCGTTGAAGTCGAGCCAGGAGAGCTCTCGGTTGAAGTACAGCGAGGAGTCCTCGAGGTCGGGCGTCGGCGGCGCGTAGGCGGGTGCGCCAGGCTCGTCGACCGTGCCGGTCGCCACCTCAGCCGCCTGCTTCGGATCTATGGCGCTCACCCCTCGGTCATGCTAGCGCTGGGGTGTTGCTCCAGCTCGCGGCGCGCCCGTTTCGCTCGCCTGGCCGCCCTGCGGCGCTCCTTGACGGCCATCAGATGCCGGTCGACCACCTGCTCCAGCAGCTCCCAGGTGCCGGCGCGCTCCTGTTCCGCCCAGAAGTCGCGGAACCGGTCGAATAGCAACCTGCGTCGTGCTTGGACGTAGACCGCGAGCACCTCGAGGCCGCGGTAGGCGGCCCGGTGCCGGGCGCGCTCCGCCAGGCGTGGATCGAGGTCAGGTGAATCGCCGGCAGACTCCCGCACGACAGCCGCGTCCTCGGCCCGAAGCGTCGCCAGGTGCGCCTCCACCCGGGGAAGCATCACGTCGCAGTCATGTAGCGCGCCGAGCAGGTCCTGGAGGTCGCGCGCCCGGCGCCGCGCGGTTTGCGCGGGCTTGCCGAAGCAGAACTCTGTCGTCTCGAGGATGTAGCGAAGCCGCTTGGCGCGCGATACGCATGTCGTGCTGGTCGCCGCTGCGCTCGAACTCAAGCGCGGCGGGGGCAAAGGACAGCATCTCGTCGAGCCGGACGCGGATGATTCGAGCTGCGTTGTCCGCCAGCGGTGCGCGGGGATCGAGCTTCTTGACCCGCCTGGCCTTCAAGCGCCGCCCTCCCGTGCTGCCTCGGCGGCCGCGACCAGCTCGGAGGAGCTCGCTGAGGGCGGCAAGCTGTCCGGCGTCGACGAACGGCGCCAGCGCTACATTCGCCTCCGCCTGTTCGACCCGCAGCCGCTCGATCAGCGTCTCGACCCCTGGACGGTCCGGCACCGCGATCCCGGCCGCGAATTCCTCGAGGGCGGCGATGGTGACGTCGCGGTCTCGGCGCTCGCCCAGCGCGTCCGCGATCGCCTTGACCTGCGCGAGCGCGGCAGCGAGCTCCTTCGGCGGGAAGCAGGGCTCGAAGATCTCGAGCGCCGCCCGAAGCCGCCGAGTTGCGACCCGCATGTCGTGGACGCGCTCGATATCGGCCACGTTGAGCACGTCGTGGGCGTGATCGGCGACCTCGCGAGCCCTGACCGAGACGATCTTCGCGGCGGCCCCCGCGTATTGATCCTCAGCCGTCAGGTCGGGGATCGGTCGCGCCCGCGCCACGGCCGCCCACGATAGCTACTGGGCGGGTGCTATCTCGCCGGGATCGTTGACCCGGTCCCGCCGTTGCAGCGCCACGGCCTCCAACTCCTGTTCCAGGTCGCCCAGAAAAGGAAGGCTGGGGTGACTGGCCCGGAGTGCCTCCACTGTTTGCTGATAGTGGGCGAGCTGCCTCTCGGAAACGGAATCGGGATCGGCCCGCAGGTGGGGCATCTTCGCGAGCTTGTCGGCGGCATAGATGGCCGCCGCGCGGGATCCACGCGCCGTCACCCTGGCGCGATGCTCGGCTTTGCGCGCCTCGTACGACGAGATCCTCTCGTCCTCGGTCATCGCCTCCACCAGCGCCGCGACGCCGGAGCCGAAGCGCTCGGCGACCCTGGACAACTCGCTGCCCGTCGACTCCACCACGTCATGCAATAGGGCGGCAGCGACGACTTCCTCATCGAACCCGGCCCGGTTGAGAAGGCTCGCGACCTCGACTGAATGACGCAGCTTGGCCCGCCCGCGACTGCCCTCTTCGCGGTACGCCTCTTGTGCGAACCGAAGAGCGCCCTCAAGGAGTTCCGAGCCTGGAACGAAGTCAGGAAGGCTGGGCTTGGGGTCGTGGGTCGCCATGCGGTCCCGTGAGCAGGAGGCTACCCGCTGCACCCCGCCCCCGCCATGGAAACATTCAGGCGGCGATCGCGTTGGGATTGCCATTCGTGGCGCCATTCA
This sequence comes from uncultured Actinomycetes bacterium, assembly GCA_963743455.1. Lineage (GTDB taxonomy): Bacteria > Actinomycetota > Thermoleophilia > Solirubrobacterales > 70-9 > AC-56. The sequence goes on along the minus strand of CAVUPJ010000013.1, from coordinate 55,742 downwards.
GCAGGTCGAGGATGACGCCTTCGCGCAGCCCGCCCTTGCCGATCTGGAGCGGCTGGCCGAGCAGCTCCGACAGCTTCTCGAGCAGCAGCACACCCGTGGGCAGGATGCGAACCCGGCGCGGATCGAGCTCGAAGCGCTTGGCGACGTCGGCGATTGGAGCGCCCGTCAAGACCCTGATCGCCCGCTCCAGGGTCTCGTACTCGAGCGCCGCCCCGACCAGCGTGCGGAGCGAGGTGGCGCTGCCGCCCACTGCCATTGCCTGATCCGGGTGCTCGAACTCGATCCCGTCGAAGAACTCCGCGATGTGCTCACGTACCGCCCGCAGCTCGGCGGGCGACGGCGGATCGCTCGACAGCAGGTCGTCGGCGAGCGCGCCGGAACCGATCTTGAACGACTGCACGGAGCGCAACCCCTCCGAGGCGTTGCCCAGGATGACCTCGGAGGACCCACCGCCGACGTCGACGACCGCCACCTCACCCTCCACGGGATGGCCGAGGGTCTTGGTCGCGCCGAGGAAGGCGAGGCGGCCCTCCTCGTGCTCGCTGAGCACGTCCACCGGCACCCCGGCGACCCGCGAGATCTCGGCCACGATCTCCTCCCGGTTGGTTGCCTCCCGAATCGCCGCGGTGGCGACGGTCCGCATCGCCTCGGCTCCGACTTCCTCGGCAAGGCGCACCTGGGTGGCGACCACCTCGGCGACCTCGGCGACCTTCTCGGCATCGACGGCACCATCGTGCTGCGAGGCCTTGCCAATCCGCGTGTAGGCCCGCTGCTCCATCGCCTTGCGAAGCTGGCCCTCGGTGCGCTCGGCGACGAGCACGCGTGTCGTGTTTGAGCCGATGTCGATCGCCGCATAGAGCATGCGGTGGCGATCTTTTCAGACCAAACGGATGCGGCTCTACTGAGCGTCTACGCCGAGGAGGGCTGGGGCAGGGCGTCCTCGCCCGGGTGCGAGGCGTCCTCGAACTCGCGGAACAGGCCCGTGACGAGGAAGGCGACCTGCTCGCCGATGTCGACGGCGTTGTCGCCGATCCGCTCCAATGCCCGGGCCACCAGCATCATCGTCATCGCCCACTCGCGGCGGTCGTGCTCGTCGCCGATCTCGATCGCCAGCTGGAAGCACTCCTTGTTCAGGTTGTCGATCACGTCGTCCTGCCGCACCAGGTCGCGGGCCATGTCGATGTCGCGCTCCCCGAACGCGCGCTTCGCCTGCCTGATCTGCCCCGGCAGCGCCTTGCCCATCGTCACCAGGTTCTTCAGCATCTCGCTCGTCCGCCGGCGGCTCGTGGCCCGCGATCGGGATCAGCTTGGCGATGTTGACGCACTGGTCGCCCATCCGCTCGATGTTCTTCATCACGTGCAGGAGCGCGGCGATCAGGCGCAGGTCGGTGGCCACCGGGGCCTGGGTCGCGAGCAGGGTGAGGATCGCCTGGTGGATCTCCAGGTAGCGGCCGTCGATCACGTCGTCGTCGGCGATCACCAGCTCGGCCAGCTCGATGTCCTGGTGCTGGACCGCCTCGACCGTGCGCTCGAGCGCCGCGATCACCAGGTCGAGCCCGTCCAGGGCCCGTCCCTCGAGCCGCTCGAGCTCCTCTCGATACTGCAAGCCGGATCTCCTCCGGCGCCATCAGCCCACCTTGCCTGTCACGTAATCCTCGGTTCGCTGGTCGCTGGGATTCGTGAAGATCTTCTCGGTCTCGTCGTATTCCACCAGCCGTCCGGTGCGGTGCTCCTCGGTGGCGTCCAGCTCGACGATCAGGAACGCGGTGCGATCGGACATGCGCGCCGCCTGCTGCATGTTGTGGGTGACGATCACGATCGAGTAGTCCTGCTTCAGCTCCAGCATCAGGTCCTCGATCTTCCCGGTCGAGATCGGGTCGAGCGCGGAGCAGGGCTCGTCCATGAGGATCACGTCCGGATCGACGGCCAGGCAGCGGGCGATGCAGAGGCGCTGCTGCTGGCCGCCGGACATCCCGTAGGCGTTCGCGTCCAGTCGATCCTTGACCTCGTCCCAGAGCGCGGCGCGGCGCAGGGCCCGCTCGACGCGACCAGGCAGGTCGTCCTTCAGCCCGAGCACTCGCGGGCCGAAGGCGATGTTGTCGAAGATCGACTTCGGGAACGGGTTCGGCTTCTGGAACACCATCCCGATCCGCTTGCGCACCTCGACCGGGTCGACCTGGCTGGCCGTAGAGGTCCTGGCCGTGGTAGAGCACCCTGCCGTCGACGCTGGCGCGCGGGGATCAGGTCGTTCATCCGGTTCAGGCACCGGATCAGGGTGCTCTTGCCGCACCCGGAGGGCCCGATCAGGGCGGTGATGTGGTTGCGGTAGACGTCCAGAGAGACGTCGGCGACGGCGGGGATGCCGTCGTAGGAGACGCGTCACCTCCCCCAGCTCGAAGACCGCCTCGCCGGCGAACTTGGGCCGCGCTGGCCGGCGTCCTCACGGCCGCCGCGACGGTCGTATGGATCTCGGGCGTGGCGCGCTCGCGCTCCACCCGCTCGGGGTCAGTCACCTTCTCCAACACTATCGACCACCTACCACTTCTTCTCGTATTTGTTGCGGAGCCAGATGGCCACCGCGTTCAGCAACAGCAGGACGCCGAGCAGGACGATCATCCCGGCCGCGGCGAGGTTCTTGAACTCCTCCTGCGGCTGCGAGATCCAGTTGAAGATCTGGAGCGGCAGGACGGTGAAGTCGCTGCCCAGCCCGCTCGGGTAGAAGGTCAGGAAGGCCGCGCCGCCGACCACGATCAGGGGAGCCGCCTCGCCGATCGCCCGGGAAACCGCGAGGATCACCCCGGTCGCGAACCCCGGTACGGACGCGGGCAGGACCTGCTTCCAGATCGTCTGCCACTTGGTCGCGCCCGAGAGCCATCGAGCCCTCGCGGATCGAGGGTGGCACGGCGCGGATCGCCTCGCGCCCGGCGATCACCACCACCGGCAGGACCAGCAGGGCGAGGGTGAGGCCGCGCGGCGAGGACGACGCGGCCGAGGCTCAGCGGGCCGCGCACCAGGAAGGCCAGGCCGAGGATGCCGTAGACGATCGAGGGAACCGCGGCGAGGTTCTGGATGTTCACCTCGATGAAGCGGTTGTACCAGCGGTTGCGGTCCGCGTACTCCTCCAGGTAGACGGCGCTGGCCACGCCGACGGGAACGATGAAGGCGATGCAGACCCCGATCACCCAGAGCGTCCCGACCAGGGCCGACCCGATCCCGGCCTTGTCGGGGAACGACGACCGAGGTCGGTGATGAAGCTCATGCTGAGCGACCCGACTCCCTTTGTGAACACCTGGATCAGCACCGCTGCGAGGGTGACCAGCGCGATCCCGAGGCAGCTGAGCATGCCGCCCTTGAAGGCGAGGTCCTTGAGCCGAGCGGCTCGCGGGGCGCGCGGGATGATCAGGGCCGGGGTCGGCGCGGTCGCGGCCGTCGCGTCGGGCGGAGGTGCCGGCGGGGGAGCGCTCACTCGTAGGCCTGCCTGTACTTGCGCACGAAGCGGATCGAGATCGCATTCATGATCAGCGTCAGCACGAACAGGGTCATGCCGCAGGCGAAGATCGAGTAGTAGCCCACCGTCCCCGTGGGGTTGTCGCCCTTCGCAGTGGCGCCGATGAAGGTGGTGATCGTCTCGAAAGGCTGGGTCGGATCGAGCCCAGTGTTGGGAAGCTGCCCGGCGGCGATCAGGGCGATCATCGTCTCGCCGATCCCCCGCGAGACGCCGAGCACGATCGCCGCCACGATGCCCGAGAGGGCCGCGGGGAAGACGACCCGGGTGGAGGTCTGGAGCTTCGACGAGCCGAGCCCGAACGACCCTTCGCGAAGAGCGCCGGGCACGGCCGACATCGCGTCCTCGGCAACCGAGGCGATCGTGGGGACGATCATGATCCCCATCACCAGACCGGCGGAGAGCGCGTTGAAGACCTGCACATCGAGTCCGAGGAAGTCATGCACGATCGTGGGGGTGACGAAGGTGAGCGCGAAGAAGCCGAGCACCACGGTGGGCACGCCGACCAGTACCTCGAGCACCGGCTTGACCACCCGCCGCGTTCGCGGGCTCGCGTACTCGGAGAGGTAGATCGCCGAGCCCAGCCCGACCGGGATCGCCACCAGGACTGCGATCGCGGTGACCAGCAGGGTGCCGTTGATCAGCGGCCAGATGCCGTACTGGGGGTCGGCGAAAAGCGGCTTCCAGTCCCCGTCGGTGATGAACGCTCCGACCCCTACGTCCTGGAAGAACTTGATCGTCTCGTTGAGCAGTGAGGCGACGATGCCGAGGGTGGTCAGCACCGAGATCACCGCCGCGGCGAACAGGCCCACCCTGATCGCCTCCTCGCCCCAGCGGCGGCGGGCGGCGCCGAGGACCGGGGTCCCCGGCGCCTCGCCCGGCGCTGTCGTTCCGGCTTCCACCGCGGGGCGCTCCCCCTTGGCTCCCGCCTAGCCGGCGGCGTTCTCGAGGGCGGAGCTGGCCTCGCTGGCCTGCCCACTGTCCAACGCGACGATTTGCGCCTGCTCGGCGATCGTGTCGTAGTTGTCGACCACGTACTGCATGTACGCCTTCACCTCCGGCTTGGCGATCGCGTCGCCGCTCGGATACATGAACAGCGGCCTTGACAGCGGCGCGTACTCGCCGGACTGGATGGTCTCGTTGCTCGGCGCCACGCAGCCCTTGCCGTCGTCGACCGAGACCAGGTTCAGCGCGTCCTGGTTCTGTGCGTAGTACGAGAACCCGAAGTAGCCCAACCCGTTCTCGTCGCCCTTCACTCCCTCGACCAGCACGTTGTCGTCCTCGGACGGCGTGTAGTCGTCCCGGCTTTGGCCCTCCACGCCGTTGATCACGTCGGTGAAGTAGTCGAAGGTGCCGGAATCGGTGCCCGGTCCGTACAGGCTCACGTCGCCGTCGGGCAGCGGCTGGCCCGTGTCCGCGTCCTCGCCGAGCTCGCTGTAGTTGCCGACCGTCGGGGTGTTCCAGAGCTCCTTCAACTGGTCCGTGGTCAGGCAGCTGATCTCGAGGCCGGGGTTGGTCGTCACCGAGATCCCGTCGTTGGCCACCGGGATCTCGCTGTAGGCGACGCCGCCCTTCTTGCAGGCGTCGACCTCCTCGGGCTCGATCGATCGCGATGCGTCGGCGATGTCGATCTCGCCGACGCAGAACTTCTCGAAGCCGCCGGAGGTGCCGGCCTCGCCGACGCTGATCTTGACGTTCGGGTTGTCAGCGTTGAACAGTTCGGCCGCCGCCTGCGCGAACGGGAACACGGTGCTCGAGCCATCGACCCTGATGGTGCCGGAGAGGTCGCTGCTGCCGCCTTCGTCGTCGCCGCCGCACGCCGAAAAGCCGATGGCGAGTAGACCGCAGGCGGACATGGCAAGTATGGACTTGCGAGAAATCAATTCGAGAGGCTCCTTCGTTTCGGTAGGACGGCGGCAGCGTCCCAGCGGCCACGACCGGTCCTGTTACCGGCAGGTGGCCAACTTGTGAAAAACCTGTGAAATCAGGAAACCGCGGGCTTGAAGGCCTCGATCTCCGAGGCTTCGGGCGCCCCGTCAGCGACCGGCCGCTCGCCCGGCGTCAGATCGGCGCCCGGCGCCACGGGCTGGGGATCGAAGCGGTAGCCGATCCCGAAGTGGGTGTGGATGTAGTCCCAGCCGGGGGAGCGCTTCTGGAGCTTCGAGCGGAGCTTGCGGACGAAGACGTCCACGGAGCGATCGCCGTGGATCATCGAGTAGCCCCAGACCCGCCGGTAGATCTCGTCGCGTTCGAGCACCTTGCCGGCGTGCTCGGCGAGCACTCCCAGGAGCTCGAACTCACGCCGGGTGAACTCCAGGCTCTCGCCGCTCACGTAGGCCTGAAACCTGTCGGGCCTGATTTCCAGTTCCCCTGCCACCAGCGGCCCCAAGTCCTCGCGGGTCTGGCCCCGCCGGTGCCGACGCACGACGGCCTCGATTCGCGCCATCGCCTCCTCCGGGTGGCAGGGCTTCGAGATCCAGTCGTCGGCGCCCAGGCGAAGCCCGCGGACGCGCTGGGCCACCGTGGCGCCCTGCGTGCAGACGATGACGCCGAGGCCGGGCAGCATCCCGCAGACCCGCTCCAGGAACTCCCAGGCGAGGGGGCCGAGCAGGGCGGGATCGACGAGGAGGGCGTTCAGCTTCATCGCCGCGAGCTCCTCGGCGGGCACCGGCCCGGACAGGATCCGGTACTGGTAGCCGGATCCCTCGAGGCGCTTGGCCAGCACGCGCAGGAAGCCGGAGTCATCGTCGATGACGGCTATTCGGAGTGTTGCCGTTTGGACGCTCACACTCATCTCACAAGCCTGGATGGGGCGTGGCCGCGAGGCAGGGGCCGAATTCACCGACCCCGCCTCGCACGTCTGAGCCCACACCATGGTAATGGCGTCGCGGTCGTGTTGGCAACCTCGTGCACGCAAGTTCACAGAACTTTTACAGCGTGATTCTCGGGATCTTCACCAGTGCCCGGACGGGCGCCACGAGACTGGCGATCAACGAGAAGTCCTCTCTCGTGCGGCGCGCGACTCACTCACACCTGCCCCGGGTCGCGCGCCCTCCTCTTGATTGGCGCTTTTGTTGCTCATGCGGCAACAAAGCGCCAATTCTCTCCCTGCGGGCATGTCAGCTAATGGTGCCCGTCGCCGCCAGAATCAGCACCAGGACCCCCAGCGGAATTCGGTAGGCGATGAACGCCGCGAGGGTGTGAGTGGCCAGGTATCGAAGCAGCCATGCGATCGCCGCATACCCGGAGATGAACGCCGCCACGGCGGCGATGATCGTTGCTTCGACCGACGCACCGTCGCCGTGGCCGATCTCACGCATCTCGAACAGCGCACTCAAGACGACCGCGGGAACTGAAAGCAGGAACGAGTACCGCGCCGCGGCGGCGCCGTCCAAGTTGCGAAACAGGCCGGCCGAGATCGTGGCGCCCGACCGCGAAACGCCGGGAATCAGGGCCAGGGCCTGAGCGAAGCCGATGAAAAGACCGTCGCGCATGTTCAACTCGGTGAGTTCGCGCCGTCGCGAGCCGAACCGCTCCGCCAGCAGCATCACGAACGAGAAAAGGATCAGTGCCGAGCCGATCAGGTAAAGATCACGCGCGCCCGATTCGATCTGTTCGCTGAAGATCAAGCCGAACACCGAAATCGGGATCGTCCCGAGGATGATGAACCAGCCGAGGTTGGCCTCGTGGCTCCGCGCCCGATAAGGGGCCCTCAGCTCGTGTGCCCACGCCAAAGCGATTCGCGCCAAGTCCCGGCGGAAATACAGGACCACCGCGGCCATCGTGCCGAGCTGGATTACGGCGGTGAATGCCGCTCCCGGGTCGTCCCAGCCGAAGAAGGCCGGCACGATCCGGAGATGGCCGCTGGAGGAAATTGGCAAGAACTCAGTCAGCCCCTGGACGAGGCCGAGGACGATGGCCTCGATGGCGCTCACGGCGTCGCGAGGCTAGTGACTTCGCCCAGCCGCCGCCCGCCGCTCTGTCTCGGGCGCTCGACCGGCAACGCCGTCTTCAAGGGACATTGGCGCGAGATGCTAGTTAGAGTTGATCGCCGTGAGCACCGGCCGACGAATCCGCTTGGTCGCAGTCGCCGCTGCTGCGTTGGTGTCCGTGCTGGTGCTTGCTCCTGCCGCCGCGATGGCCGCCGACGGCGTCGGCCTCTGGGGACGCACGGACGACAAGGTGATCACCTTCTTCGCCTTCGCGGTGATGGCCTTCTTCACGATCCTGGTGACCGTCCTCTCCCTGATCCAGATTCGCCTGGAGAGCCGCAAGGAGCGCATCCGCCAGAGAACTGGAGCAGCTTCGCCCACCCGCCTGAATAACTCCGCTGGAAGCCTCGCCTTCGGCTACGTTTCCACCGGGCTAGGGCCCCGGCCTGACCCGGCAGGCACCTCGTAGCTACCGGAACTTCGCCCTAGGCCGACCAGCCGCACCTTGCCGTGGCTTCGTCGCTAGCCCAAGCGCATAGCATCCGGTTGTGCCGAAGGTTCGCTACGAGCGCTCGGGGCCGCCGCGGTGCTGACGATCGACCGGCGGGAGCGGCGCAACGCCGTTGACGTTGAGACCGCTGGGCTCCTGCTCGACGGCTTCCGCGAGTTCGAGGCCGACGACGATGCGCGGGTGCTGGTGCTCACCGGCGAGGGCCCCGAGGCGTTCTGCGCCGGCGCCGACCTGAAGGCGATGGCCGAGGCGGGCCCGGACCTGGGCTCAGACGTCCTCGACGCGGTGGCTGGGCGGCCCGAAGGGCCGATGGGATTCACGCGCCTCACCCCGTCGAAGCCAACCGTCGCGGCGATCTCGGGTTGGTGCCTGGCGGGCGGGCTCGAGCTGGCGCTCTGGTGCGACCTGCGAGTCGCCACCGAGACCGCCCGCTTGGGCTTCACCGAGCGGCGCTTCGGGGTCCCCCTGATCGACGGCGGCACACAGCGGCTGCCGCTGGTGGTGGGCATGGGCAGGGCGCTCGAGCTGATCCTCACCGGCCGCGTGCTCGACGCCGCCGAGGCCCGCGACTGGGGGCTCGTGAACGAGGTCGTCGCCGAGGAGGCGCACCTCGAGCGGGCGCTGGAGATCGCCGAGGGCCTCGCCGCCTTTCCGCAGCCGACCATGCTCTCGGATCGCCGCGCCGCGATCGAGGGCGCCGGGCTCCCCCTCGCCGATGGCCTGGCTCTCGAAGCGGAGCTGGGCCGTGCCTCGGTCGAGACCGGCCTCCGAGGAGCGGCGCGCTTCGCCGCCGGCGAGGGCCGCGGCGCGCGGGGCGCCGGCGTCTAGCTCTCGGCGAACCGCTTAGCTCATGGTCAGCGGCAGTTTCGTCGAGGACCCATCGACGATCAGCTCGTTCGGCCCCGTTCCGGTCTGCTCGCCTCGGACGAGCTGGTAGGCGAGACCACCCATGGCCGTGCCGCCGATCGGCCCCACCAGGTAGATCCAGAAGTCCCGCCACTCCCCGGCGGCGAGCGCCGGCCCGAGAGAGCGGGCCGGATTCATCGAGGCGCCGGTGACCGGGCCGCCGAACAGAGCATCGAGGCCGACCGTGCCGCCGATCGCGATCGCGGCTGCCGCGCCGACCGCGCGGGTGTCGGTGGCCACCGCCATGATCACGAACATCAGGAAGGCGCTCAGCACCACCTCGTACACGAGGGCGCTGCCGATCCCGACGCTCGGCAGCGTCGCCCCCAGCTGCGCCGGCTGATCGGGCCAGATCGCCCACAATGCCAGAGCCGCCGCGATCGCCCCGGCGCATTGCGCCGCGATGTACGCGAGGGCCTGCCGTAGGGGAAAGTGGCGGGAGATCGTGAACGCAAGCGTCACTGCGGGGTTGATGTGGGCGCCGGAGAGGTGACCGGTCGCGTAGACCATGACCATGATCACGAGACCGAAGGCCAGCGCGACGCCCACCCTGCCGAGCTCGCCGCCATAGACCTGGTCGGCGACGATTGCGCCGCATCCGGCGAACACGAGGGCGAAGGCGGCCAGGCCCTCGGCGAACGCCCGCCGCACCAGGTCCGGTCTAGGCACTCGCGTGTGTCTCCGGCGCGACCTCGTCGAGGAGCCTTCGCACGCGCTCACCGATCTCGTCTCGGATCCGCCTCACGCCCTCGAGGTCGGCGTCGGCGGGATCGTCGAGCTCCCAGTCCTCGTAGCGCTTCCCCGGATAGATCGGGCAGGCGTCGCCACAGCCCATCGTGATCACCGCATCGGCAGCTCGCACCACCTCGTCGGTCATGGGCTTCGGGAACTCCTTGGCGATGTCCACCCCCACTTCCGCCATGGCCTCGACCACGTGGCGGTTGACTTGATCCGCCGGCTCCGATCCAGCTGAGCGCACGTGGACGCGCCCATCCGCGTAGTGATCCAGCAGGGCGGCGGCCATCTGGCTCCGACCCGCGTTTTGAACGCAGACGAAGAGGACCTCGGGGACGTCCGTCGACATCGGGTTTGGATCTTATTCCATTGACATATATCTTTTCAATTGATATATGTGTATTGATGGCTATCGATCTGGAGCTGTCCCCGAAGCAGAAGCGCCCCGCGGGCGAGCGCTGCTGCGAGCCCGTGGCCTACCCGGACATCGCGCGCCGCGAGGCCGAGCGAATGGCCTCCGTCGCCAAAGCCCTCGGCGACCCGATCCGCCTCCAACTGGTCGACGTGCTGCGACAGCACGCCGGCGAGGTCTGCGTCTGCGAGCTGGTGCCGCTGTTCGAGCTCTCCCAGCCCACCGTTTCCCACCACCTCAAGGTGCTGCGCGAGGCGGGGATCGTCGGCTCGGAGCGACGCGGCCTGTGGGCCTACTACTACGTCAACCCCGAGGCGGTGGAGGAGCTCTCCGCATGGCTGTCGGGCTAGCCGACCCTGCCCAGGACTGGCGCGAGTCGGTTCTCGAGGCCAAGGACCCGCCGGAGCGGGTCGCGCGGATCTATACACGCCTCGCGCCGGTGTACGAAGCCTGGGCGCGGGCGACGGAGTCCAAGGCTCGCCGGCGCGTGCTGGAGCTGGCCGGCGTTCGCCCGGGCGAGGACGTCCTCGAGGTCGCCACCGGCACGGGCGTCCAGCTGGTGCGGCTCGCGCGCGCCAACTCCGGCGGACGTACTGTCGGCGTCGAGATCTCCGAGGGCATGCTCGCCCAGACGCGCCGGCGCCTCGAGGATGCCGGGCTCGCCGGAGAAGTCGAGGTGATCGAGGGCAGCGGGCTGGAGCTGCCGATGGGGGACCAAAGCTTCGACCTGATCGTCAACGGCTACATGCTCGACCTCCTTCCGCGCGATGACATCCCTCGCGCTCTGGCGGAGTTCAAGCGCGTGCTGCGACCCGGCGGCAGGCTCGTCCTCTCGAACATGACCAAGGCCGAGCGTCGTCGCGACGCGATCTGGGACTGGCTCTACTCGAAGGGCATCGTGCTCACCGCCAACTGCCGCGGCGTGCTGGCGGCGCCGGTCCTGCGACGAGCTCGGCTACGTGGACGTCTCGCGCGAGTACCTCTCGCAGATGCTCTTTCCCACCGAGATCGTCACCGCGAAAAAGGAGGATCGATGAGCACCCCAACCCAGACCAAAGAGGACATCCGTGAGGCGGTGCGCGAGCGTTACGCCGAGGCCGCCAAGGGCGCGAGTGCCGGGGCCGCCGGTTGCTGCGGCTCCGCAGAGTCCTCATGTGGCTGCGGGACGAACGCCCAGATAGGCGAAGAGGGCGAGGTCTTCGGCGCCGAGCTCTACTCGGGCGAGGATCGCGACTCGCTTCCTGACGCGGCGAGGCTCGCCTCGCTCGGCTGCGGGAACCCGACGGCCGTCGCCGAGCTCCGCGAGGGTGAAACGGTCCTCGATCTCGGCTCAGGTGGCGGCATCGACGTCCTGCTCTCGGCCAATCGGGTCGGCGCGACCGGCAAGGCGTACGGCCTCGACATGACCGACGAGATGCTCGAGCTGGCCCGCAGCAACCAGCGCGCGGCCGGCGTGGAGAACGTCGAGTTCCTAAAGGGAACGATCGAGCGGATTCCGCTGCCCGACGAGTCCGTCGACGTGGCGATCTCGAACTGCGTGATCAACCTCTCCGCCGACAAGCCCCAGGTTTTCCGGGAGGCTGCGCGCGTGCTGCGGCCGGGCGGCCGCTTCGCGGTCACCGACATCGTCGCCGATCCGGACATGGACGAGGCCACGCGGCGCGACGTGCAGCAGTGGACCGGCTGCATCGCCGGGGCCCTGACCAAGGAGGAGTTCCGCCGCGAGCTCGCGTCCGCCGGGCTTGAGGGCATCGAGATCCGCGAGACTCACCGGGTGCACCAGCACGCCGGCTCGGCGATCGTGCGGGCCCGCAAGCCGTAGCCGAAACGCGCTAACTGTCAGCTTTCCGGCAGCCGGAACTCGGTGAGCAGGCGCTTCTCGGTCTCGCCCTCGATCGTCGCGAGCACCTCGACATGGCTCTCGAGCGGTGTGCCGCGCAGCTTGGTGGCCAGCAGGTCGTCGACCTGGAAGATGCCGGCCGAGTTGTTCATCTTGATCTCCACCCTGACCGCGCGGTCGGTCCCAGCCTCGATCGACACCTCGTCGATCGCCGCTGCGGACAGGGCGTGGATTCCGAGCCGGCCCGCTTCGACCGGCACCCGGGAGCGCCCCTGGGCCATGTCGAGCGCGTCGGCAACCCGCACCACCCCCGCCTCCAGCGTGTACGGCTCGCCTCGGCGCCGGTGGCCGATGATCGCGCCCAGCGCCTCGGAGACGACCACTGTGCGCTCAGGCTCGTCATAGACCCCCTCCAGAAGCTGCCTCAGCTTCGGCTCCGCGAGAAACAGGCTGTAGGCCTCGTGATCGCTGCGATGGATGGACATGCCGACGTCGTGCAGCAGGGCGCCGGCGGCGACCACGACCTCCGCGTCGCGGCGGCCCATCCCGTGGTCGGCGACCATCGCCGGCTCGACGCCCGCCTTGACCAGGAGCCTCAGCAGGCGCAGCCCGATGTTGAGCACGATCTGGACGTGGACCCATGAGTGATCGGACATCCCGAGCCGCTCCGAGGTCACCTGAGCCATGTGCCACCAGCCGCGCAGCTCCGGATCCGCATTCACCCCGTCGAGCAGCGCCTCCAGCCTCCGATTTCCGCGTGTCGGGGCGCGGACCCTGGCCTGCTCGATTGCCTCTGCGGGGGTCGCGCCACGCTCGTCGGGGCCGGCCGCCGTCTCCGCTTCTCTCGCACCATCAGCGCTCATGGGCGGAGTGTGTCAGGCGGGCGAGGCGGCCCCCTAAAGGCCGCGGCGGCGCCGGACTCTCGTGGATAGCATCCCTCCCGTGGCCGGGCTGCTGTCGATCGAGCGTCACGAGGAGGTCGCTCTCGTCACGCTGCGCCGCCCCGAGCGGCGCAACGCGCTCTCGATCGAGCTGCGGGTGGAGCTCGGCGACGCCTTCGGCCGCCTTTCCGGTGACGAAGACGTGGGCTGCGTGGTGCTGACGGGGGCGGGCACCGCATTCTGCTCCGGGATGGACACCACGCAGTTCGGCGGCGACCTGGAGCATCGCAGGCAGCTGGTCGAGACCAGCGCGGTCGCCTTCGAGGCGGTCGGCGGCTGCCGTCGCCCGATCGTCGCCGCGATCAACGGTCCGGCGATCGCCGGCGGGTTCGCATTGGCGCTGCTCTGTGACCTGCGGATCGCCTCGGCCTCGGCGATCTTCGGCTATCCCGAGCTGCCGCGAGGCATCCCGCCGAGCTACGCGGCGGCCCGCGCTGTGCTCCCGGCAACCGTCGCCCAGGAGCTTTGCCTCACCGGCCAGTTGGTGAAGGCGGAGGAGGCACAGAGGATGGGGATCGTGCGCGAGGTCGTCGAGGGCGACGTGGTGGCGCGAGGAGTGGAGCTCGGTCAGCGGATCGCCGGCCTGCCGCGCCAGGCAGTGCTGGAGACCAAGCGCCGCACCCTGCTCGAGCGCCGCCATCTGTGGGGCTTCCTGTTCGATGACGAGCAGGAGGTGTTCCGGCGTGCCCTCCTGGGCCCCGAGGCGGCCAACGGGCCCAAGGAGAACGGCGAAGCGGCTTAGCGCACCAATGGAACTGGATGCCGCACCCGGCGGCAGCCCCTAAGCGATCGGCGACACCGCCTCGAGGATCTGCGGCCAGACGTAAGCCTCCCAGAGGCTCGCCAGCACCAGCGTGGGGATCGCGACGGCGACGGTCGCCACCGTAGCCGCGAGCAGATCGCCCCACTCTGCCCTGCGACTGGCGATCGTCCACGCCGCCAGCGGCAGGAAGAGAGCCGTGAGCTCGCACAGCGCGTGCGGCACCACGGTCAGCATCAGCATCCCGGCCGAGATCTCGAGCTGGGAGGCGAGCGTCGCGCCGGTCAGGCCCAGGGCGTACGCCTGCGTGACGAGCGAGAAGCAGGTCACCGCGATCACCCAGGCGAACGCCACAGGCCTCGCCTTCTCGTGGATCCAGCGCGAGACGCCGGTGCGCCGCTCGGCGGCAAGAGGGAGGGACGCGCCCGCTATGAAGCCCGCAATGCACGCGAACCCGTGCAGCGCCAGGACCAGCGAGTTGCCGAACAGGATCAGGAGCACGCCGGCCACGGCGGGGGTCTCGGTGATGCCGGGTATCGCGAGCGGCGTGGGGTCGGGCGGAGCCACCGACGCGATGATCCAGACGGCGCAGAGCAGGGCGATGGCTACGGCGAGGCCGCCGCCGATCCAACTCCGCAGCACCGGCCACGGCTCCCGGTTCCAGCGCTCCAGCGCACCCCGCGTCTGGCGAGCACCGTGCACCAGCACGTACTGATTCGCGTCCACTCCCCTGGACATCGGCAAAGGCCGGCGATGCGCTTAGAGACCGTCCGAAAACCCCCACGCACGCCAGTTGTCGGACAGTCTCTTAGTGTGGTCAGCCGCAGGTCGGCCAGGGGCTCGAGCCGCCGCTGGCATAGAGCAGCGCGGCGCGATAGTCCTGCTCGGCCTCCGGGGCGGCGGCTGGGTCGCCCGACCCGCCGACCGACGCCCAGGTGCCGTAGTCGAACTGGTACTTGCCGCGGTAGGCGCCATCGGCCGAGACCACGGTGGGATCGCCGCCGGACTCGCACGAGGCGATCGACTCCAGCGTGGGGCCGGAAACGCCGACCGACTCGGGCGTGGGAAAGCCTCCGACCGGGACTTGCGGCGACCGAGCGGCCCGCGCCGCCTGGGCCTTGCGGACCTGGCGACGGGCCATCTCGAGGGACCTTTCAAAGCGATCGCCGGGCTTGTCGAGAACGGCCAGCTGGGCGTGACCAGCGTGCCGAAGCTCCGATCCCTCCGCCCGCTGCTTCGCTCCAGGGTGAGCGGGCGCTCCGATCGCCTGGCTCGCGATGCTCAGGCCGAGCCCGAGAGCGCTCGCTGCGGCGATGAACTTTCGTCTTGCGACGAACACGGATGAACCACCTCCGTTTGTGCCTCCCGGGCGCCGTTGTGACGCGGCCGCGCGCCGACGGCGAAGCGGCGGCGCGCATGCGGCGCCCACCTCGCTCAGCGCTCCGGCCTGGCCGGGCCTCCAAGTCCCCTGGGCGGTCTGATCAGCGCGCCGATCGGCGGCGCGTGCCCGAGGGGCTGTGCGTGAAGGCGGGCAGAGTGCCAGGCGAACAGGCGTTTGTGTGTGATTGCGGTCACACACGCAACGCTTCATTCACATGGGTTGCCCCTCCCGCTGGCTTGGGGAGGTAGGTTCCCGCCCAACGTGAGGCTGCTCGCCTTCAGCGACCTGCACACGGACCTCGCCCAGGCGCGACACCTGGCCGAGAGCAGCAGTGAGGCAGACGTCCTGGTGGGAGTCGGCGACTTCGCCTCGGTGCACTCCGGCCTCGCGGAGACGATCGAGGCCCTTCGAGCGGTCGAGGTGCCGGCGGTGCTCGTTCCCGGCAACAACGAGACCGAGGACGCCCTGCGCGAAGCCTGCGCGGGCTGGGACCAGGCCGTGGTCCTGCACGGCGAGGGCACGGAGATCGACGGCATCGCCTTCTTCGGCCTTGGCGCGGGCATCCCGGTGACCCCTTGGGACTGGAGCTTCGACCTCACCGAGGAGGCGGCCGGCGAGCTGCTCGAAGCATGTCCCGAGGGATGCGTGCTCGCGGTCCACTCGCCCCCGCGCGGCCACGTCGACGTCGGCCGGCTCCGGCAGGCACCTGGGCAGCGAAGCCGTGCTCCGCGCGATCGAGAGCAGGCGCCCGCGCCTGGCCCTGTGCGGTCACATCCACGAGAGCTGGGGCAAGCAGTCCAAGGTCGGGCCCACGCCGGTTGTCAACCTGGGGCCGGAGGGGATGGTGCTGGAGGTCTAGCTCTAGGCGGGCGGGCCGAGGTCCTCGATCACGGCCATCGCGGCGTTGCGGCCGTTGAGGGCGATCACCGAGCCGGCGGGGTGAGTGGCGGCGCCGCAGAGGTACAGCCCCTCGACGGGCGTCCGGTGGTCGAAGCGGCGATCCCACATCTGTTCCGGCAGCGCTTCGCCCTGGAAGATGTGGCCGCCGCTGAGGCCGATGCGCCGCTCGACGTCTGGCGGACCCAGGACCTCGAGGTACTCGACGCAGTCGTGGACATCGGGGGCGTAGACGGCGATCGCGTCGAGGATTCGCTCCCCCACCTCCTGCCGCCGCGCCTCCCAGTCGCCTTGCGCGAGCTCGTACGGCGCGTACTGGGCGAAGACGCTCATCGTGTGGCGCCCCGGCGGCGCCACCGAAGCGTCGTAGGCGGTCTGGAAGTAGAGCTCGGCGAAGCCGATCGAGGGCTCCCCGCGCCGGCAGGCGTCGGCGGCCTCCTGGGCGGCGTCGAGCCCCGGAGTGATCGTGACCATCGCCCGATGCGCCTCCACGCCGTCCGCCGCCGTGAACGCCGGCAGCTTGTGCAGCCCGGCGTTCAGCTTCACCACCGGCGACTCCGTCTGCCAGCGCTCGATTCGCTCCCGGTAGGCGGCAGGCGCGGCGTCTGCGCCCAGCATCGCCAGAGTCCGCTTCGGGTCGGCGTTGGAGATCACGACGGGGGCGCGGATCAGCTCGCCGCTTTCGACCTCGACCCCCTCGCCGGGGATGATTCGCGCCACCGGGACGCCGGCCGCGAGCGTGGCGCCGCTCGCCTGCGCCGCCTCGGCGATCGCGAACGAGACCCGGCCCATGCCGCCCTCGACATAGCCCCAGAACGACCCCTGCCCCAGCAGGTCGCCCTGGTGGTGCATCAGCCTCACCGAGGCGGTGCCGGGGTCGCGCGGGCCCGGCGAAGGCGCCGATCACGCCCTGGCCGAAGAGCGCGTGCTTGATGCGCTCGTCGTCGATGTAGCGGTCGAGAGTCTCGGCGATCGACTCCTCGAACACGACCGAGATCGCCTCGGCGTCGTGGCCGAGAAGCTCCTCCAGCTCAGTGCGGGTGGGCGAGGGCCCGACCCAGGAATCGCGAGGACCGGTGCGAAGCTGCCGGCGCAGCCGCTCGAACAACTCGCCGTAGGCGTTCAGGCCCTGTATGTCCCGCTCCGAGAAGCCGTTCTCCCGCAGGTGGACGACGGTGCGCTCCCGATCGAGGAACAGCGCCACCGAGCTGCCGTCGGGCAGCGGGCACCAGAGGTTGGGATCGGCCATCAGGACCCGGTAGCCGTGCCGCTCGAGCTCGAGCTCGCGGATGACCAGATCGTCCAGCAGCCCGACGACGTAGGCGCAGGGACTGATCAGGTAGCGCGGGTCCGGAAACGGCTGCTCCAGCGTGCACGCTCCGCCGATCTGCTCCCTGCGCTCCAGCACCAGGACCGAGCGGCCGGCCCGGGCCAGATAGGCGGCGGCCGTGAGCCCGTTGTGCCCCCCGCCGACCACGATCGCGTCCCAGTCTCGGGCGCCCAGCTCGCTGAGCGGGGCCGGCAGCCCGATCTTGCCCATCGCGGCGCCGACGTCCAGGGAGGTCATGCCGATGATCAGGCTAGGCCGTCCCGGACGAGCGCCGGTGGCCATGGCCCGTTCACGCATGCCGGCGCGAAATGGGCGACGATTCCCCGCCGTGGGCGACGATCGGGAACCAAGCGGCGAGCGACCTGCGGGCAGCGAGCCGCCGGCATCCCCTCGCAAGCCCGGCAAGCTCGGAGAGCGAGCTCGTCGCGCCGACTCCAGGCCGCAGCTCGTGGCGACGGCCAAGTTCATCCGGCGGCTTCTCCCCGGCGACGATCGAGTACGGCGATGCGCTGTCGACGACCGGCGCCGAGGTCCCGCAGCGGATCGGCCGCCTGGTCTCCGAGGTGCAGCCGGAGCGCCCGAGTGCCGTTCGCGAGCTCGGGCTGGGCGCCCTGCAGGCATGGCAGGCGCTCTCCGAGGCGCAGGGCCGCGGTCGCGGCAACGCCGACGTCGCGATCCTGTTCACGGACATCGTCGCCTTCTCCTCCTGGGCGCTCGACGCGGGCGACGAGGCGGCGCTCGAGCTGCTGCGCCAAGTCGCCGCCGCCGAGGACGCGGCGATCTCGACGCACGCGGGCAAGCTGGTGAAACGGCTCGGCGACGGTGCCATGGCCGTGTTTCGCAATCCCGAGGACGCGGTTCACGCCGCCATTCAGGCACAGGGCGAGCTGGGCCGGATAGAGGTGAACGGGCACACGCCGGAGCTTCGCGCCGGCGTTCACCTCGGGCGCCCTCGAAAGGTCGGCGGCGACTACCTGGGGGTCGACGTCAACATCGCGGCCCGGGTCGGCGAGGCCGCCAAGGGGGGCGAGGTGCTGGTCTCCGACTCGGCGCGCCAAGCGTTGGACCCCGGGGCGTTCAAGTTCGGCCGGAACCGGCGGCTGAGCGCGAGCGGAGCCCCCCGCGGGCTCTCGGTCTGCCGGGTTGCCCTGCTGACCGATTGACTCGCAAACGTTCGGCCAGGCGCGTGCATATGAGCGCGATCGCCGGGTAACGGGGTCAAGGTGGGACGGTCGATGAAACGGCAGCTGCTCGTAGCCTGCTTGTGCGCGCTCGCCCTGGCGGTCGCGTCGCTCGCGCCGGCCGTGGCCTCCGCGTGGGCACCGGCGAGCCAAGCGACCGTGCATCCCGGAGTGATGACGTTCACGGACGGGGCGCAATGCACCTCGAACTTCGTCTTCACGCAGGGATCGAACGTCTACCTGGGCCAGGCCGCCCACTGCTCGGGCACGGGGGGTACGGTCAACGCCGACGGGTGTGACAGCCCGTCGTTGCCGATCGGCACGCGGGTGAGGGTGGCCGGTGCCAGCAGGCTGGGCACGCTGGTCTACAACTCGTGGCTGACGATGCAGGCCAGGGGCGAGACGAACCCGAACGCCTGCGCCTACAACGACTTCGCCCTGGTCAGAATCGATCCGGCCGATGTCGGCCGCGTCAATCCCTCGGTGCCCGGCTTCGGCGGCCCGACCGGCGTGGGCGGTGTCGGGGCCCTCGGCTCCACCGTCTACTCCTACGGCAACTCATCACTGCGTGGAGGAATCACGAAGCTCAGCCCCAAGCGAGGCGTGGTCGCTCAGAACACCGGTGGTGGCTGGAACCACACCGTGTACACGGCGACGCCCGGGATCCCAGGCGACTCCGGGAGCGGCTTCCTGAACGCGTCCGGGCGCGCATTCGGCGTGCTGAGCACGCTCCAGATCCTGCCCGTCGCGGGCTCCAACGGGGTCGGCGACCTGCGCATGCAGCTCGCCTACATGCGCGCCTCGAGCTCCTTCTCGGGCGTCCAGCTTGCCCCCGGAACGGTGCCCTTCGACCCGAATTTCGTCGGCGCGATCCGCGACGCCTGACCCGGCCGCCGTGCCCGCCGGCGCCGCAACGCGCACCGAGATGAGCATCGGCGCCGTTCGCCTCAACGTCGCCGACCTCGATCGCGCGCAGCGCTTCTACGAGCAGGCGATCGGGCTGCGGGTCATCGATCGCGCCGCGGAGGTGGTGCGCCTAGGGGTTGACGGGCAGCCGGCGATCGTCGAGCTGGTGGGGCAGCCGGACGCTCCGACGCGGCCGCCGGGCACCACGGGCCTCTTCCACCTGGCGATCCTGCTCCCGAGCCGAGCGGACCTTGCCCTGGCGCTGCGCCGAATCGTCGGACGCCGGCTGGCGGCTCAGCGGCGCTTCCGACCACCTGGTCAGCGAGGCGCTCTACCTCAGCGATCCGGAGGGCAACGGGATCGAGGTCTACCGCGACCGGCCGCGCGAAGAATGGCGCTACGGAGGCGGAGAGCTCCAGATGGACACGCTGCCGCTCGACCTCGACAGCCTGCTCGGCGAGGCCGGCGCCGCCGACGCCGAGCCGAGTGGAATGCCCGTGGGGACGAGGATCGGGCATGTCCACCTCAACGTCGCTGAGCTCTCCGCGGCCGAGGACTTCTACGGCGGCCTGCTGGGCTTCGAAGTCACCGTCCGCGGCTACCCCGGGGCCCTGTTCTTCGCCGCCGGCGGCTACCACCACCACGTTGGCGTCAACACCTGGGCCGGCGAGGGAGCGGCGGCGCCACCGCCCGGGTCCCTCGGGCTGCGCTGGTTCGAGATCGCGCTCCCGGACGCGCCGCAGCTCGAGCAGGCCGGGCAGCGCCTTCGCGCCGCGGGGTTCGAGGCTCAGGACGACGAGAAGGGCTTGCGGGTCGCCGATCCGTCGGGCAACGGCATCCTGCTCACCCGGCTCTAGCTGGACGGTTCAAGGAGTCGGCCCACACTCGTCGTCGGCCAGGGCCGAGAGCCGTCCGAGGAGCTCGACCAGCGAGGCCAGCTCGGCCTCGTCGAAGCGCTCGCCAAGCAGCCGCTCGGCGGCGGCGGCCTGGTCCGGCGCGCACCGCTCGAGCTTCGCCATCCCGGCCGTGGTCAACTCGGCGTAGGTGACGCGCGCATCCGCCTCACACTGCCGCTTGCCGACCAAGCCGGCGGCCTCGAGGCGGTCGAGCAGCCGTGTGATGCCGGAAGGAGATAGGCGAACGTCGTGGGCGAGGTCCACCCGTCGCATGGCTCGCTCCGGCGCCCTGGCGAGCAGCAGGAGCACCTCGTACTCGTTGAGCGTCAGCCCGTGCTCGGCGACCAACTGGGCGCTGAGCTGCCTGGTCAGAGCCGCGTGGGCGCCGATCAGGCGGCCGACGGCCACCATCGAAGGAGATGATTTCTTGGTCAAATATTGCGTAGTCAAGCTTCTCTGCTACATTGTTTGACCAAGCAAGTTTATCCGACGACCGCCTTGAAGGAGGAATTGACGATGACCACGGTACAAGCGGAGACCACAAAGGCACAGGAAGCAGCAAAGACGGCCATCCCCACCGGCACCTGGAAGTCGGACCCCGTTCACTCCCACGTCGGCTTCGCCGTCAAGCACATGGTCGTGGCCACCTTCCGCGGCACCTTCGCGGACTTCGAGGTCACGCTCGCCAACCAGGACGATGAGCCGACGCTGTACGGGGTCGTCGGGACGGACAGCGTCCAGGTTCGCGATGAGAACCTCAAGGGCCACCTGCAGTCGCCCGACTTCTTCGACGCCGAGCGCTTTCCGGAGATCACCTTCACCTCGGCCCAGATCCGCACCCAAGGCGACGAGCTGGTCGTCGACGGCGATCTGGCGATCAAGGGCACGACGAAGCGCGTCGAGGCGCGCGGGCGAATCAGCGGGCCCGTTGCCCATCCGGCCGGAGGCGAGCGGATCGGCATCGATCTCGAGACTCGGGTGGACCGAACCGATTTCGGCCTCAACTGGAACGCGCCGGTTCCCAGCGGCGGGGTCGCGGTCGAGGACGAGGTCACCCTCACGGTCCACCTGGAGCTCGCCAAGGAGGACTAGGCGATGCGCGTGCTCGGGATCTCGGGAAGTCTCCGTCGGGAATCTCACAACACCCGGCTACTGCGGGTGGCGGCCGAGCTGATGCCGCCGCCCGCCGAGCTGGTGCTGTTCGAGGGACTCAAGGACGTGCCTCCCTACGACGAGGACGACGACGGCGACCTCGTCCCCGAGGCCGTGCGGCGCCTGCGGAACGCGATCGCCGCCGCGGACGCGGTGCTGATCGCGACCCCCGAGTACAACTCGTCGATCCCGGGCCAGCTCAAGAACGCGCTCGACTGGGCGTCGCGCCCGCTTGCCGACAACGTCCTTCGCAACAAGCCGGTGGTGGTGATCGGCGCCAGCACCGGCAGCTTCGGCGCCGTTTGGGCGCAGGCGGAGACGCGCAAGGTGCTGGGCTCGACCGGGGCTCGGGTGCTTGACCTCGAGTTGCCGGTGGCGGGCGCCGACCGGGCCTTCCGGCGGAACCGGCTCGCCGACGAGGAGCTTCAGGCGCGGCTGGCCGTGATCCTCGCCGCGCTGGTCGAGGCCGTGGCTGAGCGCCAGCTGGTGGCCGCCTGAGCCGGCTCGGATTCGGACTGGCCTAGGTCACCTGACCTAGTAGGTTGCGTTCGAGTGAACGTGAACGACAGCGCGCCGGCGATCGCCTCGGCGGAGGTCGAGGTTGCTGCTGACCCGGAGACCGTCTGGGAAGTGCTGACCGCGATCGACGACTGGCCGAGCTGGAACCCGGACGTGCGGTCGGCGTCTCTGGAGGGGGGCTTGAGCGAGGGGGCCCGGTTTCGGTGGAAGGCGGGGCCGGGAACGATCACCTCGACGCTCCAGCGGATCGAGCGTCCTCGCATGATCGCCTGGACCGGCCGGACGCTCGGGGTCAAGGCGATTCACGTCCACCGGTTCGAGCCCCGTGGCGAGGGGACGGTGGTCTCGTCGCAGGAATCATGGGAGGGGCTTCCGGTTCGCATTTTCCGGGGGCGGATGCAGAAAACCCTCGACGAAGCGCTCGGGCCCGGGCTGGAACACCTGAAGGCCGAGGCCGAGCGCCGAGCGAGCTGACTCAGCGACGGATGGCAGAGGAGCCACTCGAGCTGACCACCCCGGCCGAGCCTTCGGCCCTGGCGCCGATCCGCCGCGCCGTGGAGGCCTGGCTGGCCGAACTGGGGATCGACCCGGACGACGGATGGCAGATCGTGGCCGCCTGCCACGAGGCCTGCGCCAACGCCTCAGAGCACGCGTACCCGCCATTGGAGACGGGATCGATCGAGGTCGAGGCCCGGAAGGAGGGCGCTCGGATTCTCGTAGCCGTACAGGACCACGGCCGGTGGCGCGCGCCGCGCGGCGGCGGACGCGGACGAGGCTTCACCTTGATGAACTACTTCATGGACCGCGTGGACCTCGAGCGATCCGAGCAGGGGACCGCGGTTCGCATGGAGCGCCGGCTGGGTGGGGGCTTCCGGCCTTAGAGACCGTCTCGAGTGAGCGGTCAGCCGACCCGGCCCAGCTCGATCCAGACGTCCGCGCCGCCGCCCGGTGCGTTTCGGGCCGCGGCGCGACCGCTGTGGGCCTGCGCGATCGCGTCGACGATCGCCAGCCCGAGGCCCGTCCCGCCCTCGGCCCTCGCGGTATCGACGCGCCTGAAGCGCTCGAAGGCATGGGGGAGGAATTCGGGCGGGAAGCCGGGGCCGGCGTCGCTTACGTGAAGCTCGACGGCGCCCTCGGTGGCGCGGGCCCACAGGCGGATCTGACCGTTCCCGTGACGGAGGCCGTTCTCGACCAGGTTGGCGAGGGCCTGCTCGACGCGCACGCGATCGGCCTCGATCACCAGTCCGTCGGGATCGTCGATCGCCAGCGATCGTCCGGCCTCGCGGGCAGGGCCGTCGAGGCGTCCCCGGACCGCTGCAAAGAGGTCTCGGACCTGGACGGGCCTGGCGTCGATCGCAAGCGCGCCCTTGTCAGAGCGAGCAAGCACGAGCAGGTCCTCGGCCAGCTGCGAGATCCGATTGGCCTCGTCGATCGCCGAGGCGATTGCGCGCCGCAGCTCATCCGTGCTGCGTCCGTAGCGAAGGGCCAGCTCGAGCTCGGTCTTGTGCAGGGTGAGCGGGGTGCGCAACTCATGGCTGGCATCGTCGACGAATGCTCGCTCGCGCTCTGCCGCCGCCTGGAGCCGGTCGAGCATCCGATTCAGGGTCTCGCCCAGCCGTCGAAGCTCGTCCTGGGCGGGTGAAAGCGGGAGGCGCTGCTCCGCCTCGGCCGCCGAGATCTCGGCGGCCCGTCTGCGCATCGCGTCGACCGGGCGAAGCGCCGCCCTGGTCGTGCCGTAGGCGGCCAGCGACGCCAGCAGCAGGGCCACGGGACCGCCGATCAAAAGCAGCGTGGCAAGGTTCCCCAGGGTTTCATCTCGGTTGGCGAGCGACTCGCCGACGACGATGATCAGCCGACGCCCCTCGTCCTCGCCTCAGGGGTCTGGCCTCCAGACGAACCGGA
Source organism: uncultured Actinomycetes bacterium (assembly GCA_963743455.1). Classification (GTDB taxonomy): domain Bacteria; phylum Actinomycetota; class Thermoleophilia; order Solirubrobacterales; family 70-9; genus AC-56. The sequence goes on along the minus strand of CAVUPJ010000013.1, from coordinate 32,036 downwards.
TCGTCTCCGAGGCCCGGCACGCGTGAGCGCTCGAAGAGGACGGTCCCCCGGCGGGCCGCTCGAGCTCGGCCCCGGTGAGGACCGGGCGGCCCCGTTGGACGTCTCGGCTCGAACGAGCCGCCCCGACCGGGCCACGATCTGCGCGAAGCTGTCCCCTTGTCGCGCCAGCACGCTGCGCACGGACTCGCCGAGGCCCGCGCGTCGGACGCCTCGACCAGGGCGGTCAGCTGAGCGCCGCGGGAGTGCAGGTCCCGATCGACGTCACGGTTGAGCTGCGACTCCAGCCGCAGGTAAAGGAACAGGCCGGTCCCGGCCAGGACCACCGCCATCACCGCTGTGAAGACCAGGGTTACCCGCAGCCGGATCGGCAGGCGGCTCAGCGTGCCCCCTCCTCCCTGAGGCGATAGCCGACCCCGCGCACGGTCTCGATGCTCTCGACCCCGAACGGCCGGTCGACCTTGCGTCGCAGGAGGCGGATGTAGGAGTCGACCACGTTCGAGCGGTTCTCGTACTCGTAGTCCCAGGCATGCTCCAGGAGCTGGAAGCGGGACAGGACCTCGCCCGGCCGGCGCATGAAGGTCTCCAGGATCGCGAACTCCTTGGGCGACAGCTGGATCTCGGCCTCGCCGCGCCAGACCTGGCGCCGTGCCGGATTGAGTCGCAGATCGCCGACCTGAAGCTCCGCCGGGCGCTCGACGGGTCCCCGCCGCACCAGGGCGCGGAGCCGAGCGAGGAGCTCAGAGTAGGAGAACGGCTTGGTCAGGTAGTCGTCGGCGCCGCCATCGAGCCCGGCGACGCGGTCGCGAACGGCGTCGCGCGCGGTCAGCATCAGGATCGGGGCCCAGACGCCATCGGCCCGTAGGCGGCGGCAGACCTCGAAGCCGTCGATCCCGGGAAGCATCACGTCGAGGATGATCACGTCGTACTCGGTGGCCCCGGCTCGCCAGAGGGCGTCCTCGCCGTTCATGGCCACGTCCGTGGCCATGCCCTCCTTCCGCAGCCCGCGCTTGATCAGGCCGGCCATCTTGACGTGGTCTTCGATGATCAGGACACGCATTGCCGTGACGGGAGCTTGCCCCAAGGAGATGAAAGAAAGATGACAGACGCCTGTGCGTCGGGTACCGCGGCGGCCAGACGCCGCCCGGGCCGGGTTGCGATTCGATGGGAATCGCAACTCGGCCCGGGCGAGGCGGAAGGAGTGGAGACGGTCGGACTTGAACCGACGTCCGCGGCCGCGATGCGAGGGCTTCTACAGGCTTAGCCGGCGCTTTGGTCTCGCCTTCCGGGTCCGCGCCGGCGGGTGAGTCCGGAAGGCCAGTCCTCTGAGAGTCCCCTGGCGGCGAGAACGAACCGCTTCGGGCGAGCCCGTTTCTGAAGCCGGTGCCCCTCCCCACGGGCCGAGGGAGGGCCGACTCTCACCTACTTAGTTTGAGCTAAGCGGCGAGGGCGAACTCATGGTCCGCACGTATGGTTTTTCCCGGTGTTTAACGAGGCCTCCGGGAACCTCGGCCTGCAACCGTTCGCACGATCGACCACGTCGAAACCTGTCGTCCCCGTGCTATGTCTCCCCCAAGGGTACCCGGCGACGCAAGGGGACGAGCGCCTTCGGCCCTCAAGCTACATTTATTGAAGCATTGGAGAATTGACGATCGAGATGACCGACACAGCAGCAACCGAGAGCCTCCCCTACGAGCCGATCCACCCGGGCTCCGGGCGCCCGGATCGCACCGGGGGGCGCAGGCGGCTAGGGGCGGCGCTGGCCGCCGTTGCGGTGGTGGCCCTGAAGGCGAAGTCCCTGCTGTTCCTGCTGCCGAAGCTGAAGCTGTTGACCTCCTTCGGCTCCGCCTTGGTCTCGATCGGCGCGTACGCGCTGATCTGGGGCTTTCCGTTCGCGGTCGGCTTCGTGGTGCTCCTCTTCCTGCACGAGCTCGGACACGTGATCCAGCTGCGGCGCGAAGGCGTCAAGGCGTCGGCGCCGATGTTCATCCCCTTCCTCGGAGCGGTGATCGCCGCCAAGTCGATGGGACGTGACGCCGCCGCCGAGGCCCGGGTCGGCCTGGCGGGGCCGGTGCTGGGAAGCATCGCGACCCTGGTCCCGCTGGCGATCTGGCTGGCCACGGGGAGCGACTTTTGGCGCGCCCTCGCGTACATCGGGTTCTTCCTCAACCTCTTGAACCTGCTTCCGGTTCTGCCGCTCGACGGCGGGCGCGCCATGGCCGCGCTCAGCCCCTGGATCTGGCTGGTCGGCTTCGCCGGGCTGCTTGTGCTCGCCTTCTTCTTCCCGAATCCGATCCTGCTCCTGGTGCTCCTCTTCGGCGGGTTGGAGACCTGGCGGCGGTGGAAGCAACGAAACACGCCGGAGGGTCGCGCGTACCACGCGATCCCGGCCCGCACCCGGGCGCTCGTCGCCGCCGTCTATCTGGGCCTGGCGGCGCTGCTTGCGGTGGGGGTCGCGGAGACGTTCTTCTCGCGGGGAATCCCAAGCGGGTAGCTTCCGACGGAGGGTGAGGCGCCTCTTCCTCCTGCGGCACGCCAAGTCGAGCTGGGACGACCCCGGCCTCGACGATCACGACCGGCCCCTCGCCCCGCGCGGTCGCCGCGCCTCGGCCCTGATCGCCGATCACGTCCGGCGAGATCGAATCGGCCCGGCCCTGGTGCTGTGCTCGTCGGCGAGGCGAACCCGCGAGACCCTGGAAAGGGTGAGGCCGGCGCTCGGTCGGGCGGAGGTGCAGATCGAGGGCGAGCTGTACGGGGCGTCGTCCGACGATCTCCTTCGCCGTCTGCGGGAGGTGCCGGGCGAGGTCGAGTCCGTGATGCTGGTCGGGCACCAGCCGGCGATTCAGGAGCTCGCTCTCCGCCTGGCCACCGACGGCCCGGAGCTCGAGCAGGTCAGGGCGAAGTTCCCCACCGCGGCGCTGGCGACCCTCAGCTTCGCCGGCGAGTGGAGCGAGCTCGGGGATCGGAGTGCGGAGCTGGTCGCCTACGTGAAGCCGAAGCAATTGAAAGGCTCCGCGTAAGCAACCACCGAGGAGGACGAGATGGGCCGGCATGAGTTCGACGTAGTGGTGATCGGAGCGGGGCCCCCCGGCGAGGTTTGCGCCGGCCGGGTTGCCGAGGGCGGCCTCCAAGTCGCCATCGTCGAGGAGCACCTGATCGGCGGCGAGTGCTCCTACTACGCGTGCATGCCCTCCAAGGCATTGCTTCGCCCGGCCGAGGTGCTCGCCGAGGTGCGGCGCGTTCCCGGCGCGGCGGAGGCGATCACAGGTGGGCTGGACCCCGACGCGGCGCTGTCTCGCCGCGACGAGGTGATCCACGAGCTCGACGACTCCGTGCAGCTTCCCTGGCTCCAGCAGCGGGGCATCGAGCTGTTCCGCGGCAAGGGGGAAATCGACGGCGAGCGGCAGGTCAGGGTTGGCGGCGAGACTCTGGTCGCCCGCCGGGGCGTCGTGATTGCCACCGGCACGTCTGCGGCGGTCCCGCCGATCGACGGGCTGGCGGAGGCAAAGCCGTGGACCAACCGCGAGGCCACCACGTCGAAGCGCGTCCCGAAGAGCCTGACGGTGCTCGGCGGCGGCCCGGTCGGGGTGGAGCTTGCGCAAGCTTGGCGCAGCCTCGGCTCCGAGGTGGCGCTGGTCGAGGCGATGGACCGCCTGCTCCCCAACGAGGAGCCGTTCGCCAGCGAGCAGGTGACCCAGGCGCTCCGCGAGGCCGGCGTGGACGTCCACACCGGGGCCAAAGCTACGGCTGTGCGCGGGGAGAACGGCGGGATAACCGTGGAGCTCGAAGATGGCGCGAGCGTCGCCGGGGAGGAGCTCCTGGTGGCGATTGGGCGGCGCGCTCGGACCGAGGGAATCGGGCTGGAGACCGTGGGGATCACGGCGGAACGCTGGCTCGAGGTCGACGACCAGCTTCGCGTGGACGGATCGGATTGGCTGTACGGGGTCGGCGACGTGAACGGCAGGTCGCTCCTGACCCACATGGGGAAGTACCAGGCTCGGATCGCCGGCGACCACATCCTCGGCAAGGACGTCGCTGCCACCGCGGACAAGCACGGCTCACCGCGGGTGACCTTCACGGACCCTCAGGTTGCGGCCGTCGGGCACACCCTGGCCACGGCCGAGGAAGCGGGGATCGAGGCACGCGCGGTCGACGTCCCCACCTCGGATACCGCCGGGGCAAGCTTTCACGGACGCAACACGCCCGGGACGAGCCGGTTGGTGGTGGACGAGCAGCGCCGGGTGCTCGTGGGGGCCACCTTCGTGGGCTCCGAGACGGCCGACTTCCTGCACGGGGCGACGATCGCCGTGGTCGGCGAAGTGCCTTTGGACCGGCTCTGGCATGCGGTGCCGTGCTTTCCGACCCGCAGCGAGATCTGGCTGAAGCTGATGGAGAGCTACGGACTCTAGGACGAGGTCAGAGCGTCAGCTTCCGTTTCAGCTCGGTGAGGAGGTCCCGTGGGAAGCCCGCGATCTCGTCGAGCTCGTCGAGCGACTTGAAGCCGCCCAAGCTGTTGCGGTGGTCGAGCACCCGGCCCGTTTGCGTGACCGAGAGCTGCAGGTCCGCGCAGATCCTCATACGTCGCCTGGTTGATGTTGAGCTTCCCCCCCGGATGGGGCTCTGACGAGGGCGTGCGCACGTCGGCCTGGGATGGGCCGGGCGGCGGCTCGGGTCTCGGCGTCGCGGGGGGCTGCTCTCGTGCCGCCTCCGAGCCCAAGTCCGCGATCCTGTCGACCGTCTCGCGAGTCCGCTGCTCCGCCTCGGCAGCACGCTGCTCTGCCTGCGCGATCCGATCGAGCATCTCGCGCAGGCGCCGCTCCTGCTCAGACTCCTTCTTCTTCAGCTCCGCGAGCTGTTTGGCCCTCGCCGCTCGCGTCTCGGCTGCGCTGGCCCGCGCCTCGGCCTCCTCGAGCCGCTTGACGGCCTGTTCCAGTGCCTCCTTCGTTCGCTGCTGCTGATCCATGAGCTGCGCCTCGACCCGCTCGAACTCACTGGTGATCGATGTCGCCCCCTCCACACGTTCCTCGGCCACGCTCTGCCTGCCCTCGGCCTTGCGCTGCCTCTCCTCAGCCTCGTGAATCCGCCGTTGGGCCTCCGCGCGGGCTGATTCCTCCTCGCCGGTGGCGGCGCTCAAAGTGTCCGGCTCAGAGACCTGGTCCAAGCGGGCCAGGGCCGCACGTTCGGTTGCCTCGCGTATCGCGCGCTCCTCAGCGGCGCGCTGGACCTCAGTCGGCGCCGGTGCCTCGGCCCTCGCGGGCGCTGACTCCTCCGGCTCCTTCGCAACGACCGCGGGCGGCTTGGGCTCCGTGGGCGGAGGTTCGGCGGCCGTCGTGCGCTCTTCGCCTTCGCGCGCGTCGCGCTTGGCGCGGCGTGCCTGGTCCTCGGTTCGCTGGCGTTCGTCGCGCGCCCTGCGCCGGGCCTCGACTACCCGCTCGCGCTCCTGCTTGGCGCGCTCGCGCTCCGTGGCGCGGGCCGCGCGCCGCTCCGCCCGACGGCGCCGGCGCAGCGCGGAGCGCGATTCCTTCTGGGTCGCTGCCTGACCCTTGTCCGCAGCCTCCTGCTCCTGGGCCGGTGCCTGACCGTTCTCCGCAGCCTCCTGCTCCTCCTGCTTGCGGCGCTCGCGCTCGGCCGCCTCCGCCACCTGGGCGGCCTGGCGGCGTTTCTGCTCCTCGCGCTCGCGCTTTCGGCGCGCGCGCCGACTCTCGGACTTGGCCGCAGCGGCCTGGGGTGGCGCAGGCGCAGGCGTCCTGGGGGCGGCGGGAGGCGGCGGCGGCGCGGGCGCGGAGTCGCTCGCGCTCCCCGCTCCCGGCTGCGGAGCCTGCTCCTTCTCCGTGGAAGTCAGCTCCTTCGCGGTCGAAGCCTGCTCGGTGTTCTTGTCGTCTTCCTTGCGGGAACCCAGTCCAAATAAACGCATCCCCCTAATCGTCGCATGCGAAAGCGCCGGACGCGACACACAGATCCACCCCATGCAGGCGGTGATTCAGGGACCCCCGCGGGTGCTCAGCGAAAACGCCGCCGATGCTCGCGCTCCATCTCCCGCTGCTGATCGCGATCGCGGATGTCGCTCCGACGGTCACGCTGCTCCTTGCCGCGGGCAAGGGCCAGCTCCACCTTGGCCCGCGGCCCCTTGAAGTAGATCCTGGTTGGGATCAGGGTCAGGCCGCGCCGCTGGCTACGGCCGATGAGGCGTTCGATCTCGTAGCGGTGGAGGAGCAGCTTGCGCGGTCGCTCCGGGTCATGGTTCTCCCGGCTCGCCGGTGCATACGGCGGGATGTGCGAGTTGCGCAGCCACACCTCGCCCTTCTCGATCACGGCATAGGCATCGCCGAGCTGCGCCTTGCCCTCGCGCAACGACTTGACCTCGGTGCCGAGCAGCTCGATCCCGCATTCGAAGCGGTCGAGCAGCTCGAACTTGTGCCCGGCGCGGCGGTTGGTGGCCACATCCCCGGAGGCCGGCTTCCGTCCCTTAGCCATCGAGGTCCTCTGCCGGCACCAGGTCCACGCGTCCGCGCGGAGCGTCGACCGAGTCCACCCGCACGGTGATCGGATCGCCGAGCCGCAGGACGCGGCCGCTGCGTCGCCCGACCAGCGCGGTCTCGGTCTGGTTGAGGTCGAATCGCTCCTGCCGCAGCAGGCGAACGGGCAGCAGCCCCTCGTACACGTCCCCCAGCTCGCCGCCGAAGCGCACGAAGGCTCCGGCGCCGATCACGCCGGAAACCTCGCCCTCGAAGCTGCGGCGCCAGCCCGACTCGAACAGCTCGCGCTCGAGCAGGAAGGACGCGCAGACCCGGTCGGCATCCCGCTCGACAGCTGTGGCCTCGCGTTCGCGCTCGGAGCTTCGCCAGCCGGCCTCCCGTACCGCCTCGGGCTCGGGTGCGTCCTCTCCCGCCCCGATCACCGACAGCAGCGCCCGGTGGGCGACGAGATCCGGGTAGCGCCGGATGGGCGAGGTGAAGTGAGCGTAGGCGGAGCTGCCGAGCCCGGCGTGGCCGATGTTGCGCTCTGAGTAGGAGGCCTGCTTCAAGGAGCGGAGCACGAGGGATGTATACGCGTCCCGTCCGTGGCCGCGCCGCGCCGCCTCGCGGGCCACGGCACGGCTGATCTCGCCGGCCAGCTCGCCGGCCGCGCTCGGCGAGAGGGGCTCGGGCAGCGGGGGCGTGGGCACCTCCAGCGCCGCCAGCTGCTCGATCAGGAGGGCGATTCGCTGTGGCTCAGGCTGCTCGTGGACGCGATACAGCGTCGAGACGCCGCGTTGCTCGAGCAGCCGAGCGACCCGTTCGTTGGTGAGGATCATCAGATGCTCGATCAGCTTGTGGGCCTCTGTCTGGGGCAGCGAGCGGGCACCGGTCACGGCACCCTCGCCGTCGAAGCTGAACTCCGGTTCGAAGGACTCGATCTCCAGCGACCCCAATGGCCGGCTGGCGGCCAGCGCCGCGGCCGCGCGGCGGGCCAGGGCGAGCGGCTCCGCGACCGCGGGAGGCGGCTGAGCCCGGCCGGCGAAGAACTCATCGAGCTGGTCGTAGTCGAGGCGCGCGTCGGAGCGGACGCGGCTCCGGTAGAAGGTCACGGCCCGAGGCTCGCCGCCCGAGTCCAGGTCGATCTCGACCGTGACGGCGAGCCGGTCCGCTCCGGGCGCAAGGCTGCACGCCGCGTCACTGAGCGCCACGGGAAGCATCGGCTCCACCGCTCCGGGAACGTACGTGCTGGTACCGCGGCGGAGCGCCTCGGAGTCGAGGCCACCGCCGGGACGCACGTGGGCGGCGACGTCCGCTATGTGGACCCAGAGCCGCACGCCGTCTCCCTCGGGCTCGGCCGAGACGGCGTCGTCGAAATCCCGCGCCGTGGCGGGGTCGACCGTGAACGTGGGGAGCTGAGTGAGGTCGCGACGGCGAGGCGACGCCTCGCGCGCCGCGGTCGCGGCCTCGGCGGCCTCGGACTCGAGCGCGGCCGCGAAGCCGCGCTGCATGCCGCGATCCCAAAGCAGGGCGGCGACCACGTCGCGCGCGGACTCGGCGGAGCCGAGTGCGCGCAGTGCGCGAGCCCCACCCGGGCGGAAGTCCACCAGAGCGATGTCGCCGGGGTCCACCCGGATCGAGCCTCGGCCCAGGGTGACCCGCGGGCCACGCTCGAACAGCGGCTCCGCGATCGTGAAGCGGCCGCGCCGCTCGAAGGTCGCCACCCGCTTGCCGAGCGCCCGGCCGCCGCGAGGGCTCACAAGTCTGATGCAAGCACGGCCAGCGCCCGGCGAAGGCCTTCGTCCCGGGGCGTCTGGGGATCATCGACGGCCTTGACCTCGGGCCTGATCCCCTTGTCGGCCAATGAGACTCCATCCGCGGTGAAGTACTCGCCCACGGTCAGGTCCAGCGCCCCGCCCGCCTCCAGATGGATCAGCTCCTGGAAGGTGCCCTTGCCGAACGAGCGCTCCCCGACGATCGTCGCCAGGCCGTGGTCGTCGAGCGCCGACGCGAGGATCTCGGCCGCCGAGGCGGTGTCACGGTTGATGAGGACGACGGTGGGATGATCCGGCAGCGCCTGGCCCGTCGCCTCGTACTCGCGATGGCCCATCGTGCGGCTGTCGGTGGAGACGACCAGCTCGCCCTTGGCGAGGAACACGCTCGCCGACAGCACGGCCTCGTCCAGCAGCCCACCTCCGTTGTCTCGCAAATCGAGGACCAGGCCCTCCGCGCCGCGGCGGTAGAGGCGCTCGAGCGTTGTCTGGAGCTGGCCGTGCGCCCCGGCGCTGAACCTCGCGTACTGAACGTAGGCGACCTTGCTGGCACCAGCGCGCCTGATCTCGCCTTGTGCGACCGGAAGCTCAACCGAGGCGCGCTCGAGGTCGAGGTTGCGGGTCCGGCCCCCGGAGCCGGATACCACCCGTAGCTCCACCGGCGACCCGGGCGGGCCCTTGATTCGCGCGGTGGAGACCTCGGCCGGTACGCCCGCGAGCGAGCGCCCGTTCACCTCGGTGATCAGGTCCCCCTCCTCGATCCGTGCGCGCTCAGCCGGCGTGTCCGGCAGGACGCTCGCCACCCGCAGCCCCCGCTTGACCCCGGTGACGGTCAGGCCGACGCCCGAGAAGCGGCCCGCGGACGCCGCCTCGAACAGCTTCAGCTCCTGCGGGTCCAGATAGTGCGTGACGCGGTCGTCATAGCGTTTTCGCAGCTCGCGGATGATCCCGTCGACCGACGCATCCTCGAGCACCGAGCCCTCGACCGGCTTGTAGTAGTCGTCGCGGATCACCTCGCTCACCTGTGAGGTGAGGTCGGAGTCGTCGAACTCTCCCGCGACCGCGGCGATCAGCGCCGCCGCCGCCAGCGCCGTCACGGCGCCTGCACCGAAACCCGTCAGGAAACCGCGGCGGTGGCTCAAACGCGGAGGAAGCGCCGCAGCGTGACGCCGCTGCCGAGCGCGGAGACCACGACCGCCGCGGCCATCAACGTGGCGATCAGCGGCACGAAGCCGATGGTCGAGAAGTTATCGATAAGGATGAAGTTCTCTGCCAGCGGGTCGATGATGGCGAGCTTCCCAACCCAGAGGATCCCCACCGCGAACGCGGCGCCGGACAGGCCGACGATCAAGCCCTCGAGCACGAAGGGCCAGCGGATGAACCAGTTGGTCGCCCCCACGAGCTTCATCACCTCGATCTCGCGGCGGCGAGCATAGATCGAGAGACGGATCGTGTTCGCAACCAGCATCAGCGACACGACCAGGAGCAGGACCGCAATCACCAAAAGGACGATCTTCACGGCGTTGGTCACCGTGCGAATGGCGTTCGCCGCGCCCTGACCGTCGCTCACCTTGTCGATCGCGGGGCTGATCGGCTCCGCCTTGCCGCTGCTCCCCGGCGGCGTGATCGCGGCCTGAATCGAATCGAGGTTGTTGGGGTCGTCGGGGCGGACGATGATCAAGATGGGCAGGGGGTTGTCACGCAGCTGGGTGATCCCCTGGCTGATCTCATCGTCCCCGATCTCCTGGCGCAGGTCCTTCAGGCCCTCGGTCTTTGAGACGTACTCCGTGCGCGCGACGTGGGGGATCGCGTTGATCTCGCGCTGGACGGCCTTGGCCTGCTTCCTGGTGGCATCGACGTCCATAAAGACCTCCAAGGCAAGCTGTTCGCGCACGTTCTGGTTGGTGGTGGAGCTGGCCCTGATCACCGGGATGAACACGCCGAGCAGCAGCGTCGTCAGCACCACGGTGACGATCGCGGCCAGGCTGGGCGCGGCGCTGCGGCGCAGAGCGCGCAGCGCCTCGGCGATGAAGAAGAAGAATCGCCCCACGGCTTGCCTACAACCCCGTCTCGTGCCCCGCGCCGACACCCAGCTCGGCGCGCACGCGAAGCGCGAACTCGCCCGTCGACTCGTCCGAGTAGCCGGCGGTCGCCTCGTCGCGGACCAGCCTTCCCTCGTCGAGCGCCATCACCCGGCGGCGCATCCTGTCGACCATCTCGCGGTCGTGGGTGGCGACGAGCACCGTCGTGCCGGTGCGGTTGATCCGGTACAGGAGCTGCATGATCCCGATCGAGGTCTCGGGATCGAGGTTCCCCGTGGGCTCGTCGGCGAGCAGCAGCGGCGGATGGTTGACGAACGCGCGGGCGATCGAGACGCGCTGCTGCTCACCGCCCGAGAGTTGGTCGGGGTAGCTGTGGACCTTGCCTTGGAGGCCAACCAAGCGGAGAATCTCGGGAACCTTTCGCCGGATGTCGCCCCGGCTGCCGCCGGTCACCTGGAGGGTGTAGGCGACGTTGTCGTAAACGGTGCGGTTCGGCAACAGCTTGAAATCCTGGAACACCGTTCCGATCCGCCGGCGTAGATGGGGAAGGCGCCGGGCGGCCATACGGTTGATTTCGCGGCCCGCGATCAGCACCTCGCCGCTCGCCGGCTCCACCTCGCGGATCAGCATCTTGATCAGCGTCGACTTCCCGCAGCCGGTCGGCCCGACGACGAAGGCGAACTCGCCGCGCTCAAGCGCAAACGAGACGCGCTCCACCCCCACGTGCCCACCCGGATAGACGACCGTGGCGTCGCGCAATTCGACAATCGGCGGATGTGTCCCTGCGCCGTCGGAGGACGCGCCATCGTGCCGCGCCCCACCGGGCGGCTCGTCCCGGACGGCGAGGTCGCGCCGTCGCGCTCGTTTCTTGAGCAGGGCCATGCGAAGCGTGTTCTTCGACGCTCGCCGCAATCCTGCGCGCAGGTCCCCCTCCACCCGTCGAGCCGGCAAGCGTTCGCGCAAGGGTAGCGAATAACGCTCACGAGCAGGGAAAGTGTGCGTTCGGCCTGCTCCTGAGAGATTACGTCAGGTCCACTCGGGGCCGAAGAGCGGAGGCCGCGAGACGATCGGCTTCAAGACGAGCGCTTCGCGCGCCCGGTCAGCGATCCCGCTGGCCGTGAGGCCAAAGTGCTCCATGCAGGCTTCGCCCGTGCCCGAGAGGCCGAACTCGTCGCCCATCCCGACCGCAAAAATCGGCACAGGGTGCTGCTCGGCGGCGAGCTGGCGAACCGCGTCGGCAAGCCCGCCGACGACTCGGTGCTCCTCGGCGGTGACGGCGACGCCGGTCTTGCCAAGCGACTCGAGGATCGCCTCCGAGTGAAGCGGCTTGATGATCGAGACGTTCAGCACCTCCGCCTCCACCCCGTCCTCCTGCTCGAGCGACTCGGCCGCCTCCATCGCCCGCCAGACCATGTGGCCGGTGGCGATCAGCGAGATGTCCTTGCCCTCGCGCACCACGTCGACGCCGCCCCCGAGGCTCTCCGGGACGTCCTCGTAGACGATCGGCGTCGCCGGGCGCCCGAAGCGCATGTACATCGGCTCCTCCCGCTCGTACGACTCGATCGTCGCCCGGTAGGCCTGGTGGTAATCGGCGGGGACGACCACGGTCATCCGCGGCATCGCCCGCATCAGGGCAATGTCCTCGATCATCTGGTGCGAGGCGCCGTCTTCGCCGAGCGAGACACCGCCGTGTGAGGCGCCGATTCGAATCTTGAGCTCGTTGTGGGCGATGCCGAGCCGGATTTGGTCGTAGGCGCGTCCGGCGGCGAAGATCGCAAAGGTCGAGCAGTAGGGCACCTTGCCGGTCGCCGCCAGCCCACACGCCATCGACATCATGTTCGCCTCGGCCGCGCCGACGTTGAAGAAGCGCTCCGGAAAGCGCTTGCCGAACTTGATCGACTGGGTGGAGACGGCCAGGTCGGCGTCCAGCGCCACCACGTCCTCGTGAAGCTCACCGAGCTCGGCGAGGGCGTCGCCGTAGGCGTGGCGGGTCGCGATCGGCTCGGTCTTCGCCTCGGCCGCCATCGTCCTCGGACCTCGCCGCCGCCGGCCTCGTGCAACGCCTTGGTCTGTTGATCGAGGCGCGTCGTCAGCTCCTCGAGCGCCTCGGCGGCCTGCTCGGGACTGGGAGGCTTGCCGTGAAAGCCGAAGCGATCCTGCATCGAGGAGACGCCCTTGCCCTTCTTGGTCTGTGCGACGATCGCGGCGGGCCTGGTGAGAGTGCGGCTGCGCTCCAGCGCCTCGACCACCTGTTCCATGTCGTGGCCGTCGATCTCGATCGCGTCCCAGCCGAAGGCCTCGAACTTGGCGCGAACGTCTCCAATGTCCATGACGTCCTCGGTGGTGCCGTCGGTCTGAAGATGGTTGTAGTCGACGATCGCGGTCAGGTTGTTGACGCCGTAGTGGACCGCCGAGGTCGCCGCCTCCCATGTCTGCCCCTCCTGGCAGTCGCCGTCGGAGAGCAGCCCGAACACCTGCGCGGCGCCGTCGAGCCCGTCCAGCCGCAGCGCCAGGCAGATGCCCGCGCACATCGAGAGACCCTGCCCGAGCGAGCCGGTCGAAACCTCGACGCCGGGCGTGCGGCGCATGTCGGGGTGTCCCTGGAGCTGGGCGCCGATCTGGCGCAGCCCCATCAAGTCCTCGAGCGGGAAGTACCCGTGCTGAGCCAGCGCCGCGTACTGAATCGGAGCGGCGTGGCCCTTGCAGAGCACGAAGCGATCGCGCGCCGGCCAGTCGGGATTCTCGGTGTCGTGGCGCAGCACGCGGTAGTAGAGCGCCGCGACGACGTCGGCCGCGGACAGCGAAGAGTCCAGGTGGCCGGACTTGGCCACCGCCAGCATCCGCACGCAGTCAAGACGAAGCACCGTCGCCCAGCGCTCGAGCTCCGCAATCGACGGCTTCGCCTCCGCGCGCTCCGCGAGCTTGGGAGGCGGCTTGGGATCCGGAACCGGCGTCAGGTGTCTCACATCGGCGAGGCTAGCAACGGATCCCATGTGGATTGGAGGCTATGGGCGAGCATGGACGGAACCGTTCGCTCGGATTCACGCACCAAGCGGGCTTCAGTGGAACCTCTCACACCCCACTGCGCGATCCTTGCGGGGTGACCAGGCTCTTTCGCAATCCCCTGGTTTGGCTGGCCGTGGCCGCATTGGCGACCGCGGTCGGGGTGCTCGTCCTGTCCGGGAGCGAGGAGGACGATGGGCCGCAGCAGCCTGCCGAGCGGCAGGGTGCCCCCGCCGAGCCGGGCGGTGCGACATCGGGTCGGCAGCCCGAGACCCAAGAGGAGCCGCAGCGGTCGGATCGGGAGGGGAACCGCGCCGACGTTGAAGAGGCCGTCCGTTCCTCGCCGGCTCCGCGACTCGATGCCGACCAGCGAGAGGTGGCCCGCGTCGTCCGCGCCTACGTGGCGGCGCTCAACGCCCGGGCCGGCGGGCGCGCCTGCGGGCTGTTCGTCCCCGGCGCCCTGGCTGCGGTCGAGCTCCCGCGCGACCGGGGGAGTTGCGCCGCCTCGTTGTCGGCCTCGATCGGATACCGGGACCCGCGCGGGTTCCCCGTCTATGACCGCTCGCGAATCGGCCGCATTCCGTCGGTGGCAATCGACGGCTCGGATGCCCGGGTGGTCGCCACCACAGTGACCCACTTCACAGGCAACCGCGAGCCGTCGGTCGAGGACGACCTGATCTACCTGCGAAGCCAGGGCGGGCGGTGGCTCATCGCCCAGCCGAGCGCGACCCTGTATCGCGCCATCGGGGTTGGGGACATCCCGCCAGAGGTGCTCGCGCCCCCGTAGCGCAACGAACGTCCCGGAATGTGGGCTATAGGGGGTACTCAGGGACGTTCGATCCGCTAACGCCTGACCGAGATGATTCTCGGTCCGCCCCGCCCGAGCAAGGTGGCGAAGCCACGCTTGGCGGTCAACGAGGTGGACCAGAGCTGGGGAGATGCGCCGCGCGAGTAGATCCTCCGACCGGGGCCCTTGCGGCGAATCCGCTTCAGCATCAGGCTCTGGCGGAGTTTCGGCGTCCTGGTCGCCTGCGGGCCCTGCCGAGCGCGTTGGGCCCGAACGTAGAGGAGGCGCTTTCCGCGCGCGGCTGGATTGGACAGCGCCGCGGTGCGGGAGCGAACCACGGTGCGGCCCTTGCCGGACTTGAGGTTGCGCCGCTTGATCGAGCTCCAGCGCCGCTTCGAGACCGCGTAGAACACGCGCCCGCCGTCGACGCTCGGATGGCCGATTTGAGCCGGGCTCCGTACAGTGGCAATCCGCCTGAGCTGACCGGGATTCGCGGGATGCTCGAGGCGCCGGGCCTTCAGCACGTAGCGTCCGTCCCTGAGGGTGAGGTAGGCGAGCCACCCGCTTGAGATCGCCACCGCCTCGGCGCCCGGGGCGCCGACGACGCCGAGCTGGCGCCGGGTGGAGCGATTCAGGATCCTGATCTCGTTCCCGCCGGAGATCACCGCCGCATAGGGCCCGCCGATCGCCGGATCCTCGCCGGGCAGAGGGCGTGGTTTGGCCGCCGGCCCGCAGCACTCCGCTCCGATCCGCGCCGTTGGTAGGCAAGCGCCCTGCCCGCGGCGGAGGGGTCAGCCCCGCTGCGCACCTCGGTTCGGGCCGCGGCGGCCATGGTCGTGGTCAGCGCCACTGCCACGAGGCCGAGGGTGACGGCGTCACCGAGCCGGAAGATCCGGTACAGGGCGGGCTTCTCCGCCATCAGCTCGATGCACCTGACCCCAAACCGACTATCGACGACCGGAGCGACCAGGACGACCGGGAGCGCCCGCCCCACCCCGAAGGCCGCGCCGATCACGAGGCCCGCGGCCGGATCGCCGAGCGCCAGGCTGATGCCCGCGAGGGCCCAGACGCCGAAGCTGAGCACGAAGGTGGTGAACCCCAGGCCGAGCAGGACTCCGTACAGCGCCGCGGCCAGCGGCAAGGGCATCGTCCACCGCCAGCTCTCCGGAAGCTGGCGGCGGATCTGCGGCACGATCCGCGTGCCGCGCGCCTCCGCCACGGCGGCGGCGATCGCGATTGCCGCGGCGACCAGGTAGGCGGCTTGGCCTCCAACGCCGTGGATGAGCTCGCCAAGCGTGGACAGCAGCCCGAAGGTGGCAATGCCTCCCAGCACCGCGCCTGGCGCAAAGGCGACGCAGGACGCGATCGTGGTTCGGCGCCTGGCGCCGTCCCCGGAGAGCCCGATCGTCTCCACCATCGAGAACCCGCAAGGCGACCAGGCGCCGGTGAGGCCGATCACGAGCGCGGCGCCTGCGAGGCTGGCGGTCAGCACGGGACGTTGGTCTGGTAGTAGGTGACGCAGAAGACCTTGCGGCCGCCGTAGCAGTAGCCATGGAGCGCCGCGTCGCCATTGATCCGCCGGTCGTGGTGAGAGCAGCAGTCCCACAGCTTGCGGACCCTTCCCCCGCAGCAGCGATACCAGGCGCCCTGGAGGGTCGCGTTGATGTCGTGGATGTCGGCGGTCTGCTCGCAAACCTTGGTGCGCGGCGCCGGCGGCAGCGGCAGCCCATCCGGGTCGCGCCTCAGGTCGCCCCCCTCGTGGATCGGCTGGCCTTTGTCGTTCACGAGCCGTCCGATGTTGTCTACCGGCCGTCCGTCGCTCGGCCGGATCGGATAGCCACGGGCGTCGAGCCGGGGAAGCCCAAGAGGGTGAGTGCAGGAGCCCGTCGTGTAGATGTGGCCGCAGAAGTGGAAGGCGTCGGCATCTCCCGGCTTCACCGCCTTCGCGACCACGCCCCCCGCCGTTGCCGCCACGAGGCCGGCGCCGATTCGCGCCAGAAAGCCCCGGCGCGAGCTCTCCCCGGCCAGGGAGTCCAGCGCCTCTCCGATCCGGTCCCTCTCGGCCACCTCAGCCCCCCGCCGCCACGCCGGCCCGGCGGCGGGCGGCGGTCGCCAGCACGCTCTCGAGCTGGGCCAGGTTGTTGAACGTGCCCTTGGCCAGGACGGCGCCGTCCGGGCCGAGCGCGATCGCGAACGGGCTGCCCGGGATCCCCAAGTCGCTCCAGACCTCTGCCTCGGCGACCTCGTCGAACGTCAGCACGGCGACCGCGGGGTCGCCGGCCAGGGTTGCTATCCCCGGCTCCAGTCCGCGGCAAACGTGGCAGCCCTCCGAGGTGAACACGGCGAGCGCCAGCTCGCTCGCGGCCCCGCGCTCGAAGCGGTCGATCAAATCGACGCGGGTGCCAAGCTCGGGCCCCTCCTCCGGGATCTCCAGCGCGGCCGCCGGGCCCAGGCGCAATCGCAGCATCCCAACCTCGCGCGCCAGGGCCAGGACGGCGACCGCCAGGCAGAGGCTCAGAAGCAACGCGGCCGCGAGCCCGAGCCCGAGCCACTCGTCCGTCGACAGGCTTCTCTGGGGCAGCAACGGGAGGGCGGCGAAGCACGCCGCGAGCGCCAGGTTGCGCGCCACCGAACGCCAGCCGACCGTCGATCTGGAGCCGAAGCAGGCGCAGGGCGCGCCGGCGCGCCCCCGCATCAGGGCGCCGAGCAGCGCCGCCGCGAACATGGCCATCAGCGCGGCAGCGAGCAGCGCAGCCTGGTCGCTTCCCGCGGCGATCCCGGCGGCCAGGCCGAGCTCGGTCGCGACCAGCAGCCCCCACGCAACCCAGCGGCTGATCTCGCCCTCGATTCCGAAGGTGCCCAGGGAAGCGCGGCTGGAGCCGGGACTCGCCAGCTTCAGCACCGCTGACCCCGCCAGCACGAGAGCCAGCACAAAACTGGCGATCAGCCCTACCACGCCGTCAAGCTAGCAGGCGGCCTCTCGGCATCCCGGTGACACCGCCGCCGCTCATCCGATCTGAACCATGCGCTCGATCGGCAGCCGGGCGCGCTCGGCGATCGCGGGCGGAACCTTGACCTCCACCTTCATCTCGCGAAGCGAGTCGCGGAGCTTGGGCAGAGTGATCATCTTCATGTACTTGCAGAAGGCCATCCGGTTGGCCTCCACCAGCCGCGCCTTGGGCGCTGCCCGCTGAAGCGGATAGAGCATCCCGGTTTCGGTGGCGACGATGAACTCGCCCTCGGGGTGCTCCGTGACGTGGCGAAGCATCCCCGAGGTGGAGAGCATGTGGACGCCCTCGGGGTCGACGTCGCCCGAGGCGACGAACTCCATCGCCTGCGTCGAGCAGCCGCACTCGGGGTGGATCAGGAACTCGGCCCCGGGATGCTCGGCACGGGTGCGGTCGATGTCCTCCGGGCGGATCCCGGCGTGCACGTGGCACTCGCCGTCCCAGACGTGGAACCGCGCATAACGCTCCGGGTCGTCGGTGAGCCCCGTCTCGCGGGCGACGAACGAGCCCAGCCACATGTCGGGGCCGAAGAGGATCTCCGTGTCGGGCCCGTGCTTGCGCCAGATGTGCTCGACGACCTGGACGGCGTTCGAGGAGGTGCAGCAGTAGTCGGTCTCCGCCTTCACCTCGGCCGAGGTGTTGACGTACATCACCACCAGCGCCCCCGGATGCTCCGCCTTCCACTCGCGAAGCTGGGCGGCGGTGATCGACTCCGACAGCGAGCAGCCCGCGTCGGGGTCGGGGATCAGCACGGTCTTCTCCGGAGACAGGATCGAGGCCGTCTCGGCCATGAAGTGGACGCCGCAGAAGGCGATCACGTCGGCGCCCGTGGCGGCCGCCTGGCGCGATAGCCCGAGCGAGTCGCCCATGTGGTCGGCCACGTCCTGGATCTCGGGCAGCTGGTAGTTGTGGGCAAGGATGACCGCGTTTCGCTCCGCGGCCAGCGCCCGGACCTCGTCCGAGAGCCGTTCGACCTCGGCCGGCGACAGCTCGGCGAGGGGGCTGGGCTGGACTACTTGGAGATCCTCCATCGCGGTGCTCCAATCGCCCCGGTGACCCGGAGCTTGATCCTATGTTCGCCGGCCCGGCTGACCTGGCGGCCAGCCTCGAACCAGGCGAATGAACTGGCTACAAGTCTAGCTGGCAGCGACCCCTGGGCCTGGGTCGCTGGCCCCTAGGCTTTGCCTGCATGCCCGAGCTTCCCGAGGTCGAGATCACGGCGCGCCGGCTGAGCGCTTCGCTGGCGGGGACGGACGTGGAGTCGGCGCTGGCGCCGGGGATGGTGGCGCTGAAGAGCGTCGATCCGCCGCTGGGCGTCCTCGCAGGCCGGCGGATCGCCGGCGTGCGCCGGATCGGGAAGATGCCGGTGGTCGACTTCGAGGCCGCCGGCGAGGCCGGCGCGGCCGACGACGGCGCGCGGTTCCGCGGAGCCGCTCGCCCTGCTCGTCCACCTGATGTCGGCGGGCCGCCTGCAGGTGTTCGAGAAGCGCGCCTCGCTTCGGGATCGCACCGCCCGGGTGCTGATCCGGCTCGCCGACGGACGCGAGCTTCGCCTGCGCGAGTTCGGCACCAAGCAGCGCGCCTGGGCGAAGCTGATGCGGGCGGGGGAGCTCCAGGGCGACGAGATGGTCGCCACGCTCGGGCCCGAGGCCTGGCCGGCGCCGCCGCTGGAGGAGCTCGCGCGGCGGATAGACGAATCGCGCCACCTGCACCCGATGCTCCGCGACCAGCGGGTGATCGCCGGCATCGGCCGCTCCTGGGTGGACGAGATCCTCTGGGAGGCGGGCCTTTCCCCGTTCAAGCAGGGATCGGAGCTCGACGGCGATGAGGTGGAGCGCCTGCACGCCGCCCTCCACGTGCTCGGCGACGCGATCGACCGCTACGAGCAGGTGATCGGTGAGCAGGTGCCCGACAAGCTGCCGATGCCCCTACAGGTCCACCGGCGCCAGGGCGATCCCTGCCCACGCTGCGGCGCCACCCTGGCCGCGGTCCATTTCGCCGAGCACGTCACCACCTACTGCCCCGAGGAGCAGACCGGCGGCCGGGTGCTCAAGGACAGGCGCCTGTCGCGGCTGCTGAAGTGACGGGCCGGCGCCGACGCTCTCAGCGCCTGAGCACCTGACGCGTCAGCGCCCGGCCCACCGTCAGCGGGTGGTTGGCCACCGTCGCCAGCCTGCCCCTGAGCGTGAGTGGGTCGTGGGCGATGCCAAGCTGGCGCAGCACCGTGTTGGTGTCGAAGTAGACGCGCTCGCAGACGAGCCGGTCCTCCTCGAACACGAACATCGCGCAAAACCGCATCTCGAACTTTCGGCCGGTCGGGGGAAGGCCGCGGAAGGGGCCGTCGTGGGTCCCGTACAGATTGGCCTCGACGATCACCGCCTCGTCGGCGTGATGGAGGGCGATCAGCTCGTTGCGCTGGTCGGGGAAGGCGGCGCGCGTCTCCTCGAAGTAGCGCGCCACCTCGTCGGGCCCGTCGTAGACGTCGCCGGTGCCGATCAGCTCGTAGCGCGGATGGTCGAAGGTCGCCAGCGTGGCGTCGAACTCGTGCCGGTTCTCGGTCTCCATGTGCTCGATCACGAGCTGCTCGCGCTGGCGGCGAAGCTCCGCGGTGACGGCCATTGGCTGACTCTATCCGTCAACGGCCGAGCAGCACGATAGAGCGGGCTTCGCCGGAGGCGTGCCTATCCTGGCCCGCGTGTCACCCGACGCGGTTCCAGCCGAGACGGCTCGCGAGCTCAAGGCGCGGATCGAGGCCGAGCGCCGGGGCGCGCCGTTCCTGGTCTACCGCGAAGCCGAGGGCCGGCAGCTGATCCGCGAGCTCGACGGGGGCAACGACCGGCTCACGGTCGGAAGGAGCGAGGCTGCCGACGTCTGCCTCGAGTTCGACCCCGAGGTCTCCCGCGTCCACGCGGAGATCGAGCGGCTCGGCGACGACTGGACGCGTCGGCGACGACGGCCTGTCCCGAAACGGGTCGTTCGTGAACGGCGAGCGAGTGGTCGGGCGGCGACGGCTGCGCGACGGCGACGCCCTGCGCTTCGGCGACACGCTGGTCCTGTTCCGCGCGCCGCCCAGGCGGCCGACGAGGAGACCGTCCCCGCGACCGACCGCCCCGACGTCAGCCGGGTCACCGACACTCAGCGGCGCGTCCTGGTGGCGCTATGCCGGCCGTTTCGCGAGGGCAGCGAGTTCGCCAGCCCTGCCACCAACCAGCAGGTAGCCGACGAGGTCTTCCTCAGCGTGGATGCCGTAAAGGCGAACCTTCGCGCCCTGTTCGAGACCTTCGAGGTCGGCGACCTGCCCCAGAACCAGAAGCGCATCCGCCTCGCGGAGCTGGCTTTGCGCAGCGGCGTGATCTCGCCGCGGGACCTGGAGGCCTGAAAGCCGGACCGAGGCGGGCGTCAGGGCCTGATCTTGGTCACCGTCGAGTCGTCGAAGTCGGCGGTCCAGACGGCTCCCTTGCCGACCGCGATGTCGGCCGGGTTCTTGCCGACCTGGATCGGTGGCCCGGCGGGAGCGCCGGCCTCGGGATCGATGCGCGTCACCGTGCCGTCGGCGCCGTTGGCCACCCAGACGTAGCCGAAGCCGGTCGTGACTCCGCGCGGGTGCGAGCCCACGCTGATCGGGTCGCCCTCGATGCTCCGGGCGTCGGGGTCGATCCGGGTCAGCGTTGCGTTGAGATTGTCGATCACCCAGACCGAGCCGTAGCCGACGGCCAGGTCGTTCGGCCGCTCGCCCACCGGGATCGGCCGGTCGATCACCTGGCCTCCTGGGGATCGATCTTCGACACCGACTTGCCGTCGATGCTGGCGACCCACACCGCGCCCTCCCCGGTCGCAACCGACCGCGGGGCGCGCCACCGGGACGTTCCTGTCAACCCGGTTGCTCCGTGGATCCACCCGCGACACGGTGTCGTCACCCCCGTTCGTGACCCACACCCACCGGTCGTCCACGGCGACGTCAGTCGGCCGGTCGCGGACGGGGATGCTGATCGGCGTCGGGCGCTTGCGCGGGTCGAGCCGCAGCAGCTTGTCGGCGCTGTGATCCGCGACCCAGATCGAGCCGAAGCCGACGGCGACCGAGACCGGCTGTCCCCCGACCCGATTGGCTTGCCCGCGCGGTCCCTGGCGGGGTCGATCGCGTCGACGGCCTGCGCACGCGGTGCTCGCCACCCAGACGGTCGTGCCGCCGACGGTGATCCCGGTGGGGCCGTTGGCGACCTCGATCGTCGCCTCCCGGGTCGGCTGTGGGCCGGCCGCGGGCTGCCCGTCCGAGCCATCTCCGCCCCAGAGCGCCAAGGCCCCGGCCACCGCGGCCGCGACGAGCGCCGTCAGCGCTCCGATCGCGAGCGGCCGGCGGCCGCGGGTCGATCGCCGCAGCCGTACCGTCTCCGCGTCGTCCCCGACGCCCGCCGGGATGGGTGACGCCACCGGCGGGCCGGGCGGGGCCAGTGCCGGCGCGGGCTCCCCGAGCGCGGTCGCGGCCGCCGCGGCCAGCTCTCCGGCTGACCTGTAGCGCTCCTCGGGGCGCTTCGCCATCGCCTTCGCGACCACAGCGTCGATCGCCGCCGGCAGGCCGGGCACGACCTCCGAGGGCCGGGGCCGAGGAGCGTTCGCGTGCGCGAACAGCTTCGCGAGCTCGGTGTCGCGCGGGAAGGGCGGCTGTGCCGTGAGCAGGAAATGGAGAACGCCGCCGAGCGCGTAGACGTCGGTGCGGCGGTCGACCGGCTCGCCCTCGATCTGCTCGGGCGCCACGTAGTCGACGCTGCCGAAGAACTCTCCCGTCGTCGTCAGGCTCTCCTCGCTCCCGGCGAGCCGGCTGATCCCGAAGTCCGTCAGGAAGACGCGCTCGGCGTCGCCATCCCGCTCGACCAGGACGTTGGCGGGTTTGACGTCTCGATGAATGAGGCCCATGGCGTGCGCCGCGTCGAGGCCGGCTGCGATGCCGGCCAGCACCCGGACGGCGGGGCGGAATCGAGCGGCCCGGACGCCTGCACGAGGCGGCGCAGGTCGACGCCGTCGACGAGCCGCATCGTCAAGTAGAGCTGGCCGCTCTCCTCCCCGCGTGGTGGACGGTGATCACGTTCGGGTGCTCAACCTGGGCCGCGAGCCGAGACTCGCGCTTGAAGCGCTCGCGAAAGCGCTGGTCGGCCGACAGGCTGGGCGCCACCACCTTCAGGGCGCGCCCGCGATCCAGCGACAGATGCCGTGCCCGATAGACCACGCCCATCCCCCCGTGGCCGATCACCCCCTCGATCCGGTGACCGGCGAAGGTGGTGCCAGGCTTCAGGAATTGGCTCTCGCTCTGCTCGCTCAAGGGTCGTCGCTTGGTCGGCAGGCTCGAGCACCATGCTCAGGTCCAGCGCCGGGGCGGAATGGGTCAGGGCGCCAACCGAGATGAAGTCGACCCCGGTGGCGGCCACTTCGGCGACGTTGTCGAGGCCGATCCCGCCGGAGGCCTCGAGCTTCGCCGCCGAGCCGTCCGCCTTTTCGGCCGCGTCGCGCAGCGCAACCGCCGCCCGCAGCTCTGCCGCAGTCATGTTGTCCAACAGGAGCCGGTCGGCGCCGGCGTCGAGCGCCGACTCGACCTCCTCGGCGTTTCGGCACTCGACCTCGATCTCGCGGTCCGGCTCGGCCGCGCGGGCGCGGCGCACCGCCTCGGCGAGCCCGCCGGAAAGCGCGATGTGGTTCTCCTTGATCAGGATCGCGTCGTGCAGGCCCATGCGGTGGTTTCGCCCGCCGCCGGCGGCGACCGCGGCCTTCTCGAGCGACCGCAGCCCGGGGGTTGTCTTGCGCGTGTCGAGGATCGTCGCCCCGGTCCCGCTGACCGCATCTACGAAACGAGCCGTGAGCGTCGCCACCCCCGACAGGTGGCAGAGCAGGTTGAGCGCCGTGCGCTCGGCGGCCAGCAGCGCTCGGGCCGGGCCGCCGGCCAGGGCGACGTCGGCGGGGACCGTGTCGCGCCACTCTCCCTCGGCCTGAAGGCCCTCGAAGCTCCCGGCTCCCGCCTGGAAGAAGGCCTCCGCGGCGACCTCGAGCCCGAACACGACCCCGGGCTGCTTCTGCACGATTCGCGCCGTCGCGGTCGCATCCGCGGGCACCACCGCCTCGGAGGTGACGTCGCCGGCCCCCAGGTCCTCTGCCAGCGCGCGGGCGACGACGTCGCGAACCTCGCTCGCGTCTGCCATCCGCTACTCGGCCGCGAACACGGCCATCGTCGCCGTGAAGCCGTGGAGGAAGTTGCGGCCGCCGACGGGGCCGATCTCGCCGGCGCAAAAGAATCCGCCGGCCGGCACGCCAAGGGCGTCCTCGAGCGCCATCGCGTCGTGATCGGGGAGCTCGAACATGTGCGAGCCGCGACCGTTGCAGGTGAACAGGAGAGCACCGGCCGCCTGGACCGAGCCGAGCGCCTCGGCTTGGGCGCCGAGCGCGGCGCGCAGGTCCTCGTCGGCCGAGGCGCCATCGCGGATGTGCATCCGGACGGTCTGCCCGACGCGGATCTGCTCCCCGAGCGCGATCGTGCCCGCCTCACTGTCGGCGGCGATGATCGGGCGCACCAGGAAGTCCCCGCGCTCATACTCGGGCTGGTTCTCGTCGATCACGATGCCGAGCATCAGGCCCGAGGCGGCGAGCTGCTGCTCGTGCGCGTCGAGGCCGCCGAGCGCCTCGCGAAGCCGCTCGATCGCCGGCCTCGATGCC
Organism: uncultured Actinomycetes bacterium; assembly: GCA_963743455.1. Lineage (GTDB taxonomy): Bacteria > Actinomycetota > Thermoleophilia > Solirubrobacterales > 70-9 > AC-56. The sequence continues at coordinate 8,276 of CAVUPJ010000013.1, read as the reverse complement.
AGCTCCTCGATCACGTTGTCGTGCGCGGCGGTGATCGTCATCTCCGGGCCGACCGGTGCCGCGCCCTGGGAAACGCACGGCAGGATCGACACGCCCGACAGCGAGCAGGCCACGGCTCCGCCGTTCAGGACGTCGCCGTCACGAAACAGCGAGGCTGAGCCGACCGCCGAGGCACTCGCCAGCCCGCCGAGCACCGGCATGCTCGGCCGCAGCTCGCCCAGCCGGTCGAGCAGCGCCTCGGTCGCGAAGCTGTAGGGGTCGGCGAGCAGGATCATGCAATCACTCCGGCGGCCGCTCGGCTCCGCCTGCGCGGCCCCCGGGTTAGGGTCCGGCGCTCCGGGCTCAGCGACTCGAGACCGAGGACCTCGAACCCGTCGTCGTCCTGCTCCACCTCGAAGTGATGCGTGGAGATCTCCGCCTCCGGCATCGACGCCGCCCAGACGGCGGCCGCAGGCCCCTCCTCGATCTCACGACCGGCGGCGACCACGCCGCCGGCCCCGCAGCCGATCAGGTGACGCGGCTCGAGCTGCTCGTGGACGGTTGACAGGATCCACTTGCCGTGGCCCAGGTGGGGAGCGCCCGCGAACAGCAGACAGAGATCACAGGGAGCGCCCAGCTTCCGAGCCGCATCCCGGGACGCCTCCGAGAACGCCTCGACGGCATCGAAGCTCTGGGAGAGGCCCACGGCGATCCTCACGGCCACGCCTGAAACGTAGCGCGCGACCGGCCTCACCGATCTCGGGCGGCGTCAGGCGCTCGATCCAGGGTCGGCGTCCGCGCTCCGCAGCAGGTACTCGCGCACGAACCCGTCGAGGTCGCCGTCGAGGACGCGTTGCGCGTCGCCCACCTCGTGGCCGGTTCGGTGGTCCTTGACCCGCTGGGAGGGATGCAGCACGTAGCTGCGAATCTGCGAGCCCCAGCCCACGTCCTTCTGCTCGCCTCGCTCGGCCGCCAGCTCCTCGGCCCTCTTTCGCTCCTCCAGCTCCAGCAGCCGGGCGCGCAGCAGGCGCATGGCGGTCGCCTTGTTCTGCGCCTGGGAGCGCTCGTTTTGGCACTGGACCACGATCCCGGTCGGCACGTGCGTTATCCGCACCGCCGAGTCGGTCTTGTTGACGTGCTGCCCACCGGCGCCCGAGGCGCGGTAGGTGTCGATTCGCAGATCCTCCTCGTCGAGGTCGACCTCCACCGCATCGTCGACGAGCGGCCCCACGTCCACCTCGGCGAAGCTGGTGTGGCGGCGATGGGCGGCGTCGAACGGCGACAGGCGAACGAGGCGATGAACACCGCGCTCGGCCGCGAACAGGCCGTAGGCGTTCTCGCCGCGCGCGATGAAGGTGGATGACTTGAGGCCGGCCTCGTCGCCGGGAGAGGCCTCCTTCATCTCCACCTGGAGGCCGCGCCTCTCCGCCCAGCGCAGATACATGCGCAGGAGCATCTCGGCCCAGTCCTGGGAGTCGGTGCCGCCGGCCCCGGAGCGCACCGTGACCACGGCGTCGCCCGCGTCGTAGCGGCCGTTGAACAAACGCGCCTCCTCGAGCGCCTCCAAGCGCTGCTCGAGCGACTGAAGCTGGGAGTCGAGCTCGCCGGCAAGCTCGGCGTCGTCCACCGCCAGCTCGGCCAGCTCCTCGAGGTCGGAGAGGTCGGACTCCACAGATCGGAACGTCTGGAGCCTGCGCTGGGCCGCGGCGTGCGCAGCCGAGGTCCGGGCAGCCTGCTCGGAATCGTCCCAGAATCCCGGCCGCTGCATCTCGGCCTCGAGCTGCTCTATCTCGGACTCGAGCTTCGCGGGGTCAAAGATAGTCCGCGAGCAGGATCAGGCTCTCGCGGACGTCGGCGAGCCGCGCGGTCAGGCTCTCTCGGGAGACGGCCTCGGCCATCTCCCAGAGCTTAGTCCCGCCGGACCTGTAAGCCGCCGGCGCTCCTGCTCGACCTCATCCCGCACCGCGCAGCCCCCGAGGTGATCGTTGACCAGCCCGCAGGCCTGCATGCAGCGCGTAGGCCGTGGTCGGGCCCGACGAAGCGAAAGCCGCGCCGCTTGAGCTCGCCTGCCAGGGCAGCCGACTCCTTGGTCGTCGCTGCGAGGTCCGAGCCCATGCGCGGGGTGGCGTGCCGCTCCGGACGGAAAGACCAGATCAGCTCCGAGAACGACTCGCCCGACTCGCCGAGCCGCAGCGCGGCGCGCCCGTTCTCGATCGTGGCCTCGATCTTGGCGCGATTGCGAACGATCCCCGCGTCCGCCAGCAGCCGCTTCACGTCCCGTTGGCCGAAGGCCGCGACCGTGCCGATCTCGAAGCCGCCGAAGGCCGCCCGGAACGCCTCGCGCTTGCGAAGGATCGTCAGCCACGAGAGGCCGGACTGGAACGCCTCCAAGCAGAGACGCTCGTACAAGCCCCGATCGTCGAGGACAGGGCGGCCCCATTCGCCGTCGTGGTAACCGACGTACTCGGGCGAGGAGGTCGCCCACCAGCAGCGCGGGCGTCCGTCGGCCCCCGGCCTCAGTGAATCCCCGCCGGCCAGCGCTCAGCAACCGTCCTCGGCGGGGATCTAGCCCGGCCGCGCGACGGGCCTCGGCGCGGTCGGCGAAGGGTCGCCAGCGCACGATCCGCCCCTCGCGCAAGGTGAACAGCGCCGCCACCTCGTTCTCCTCCGCCACCTCGTCGCCCTCCTCCCAGCGCCACTGCTGGCGAAGCAGCGCCAGCACCTGATCGCCGCTTGGCAGAAGCTCCTCGATCACCAGGTGCTGCTGGAGGCCACCAGGCCGCTTGGTCGCCCACCGCCGCGCCTCCTCATGGCCCGTGATCAGGCCGAGCTTCAGCGTGTGGAGCTCGACCTCTGGATCGAGGACGGACACGAAGAGGTCGAAGTCCTGGTCGTTGAAGCCGTCGATGAACGCGCGGACGGCCTCCGAGTCCCGATCCGCCACGGCGTCAGGTGCCGGAGACCGGCGCTCAGGCCCCGTGGCACTTCTTGTACTTCTTGCCCGAGCCGCACCAGCAGGGATCGTTGCGGCCGATCTTGTCGCGGTCGGTCTTGACCACGGTCGCCGGGTTCTCGTCGTGAGGCTGCCCGTCCCCAGCTCCATCGCCCACCAGGCCGGCTGGATCGCCCGCGACGGCGCCCCCGGTCGCGGCTGCCGCCGTCGCCGATCCGGCCGCATGCTGGAGGGCTGACGGCTGCTCCGGGCCCCCGCCCGCGTACTGGAGCTCCTGCCGCCGTGGCTCGGGCTCGGGCTCGAAATCGGCCGGCTCGACGTTCACCTCCACGTGGTAGATGATCCGCGCGAACTCTCCCCAGATCGAGTTCATCAGCTCCTCGAACATCGTGAAGCCCTCGTTCTTGTAGGCGACCAGCGGGTCGATCTGGGCGAAGCCGCGCAAGTGGATGCCCTCGCGCAGGTAGTCCATCTCGTAGAGGTGCTCGCGCCAGCGAAGGTCGATGATCTGGAGCAGGATCTGGCGCTCCAGGTAGCGCATCAGCTCGGCGCCCAGCTCTTCCTCGCGGCGCCCGTAGGCGGCAAGGGCGTCTTCGCTCAAGACGCGAGCAATCTCCTCGCGATCCGAGCTCGCCGCGTCGACCTGGCTCAGGTCTGCGCCGAGCGGCCACAGCTGGGCGGCCTGGGTCTGGAGGCCGCCGAGGTCCCAGTCCTCGAACACCTCGCCCGGCGTGTACTCCTCGACCAGCCGCACCACCACCCCGCCGACCTCCTCGCGGGAAACGTCGGACATGTCACGCCCCTCGAGGATCTCGCGCCGGTACTTGTAGATCACCCGGCGCTGCTCGTTCATGACGTCGTCGTACTCGAGCACGCGCTTGCGGATCAGGAAGTTCTGCTGCTCGACCTTCTTCTGGGCGTTCTCGACCGTGCGGCTGAGCATCTTCGCCTCCAGCGGGTACTCCTCGCCGTGCTCGTCCACGGGGCCGAGCCGATCGAGGATCTTGTAGATCCGGTCGCCGGCGAAGAGGCGGATCAGCTCGTCCTCCGCGGAGAGATAGAAGCGCGACTCGCCCGGGTCCCCCTGGCGACCGGAGCGGCCGCGGAGCTGGTTGTCGATCCGGCGCGACTCGTGGCGCTCGGTGCCGCAGATGAACAGCCCGCCCGCCTCGATCACCTTCTCCCCGTCGGCCTCGCACTGCTCCTGGAACCTGGGCAGAAGCTCGGCCAGCTCCTGCTCGTAGCTCTCATCGTCAGGGGAGAGGCCGAGCTTCCGCAGCTCCGCCCTGGCCACCTGCTCGGGATCGCCGCCCAGCTTGATGTCGACCCCGCGGCCCGCCATGTTGGTGGCGATCGTCACCGCGCCGACGCGCCCCGCCTGGGCGATCGTCTCGCCCTCGCGCTCGGCGTGCTCGGGCTTGGCGTTGAGGACGACGTGCTCGATGCCGTTGCGGGTCAGCTCGCCGGAGAGCATCTCCGAGACCTCGACCGAGATTGTCCCGACCAGGGTCGGCTGGCCGTGCTCGTGGCGCTCGGAGATCTCCGCGGCGACCGCCTTCCACTTGCCGCCCTTGGTCTTGTAGATCTGGTCGTTGTGGTCATCGCGGACCATCGGCTCGTTGGTCGGGATGTCGACCACCGGGATCTCGTAGATCTTCATGAACTCCTGCGCCTCGGTCAGCGCGGTGCCGGTCATCCCGGCGAGCTTGTCGTAGAGGCGAAAGTAGTTCTGGAGCGTGATCGTCGCCAGGGTCTGGTTCTCCTCCCGGATCGGGACGCCCTCCTTGGCCTCGATCGCCTGGTGCAGCCCCTCCGACCAGCGGCGCCCCTCGAGGATGCGCCCGGTGAACTCGTCGACGATCTTCACCTCTCCGTCGATCACCGCGTAGTCGTCGTCGCGGCGGAACAGCGACTCGGCCTTCAGCGACTGGATCAGGTGGTTGACCAGGGTGCCGTGCTCGGACACGTACAGGTTGTCGACGCCCAGAAAGCGCTCCGCCTTGGCGACCCCCGGCTCGGTCGGGGCGACGGTCTTGTGCTTCTCGTCGTACTCGTAGTCGTAGTCGGCGTCGGTGGTGTCCTTGTCCTCGCCCAGCGACTTCAGCTTCTGCTTCGCGGGCACGCCCATCAGCTGCTTGGCGAGGCGGGCGAAGGTGTAGTAGAGGTCGGCCGCGGCCTCGGGGGCGCCGGAGATGATCAGCGGCGTGCGCGCCTCGTCGATCAGGATGTTGTCGACCTCGTCGACGATCGCGTAGGCGTGCTCGCGCTGGACGCAGTGCTCCAGCGAAGCCGCCATGTTGTCGCGCAGGTAGTCGAAGCCGAACTCCGAGTTGGTGCCGTAGACCACGTCGCAGGCGTAGGCCCGCTGGCGAATGGCGGGGTCGTCCTGCGACTGGATCACGCCGACGCTGACGCCCAGCGCGTCGTAGATCGGCCGCATCCACTCGGCGTCACGACGGGCCAGGTAGTCGTTGACGGTGACCAGGTGGACGGGCGTGCCGGCGAGCGTGTTGAGGAACACCGCCAGGGTCGCGGTCAGGGTCTTGCCCTCGCCGGTCTTCATCTCGGCGATCGCCCCGTCGTGCAGCACCATGCCGCCGATCAGCTGGACGTCGAAGTGGCGCTGGCCGATGCTCCGCCGCGCCGCCTCGCGGCAGAGCGCGAACGCCTCGGGCAGCAGGTCGTCGAGCGGCTCTCCGTTCCGAGCCCGCTCGCGGAGCGCGTCCGACTCCTTGCGGATCTCCTCGTCGCCGAGCAGCTCCATCTCGGGCTCGACGCGATTGATCGCCGCGACCCGCCGCTCGTACTCCTTGAACTGGCGCGCCTCGCCGAGGCGCAGCGCACGATCTATCAGCCCCTTAGCCACGAACTGTGAGGGTACCGAGGCCTAGCCCAAACCCGGTCCGGGCTAGCGACGAAGTCGCGGCTAGTGGCGTGTGGACCTGCCGGGTCAGGTCCGAGCCCTAGCCCGTCGAAAACGTAGCCGCAGGCGAGGCTTTCGACGGATTTATGTGTCACGCCTTCGCGGTCGCGCAGTCGGGCCATCAGGCGGCGGGTCTCGTGGCGCTTGCGGCGCTTGTCGCGGTGGCGCTTGACCTGGCGGCGGAGATCCTCGGCCAGCGCGTGGATGGAATGGAGCATCTCGGGCGATGCCTCGCTGGCGCGCAACGTCACCCGCTTCAGGTGCAGGGTGGCCTCGGCGACCTGGCTGTCGGCGATCGACTGGATTGCGCTCCTCGCGCAGCTCGACCTCCAGCACCGCGAGCTCAGACACCTGCTTGCCGATTCGCGCGAATCGCTTCTCGACGTGGCCGCGAAGCTCATCGGTGACCTCGGTGTTCCGTCCCCTGACCTCGATCCGCATGCTGCTCCTCTCCTTCGGTTGCGGGCCGTGGAGGCATTGCCAATGCCGTGCCCGCATAGGGTCGCGCTTCGGGGGGCGAAAAGCAAGTGCCGGCACGGCGCCTTCGCGCGACCTGGGAGGGCGGCTCAGGTCACGAGCGGGCGAAGGTCAGGGCCACGACTCGGCCGCAGCCGCCGGATCGCAGCGCCCTGCGCGCAGGCGCCGAGCGTCGCTCCCGTCGTGACCACGTCGTCCACCAGGACGGCGGTGGCGGGCGGCGGCCCCGCGAGGCGAACCTGTGGCGGGCGGCCAGCCGCTCCGACCGCGGGCGGCCGACCTGCCGCCTCCCCTGCGAGCGCCGCAGGCAGCGCTGCGAGCGGTAGCCCCGTCTCGGCGCTGAGCGCCGCGGCGATCGCCTCCGCCGCGTCGAACCCGCGCCATCGCCGACGCGCCGGGGCGGGCGGCACCGGGACGATCGTCCCCTGGAGCAGACCGGCCGGCGCTCGCGCGGCGATCACCGCGCCCGCGCGCCTGGCCAGAGGCAGCCGCGCACCGAACTTGAGCGCCACCACCAGGTCCCGGGCAACGCCCTCATAGGGCGCGGCGGACCAGGTGGCGTCCAGCCCCGGAATCGCCGTCGAGGACGGTGCGAGCCGGGCCAACGCAGACTCGCACCCCCCGCAGAGCTGCTCCCGCAGGCCGCATTCCCGCGCGCACAGAGCGCAGCGCGGCGGCACGACCAGGCCGAGAAGCTCCGCGAGCATCGGCGACGATCGTCGACCCCTGCCGCACGCGCGTGGCGCGCAGACCGTCACGAATCTCGCCCGTCCGCGAGTCGGCGCTGTCTCGGGCCGCCCGGCGCTGCTCAGTCGAGGCGCGGCAAGCCCCGATGGGCGACTTGCGCTCGTCTATCGAGCGCAACTCGACCATCGCCGTTTGCGTGCCCGGTGCCTAGTCGAAGACCGCGCGCTCCACGGCCGTGAGGTCCGCCTCGCAGCCGATCACCCCGGGCGCCTTGCCGAGCGCCGTGTCCGGGTCCTTGAGGCCGTGGCCGGTGAGCACGCAGAGGACCGAGGCCGGCGGCTCGCCGCCCTCCGGCGCCGGCAGCCCGTGCGCCAGGATCCCGGCCACGGACGCCGCCGAGGCGGGCTCGCAGAAGACGCCCTCGCGCGAGGCGAGCAGCCGGTAGGCGTCGAGGATCTGGTCGTCGGAGACCGCCGCGATCCGCCCCCGCGAGCCGGTGACAGCGTCCATCGCCTCCTCCCAGCGCGCCGGGTTGCCGATGCGGATCGCCGAGGCGATCGTCTCCGGCTCGTCGACCGGCTTGCCGTGGACCAGGGGGGCGGCCCCCTCCGCCTGGAAGCCGTACAGGACCGGCGCCGTCCCGTACTCCTGAAAGCCCCGCCACCAGGCGGTGATGTTGCCCGCGTTGCCGACCGGGATCGCCAGCGCGTCGGGTGGCCCGCCGAGCTCGTCGCAGGCCTCGAAGGCGGCCGTCTTCTGACCCTCGATCCGGTACGGGTTGATCGAGTTGACCAGCTCCACCGGGTGGGTCCTCGCCAGCTCGCGCACGATCTCGAGCGCCTGGTCGAAGTTGCCGCGCAGCGCGATCACCCGCGCCCCGTGCATCAGCGCCTGGGCGAGCTTGCCGATCGCGATCTTCCCCTCCGGGACGATCACCGCCCCGCGCAGGCCGGCCCGCGCCGCGTAGGCCGCGGCGCTCGCCGCCGTGTTCCCGGTGGAGGCGCAGATGATCGCCTCGGCGCCCGCTCCCTTCGCCCGCGACACGGCCAGCGTCATCCCGCGGTCCTTGAAGCTGCCGGTCGGATTGGCGCCCTCGAGCTTCAGGTAGACCGGCACGCCGACCCGGTCGGAGATCGTGGGCGCCTCGATCAGCGGCGTGGACCCCTCGTTCAGGCTGACCACGGGATCGCCCGGCTCGAGCGGCAACCGCTCCCGATACCTCTCTATCAGCGGAGGGGGTGTCACCCCGTTATACGA
>CAVUPJ010000012.1:0-30476 GCA_963743455.1 uncultured Actinomycetes bacterium | reverse complement strand
ACGCGGGCGAGTTCGCCGATGCCGTGGCCCAGCGACGGGCCTTTCGCGAGCAGCGCGGCAAGCCCGGGCTGGTCACGTTCGCGGTCGATACCGAGCTGCTCGGCCACTGGTGGTCGGAGGGCCCGATCTGGTCGAGGCCATGCTGCGGCTCGTCGGTGATCGCGGCGTCCGGCTGCTCACCCTCCCGCAGGCCCTGGAGCACCACCAGCCGGAGGAGCGGCCGCTCGTGGAGTCGAGCTGGGGGGAGGGCAGGGACCTTCGCACCTGGGATTCGCCCGAGGTCGCCGATCTCGCCTGGGCGGCGCGGCGCCTGGAGCTGCGATTGGTGGCCGCGGTCGGCGCGGGGGCCTTGACCCCCCAGGCGGCGGAGCGCGGGGCGCGCGAGCTGCTCGCCGTGCAGGCAAGCGATTGGGCGTTTCTGGATCGCCGCAGGCAGGCCGGCGACTACCCGTACCAGCGCTCCACAGCCCATGCCCAAGCGCTGCTCGAAGCCATACACTCTCGCGAGCCTCCGGGCCCCCGCATGCGAAACCTGGCCCCCGACCTCGACCTCGTCCCCCTGCGGGAGCCCTGAGGGATCGTGACGCGCGTCCTGATCCCTCCCCTGGGAGTACCCGCCGCTGATCGAGGGCGGCCTCGCGCGCCACGTTCGCAAGCTCTCGGAGGCGCTGGTCGAGCTCGGCGTGGACGTGCACGTGCTGACACGCGGCAGCGAGGAGTCCCCCGCCGACGAGGACGTCGCGGGCGTCTCCATCCACCGCGTCCGCGAGCCGACCCGGCCCACCGATCTAGGCGAGTTCGTGGCCTGGGTGGAGCGGATGAACTCCGACATGCCGGCCGCGGGCGTGGAGCTGGGAGATCGCTACCAGTTCGACCTGGTGCACGGCCACGACTGGCTCGTGGCGATGGCCTGCGACCACCTGGCGCGGCGGTTCAGGGCGCCCCTGGTGACCACCATCCACGCCACCGAGTACGGCCGCCACCAGGGTTGGGTGGACAAGCACCCCCAATCGCACATCCACGGCGTCGAGCGCTGGATCGCCAATCGCGCTGACCGGGTGATCGCCTGCTCCTATTACATGCGGGAGCAGATCGCCGACATCTTCGCGGTCCCCGACGAGAAGGTGACGGTGATCCCGAACGGGATCGATCCCCACGATCTCCAGTCCTCCGACGCCGCCGAGCTCGCGCGCCTGCGGCTGGAGTTCGCGCCCCCGGACCACCGGCTCGTGCTGCTGATCGGCAGGCTCGTCTACGAGAAGGGCTTCCAGCTCGCCCTGGAGGCGATGCCCGCCCTGATCGAGCGGCTGCCGCGCACCAGGTTCCTGGTCGCCGGCTCCGGCACCCACGAGCAGGAGCTGAGGCGCCAGGCCGAGCAGCTCGGGCTGATGGGTCACGGGACCTTCCTCGGCTGGATCGGCGACGACGTGCTGCACTCGCTCTACCGGATCGCCGACGTTTGCGTGGTGCCCTCGATCTACGAGCCCTTCGGGCTCGTGGCGCTGGAGGCGATGGCCTCCGGCTGTCCCTGCATCGTCGCGGACACCGGCGGCCTGCGCGAGGTCGTCCCGCACGAGGAGGCCGGGCTGCGCTTCCGCGCCCGCGATCCCGAGGCGCTCGTGGAGGTCGCTGCCCGGGTGCTCTCCGACGACGAGCTGGGCCGTCGCCTGGTCGCCGAGGCCTACGAGCACCTGCGCCGCTTCGACTGGCTCGACGTCGCCGGGCGGACCTCGGCCCTCTACGACAGCTGGAGCGCGAGCGCGTCTAGAGACCGTCCGAGTCCGGCGGCTCGCCGGCCTCGGGCTCGACGGGGTCCGACCAGCGCAGCGTGCTGGGAGCCTCGCGCATGCGGATCACCTTCGCCGGGATCCCGCCGACCACCGCGTTCGCGGGGACGTCCGCGGTGACCACGGCGTTGGTGCCGACGATCGCGTTGTCGCCCACCCGGACGCCCCGCAGGACGCAGGCGCCATAGCCGATCCAGACGTTGGAGCCCACGTCGACGTCGCGCTTGTAGATGCCCTGCTCCCGGATCGTCCGCTCGACCTCGACCACGCCGTGGTCGAAGTCGATGAACATCGCCCGATCGGCGATCACGCACTGCTCGCCGATCCGCACGTGCTTGTAAGCGGAGATCGTGCACTCCTGGCCGAGCACGGTCTTGTCGCCGATGATCACCTCGCCCTCGTGGCAGCGGATCTTCGTCCCGTCGCCGATCCACACGAAACGGCCGAACCGCACCCGCCCCCGCTTGCTGATCTGGACCTGGAGCCCCTTGCCGAGGAACAGCAACCCATCCGTCTCCCAGCGCCAGCCGGCGCTGGTGAAGAGTCGCCGGCGCGCATAGCGCAGGGCGAGCCGCGCGTAGCTTGGGGTCAGCATGCGGTTGCGGGCCAAGAAGCGGATCAGCCGGACCACGGGCGGGCGGGACTCTAGATGGCCGCTCGCCGGGGGCGTGGGAGGCGGCATCTACACTGGCGCCGCGTGGCCGAGGCGGCGAAATCCACCGAGGAACCGCTCGCCGAGCGCGTGGTCGCCGGCGACAAGCGAGCGCTCGCCCGAGCCATCAGCATGGTCGAGAATCGCGACCCCGAGGGCGACCGTCTCGTCGCCGAGCTCTTCCCGCGCACCGGCAAGGCGCGGATCGTCGGGGTCACGGGGCCGCCGGGCGTCGGCAAGAGCACCCTGATCGGAGCCCTGACCACCGAGCTTCGCAAGGCCGATCGTGACGTGGGTGTGCTCTCCATCGACCCCTCGAGCCCGTTCACGCAGGGGGCGATGCTGGGAGATCGCATCCGGCTGGCCGACCACTTCCTCGACCCCGGTGTGTTCATCCGCTCCATGGCGACCCGCGGCTCGCTCGGCGGGCTCGCGGAGGCGGCGCTCCAGGCCGCCTTGCTGATGGACGCCTCGGGCAAGGACGACGTGCTGCTCGAGACCGTCGGAGTCGGCCAGGGGGAGGTCGACGTGGTCGACCACGCCGACACGATCGTGCTCGCCCTGATGCCGGGCTCGGGCGACTCGATCCAGGCGCTGAAGGCGGGCGTGATGGAGATTCCCGACGTGATCGTCGTCAACAAGTCCGAGCACCCGCTCGCCGAGACGATGGTCCGCGAGGTGCGGGCGGTGCTGTCGCTCGGCCCGCAGAGCGAGTGGAAGGTGCCCGTTGTCCGCACCGAGGCGGCGAAGGGCCTGGGGATCGCCGAGTTGCTGGAGCGAATCGACGCGCACCGCCTGCACATCGAGGAAACTGGCTCGCTGGAAAAGCGCCGGGCCCGCAACCTTCGCGCCGAGGTGCTGGGGCTCGCGGCCGTCCGGCTTCGTCGCCGGCTCGAGGAGCGAGCCGGAAGCGACCCGGAGTGGGAGGGGCTGCTCGAAAGCGTCGTGAGGCGCGAAACGGACCCCGCCACGGCGGCCCGACGGCTGCTGGAAAAGTCCGGCGAGGGCTAGGAGCCCACGCCCGGTTCCCTCAGAGGGTCCCGGCCGCCCAGTCGAAGGGCGCTGGTGCGCCGCCCGGGGTGGGGCCGCCTGGAGCGCCGTCGCCGGTGGGACCGACGATCACGCGAGTCCGGCGTCCCTCGGCTCCGCGCTCGACGCGAACCTCGGACCACTGCGCACAAGGCGCAAAGGCGTTCGCCAGCTCCAGGGCGAGACGCGAGGGCTCACGCTTGCGATGATTCGTCTTCCTCTCCATGGGCCCCCCAATCTGAAGGTTCCGGATGACGGACGCGACTCTACGCCCGCCGGCGGTCGGAATCGTGCGGCCCGTGACAATCAAGCCCCATTTTGGGCGGTTGCGAGGTCGCGCGCCAGCGCCACCAGCAGCCGCACCCCGAAGCCGGTCGGGCCGGAGCCCACGTACTCGCGCCCGACGTCCCAGGCGGTCCCGGCGATGTCGAGGTGTGCCCAGGGCTTGCCGTCCACGAACTCCTCCAGGAACGAGCCCGCGTAGATCGTCCCCGCCTTGCGCTTCGCCGAAGCATTCGTGAGGTCGGCGTCCTTCCCTCTGGTGAGCTCCTTGTACTCGGGATGGAGCGGCAGGCGCCAGGCCAGCTCCCCGGTCTGCTCGGCGGCCGCCAGCACGTGCTGGGCCCACTCGTCGTCGTTGGAGATCAACGCCGCGTAGGTCGAGCCGAGCGCGACCAGCACGGCGCCGGTCAGCGTGGCGAGGTCGACGAGACGGTCGGCGCCCAGCTCGCGGACGCAGTAGGTCAGGGCGTCGGCGAGGATCAGGCGTCCCTCCGCGTCGGTGTTGTTCACCTCCACGGTCTTGCCGTTGAGCTGGGTGATGATGTCGCCGGGCTTGGTGGCCGTCCCGCTGGGCATGTTCTCGGTGGCGGGAACGCAGGCGACCACGTTCAGCGGCAGGCCGAGCTCGGCGATCGCCCCGACGCCTTCGAGCACCGCGGCGCCGCCCGACATGTCCATCTTCATCTCCTCCATCTTCTGCGACGGCTTGATCGAGATCCCGCCCGTGTCGAAGGTCACGGCCTTCCCAACCAAGCCCAGCGTCTCGCCCTGCAGCGCCGCCGTGGTAGCGCAGCGCGATCAGCGCCGGCTCCTCGGCGCTGCCCTTGGCGACCGCCGCCAGCCCACCCATCCCGCGTTGCTCGATCTCCGCCCGGCCCAGCACCTCGACGGTGACCGTCTCGTGGGCGCCGGCGATCTCGAGGGCCCGGTCGGCCAGGTAGCTCGGCGTGACCACGTTGGAGGGCAGGTCCTGGAGCTCGCGCGCCCGGTTGGCCGCCTCGGACGCCACGCGGGCGGTCTCGGCGGCCTCGGCGATCGCCGAGGCGTCGTCACTGCCCGCCACCAGCAGGCGCTCGAGCCTGGGCGGTGGAGGATCCTCGGGGTCGCGGGACTTGAAGCGGTCGAAGCGGTAGGACGCGAGAACAGTGCCCTCGACCAAGGCCGCGGCACGGGCCCTCGGGGCGAGCTGGTCGTCGTTCGCCTCGGGAAGCGCCCAGGCGATCGTTCGGGCCTCGTAGCGGCCCGCCCGGGTCGCCGCCAGCGCCGCCGCCACGCGCAGCCGCTCCGGATCCAGGTCCTCGCGCTTGCCGAGCCCGACGATCAGCAGCCGCTCGGGGCGCTCGGGGCGCAGCAGCGTGAGTTTCTTCAAGGCCGTCTTGACGTCGCCGGCGCCGGGCAGGTCGCGGTATGCCTGCGGCAGCTCCTCGCCGTCGAACAGGCCCATCGCGTGCAGGTCCGCCTCCACGCCCGCGAACGGCTTGTCGGTGACCTCCACTTGCACCAAGCGCGAGTCTATTGAGAGGCCCACTAGGATCTTCAGTGACCCCCAGGCGGCTCGGCAGGGGCCGCCGCACGACCCGAAGAAAGGCGTCAGATGTCGCAGACAGTCATCCTCGGCACCGCTCGCACCCCGTTCGCGAAGATGGGAGGGGCGCTGTCCTCGAAGAGCGCGGTGGAGCTTGGAGGGGCGGCGATCGCCGCCGCGCTGGAGCGCTCCGAGGTTGCGCCCGATCAGGTTCAGCAGGTGATCTACGGCCAGGTGCTGCAGGCCGGCCAGGGGCAGATCCCCTCGCGCCAGGCGCAGATCGAGGCCGGGATTCCGCGAGAGGTCCCCTCGGAGACGATCAACAAGGTCTGCGCCTCGGGCATGCGAGCGATCGGCCTAGCCGATCAGGCGATCCGGGCAGACGACATCGAGCTGGCGGTCACGGGCGGCATGGAGTCGATGAGCGGCGCCCCCTACCTGCTGCCGGGAGCTCGCTTCGGGTTCCGGATGGGCGACGTGCAGGCGATCGACGCGATGACCCACGACGGCCTCACCAACCCGTTCACCGACAAGCAGATGATCAACGAGGCCAGCGAGGTTGCGGCCGAGCTGGAGCTGACCAGGGCCGACATGGATCGCTGGGCCGCCCGCTCGCATGAGCTGGCCGCCCGGGCGACCGACGAGGGACGGATGTCGGAGGAGATCGTCGGCGTCACGGTCAAGACGCGCAAGGAGGAGACAGAGATCGTCCACGACGAGGCGATCCGGCCGGAGACCACCGTGGACGTGCTTGCGAAGCTGAAGCCGATCGGTGGCCCCGACGCCACCCACACGGCCGGCAACGCCCCCGGCGTCAACGACGGCGCCGGCGCCGTCGTGGTGGCCTCCGAGGAGTGGGCGAAGCGCGAGGGCCACTCGCCCCTTGCTCGGGTTCTCTCCTACGGCACGGTCGCCGACGACTTCGCCTATCTCGCCCGGACGCCGGCGGGGGCCGCGAAGCAGGCGCTCGAGAAGATCGGCCGCTCGCCCTCCGAGGTCGACCTGTGGGAGATCAACGAGGCCTTCGCATCGGTGGCGATCAACTCGGTTCGGATGCTGGGCGTCGACGAGGAGAAGGTGAACGTGAACGGCGGCGCGATCGCCCTCGGCCACCCGATCGGTGCCTCGGGAGCGCGGATCGTCGGTGCTCTGGTCCACGAGCTGCGCCGGCGCGGCGGCGGGGTCGGCTGCGCCGCGATCTGCTCCGGCGGCGGCCAGGGCGACGCCATCGTGCTCGAGGTGAACGGGGCCTAGCTCCCGGCGATCCGTGGGCAGGATCGCAGCCTTCTTCGACCTCGACCGCACGCTGATGGCGGGCTCGAGCGGCATGCACTTCGCGCGTGCCGCCTACCGCTCGGGCATGGTGAGCCGGGCCCGCCTGACGCGCTGGGGGGCCGAGCACATCCGCTTCCGCCTGCGCGGCTCGACCGACGAGCGGACGGCCCAAGTGCTCTCCCAGGTCAAGGCGCTTCTGGCCGGCGTGCCCGAGCGGGACATACAGCGAATGGGGCCTGATCTCCTGGCGGGGGTATTGCCGCGCATCTACCCAAAGATGCTCGAAGAGGTGCGCGCGCACCAGGACGCGGGTCGCGCCACCTTCATCGTCAGCGCCGCGGGCAACGGCCTGGTGGAGATGCTGGCCCGAGTGCTCGGGATGGACGGCGGCATCGGAACCCGCTACGAGGTGGACGGGCACGGCGTGTTGACCGGGCGGATCGTGGAGCCGTTCGTGTACGGCGAGGGCAAGGTGGCCGCCATGCAGCGCTTCGCCGCCGACCACCAGATCGACCTGCCCGAGTCGTGGGCCTATTCCGACTCCGCCTCGGACCTGCCGATGCTGCGTGCGGTCGGCAATCCGGTCGTCGTCAACCCGGACCCGGAGCTGGCGAGGATCGCCGCGCAGCAGGGCTGGCGCGTGATGCGATTCGAGCGGCTCGGCAGGCGGCTGGCGATCGGCGGCGCCACGCTGGCGGCGGCAGCCAGCGGCACCCTGCTCGCGTCGCGCCGCCCCCGTCCGCCGCGGGGGCTGCGGGCCCGCGCCGCCCGGCGACGCTGACGGGGGCGAACAGCCCGCCCGCACGCCTAGACTGTCCGGCATGGCTGTCGAGCCTGGCGCCAGGCGACGCACCCACGAGTGGCTGGAGGAGGTCTACTCCAAGCAGGACGAGCGCGAGGCGCCGTTCGAGACCATCTCCGGGCAGGAGGTGAGGCCCCTCTACACCGGGGAGGACCTCGCCGACACCGATCCCGAGCGGGACATCGGATTCCCGGGCGAGCACCCCTACACCCGGGGCGTGTATCCGTCCATGTACCGGGGCCGGCTGTGGACGATGCGCCAGTTCGCCGGCTTCGGCACCGCCGAGGAGACGAACGAGCGCTTCCGCTACCTGCTGGACCACGGCCAGACCGGTCTCTCGACGGCGTTCGACATGCCGACCCTGATGGGCCTCGACTCCGACCACGCCCGCAGCCTCGGCGAAGTGGGCGTCGAGGGGGTGGCGATCGACACCCTCGACGACGTGATCGACCTCTTCCACGGCATCCCGCTCGATCGGGTCACCACCTCGATGACGATCAACGCCCCGGCGGCGATCCTGCTCGCCTTCTACGTCTGCGCCGCCGAGGAGCAGGGCCTCCCGCCGGAGGCGCTGGGCGGCACGATCCAGACCGACATCCTGAAGGAGTACATCGCCCAAAAGGAGTGGTGCTTTCCGATCGAGCCGGCGATGCGGCTCGTCACCGACATGGTCGAGTGGTGCGCGGAGCGGATGCCGCGCTGGCACCCGATCTCGATCTCCGGCTACCACATCCGCGAGGCGGGCTCGACCGCGCAGCAGGAGCTCGCCTTCACGCTCAAGGACGGGTTCACGTACGTCGAGTCGGCGCTCGAGCGCGGGCTCGACGTCGACTCCTTCGCGCCCCGCCTCTCGTTCTTCTTCAACGCCCACATCGACTTCTTCGAGGAGATCGCGAAGTACCGCGCCGCGCGGCGGATCTGGGCGCGCGAGATGCGCGACACCTACGGCGCCCAGCGCGAGGAGTCGATGCGGATGCGCTTCCACACCCAGACCGCGGGCGTCTCGCTGACGGCGCAGCAGCCGCTGGTCAACATCGTGCGGACCGCGATCGAGGCGCTCGCAGGCGTGCTCGGCGGCACCCAGTCGCTTCACACCAACTCCTTCGACGAGGCGCTGGCGCTGCCCACGCGAGGAGGCGGTGAGGATCGCGCTCCGCACCCAGCAGGTGATCGCTCACGAGACCGGGGTCACCAACACGATCGACCCGCTCGGGGGCTCCTACTTCGTGGAGGCGCTCACCGACGAGCTGGAGCGATCGGCCTACGAGTACTTCGCTCGCATCGACGAGCTCGGCGGCATGGTGGAGGCGATCAAGCGCGACTTCCCGCAGCGCGAGATCGCCGACGCCTCGTTCCGCTACCAGCAGGAGGTCGACTCCAAGCAGCGGATCGTGGTGGGCGTCAACGAGTATCGCCTCGCCGACGAGGAGGAGCTCGAGCTCCACCGTCCCGACCCCGCAATCGAGCGAAAGCAGGCGGACAGGCTTGCCGCGACCCGCGCCAGGCGCGACTCGGGCGCGGTTGAGCGAGCGCTTGGCGAGCTCAAGCGGGCAGCGTCCAGCGACGGCGAGAACCTGATGCCCTGCTTCCTCGACGCCGCTCGCGCCCGCGCCTCGGAGGGCGAGATGGTGGCCGCCCTCCAAGAGGTGTTCGGCAGCTACACCGAGCAGCCTGTTTTCTGATGAGCGACCCGCAGACGGGAGCCGACAGCGCGCGGAAGATCCGCGTCGTCGTCGCCAAGCCCGGGCTGGACGGGCACGATCGCGGCGCCAAGATCATCGCCCGGGCCCTACGCGACGCGGGCATGGAGGTGATCTACACCGGCCTGCACCAGACGCCGGAGCAGATCGCGGCGACGGTGATCCAGGAGGACGCCGACGCGGTCGGCCTCTCGATCCTCTCCGGCGCCCACATGACCCTGGTGCCGAGGGTGGTCGAGCTGCTCCGGGAGCAGGGCGTGGACGACGTGCTGATCACGGTGGGGGGGACGATCCCCGCCGAGGACGCGCCGGAGCTGAAGAAGCTCGGCATCGCCGAGGTGTTCACCCCCGGCGCCTCCACCGACGAGATCGTCGAGTTCATCCGCGGCGCGGTCGCCGAGCGGATGGCCTCCTAACGCGTCCCAGCCGAGTCTCCTGGCCTCCTGCCCGTCCTAGCGCTTCTCGACGCAGATCGCGCTGACCTCCATGCCCTCGCCTCCCTCGGCGTCCGGCGTTGTTCACGAAAGTCCACCAGCCATCCTCGGGCTTGCGGCCCCGGTCGCCGGAGTCGAACGGGCCAGTGAAATTGACGTTCTGCTCGTTCGGCTCGTTGCTGAATCCCCCGCCGCCTCCGGCGATCACCTTGGTCCCGCGCGGGCACCTGAGCCTCAGAGACGGTCTGGCTGTCGCCCACGGGGGTGTTCCTCTGCTTGAACCCGTAATAGTGCTTCCCGACCTGGAAGAACCGAGGGCCCCCAAATCCGGCCGTCGTCAGACCTTTGTCCGACCCGTCGTTGCCGCCACCCGCGATCGCCGTGCCGGCGACACCCATCGCGAGCGCCGCGACCACTGCGAGCAGCCCGTGCCAGAGCCTCAGCGGCCGCTTCAACTTGCTCATCTGGTCCCCCTTTTTGGATCGTCCGGACGAGGTCTGGACCGACCCTATGCCGGGGCGGGTCACGAGTCAACCCCCTGCGCGGCCGGATTGACTGGCCAGTCAATCAACCAGGGCGATCAATAAGATTCCCCGCCGCCCTCTACTCCGACAGAGCCCCAAGGAGGGACGCACTTGAAGATCTGCTGTCTCGTAAAAGAGGTTCCTGACGCCGCCGTGCAGAAGCGGATCGATCCCTCGACGATGAGGATGGACCGCTCCGGCGAGAAGAACCTGAACCCCTTCGACACCCACGGCATCGAGGCGGCGATGCAGATCCGGGAGGGCGGCGCGGTGGAGGTGGACGAGATCGTCGCCGTGACCATGGGCCCGGAGTCGGCCGTGCGCGCGCTGCACAAGGCCGTCGCGCTGGGCGCCGATCGCTCGGTCCACCTCACGGACGCGGCGCTGGCCGGCTCGGACGTCTGCGCGACCGGCTACGCGCTCGCCAAGACGCTCGAGTCCGAGCAACCCGACCTGGTGCTGCTCGGTCAGCAATCTGACGACGGCGAGTGCTACACGATCGGCGCCGTGGTCGCCGATCACCTGAAGATGCCGTCGCTGACGCAGGTGATCAAGATCGACGTCAGCGACGGCAAGCTGGTCTGCGAGCGCCAAGCGGAGTACGGCTACGACACGGTGGAGGTCGAGCTGCCCGCGGTGATCTCGGTCGGCGACGCGATCAACGAGCCCCGCTACCCCAGCCTCAAGGCGATCATGGGGGCGAAGAAGAAGCCGCTCGAGACCTACGCCACCGCCGACGTCGGCATCGAGGCCGGCAGCGTCGGCGAGGGCGGCTCCAAGACCCAGGTGCTGGCCATCAACCCGCCGCCCGAGAAGCAGGCCGGGGAGATCATCGAGGACGAGGACACGAACGAGACGGTTGAGAAGATCGTTGCCTGGCTCGACGAAAGGAAGCTGATCTAAGTGGCTACTTCCGGCGGAATACTCGTTTACGCCCTCCACGACGACGAGGGCAACTTCAACAAGAACTCACTCGGCGCGATCTCGGAGGCGGCCAAGCTCGCGGGTGAGCTCGGCGCGGAGGCCGGTGTGGTGGTCGTCGGCGAGGTGGCCGACGACGCTTGCGCGGCGCTCGGCGCCTACGGCGCGAGCAAGGTCTACCGGGCCAAGTCCGCCCCCGAAGGACTCGCCCAGCCGATCGTGGACGTGATGGCCAAGGTGATCGCCGACGAGGGCTACTCCTACGCGCTGTTCGGCGGCGGCCTGCTGGGCTTCGAGATCGGCGCCGGGCTGACCGCGCGGCTGGACGCGGGCGTGACCATGGAGGTCACCGAGGTCAAGGTCCAGGACGGCAAGCTGGTCGCCGAGAGGCCGGTGCTCCAGGACTCCGCGATCGTCGACGTGGGCTACGTCGGCGAGCCGGGGATCATCATCGGCCGCCTCAACGCCTTCGACGCGACCGAGCGCGACGGCGGCTCGGCGGAGGTCGTCGACGTCGAGGTCGAGCTCTCGGAGTGGTCGACCAAGGCGAGGATGGTCAATCGCGGCGAGCAGCGCGGCGAGGACGTCAACATCGAGGACGCCGAGATCCTGGTGGGCGGTGGCCGTGGCCTGGGCGAGGCCGCCAACTTCAAGCTCGCCGAAGAGCTGGCCGGCGCAATGGGCGGAGCCGTCGCGGCGACGCGCGCCGTGGTCGACGCCGGCTGGTATCCGTACGCGGCCCAGATCGGGCAGACGGGCAAGACCGTGGCGCCGAAGCTCTATCTGGCGGCCGGGATCTCCGGCGCGATCCAGCACAAGGTCGGCATGCAGAGCTCGGAGAACATCCTGGCGATCAACAAGGACCAAAACGCGCCGATCTTCGAGTTCTGCGACCTGGGCGTGGTCGGCGACCTCCACAAGATCCTGCCGAAGCTGACCGAGGCCATCAAGGCGAAGAAGGGCGGCTAGTCCACCAGATGGCCGCCGCCACCGTCTGATGCCCATCGCGCCGGCCGAGTTCCCGCCGCCCGTCGAGCCGGCGCAGGAGTTCGTCTCCGAGCCAACCGATCCCGAGGAGGACCGGATCGAGGTCGGCGTGGCGATCGTCGGCGGGGGCCCGGCCGGGCTCGCCTGCGCGATCAAGCTGATGCAGCTGCTCGAGCACGAGCCCGCGCTGGCCGAGAAGCTCGGCGAGGTCCCGGTGGCGGTGATCGAGAAGGGCAAGGTCGCCGGCGCGCACCTGCTCTCCGGCGCCAACATGCGCCCCTCGGCCATGCGTGAGCTGTTCCCGGACCTCGACCCCTCAGAGTGGCCGGTCTACCAGGAGGTCACCAAGGACGCGGTCTACCTCTTGACCTCGAAGCTGGCGGTGCCGTTGAAGCCGCCCCCACCGAACTTCCGAAACCACGGCAACTACGTCACCTCGATCGCCAAGCTGGGCCGGTTCCTGGGCGAGAAGGCCGAGGAGGCCGGTGTCTACCTGCTGACGGAGACGGCGGCCGACAAGCTCCTGGTCTCCGAGCGGATCGTCAGGGGGGTGCGCTCGGGCGACAAGGGCCGCGACCGCGAGGGCGAGCCGCTTCCGAACTTCGAGCCGGGCTCGGACGTGGTCGCCAGGGCCACGGTGCTCGCCGAGGGCACCCAGGGGCACCTGACCGGCGCCGCGATGGACTACTTCGGGCTCCATGGCCTCCAGCCGCAGCGCTGGGAGCTCGGGGTGAAGGAGATCTGGAAGGTCCCCAAGCCCCTCGATCGCGTCATCCACACGATGGGATGGCCGCTGCGCAAGGGCGCCAAGTACAACGAGTTTGGCGGCAGCTTCATCTACCCGATGGGCGAGGACAAGGTCTCGATCGGGCTGGTGGTCGGCCTCGACTACACGGACGCCACCTTCTCGGTCCACGACGCGCTCCAGGAGCTGAAGCTGCACCCGTTCGTTCGCAAGATCCTCGAGGGCGGGGAGCGCGAGGCCTGGGGGGCGAAGACGATCCCCTCGGGCGGCTTCTGGGCGCTGCCGCGCAAGATGGCCGTGCCGGGGATGGTGATGTGCGGCGACAACGCCGGGATGTGCAACGTCTCCGAGCTGAAGGGCATCCACTACGCGATGCACGCCGGGATGTACGCGGCGGAGGCGATCGTCGCGGCGCTGAAGCGCGACGAGGTCAACTTCGACGCCTACGACGCGAGGGTTCGCGAGAGCGCGATCACCGAGGACCTCTACCGGTGGCGCAACGTGCGGCAGTCCTTCTCGAGGGGATTCTTCTTCGGCGGCGCGATCGCGAACATGGCCCTGCTCAGCGGGGGCCTCCTGCCGCCCGGGCGCTGGAAGCAGCACGAGGATTCAGAGGAGGAGATGGATCTCGGGAAGGCCGCGAATGGCTATCCCAAGCCCGACAACAAGTACACCTTCGACAAGCTGTCCTCGGTGTTCGCTTCCGGCAACGCGACCCGCGACGATGCGCCCAACCACATCCGGGTCCAGCGCCAGGTTCCCCGCGAGGTGGCCCAGGCCTGGGTCTCGATGTGCCCCGCGCAGGTCTATGAGATCCCCGAGGAGCAGCACGCCAACGGCGGCCAGGTCGTCGACCTCAACATCACGCCGTCGAACTGCGTCCAGTGCGGCGCGATCACCGCCAAGGGCGGCCGCCTGACCCCGCCCGAGGGAGGCGACGGCCCGCTGTACCAGGAGACTTAGGCCGACCGGCCGCCGCTCGGTCGGTCGAGGTCTCGTCGATGAACGCCGCGATCACGTCCGCGAGGCGCTTCGGCTGGTCGAGCGAGACGAACGTGCGGGCGTCCTCGATCAGCTCGATACGGGAGTCCGGGATCGCCTCCGCGAGGCGCTCCGCGTAGGAGAGCTTGAAGAAGCGGTCCTCGGGGGCCCAGGCGAACAGGGTCGGCCGGTCGAACTGAGCGAGTCGCTCCGCCGCCTCCAGCGTGTAGCGCTTGTTCAATCCGGCCGTGACCTTGGCCGTGTCGCGCCTGACCCCGGCGTCTCGCTGCGAGGGCTCCATCCAGCTGTCGATCAGCTCCGGGGGGATCTTGGTCTTCGCGAATGGCGCAAAGGCCGCGCGGCGAACCGGCCCCAGGCGGAACGGCAGCGCCATCACGGTCATCGCGCCCGGCAGCTTTGCCAGGGGCGGCATCAGCTTGAAGGCCGAGGGCGGGAAGTTCTCGTGCGAGTCGCAGTTGGTGAGCACCAGCCGGCCGATCCGCTCCGGGCGCCGCGTCGCGAGCACCTGCGAGATCGCCCCGCCGCTGTCGTTGGCAACGATCGTCACGCCGCTCAGCTCCATCGCCTCGAGGAAGTCGGCGATCACGTTCGCGATCCCCAGGGGGAGAGAGGTCGGCATCCGCGTTCATCGCCACCCGGTGGGCGCCCATCGGCCAATCCGGGCAGGATGCAGCGGTGCGCGGCCGAGAGGTGCTCGGCCGCTTGGCTCCACAGCCGCCCGTCGACCAGGTAGCCGTGCACGAAGACGATCGGCTCGCCCTCGCCCAGATCTCGGTAGCGGATCACGCCCTGCGGAAGGCGGATCTCTTGCATCGCGCTGCTCGCCTCGGCCATCTGTCCCTCCTAGAGAGTAAATTTCATACAGTCAGTACGTAACTATCATACAGTCAGTATGAATGTCAAGGGAGCGAGGGGATCGGCCAGGCCCGGGGGCGGCGGGCGCCGCACCCAGGCCGAGAGGTCGGAGTCCACCCGGTCGGCGCTGATCGCCACCGCGCGCAGGCTGTTCGCCGAGCGGGGCTACGCCGGGGTGGGGACCGAGGAGCTCGTCCAGGCCGCCGGGGTCACGCGGGGCGCCCTCTATCACCACTTCGAAGGCAAGGCGGACCTGTTCGGCGCCGTCTTCGAGCAGATCGAGCGGGAGCTGGCCGAGCGGCTGGCGACCGAGGCGCTCTCGAAGGAGGATTCCTGGGAAGGGCTGCTCGCGGCCCTGGAGATGTTCCTCGACGTCTGCGTCGAGCCGGAGGTGCAGCGAATCGCCCTGCTCGATGCGCCCTCGGTCCTCGGCTGGGACGCCTGGCGCGAGGTGGAGGCGCGCCATGGCCTCGGATTGATCAGGCTGGCGCTCCAGAACCTGGTCGACGAGGGCGCGATCCCGGCGCAGCCGGTCGAGCCGCTCGCCCACGCGATCCTCGGCACCCTGATCGAGGCCGGCCTCTACGTCGCTCGCGCCGAGCCCGCTCGACGCGGCGCGGGCCGAGATGGGGGCGGTGCTGCGCCGGATGCTGGAAGGGCTTCGCTCGCCGGGCTGATGGCCGCGCGGGTCAACCTTCCCTGAACCGCGCCGCCTCCTCGGAGCCCCCGGTCGCATCGCCCGCGCTGTAGGAGTGGGCGCCGGCTCCGGCCAGGGCGCCGCCCTCGACGATCAGGTACTCCTCGCGCATCGGGCGATCGTCGAACCAGCATTCGAGGATCTCGCGGACGCCGGCCGCGTACCGGGCCTGAGCCGAGAGGCTCGTGCCGGAGACGTGCGGAGTCATGCCGTGGTGGGGCGCGGAGCGCCAGGGGTGGTCCCTGGGAGCCGGCTGAGGGAACCAGACGTCGCCGGCGTAGCCCGCGAGCTGGCCGCTCTCGAGCGCCCGCACGATCGCGTCGCGATCGCAGATCTTGCCGCGGGCGGTGTTCACCAGGTAGGCGCCGCGCTTCATCTTGCCGAGCAGCGCGTCGTCGAACAGGTGCTCGGTCTCGGGGTGAAGCGGCGCGTTGATCGTCACCACGTCGCAGAGCTCCACGAGCGCCTCCGGCGTTGGGTGGTAGGCGACGCCCAGCTCCTCCTCCACCGCCTCCGGGAGGCGATGCCGATCGGTGTAGTGCAGCCCGACCTCGAAGGGCTTCAGGCGTCGCAGCACGGCTGAGCCGATGCGCCCGGCTCCGACCGTGCCGACCTGCATCCCCTCCAGGTCGTAGGAGCGCGAGGCGCAGTCGGCGATGTTCCAGCCTCCGTCGATCACCTGCTGGTAGGAGGGGATGTAGTTGCGGACCAGCGCCAGGATCATCATCACCACGTGCTCGGAGACGCTGATCGAGTTGCAGTAGGTGACCTCGGCGACCGTGATCCCGCGCTCGATCGCGGCTTGGAGGTCGACGTGGTCGGAGCCGATGCCCGCCGTGATCGCCAGCTTCAGGTTCGGCGCCTTGGCGATCCTCTCCGCGGTCAGATACGCGGGCCAGAACGGCTGCGAGATCACCACCTCGGCTTCCGGAAGCTGGCGCTCGAAGGCCGACTCCGGCCCGTCCTTGTCCGAGGTCACGATCAACTCGTGCCCGCGACCCTCCAGGAACTCCCTCAGCCCGAGCTCGCCCGAGACGCTGCCCAGCAGCTCCCCCGGCGTGAAGTCGATCCCCTCCGGGGTGGGCGTCGTCTGCCCGTCGAAGTAGCGCTCGATCTTCGGCACCTCGTCGCGGGGGTAGGCCGGCGGATAGCCGTCGACCGGGTCGTCGTACAGAACGCAGAGAATCTTGGACATCAGCTCAGCCTCCGGTTCGATCGTGGAAGTGTCCTCGACGAGGGTTCGAATCGCGGCCGCCAGCCGCCGCTAACATCAGTGCAGATGAAGGCCGAGATCCATCCAGACTATGTGCTCGCCCACGTTCGCTGCTCATGCGGGAACGAGTTCTACACGCGCTCCACGAAGCCCGAGCTGCACGTCGAGCTCTGCTCGGCATGCCACCCGTTCTACACCGGCAAGCAGAAGCTGGTCGACACGGGTGGCCGCGTCGAGCGCTTCAAGCGTCGCGCGGCGCGGAGCAAGCGCTGACCCCAGGCGCACCTGAGTTCGACGGACGGCCGCGCCTGGCCGAGGCGCGGATGCCGGACGGGCTGCCGGTTGCCAGCCGCGACGCGCCGGTAGGCGGCCAGGCGGTGCTCGAGGGCGTGATGATGCGCGGCGTCTCCACCTGGGCCGTCGCGGTCCGAAAGCCGGACGAGCAGATCGAGGTGATCTCGGAGCCGCTGGTCTCCTGGGCGAAGCGCAATCGGGTGCTCCGCTGGCCGGTGATCCGCGGCGTGGTCGCGCTGGCGGAGTCGCTTCGGATCGGCTTCCGGGCGCTCGGGATCTCGGCCAACGCCCAGATCGAGCCGGAGGAGGGCGAGGAGGAGCCGGAGCCGATCGGCGGCTGGATGTGGGGAATCACGATCGCGCTATCCCTGCTTCTCGCGGTCGGCCTCTTCTTCGTCATCCCCGTCGGAGCGACCAGCCTGATCAAGGACGAGCTCGGCTCGTCGCTCCTGTTCTGGCTCGTCGAGGGGATTCTGCGCACCGCGATCTTCATCGGCTACATCGTCGCGATCAGCCGCCTGCGCGACCTGCGGCGCGTGTTCGAGTACCACGGCGCCGAGCACAAGACCATCTCCTGCTACGAGGCGGGCGACCGGCTGACCCCGGCGCGGGCCGAGCTCTACTCCCGCCTCCACCCCCGCTGCGGCACCAGCTTCCTGCTGGTCGTGATGGTGGTCGCGATCTTCGTCTTCGCGCCGATCGGCCTCCCGGCCTGGTACTGGCTGCTCGCCTCGCGGATCCTGGGCATCCCGCTGATCGCAGGGATCTCCTACGAGGTGATCAAGTGGGCCGGGCGCAACCGCCGCAAGCGCTGGGTGCGCGCGTTGATGTGGCCCGGCCTGATGCTTCAGAACCTGACCACCCGGGAGCCCGACCGCGACCAGCTCGCGGTGGCGATCGCCGCCCTCGAAGCCGTGCTTGCGGTGGAGAGCCCGGAGAGCGATCCGCAGGCCGACGAGCTCGAGATCGTCGCGTAGCCTCTGGGCGACGCGGCCGCGGCGAGGGCTCGGGGTGATGTCCTGCTTTGACCCCGCATAGCGAGGGCAGAACAGGACAGCCCCTGCCTACTCGCACCCCCGCAACGTCCCGGTTCCCGGCCCCTGATCGCAGACGTCGCTGCCCGGGCCGCCGTTGATCGTGTCGTTTCCGCCATCGCCGTAGAGCCGGTCGTTGCCGCCGTTGCCGAGGAGCTCGGTCGTTGCCGGCGTTGCCGCGGATCTGGTCATTCTTTGGCCCGCCCTGCAGCAGCTCGTTGTTGTAGCCGCCCCTGACCAGGTCCCGGCCGCCGCCGGCATCGGTCCTGTCGGCGAATGGCGACTGCGACGGATCGAGGTATCCGAAGCTCTGGATCTTGTCGTTGCCAGGTCCGCCTTCGATCTCGCCCTCGGCCTGGACGAAGTCGTCGCCGCGGCCGCCGATCACGACATTCCCCCTGCCACGCCGGCCGTCGAGCCAGTCGTCGCCGCGGCCGCCGTTCATGTAGCCGACTCCTTCGGCGGCATGGACATTGTCGTTGCCGCGGCCGGCGCAGACGAAGTCCCTGCCCTCGCGCGAGCGGACCGAGTCGTTGCCGCCGCCGGCGATGATCACGTCGCGGCCATTGGTGCCGATGATCTGGTCGTTGCCGGATCCGCGGACGATCGTCGGCGCCTTGCCGAAGCATCGCTGCCCCGACTGGCCCGCGTCGGAATGCGACGGGATCGCGAGGGCCGCGGCTGTCGTCGCGAGCAGCCCCAGGCCCCAAGTGAACAGGTTTCGTGCCCGATGTGCGTGCGTAGCGTTCATGGATACGATGGTCGCAGCCACCCGACGGCTTGACCACCCACCCTAGGGTGAATCCTGCGACCCCCTTTCCTTGGGTCCCGGCCGTCACACTTAGCCGGGAGATGATCGAATCGCTGGTCGAGCAGATCGAGGCCCGCTTCGCGGAGCTGGAGCGGCAGATGTCGGACCCCGCGGTGATCGCCGACCGGGAGCGCTACGCCGAGGTCGGACGCGAGTACCGGGAGCTCGAGCCCGCGCACGAGCTGGCGCGCGAGTACGCCCAGCTCCTCAACGACCTGGAGGGCGCCAGGGAGCTCCTGGCCGAGGACGGCGACGACCCGGAGTTGCGCAAGCTGGTTGCCGAGACGCCCGGCCGGCTCGCCGAGCTGGGCGAGCAGATCCGCCTGGCGACGGTGGAGCGAGACCCCAACGACGACAAGAACGTTCTGGTCGAGGTTCGCGCCGGGACGGGCGGCGACGAGGCGGGGCTGTTCGCCGGCGACCTGTTCAAGATGCTGACGCGCTACGCCGAGCAGCGCGGCTTCGGGACCGAGGTCCTTTCGTCCTCGCCGGCCGAGGTCGGCGGCTTCAAGGAGGTCACCTTCGCCGTCAAGGGCGAGGGCGCGTACTCCGTGTTCAAGTACGAGGGCGGGACCCACCGCGTGCAGCGGGTTCCCGAAGACCGAGTCGCAGGGCCGGATCCACACCTCGACCGCCACCGTGGCCGTGCTGCCCGAGGCCGAGGAGGTGGACGTGGAGATCGACGAGAACGACCTGAAGTTCGATGTCTATCGGTCCTCCGGGCCCGGCGGCCAGTCCGTCAACACCACCGACTCCGCGGTGCGGGTGACGCACCAGCCGACCGGGATCGTCGTCTCGATGCAGGACGAGAAGTCGCAGCGCCAGAACCGCGAGAAGGCGATGCGAGTGCTGCGCGCCCGCCTCTATGACCAGAAGCTGGCCGAGCAGCAGGCCGAGATCGCCTCCGAGCGCCGCTCGCAGGTCGGCTCGGGGGAGCGCTCGGAGAAGATCCGCACCTACAACTTTCCCCAGGGCAGAATCACCGACCACCGCGTCAAGCTCACGGCCCACAACCTCGATCAGGTGCTGGCGGGCGACCTGCACGAGTTCACCGAGGCGCTCGCGGCCGAGGAGAAGCGCCGCCGCCTGGAGGCGCAGGCGGCCGAAACCGCGTCCTGATGGCGCCCGTAGCGGTCTCAGGAACGGTGCGCGAGGCCCTGGCCGCGGCGAGCGACGCGCTGGCCGCTGCGGGGGTCGAGAGCGCGCGGCTGGATGCGGAGCTGCTGCTGGCCGAGGCGACGGGGTGGGATCGGGCGCGGCTGGCCGCCGAGCCCGAGGCGGGGGTCGGCGCCGGCCCCGCCAGTCGCTTCGGTGCGATGGTCCGCCGCCGCCTCCGTCGCGAGCCGGTCGCCTACATCCTGGGGCGCAAGGGCTTTCGCGGGTTGGAGCTCGCGGTGGATGGCCGGGCGCTGATCCCCCGCCCGGAGACGGAGCTGCTGGTCGAGATCGCGCTCGAGCTCGAGCCCGGCACGGTGCTCGACGTCGGCACCGGGTCCGGCGCGGTGGCGCTGGCGGTCGCCGACGAGCTTCCAGGGTGCGAGGTGACCGGGACGGACACCTCGCCCGCGGCGCTCGGGCTGGCCCACGAGAATGCGGAGCGGCTGGGGATCGACGGCCGGGTCCGTTTCGAGCTCGGGACGGTGCCCGAGGGCGGGCGTTTCGACTTGGTGCTCGCGAACCTCCCCTACGTCGGCGAGCACGAGTGGGAAGGCCTGGCGCCCGAGATCACCCGCTGGGAGCCCCGCGAGGCGCTCGTGGGCGGCCCCGACGGCCTCGAGGCGATCGCCTCGACCGTGCCGGCGACCGTCGCCGCGCTGGCGCCGGGCGCCTCGCTCGCCCTGGAGGTTGGCGCGGGCCAGGCCGGGCCGGTCGCGGAGCTCCTGCTGGACCTCGGCTTCGGCCAGGTCGAGGGGCGCCAGGACCTCGCCGGGATCCCGCGGGTGGTCCTCGGCAGCTAGTGGTCCAGTGACCACAATGGTTTCGATCGCCGGCGACGGGGCCGGCCGGGCACGCGAGGCGCTCGAGCGCTGCGTCGCCGAGGGCGGCGTCGCGATCTTCCCGGCGGACACGCTGTACGGGCTCGGCTGCGACCCGTCGAGTGCGGCGGCGATCGCCCGAATTCACTCGCTGAAGGGGCGCGACGCCGGCAAGCCCTCGGCGGTGATGTTCTTCGCGCCCCTGGCCATGCGCGAGCTGCTCTCGACCCTGGGGCCGCGCACCCGCGAGGCGCTGGGGGCGCTGCTCCCCGGCGCCGTGACCCTGGTCGTCCACAACCCCGAGGGCCTCTATCCGCTCGCCGGCCGCGACCACCCTGAACGGCTCGGGATCCGGCTGATTGAGGGCCCCCTCGCCGGCGCGGGCTGCGCGATTCTCCAGACCAGTGCCAACCCGAGTGGCCAGCCGGCGCCGAGCCGCTTCGATGACATCGACGCGAGGATCCTCGACGGCGCCGACCTGGCGATCGACGGCGGCGAGCTCGGCGGCGAGCCCTCGACCGTGGTCGATCTGACGGAGCTCGACTCGGACGGCTCCTGGAGCGTGCTGCGGGAGGGGGCGGTGAGCCCCGCCCGGATCGGCGCCGGCCTGGGCGAGCCGCCGGACTAGCGGTCGTCAGCCCTGCGTGGCTGCCAGCGCCTCGTCGAGAGTGGCGAAGACCTCGATGCGGATCACCTGGTCGTCGCGCAGCGACCAGACCAGCACGACGTCCTGCTTCACCTCGATCCCCGTTGATCGCCCTCGCGCGGTCAGGGTGGACTGGGCGATCACGCGCCCTCCCACGTCCCGGAACTCCCCCGGCTCGAAGCGGACCTCCTCCATCGCGTCGTAGAAGGAGTCGAAGTAGCGGCGGACCCCCTCGGGGCCGCGGTAGGTGTCGGGCTCGGCGGCGAGATTGGCGGGCGTCGTCATCTCGAACTCGGGGTGAACCAGCGGCAGCAGTGCCTCGAAGCCGCCCTCGTTGAGCGTCTCGAAGCCCTCGCGAACGAGCTCCACGTTTCGGCTCGACATCCCCGCAAGCGTACGCAAGCCTCGCGCGCATGTACGCGGGGCTGGGCGCCAGCGCCGCTGCTATCGTCGGCGCACCTTGAGCCTTCCGGACGATTTCCAGACCGCATCGCTCGCCGAGGTCGACCCGGCGATCGCCGAGGTGCTGCGCCGCGAGCTGCATCGCCAGCAGAACACCCTGGAGATGATCGCCTCCGAGAACTTCGTCCCCCAGGCGGTGCTCGAGGCCGCCGGATCGGTGCTCACCAACAAGTACGCCGAGGGCTACCCCGGCCGTCGCTACTACGGCGGCTGCGAGGAGGTCGACGTGGCCGAGCAGCTGGCGATCGACCGGGCCACGGAGCTGTTCGGAGCCGAGCACGTCAACGTCCAGCCCCACGCCGGGGCGCAGGCGAACAACGCCGCCTACATGGCGATGCTCGAGCCCGGCGAGACGATCCTTGGAATGGCGCTCGACCACGGCGGCCACCTCACGCACGGCATGAGGTTGAACGTCTCCGGCAAGCTGTACGAGGTCGTCGCCTACCACGTTCGCCGCGAAGACCTTCGCTGCGACATGGAGGAGGTCGAGCGCCTGGCGCAGGAGCACCGGCCGAAGGTGATCGTCGCCGGCTGGTCGGCCTACCCGCGCCAGCTGGACTTCGCGGCCTTCCGGGAGATCGCCGACGCGGTGGGCGCTCGCCTGATGGTCGACATGGCCCATTTCGCTGGCCTGGTGGCCGCCGGCGAGCATCCCAGCCCGGTGCCGCACGCCGACGTCGTGACGACGACGATCCACAAGACGCTCGGCGGCCCGCGCAGCGGCATGATCCTGTGCACCGAGGAGCTGGCCAAGGACATCGACCGCTCCGTGTTCCCCGGCCAGCAGGGCGGGCCGCTGATGCACGTGATCGCCGCCAAGGCGGTGGCGCTGGGCATTGCCCAGTCGGAGCCCTTCCGGGTGCGCCAGCGCCAGACGGTGGCCAACGCGAAGGCGTTCGCCGAGGGGCTGATCGCCGGCGGGGTCTCGGTGCTGACCGGCGGCACGGACGTGCACCTGGTGCTGGTCGATTTGGGACCGACCGGGCTGGACGGCAAGACCGCCGAGAGCCGTCTCGAGGAGGTGGGGATCACCGTCAACCGCAACGCGATCCCGTTCGACGAGCGCCCGCCGATGAACCCGTCCGGCCTGCGGATCGGAACGCCCGCGCTGACCACGCGCGGCCTGGTCGAAGAGGACATGGGCGAGATCGCCAGGGTGGTCTGCGTCGCGCTGTCGGACGACTTCGAGGCCGAGAAGGGCCAGTTGCTGGAGCGGACGAGGGCCTTGATGGAGCAATACCCCCTCTATCCGCAGCTCGCCGCGGCGCCGGTCTGAGCCGCGCCGCGGCCGCGACTACGCTGGCTACGCGATGCCGCTCCAGGTTGACCTTGAACGCCTGAGGCTGGGGGAGGGGCCGACCCCGGTGCGGGAGCTGACGCACTTGGGAGACGAGCGCGGGGTGGCGCCCGTGTGGATCAAGGACGACGGCGTCTTCAGCAGCTTCGGCGGCAACAAGGCGCGGAAGCTCGAGTGGCTGCTGGCCGACGCCCGGCGCCGCGGCAAGCGCACGATCCTCACCGGCGGGGCGCTGGGCACCAATCACGGCCTGGCCACCGCGCTGTTCGCCCGCCCGTTCGGGATGCGGGCCGTGCTCGTGCTCGTGCCCCAGCCGGAGACTGAGCACGTCCGCCGCCAGCTCTTGCGGATGCGCGCGGCCGGCGCCGAGCTCCACCTGGCCTCCGGGGTGGTGCGCGCCTACGCGCTCGCCGCCTCGCTGATGCTGAGGCGCGCCAGCCCGCCCCTGAACCTGCCCTACTTCCTGCGCCCCGGGGGATCCGTGCCCCTGGGGTGCGTGGGCTACGTGGAGGCGGCGTTCGAGCTCGTCCGAGCAGGTCGAGGCCGGCGAGCTGCCCGAGCCCTCGCACATCGTCGTTCCCCTCGGCAGCGGCGGCACCGCCGCCGGGCTGCTCGCCGGCTTGAAGCTGGCGGGCCTGCGCTCGCGCCTCGTCTGCGTTTTGGTCAACGACCTGACCAGGGTCGACGAGCGAACCGTCGCCAGGCTCGCCGGTCGCACCCTGCGCCTGCTGCGAAAGCGAGGCGCCGACGTGGGGCGGGCTGAGGGGGCGGCTGCCGACCTGTCACTGGAGCGGGGTTGGCTGGGCGCCGGCTACGGCCACTCCACGCCGGCCGCTGAGCGGGCCATCGAGCTCTTCGCCGAGCGCGAGGACGTGGTGCTGGAGCCGGTCTACACGGCGAAGGCGGCGGCGGCGCTCCTGGAGCTCAACCGCCGCGGCGCCTTCGGCCCTGGGCCGGTGCTCTACTGGCACACCTACAGCCCCCCGCAGGACACATAGAGCGCCGTCAGCTCTGGCGGCGTTCCGCCAGGCGATGAGCCCGCTTCACGATCCCGGGGGCGCCGAGTCGCTCAGCCCACTCATCCAGCGCGGGCGCCGGTCCTTGCCATCGCCACTCGTCCACCGCCCCGACGGGCGCGTCGAGGCGCAGGGTGGCGAGGTCGCGGAACAGCATCGCGAGCTCGCGCTGCTCCGCCAGCGTCGCGGCCAGCTTCACGGGCCCGCGGACGCTGACGTCCCAGCCGATCGCGTGCTCCGGGATCGCCTCCAGGTGCTCGTACCGGGCGAGCACGGTCGACGCGGACTTGGCGCCCCAGCCGGGGAGGCCGGGGAAGCCGTCGGCGCTGTCGCCCACGAGCGCGAGCCAGTCGGGAATCGAGGCCGGGCCGACGCCGAACTTCTCGCGCACGCCCCGCCTCGTCGAACAGCTTGCGGTTGCGGCGGTCGAGCTGCACCACTCGCGCCTTCGCCACGCACTGCGCGAGGTCCTTGTCGGGCGTCAGGATCAGCACCTGCTCGACCCGGTCGTCGGCGGCGGCGAGCGCGGCCGCCGCGGCCAAAGCGTCGTCGGCTTCCTGCTCGACCATCGCCCAGACGCGAACGCCGAGCGCCTCGATCGCCTCCTCCAGCAACGGGAACTGCGCCATGAGGTCCGCGTCGACGCCGGCGCCCGTCTTGTAGCCGGGCCACAGCTCGTTGCGAAACGACTCGATCACATGGTCGGTGGCCACCCCGAGGTGGGTGGCGCCGTCCTCGAGGATCGTGAGCACGGTGCCCAACACCCCTCGCACCGCGCCCACCTCGGCGCCACCGGCGTCACGGTGCGACGGCACCGCAAAGAAGTGACGGAACAGCTCGTACGTCCCGTCGAGCAGGTGGACGTGCACGCGACAGGAGGCTACTGATCCCCCAACGCTGCCCAGGGTCGGTTCGTCATCATGCGGCGGCCATGGGAGCCGTCGAGATACGCGATCTGCACAAGCAGTTCGGCAAGGTGAAGGCTGTCGAGGGCCTCAGCTTCGAGGTCGAAGCCGGGCGTGTCACCGGTTTCCTTGGGCCGAACGGCGCCGGGAAGAGCACCACTCTGCGTGCTCTGCTCGGGCTCGTGCTGCCCACGAGCGGCACGGCCACGTTCGATGGCCGCCGGTACGAGGAGCTCGAACGGCCGAGCGGACACGTGGGCGCTGTGCTCGAGGACGCGGCCTTCCACCCTGGGCGCACGGCACGCAACCACCTCCGCGTCCTGGCCGTGGCGGGTGAGCATCCGCCGGCCCGCGTCGACGAGGCGCTTGCCGCCGTTGGCCTGACCGAGGCGGCCAATCGACGGGTGAAGGGCTTCTCGATGGGTATGCGCCAGCGGCTCGCGATCGCCGCTGCCCTGCTCGGCGACCCCCAGGTGCTGATCCTCGATGAGCCCACCAACGGCCTCGACCCTCCCGGCATCAGCTGGATGCGCACCCTCCTGCGCCACCAGGCGGACAGCGGGCGTGCCGTTCTCGTCTCGAGCCACCTGCTGGCCGAGGTCGCGCAGTCAGTGGACGACGTGGTGGTGATCTCGAACGGGCGGCTTCGAGGCCAGGGCACGCTCGAGCAGGTGCTCGGGGGCGACGAGGGGCCCGCCACCGAGGTGGGCGCTCAGGATCAGGGCCGGCTCACTGAGGCGCTGAAGCGCCGCGGCTACGCAGTGGAGAGCACCGGCAAGAACCTGCTCGTGCCCGGCGTCACCCCGGAGCAGGTCGGCCTGATCGCCGCCGAGGAAGAGCTGGCGCTGCGTCTGCTGACCCCGCGCTTGCGCTCGCTCGAAGCCGCCTTTCTGGCGCTGACCGCAGACGACGCATGAGTCCCGTGGTTCGCGCCGAGCTTCTGAAGCTGCGCACCACGCGCACCTTTGTCGCCCTGGTGGCGTCCGCCCTGGCGCTGTCGTTGCTGGTGGTCGGGCTGACGACCGCGCTCAGCAACGACCTGTCGCAGAATGACGTGCGCGAGCTGTTCACGGCCGACTTCAGCGGCCTGTTCATCCTGCTGCTCGGCGTCATGGCGATGGCGGGCGAGTGGCGGCACAAGACGATCACGAGCACGTTCTTGGCCGCGCCTCACCGCCTGCGCCTGCTCACCGCCAAGACACTCTCCTACGCCGCTGCCGGCGCGGTGCTCTCGCTGGTCGTGACCGTGACGATCATGGCGATCGGAACGCTGATCCTGTCCGTTCGCGGAATGACCACCCTCGAGGTCAGCGACCTCGCCGACGTTCTGTGGCGCAATCTGGTCGTCGCCGCGGTGTTCGGGTCGTTCGGGGTCGGCATCGGCGCGGTCGTGCGCAACCAGGTCGCCGCGATCGTGGGCCTGCTCATCTTCACCGCGGCAGTGGAGCCGACGCTGCTCGCCGTCGCCGGGGAGGTGGGCAAGTACGGCCCGACCTCCGGGGCGCCCAACGCGCTGCTCGAGATCCAGCCCATGGACGAGGAGGAGCAGCTCGCGCCGGCTGTCGCGCTGCTCGTGATGATCGCCTGGGTGATCTCGAGCTTCGCGGTCGCCGCCGCGCTGCTGCGCCGCCGCGATCTCGTCTAGGCAATGAGGGTCTGGGTGGACATGAGCGCGCCGGCGCACGTCCTCGTGCTCAGGCCGATCATCACTCGGCTCCGCGACGCCGGCCACGAGGTCGAGGTCACTTCGCGGGAGTACGCGCAGACGCAGGAGCTGCTGGAGCTCCAGGGCATCGACCACACCCCGATCGGGCGCCACGGCGGGGCATCGCGGGCTCGAAAGCTGTTGAGGCTGATGCAGCGCACCCCGATGATGCGCCGGTTCGGGAAAGGCCGGGGCTTCGAGCTTGCTCTCGCCCACGGCTCCTACGACCTCGCCATGGCCGCGAGGTCGCTCGGGATCCCGGAGGTCAACATGCACGACTACGAGTTCGCGATCACCCAGCACCGGATCGCGTGCCGGCTGGCCACCCGCGTGATCTTCCCCGACGCCGTTCCCCCCGAGCGCCTGCGGAGGTTCGGAGTGGGGCCCGAGAAGCTCCGCCAGTACCCGGGCCTGAAGGAGGAGTACTACCTCGCCGACTTCGAGCCCGACCCCGGCGCGCTCGAACGGCTCGGCGTCGACACGCAGCGCGTCGTGGTCATCGTCAGGCCGCCACCGGACGTCTCGCTGTACCACCGCACGTCGAATCCGCTCTTCCCCCAGGTCCTCGCCCGGCTTGGAAGCGACTCGGGGGTCCAGGCCGTGGTCCTGCCCCGCACGAGCGCCCAGCGAACCTACC
This sequence comes from uncultured Actinomycetes bacterium, assembly GCA_963743455.1. Lineage (GTDB taxonomy): Bacteria > Actinomycetota > Thermoleophilia > Solirubrobacterales > 70-9 > AC-56. Next base: position 3,263 of record CAVUPJ010000012.1, on the reverse strand, counting down.
TCGAGAGCCTCGACCTGCCTTCGGTGATCGTCGCCGAGCGGGCGGTCGAGGCGCAGAGCCTGGTCGCGCTCGCCGATCTTGTCGTGTCGGCCGGAGGGACGATGAACCGCGAGGCGGCCGCGCTGGGCACGCCGGTCTACACCACCTTCAAAGGCAGGCTCGGCGGCGTCGACGAGGCGCTGATTCGCTCAGGACGCCTGCGCCTGCTCACCGACCCCGGGGCCCTCGAGCTCGAGAAGCGGAGCGCCCGCAACGGCCAGGCGACGCTGCGCGACCCCTCGCTGCTCGTCGAGCTCGTCCTGGGCACGGTCGAGTAACGGGCACCCCTGCCCGCTTACTTAGCCTTCGGGAGCGTCGGATACCCTCGCGCCAGGTTTAGTGGTCCCGTCCGCAAATACGCCCGTGTTTGGATCGGCTGCAAATCTTCGCCTGGCTTCGTCCTCGGTCGGCCGAATAGCAACCACTATTCGGCCTCCCTGCGCTCCTCGCCATGCTCGATTTTCGCTCGCCCAAACACGACCGTACTCACGGACGCGACCACTAGCGATGCTGGTTGACGGAAGACCCGACGCGATCGACGGGGTGTTCGCCTTCTTGGTGGCCGTGTCGATCGCCTGGCTGCTCGTGCCCCTGTCCGAGACCGCGGCGCGGCGGCTGAACGCCATCGACGAGCCCCGGGAGCGCAGCCTGCACGAGGTGCCCATGCCCAAGTTGGGCGGCCTGGCGATCTTCTGCGGAGCGCTTGTCGCCGGGGCCCTGTTCTTGCCCTCGACGCCGGTGACCAGGGCGATCCTGGGTGGCGCCGTGGTGATCGCCGCCGTGGGCGTGCTCGACGACATCTTCGACCTGCCCGCCGGCGCCAAGCTCGTCGGGCAGTTCGTGGCCGCGATGATCCCCGTCTTCAGCGGCGTCTGGGTGATCGACTTCACCCTGCCGTTCCTAGGCGGCGTCCAGCTGGACCACGTTCTGTTCCGTGACGTCTTCCTGCTCGGCCACGTCAAGGTGGGCCACGTACTGACCGTGCTCGCCTTCGTTGCGGTGATGAACGTGATCAACTTCATCGACGGCGTCGACGGGCTCGCCGCAGGCGTCTGCGTGATCTCGGCAGCCGCGTTCGCAATCATCGCCCTGTCGCTCGACCGCCCCTTCGCCGGGGTGCTCGCGGCGGCCACTGCCGGTGCCTCGCTGGGCTTTTTGCGGCACGGCTTCCCGCCCGCGTCGAGCTTCATGGGAGATACGGGGTCCAACCTGCTCGGCTACCTGCTTGCCACGGTCGCGGTCCTTGGTGCCCTGAAGACGAACGCGGTGGTCGCCCTGTTCTTCCCGTTGATCGTGCTTGCGGTGCCGATCCTCGATGGCGGCTTCGTGATCGCCAAACGGCTCAAGTACGGACGCCCCGTGTATGCGGCGGACCGCTGGCATTTCCACCACCGGATGGCGAACATCGGCTTCTCTCAGCGACGCACCGTGCTCTACCTCTACGGCTGGGCATCGGTGCTGGCCGGGCTGGCGCTCGCGCTTCGCTTCGTCCCCTACAGCGACAACCACGGCAACTTCGACGCCGCCTGGACGGTCGTGATCGTGGTCTGCGGCCTGACTGCGATCGCCGCCAGCGTGTATCTGGTGGTTCTGCTGGAGATCCTCAAGCTCCGCCGCTTCCGCCTGCGTCAACTCGTTGGCTTGCGGGGCCCGGCCGCGCCCGCGCCGGAGGAGGTGGATGCCGGGGTCGCACGCGAGCTCGAGACCGGCAGCTTCGCCGCGATCAACCCCGAGACCGGCGAGTTCGAGGCGATCGACCCCGACACGGGGGAGTTCGAAGCGGTCGAGCAGAGGTGATGCGATGAACGTCCCTCAGTACCCCCTATAGCCCACATTCCGGGACGTTCACCATCGGGGGGCGGGGTTCGCCGGGCGGGTCCGGAAAGGCGCGCTTTCGGATATATTCGCCCCGCGCCGCCTGGAACCGGCCTGCGCCGGGCCTGAGCGGCCATCAGTGTCTTAGGCGCCAAATCGACCCGAATTGCCCCGCCCCGAGTTCGAGAGCCCGGATGACCGAGAGCCCTCCTGGGAGGGGGGTCGTGGTGGGGTTTGCCCTTGTCCACGCTCGCTTTAGAAGGGTCTAACCGGATGGAGGGTGGGCGGGCCGCCCTGGCGGTCGGCTACGCCGACCTGGTCGTGCTGGCGCTCGCCCTGCCGGTCTTCTTGCTCGCCGGCTGGCCGCTCGGCGGCTACGCGGTGGCCGCCGGAGCGTGGCTCGTGCAGCGCGGGATCCTGATCGCGGCATCGCGCCGCGCCACAGCCGCCCAGAAGCGCGGCGACCGCAGGGCGGCGCTCGGGATCATGGCGGGCTCCACCCTGGCACGGGTGTGGCTGATCGCGCTCGCGGTTCTGCTCGTGGGACTGGCCGAGCGCGAGGCCGGCCTTGCGGCGGCGCTGCTCTCCGCGGCGCTGTTCACCATCTATCTGGCGACCCAGTTCGCCACCAGGCTGCTCGCGCCATGAGGACTCGGACCAAGGTGCTCCTGGGGGTGGGCGGGTACCTGCTGGTGGCGATTCTGCTCCTGGTGATCTTCGGCAACGACGGCAAGAACGAGGAGTTCAAGCCCCAGGACGAGTTCAAGCTCGACGCGTGGCTCAGCATCAAGGTGGGCGGCATCGACTTCGGCGTCAACCGGGCCGTCTTCTACCTGGTGCTGGCGAGCGCCCTGACGATCTTCGTCATGGTCTGGATCTCGCGGCGCATGCAGCAGAAGCCCAACCGCGTGCAGCTCATCGTCGAGCTGGCCTACGACCTGACCCGCAACAACATCACCGGCACCAACCTGGACCAGCGGGTCGCGACCAGGTGGTTTCCCTTCCTGGCCGACCCTGTTCTTCTTCATCTGGTTCTCCAACGTGATCGGCTACCTGCCGCTGCCCACGAACACGCACGAGACCGTGAACATCTTCGGCCTGGAGCTGCCGACCTTCGCGATCTATGCCGCCACCGCCAACATCTCGGTGCCGCTGGCGCTGACCCTCGTGGTCTGGATCTCCTACAACCTGGAGGGGATCCGCGCCAAGGGGTTCATCCCCTACTTCAGAAGCTGGCTGCCGCCCGGCCTGGAGAGCATGAACCCGGTCGGCAAGGGCCTGATCTTCGTGATCGAGGTGATCTCGCACTTCGTGCGCCTGATCTCGCTCTCGGTGCGGCTGTTCGCCAACATCCTCGCCGGCCACCTGCTGCTCTTGTTCATGGGCGGCGGGTTGGCGGTGCTGCTCGG
>CAVUPJ010000011.1:0-93603 GCA_963743455.1 uncultured Actinomycetes bacterium | reverse complement strand
GGCGCCGAGCCCGAGCTGATCAACTTCCTCGAGCTGCTCGCCGAGAAGCACCGGATGCCGGCGATCTTCCGCATCCGCGATCGGTTCGACAAGCTCTGGGCGGAAGCGAACAGACGCCTCGAGGTGACGCTGACGAGCGCCATCGAGCTCGACCCGAGGCTGGTTGAGAACGTCGGCGCCGAGATCGAGCGTCAGACCAAGCGCACGGTCGACCTTCGCACTGAGGTCGACGAGGGGATCCTCGGCGGCCTCCGGCTGCGAGTCGGCAACATGGTGCTCGACGCAAGCCTCCGCAGCAAGCTGGAACGACTAAGAAAGGAAGTCGCTCAGGCGGCATAGGGCCGCCGTAAGCGGCCGCAAGAGATTCAAGGAGCTAGACAAATAGCCGCGCAGGCGCCGCAAGAGATTCAAGGAGCTCGACAACGTGGAAATCAAGCCCGACGAGATAGCCAAGATCCTGCGCGAGCGGATCGAGGGACTGGAGACCGACGCCGCCGACCTCTCCGAGGTCGGGACGGTGCTCTCGGTGGCCGACGGCATAGCCCGAGTCCACGGGCTGGACAACTGCATGTCGCTGGAGATGCTCGAGCTGCCGCACGACGTCACCGGGCTCGCCCTCAACCTCGAGCAGGACAACGTCGGGGTGGTCCTGTTCGGCGAGTGGGACAAGGTGGTGGAGGGCGACACGGTGAAGCGCACCGGTCGCCTGCTCGAGATTCCGGTCGGCGACCAGCTGCTCGGCCGCCTGGTCGACCCGCTCGGACGCCCGCTCGACGACAAGGGCGACGTGAACACCACCGAAACGCGGCCGGCCGAGTTCAAGGCGCCGGGCGTCGTCCAGCGCCAGCCCGTGAACACGCCTGTTCAGACGGGGCTCAAGGCGATCGACGGCATGATCCCGATCGGCCGCGGCCAGCGCGAGCTGATCATCGGCGACCGCCAGACCGGCAAGACCGCGATCGCGCTCGACACGATCATCAACAACCGCGACAAGGACCTGGTCTGCATCTACGTCGCGATCGGCCAGCGGATGTCGACCGTCGTCCAAGTCGTCGAGCTCCTCGACGAGCACGGTGCGCTGGACAACACGATCATCGTCGCGGCGCCCGCCGACGAGGCGGCGCCAATCAAGTACATGGCCCCCTACGCGGGCTGCGCGATGGGCGAGCACTTCCTCTACAACGGCCGCGACGCGCTTTGCATCTATGACGACCTCACCAAGCACGCCTTCGCCTACCGGCAGATGTCGCTGCTGCTGCGGCGCCCGCCGGGGCGTGAGGCGTACCCGGGCGATGTCTTCTACCTGCACTCCCGGCTGCTGGAGCGCGCAGTGCGCCTCAACGACGATCTCGGAGGCGGCTCGCTGACCGCGCTGCCGATCATCGAGACGCAGGCGAACGACGTCTCCGCCTACATCCCCACCAACGTGATCTCGATCACCGACGGCCAGATCTTCCTCGAGTCGGACCTCTTCTACTCAGGGGTGCGACCTGCGATCAACGTCGGAATCTCGGTTTCGCGGGTGGGGGGCAACGCGCAGACGAAGGCGATGAAAAAGGTTGCCGGCAAGCTGCGCCTCGACCTCTCCCAGTACCGCGACCTCGAGGCGTTCGCGCAGTTCGGCTCCGAGCTGGATCCCGAAACGCAGAAGCAGCTCGCGCGTGGGGAGCGGTTGGTCGAGATGTTGAACCAGAACGAGCGCAGCCCGCTCTCGGTCGCCGAACAGGTGGCCTCGATCCACGCCGGCACCGCCGGCTACCTCGACCGGATCAAGACGGATCGGGTGCCGGCGTTCCTGGGCAACCTCCTCGGCCGCCTGAAGTCCGAGAACAAGGACCTGATGCAGACAATCAGCGACTCCGGGGAGCTCTCGGACGCGGACGAGCAGACCCTGGATGACGCGATCGCCGAGGCGATCGACGACTTCGGCCCCGACTTCGACGCCGAGGGACAGCCGCTCGAGGAGGGCGAGTCGGATCGGGTCCGCTCTGAGGAGGAGCACGCGAGGCCGGGGCGGACCGCCGAGGACGCTGATGAGCCGGCCGAGCAGGAGCCGGAGGAGGTCCGGGCATAGCCACCCAGAAGGAAGTCAAGAACCGGATCTCGTCCGTCAAGAACATCCACAAGATCACGCGGGCGATGGAGATGGTGGCCGCCGCGCGTCTGCGCCGCGCCGAGCAGCGGATCGCGGCGATGCGCCCATACGCGCAGGCGATCCGCAAGATGACGCGCCAGGTCGCGGAGGCGTCGAGCGGCGAGATCGGGCACGTGAAGCTGCTCCAGGAGCGCGAGCAGACGCGGGCGGTCGGGATCGCGCTGATCACCGGCGACCGCGGCCTCGCCGGCTCGTTCAACACCAACATCGTGCGCGAGGGGGTGCGGCTGCGTCGCGAGTTCGAAGGCCAGGGCGCCGAAGTGCGATTTGCGGTCGTCGGCCGGCGCGGCAACTCCACGATGAGCTTCCGCGGCGAGAACGTGGTCAACTCCTCACGTCGGCTTCACCGACCGGCCCGCGTTCTCCAACGCTCGGGAGATCTCCCGTGACCTGACCACCGCCTACGCCGACGAGGAGCTCGACCGCGTCGAGCTGGTCTACAACCGCTACGTCTCGCCGCTGACCCAATACGTGCGCCGCCAGACCCTGCTGCCGCTGCAGCAGGCGGAGGTCTTCGGCGAGGGCCTGCCCGAGCCCGAGGAGCCGGCCGACCCGGAGCTTGCCGAAGCGCACGAGCGCGCCTACTGGGACTATGAGCCCGAGCCCGAGGAGCTGCTCCCGAAGCTGTTCGAGGAGTACGTCGACCTCTCGGTCTTCCGGGCGCTGCTGGAGTCGGCGGCGTCAGAGCACGGGGCGCGGATGACCGCTATGCGGAGCGCGGCGGAGAACGCGCAGGACATGATCGCCGACCTGACCCTGGAGATGAACCGGGTCCGTCAGGCGGAGATCACGCAGGAGATCCTTGAAGTCGTCTCCGGCGCGGAAGCGCTCGGTTAAAGGAGAGATCAGTGGCTGAGAGCAACGGGAAACGTTCGAGTAAGCAAAACGTCGGCACGATCGAACAGGTGACCGGGGTGGTGGTCGACGTGCTGTTTCCAGACGAGCTGCCCGAGATCTACTCCGCGCTCACCATAGATCTCTCGCGCGGTGGCGACGAGGACTCGACGGTGTTGGTCTGTGAGGTCCAGCAGCATCTCGGCGACGATCGCGTACGCGCCGTGGCCATGGACGCCACCGACGGCCTGCGCCGTGGCCAGCAGGTGGTCGACACCGGCGGGCCGATCACGGTTCCCGTGGGTGACGAGACCCTCGGGCGGATCTTCAACCTGCTGGGCGAGGCGATCGATCAAGGCGACGAGGTCAAGGCGGAAACCCGGTGGCCGATCCATCGCCCGGCGCCCGAGGTCGAGGACCTGACCCCGACCCAGGAGATTCTCGAGACCGGGATCAAGGTCGTCGACCTGCTCGCTCCGTACGCCAAGGGCGGCAAGGTGGGCCTGTTCGGCGGCGCCGGCGTCGGCAAGACGGTGCTGATCCAGGAGCTGATCCGCAACATCGCCGAGGAGCACGAGGGGCGCTCGGCCTTCTGCGGCGTCGGCGAGCGCTCCCGCGAGGGCAACGACCTCTGGCTGGAGATGAAGGAGTCCGGCGTGCTCGACCGGACGATGCTCGTCTTCGGGCAGATGAACGAGCCTCCGGGCGCGAGGCTTCGCGTCGCCCTCTCTGGGCTGACGATGGCCGAGTACTTCCGCGAGCAGGGCGGGCAGGACGTGCTGCTGTTCATCGACAACATCTTCCGCTTCGTCCAAGCGGGGTCCGAGGTCTCGGCCCTGCTCGGGCGGATGCCCTCTGCGGTCGGTTACCAGCCCACCCTGGAAACCGAGATGGGCGAGCTGCAGGAGCGGATCACCTCGACGAAGCAGGGGTCGGTGACTTCGATCCAGGCGATCTACGTCCCGGCGGACGACCTGACCGACCCGGCTCCGGCCTCGGTGTTCGCGCACCTGAACGCCACGACGACGCTGTCGCGCGCGATCTCGGAGAAGGGGATCTACCCGGCGGTCGACCCGCTCGACTCGACCTCGACGATCCTCAAGCCGGACATCGTCGGCGAGGAGCACTACTCGACCGCGACCGACGTCCAGGAGGTGCTCCAGCGCTATAAGGAGCTGCAGGACATCATCGCCATCCTGGGCATCGACGAGCTCTCCGACGAGGACAAGGTGGCGGTCAATCGGGCGCGCAAGATCGAGCGCTTCCTCTCGCAGCCGTTCTTCGTCGCCTCGCAGTTCACCGGCCGCGACGGCGAGTACGTGCCCGTTGGCGACACCGTGCGCAGCTTCCGCGAGATCCTCGACGGCAAGTACGACGACTTGCCGGAGAGCGCCTTCTACATGAAGGGCCCGATCGAGCAGGTCAGCGGCACCGAGGAGAAGGCGGATCCAGACGAGGGGGTCGAGCGCGAGCGGGTCGCGGCCGAGGAGCGGGCCGAGGAGGAGCAGCGTGAGAAGGAGGAGGCCCCGGCGTAGTGGCTGACGGCCACGACAAGCTCGAGGCGCAGGTGTTGACGCCCGAGGGCGAGGTGTTCAACGGCGAGCTCGTGCAGCTCTCGACCCGGACGGCCGTGGGGGAGGTGGGGATCCTCGCCAGGCACATCCCGATGGTCGCCCGCCTGGTGCCGGCCGAGCTGCGGCTCCACGTCTCCGATTCGCGAGATCGAGCGGTACGCTCAGGGCGAGGGCTGGCTGGAGGTGTTCGCCAACCGCGCCCGGGTGCTGATCGCCGAGGCGATTCCACCCGACCAGCTCGACGCCCGCGAGCTGCGCGAGCGCCTCGACGATGCGCAGCGCAGTGTCGACGAAGCCGAGGAGGGGTCTGCCACGCACGAGGGCGCCCAGCGCGAGCAGCGCCGGCTCGAGGCGTTCCTGGAGATAGCCGAGCAGGCCTGAAGCAGGCAGGCGGCTGACGGCGGGGCGGACCGCGGAGGGGCACGGCTGCCTGACGCGAACTGCATACTGCCGCGGTGATGGAAGAGCAGACGCTGACCGAAGAGCTGATCGGCTACGACACCTCCAACGCGGAGGGCATCAAGCTGTGCGCGGGGTTCGTCAAGGGCTGGCTGGAGTCGCGCGACATCGTGGCGCGCCAGATCGGGGTTCGCGATCTCCCGGTGACGATGGCGGAGGTGGGGCCGCAGGACGCCTCGCGGACCGTGTTGCTCCACGGCCATCTCGACGTGGTCCCGGGGCGGCCGGAGCAGTTCACCCCGCGGCGTGAGGGAGAGCGACTGCACGGGCGCGGCGCCTACGACATGAAGGGTGCGCTCGCCTGCCTGCTGCTGGCGCTCGCCGATCTGCGCGGACAGGACCAGGTGCGAGTGCGAATGGGGATCGTTCCCGACGAGGAGTCCGAGGAGGAGACGGACCGAGGGGGCGACCGCCTGGTCGAGGCGGGCTTTCTCGGCGACTTCGCGATCACCGGGGAGCCCACCGACATGCAGGTCGGTGTGGCTGCCAAGGGAGTGCTCGCCATGCGGATCCAGGTGCTGGGACACGCCGCTCACGGAGCCACTCCGTGGCTCGGCGACAACGCCATCCTGCGTGCCTACGAGGTGTTCCGGGAACTCGAGTCGCTACCGTTTGCGAGCCGGAGCTCTGAGCTCTTCGACCGTCCGTCGATAAACCTCGGCCGCATCCTCGGCGGCGACGCCCTGAACAAGGTCCCCGACACCTGTTTCATAGACGTGGACGTGCGCTATCTGCCTGAGCAGGACCCGGACGACATCCTCACGGAGGTCGCCGAGCTGCCCGGCGCGCGGGTGGTGTCGACGTTCTCGCGCCCACCGGTCATGGTCGACCCCGACTCCCCATACGTCGAGGCTCTTCGCGCCTCGGCGGCCCCGCACAGCGATGGCCAGTCGCGTGGAGTCGTCGGTCGCGACGGGGCCTCGGACGCGGTCTCGTTTCTGCGCGTGGGCATCCCGGCGGTCGAGTTCGGGCCCATCGGCGGCGGACACCACGGCCCCGAAGAATGGGTGTCGATTCCCTCGTTGGCCGGTTACCGGCAGGCGATCGTGGACTTCGTAACCCGACTCCCACGCGCGCTCGCCGGCGGGGCCGGCGACATCTCCGGAGCGGGCGACGGTTGAGCGATCCCCGCGACGACAAGCCCGAGACGCCGCCGCCGGCGACCTGGGCAGGCCGAGCGCGGGGCTCCCCCGAGGAGCAACCGCCGCACGGCGATCGACGTCGACGGCGAGGGGAGCTCCGGAGCGAGAAGAGCTCGACGCCGACGAGCTGTCGACGAGGAGCTGGCCGAGGAGCTCGACCCCGACGACGAGCCGGACCCGGCACCGAGCCAGGCCACCCAGGAGGCCGACACCCCGGCCCTGGCCGATCGGGAGGCCGCGCGCGAGGCCGCGCTCGCCGGGCTGCGGGCGCGGACCGCCGAGCACGTCGCCGCCCTTGGCGTGGGCCCCCCCGCCGACACCGCGCCGACCGCACCCGCACCCGCCCCCGCCGACGCCTCTGCCGCGCCGAGCCTGAGCCGGAGCCGCCCGCCGAGCCGCCTCCCGCCGCCGAACCGGAGGCGCCCGCCGATGACGAGGTGGCGCCCGGGCGGGGGCTTTGGCCCCGCTTCGTCGCCGGGTCGCTGCTGATCATCGTCGCGATGACGACCGCGACGGCGGTCAGCCTGCTCGTCTACCTGAAGGGAATCGCCCGGGGGCTGGGCGGGCTGCCGTCGGTGACCAGCCAGCTCGAGGTTGCCGATCCGGGCAACCCGCAGACGATCCTGATCCTCGGCTCGGACGAGCGCCCCACCGATGAGTTCGGCCGCTCGGACACCACGATCCTGCTGCGGGTGGCGTCGGACCAGATCACGGTGATGTCGATCCCACGCGACCTGAAGGTCAACATCCCCGGCCAGGGGATCGACAGGTTCAACGCCGCCTACTCCTACGGGGGCCCGAAGCTGGCCCTGAAGGTGGTCAAGCAGCTCACCGGCCTGGACAACATCAACCACGTCGTCAACGTCGACTTCAACGGCTTCGCCGACGCCGTGAACGCAATCGACTGCGTCTACGTGGACGTCGATCACCACTACTACCACTCGAACCTCGGCCTGGCGGTTCTCGGAGCAGTACGCGGAGATCGACGTCCCCGCCGGCTACCAGCGGATGTGCGGCTTCAACGCGCTCCAGTACGTCCGCTATCGCCACGAGGACAACGACCTGGTGCGGGCGGCCCGCCAGCAGGAGTTCCTGCGCGAGGCCCGCCAGGAGCTGCCGGCAGACGAGATCGTCAGGGAGCGCACCGAGCTGATCGAGATCCTCAAGAAGTACGTGACCTCAGACATCGAGAACGAGACGGACCTGGTCAGCCTTGGGAAGCTGTTCATCGGCGCAGGGGACGCGTCGGTCGTCCAGATCCATTTCCCCGCGAACCTGGGCGGCCCGAGCGCGTCGTATGTGACCGCCTCCGAGTCGGCGATCCAGGAGGCAGTGGCGCGCTTTGGGGGCGAGACCCCGCCGGCCCCGGAGGAGCAGGAACCCGCGGAGGATGGCTCGAAGGCGAAGCGGCGGAAGAAGTCGGGTGACAAGCCGCCGGCGCCGCCTCCCCCGCTGGTCGACTCGTCGTTGACGGCCCAGCAGTTCGCGGCCAACTTGGCGGCGGAGCAGACGAAGAGCGGCAAGCCGATGCTCGACTTCCCGATCCACTACCCCACGAAGCTGGCGCCGGGCTCGACCCTGATCGACGACTCCCGCGCCTTCCCGATCGACGGCCCGGGCGACGAGAAGCATCACGGCTACAAGATCGTGGCGTCGCTGCCGACGCAGGGGTACACGGCGTATTACGGGGTGTCGGGCACGGATTGGAGGAATCCGCCGATCCTCGACAACCCAAGCGAGGTCAGGACGATCAACGGGCGCGAGTACCTGCTCTCCTGGGACGGAGGCCGGCTGCGGTTCGTGGGTTGGAAGACCGAGAAGGGCTCCTACTGGGTCGACAACACGCTGCTCACCGTGCTGACCCCCGGCCAGATGTTCGGCATCGCCGAGTCGACGCGCAGGTACACGGGCTAGGGCTAGGGACCTACCCAGCGCCGCAGCCGCGATCATTGTCGAAGCTGAGATGAGCGAAGAGCGATCCATCGGCGTTGTCGGCGTTGGCTGGGTGGGCCTGGTGACGGCCGCCTGCTTTGCGGAGCTTGGGCACCGCGTGATCGCCATGGACGTCGATGCCGCGAAGGTCGATGCCCTGAGCCGGGGCGAGGTGCCGATCCACGAGCCGGGCATCGGCGAGCTCTTGGAGCGAAACCGGGACCGACTTCGGTTCACGGTCGAGATGTCGGAGGTGCTGGAAGGGGCGCGGCTCTTGTTCTGCTGCGTGGACACCCCTCCGACCTATTCCGGCGACGCCGACCTGTCTCGAGTTCAGGCGGTCCTGTCCCAGCTCCGCGAAGGTGGCGATCACGCTCTGGTGATGAAGAGCACGGTGCCGGCCGGCACCGGACGGGCGATCTGCCGCGAGGCTCCGAAGCTGGCCTACGTCTCATGCCCAGAGTTCCTCAAGGAGGGCTCCGCGGTCGACGACTTCATGCACCCCGACCGGGTCGTGATCGGCGCCGATTCCGGGGACGAGTGGGCGGCCGACGCCGTGGAGGAGACCTACCGGCCGCTGGGGGGCGAGCTGGTGCGCACGGACGTCGCCTCGGCCGAGATGATCAAGCTGGCGTCGAACGCCTTCCTCGCCACCAAGATCTCGTTCGTCAACGAGATCGCCAACGTCTGCGAGGAGGTCGGCGCCGACGTCAGCGAGGTCGCCCGCGGCATGGGCCTCGACCGGCGCATCGGTGCCTCGTTCCTGCGGGCGGGGATCGGCTATGGGGGGTCGTGCTTTGGCCCGGATGAGACTCTCCTGGTCCGGTACCGGGCCTGGCCCAGGCTGCTGACCTTCCAGCAGCTTTGGGAGCTGGCCGGCGGTAACGACGCCGCGGTTGACGAAGAGGCCATCGAGCCGGAGGACCTCCACGTCTGGTCGTGGGTGCCCGGCGAGGCCGAGCCCGAGTGGATGCCTGCGTCGGTGCTCACCAAGCGCGACTACGACGGAGAGATGGTGGAGGTTGAGACGGAGGGTGGCGCCACCGTCCGGGTCACGAGCGACCACCCCTTCATCGTCCGCGAGGACGAGGATGACCGGATTCTGACGCGTGTGCTGGCGGGCCGGCTGCGGCGCGGGGACCTGCTCCCCAAGGCTGAGGGGGACCCAGCCGGTACCGATGGGTACCCATCCGGTACCCATGGGTACCCGCGCGGTACCGATGGGTACCGGGCACAGGTGGAACAGGGTGTCTCCGCTCGGTCGCCGACACCGATAAGGGTTGCTCAGGCGACCGCCCCCCTTGCGTCGACGATCTCGTGGACCCCAGTCGCGGATCTGCGGAGGCGATGGTTCCGCGGAGCCGTCTACTCGCTCAAGGTCCCGGGTAGCCAGACTGTCGTCACATCGGGCGGCCTCGTCGCCCACCAGTGCTTCCCGAAAGACGTCAGCGCCCTCAAGCAGCTCGCCGGGAATACCGGTTACCACTTCCAGCTCCTCACCGCGGTGATCGAGGTCAACGAGCTCCAGAAGCGGCGCGTGATGAAGAAGCTCGAGAAGCACCTGGGCTCGCTGGCCGGCAAGAAGGTCGCGCTCCTCGGGCTGGCATTCAAGCCGGACACAGACGACATGCGGGAGGCGACCAGCCTGGTGCTCGCGTCGCGCCTTCAGGGCGAGGGTGCGAGCGTCAGCGGCTACGACCCCGTGGCCGAGGGCCCGGCGCATGAGCTTCTACCGAGCGTCGAGCTGTGCGATTCCCCGGAGCAGGCTCTGGAGGGCGCCGACGCGGCGATCCTGGTCACCGAGTGGCCGGAGTTCGCAGATCTGGATTGGGCATCGCTCGCCGAGCGGATGGCCAACCCGCTGCTGGTCGACGGGCGCAACTTCCTCGATCCCCAGAAGCTTCGCGCGGCCGGCTTCGCGTACGAGGGAATCGGCCGGCCCTGATGCAGGCCCTGGTCCTGGTGGGCGGAGAGGGCACCCGGCTGCGCCCCCTGACGCTCACCCGTCCGAAGCCGGCCTTGCCGCTGGTTGACCGTCCGTTCATTCGGTACATCGTCGATTGGCTTGCCCGGCATCGGGTTTCCGAGGTGGTGATGGCGTGCGGCTTTGGCGCCGATCCGCTGCGCGAGGTGCTCGGCGAGGGCGATGGGCGGGGGCCTCGCATCCGCTACGTCGAGGAGGATGAGCCGCTGGGCACCGCAGGGCCGCTGCGCCTCGCCGCCGACGAGGGACTGCTGGGGGAGCGCTTCCTGGTGCTCAACGGCGACCTGTTGAGCGACCTCGATCTCGGCGCGCTGGTCCGGGGGCACGAGGAACGCGGGGCGGTGGCCAGCCTGGCGCTCTCTCCGGTCGCGGACCCAAGTGAGTACGGCCTCGTTCGGCGCGCGGGAGGTCCGACGGCCCCCGGCGCCGGCCCGGCCAGCGACGACGGTGAGGTGCTCGAGTTCATCGAGAAGCCGGACCCAGGCCAGATCGACACGGACGAGGTCAGCGCGGGTGCCTACGTGCTCGAGCGCAGCCTGGTCGAGTCGATCCCTCCGGGCGAGATGGTCTCGATCGAGCGCCAGGTCTTCCCGCGCCTGGTGGGCCAGGGGTTGTACGGTCACCGGCTGGAGGGCTACTGGATGGACATCGGCACCCCCGAGCGCTACCTGCAGGCAAGCTGGGACATCCTCGAGGGCCGCGTGCGCACCGCCGCGGGCGCCCGCCTGGACGGCGACGGCCTTCTGGTCGAGGACGGGGCGCAGGTCGATCCCGGCGCGAGCGTCAACCCGCCGGTGCTGCTGGAGGCCGAGGTGGCGGTCGGGCCCGGCGCCGCGGTCGGGGCTCGCGCCGTGATCGGCCGCCGCTCCGAGATCGGCGAGGGAGCGACCGTGTCCGGCTCGGTGGTGCTGAGCGATTGCAGGATCGGTCGACGGGCAAGCGTCCGCGAGGCGATCCTGGCGCCTGGAGTCGACGTCGGCGAGGGAGCGCGGATCGAGGGCGGCGCCGTGATAGGCGAGGGAGCGCGGATCGAGGCCGGGGTCGAGATCGGCGCGGGGGCGCGCCTGGGACCGGGCGAGGTCGCATCGTGAACGACGCCCTGGCCGAGATTCGGGCGATCGATCCCTCCAAACAGCTCGATCGGGTCCTCGCCCTTCCCGAACAGCTCTCGGACGCGCTGTGGCGAGTCGAGTCGGCGAAGCTGGAGCCGTTCGACGCAGCCGGAGGCCTCGTGGTCTGCGGCATGGGCGGGTCGGCGATTGGCGGCGACCTGGCCGCCGTCGCGTTCGGAAGCCGCCTCAGCCGGCCGCTCGACACCGTGCGCAGCTACGAGCTGCCCTCCACGATGCTCCCCGACCGCGCCGTGCTCTGCTCGAGCTACTCGGGAGACACCGAGGAGACGATCGCCTGCTACGAGGCCGCCGAGGCGCTCGGTGCCCGGCGAATCGTGGCGACTACCGGTGGGGAGCTCGCCGCTGCGGCCCGGCGTGACGGCGTCCCGGTGATCGGGTTGCCGGCGGGCCTCGAGCCTCGGGCCGCCGTCGGCTACCTGTTCACGGTCGCCGCGGAGGTCGCCGCGCTGGTCGGAGCGGCCCCCGGGATCCGGACCGAGATCGACAGCTCCGCGGCCCACCTGCGGGAGGCCAGCGACTCGCTCGCCGAGCTCGCCGCCGGAGCTCGCCGAGCGGCTCGAGGGGTCACTTCCCGTGATCTACGGCGCGGACCTGACGGTGCCGGTTGCGGTCCGCTGGAAGACCCAGATCAACGAGAACGCAAAGCTGCCCGCGTTCGCGTCGGAGCTGCCCGAGGCCGATCACAACGAGATCGCCGGCTGGGGAGGGCGCGGGCGAGTCGGGTCGCCTCAGCGCCGTCTTCCTCGAGGACCGGGACCAGCACCCGCGCGTCAGGCAGCGCTTCGAGCTGACCGCGAAGCTGGTGGAGGCCGACTCCGCGGCCGTGGTCCGTGTGGAGACCGAGGGCGAGAGCCGCACCGAGCGCCTGCTGTGGGCGGTGATGCTGGGCGACCTGGTGTCGCTCCATCTCGCCGCTCGCCGGAGAGTCGATCCCTCGCCGATCGAGGCGATCGAGCGCGTCAAGGACGAGCTCGGCCGCTCGGAATAGTCGCGCGGCGGGCGTCGGCTAGCCTCGGACCATGGACGGCACGCCGGCGCTCCAGACGCACGAGCTGACCAAGGTCTACGGGGAGGGAGAGACCGCCGTCCGCGCCCTGGACGGCGTCAGCCTCGGGATCGAGCGCGGCGAGATGGCCGCGATCATGGGCCCGTCGGGATCGGGGAAGAGCACCCTCCTGCACCTGCTGGGCGCGCTCGACACCCCGAGCTCCGGCCAGATCCTGCTCGCCGGCCAGCGCTACGACGGGCTCGGCGACGGCGAGCTGACCAGGCTGCGCCGGGAGAAGATCGGCTTCGTCTTCCAGTTCTTCAACCTGCTGCCCTCGCTGACCGCTGAGGAGAACGTGCTCCTGCCCGCGCTGATCGCGGGCCGGCGCGACGAGGAGATGCGCCGGCGGACGAGAGAGCTGCTCGGTCGCGTCGGGCTGGCGGAGCGGGCCGGTCACCTGCCCGGCCGAGCTCTCCGGCGGAGAGCAGCAGCGCGTCTCGATCGCGCGGGCGCTGCTCACGGAGCCGGAGATCGTGCTCGCCGACGAGCCCACCGGCAACCTGGACACGCGCTCCAGCGGCGACGTGCTGCTCCTATTGCGCGAGCTGAACGAGAGCGAGGGGCAGACGCTGGTCGTAGTCAGCCACGACCCCGTAGTCGCCGCGACCGCCGGGCGTGTCGTCTTCCTGCGCGACGGGCGGCTCGCCGGGGAGGTGTTGGGGGGCTCCACGGATCGCGTGGTCAGGGCACTGGCCGAGCTGGACCCCCAGATCACCTGATGCGCTCCTTCGGCTCCCTGGCGTTCCGGCAGGTGCGCGCTAGGCGGCTGCGCTCGCTGCTGACCACCGTCGGGATCGTGCTCGGCGTGGCGATGATCCTCGGTGTCCTGCTGCTTACGGCGACCATCCACCGCACCTTCAACGACCTCTTCGACTCGGTCTACGGGCGAACCGACCTGGTCGTCTCCGGCGTGGGCGGCGACGCCGTCCGCCACTCGACGCTGGCCGAGGTCAGGCGGACGCGCGGGGTCGAGAAGGCCGAGGGAGTCGTGTTCAGCATCTTCACCCTCGTCGATCGCTCCGGCGCGGCCTCGTCGGACGCCGCTCAGCAACTCAACGTCGCCGGCGAGAGCGCCAGGGCGGCCGAGCTCGCAGACGCCCGCACCGTCGCGGGGCGCAGGCCACGACCACGGGCTGGAGATCGACCTCCAGCGAAGCTGGGCGGACGCCAACCAGATCGACCTCGGTGACCGCGTGCCGCTCGCGACCCCGACCGGCGTCAAGCGGCTGCGGGTGGTCGGCCTGTTCGAGTTCTCGACCGGTCTCGACTTCGGCGGGCAGGGCTTCGCCACCATGCCGCTGGGCCCGGCACGGCGGGTCATGGACAGGCCCCGCGTCTGGGACGAGGTGGACCTCGTGGTCGCAGGCGGCGAGGAGACGATCTCCCGGGTCCAGGACGACCTGCGTCACCGCCTGCCCGAAGGGAGTCCAGGTCGAGACGCCGGGCCAAAAGAGCGACGACGTCGAGTCCCAGCTCCAGGGCTTCAACGCGATCCTCTACTTCTTCGCCGCCATGGCCCTGTTCGTCGGCGGCTTCCTGATCTTCAACTCGTTCAACATGACCGTCTTCCAGCGGACCCGGGAGATCGGCATGCTGCGCACCCTGGGCGCCGGGCGCTGGACGATCACCGGATCGGTGCTGCGCGAGGCCGCTCTGCTGGGCGTCCTGGGCGCCTCGATCGGGCTGGGCCTCGGCGTCGTGCTGGCGCTCGGGTTGATCGAGCTGATGCGAGCGTTCGACTTTCCGGTCGGAAAGCTCTCCTTCACCGGCCTTCGCACCGATCGCCGCCCTGGCGACGGGGCTGACCACGGCCGTCCTCGGGGCGCTCTACCCGGCGCGACGCGCCGGCCGCACGTCGCCGATCAGGGCCGTGCTGGGGACGGAAGGGCTGCGAGCGAGGCTGAGGGCGCGCCGCGCAGTTGCCGGCGCCGCGCTGATCCCGCTCGGGCTCGCGGGCGCCTTCTGGCTCGGCGCCGCCGACGAGACCACGACCATCGTCGCGGCCGCCGGGATGCTCGGGACGCTGGCGATCTTCTTCGGCATCGCCATGGTCGCCCCATTCGTGATCCGGCCTCTGGTCAGGGCCCTGTCGTGGCCATTTCGCCGGCTGTTCCCGGTCGAGGGTCGCCTGGCCGCCGACGCCGCCCGCTCCGATCCCGGGCGCACCGCCGCCACCGCCACGGCGTTGATGATCGGCCTGGCCCTGGTGGTCGCCGTGAACAGCCTCGGCTCCAGCTTCCTGAAGTCGATCTCCGACGAGTTCGATCGCAGCTTCGCCCGCGACCTCACCGTTCAGCCGCACGGGTTCGCGCCCGGCGAGGGCGTGCAGCAGACGATCGCCAAGGGCCTGCGGAACCGCCTCGCTCGGATCCCCGAGGCGAAGGTCGTGGCCCGCGAGCGCTTCCTGTTCACGGACGACCTGCCGGGGCCGCCGAGCAAGAAGGGCTCGGACGGCCTGCTGCTCGGGTTCGCCCCGGCGCAGTTCGAGCAGGTGGACGAGACGGACATCGAGGGCGCCCCGCGCGAGGAGGTGTTCGCCCGCATGGAGCGCGGCTGGGTGACCATCGGCCGGGGATGGGCGGACGAGACCGGCCTCGGGGTGGGCGACCCGATCACGCTCCGGGGGCCGTCCGGGACGCGCAGGACCCGAGTGGCGGGGGTGGTGGACACGGTGGTGTTCGCGGGCCAGACGGTGAGCATGTCCCTGCGCACGATGCGCGACGTCTACGGGGTGACGGCGGACTCCGAGCTCGCCCTGAAGGCGACCTCGGCCGCCGCCCGTCCGGCGCTGCGCGACCGGGTGGAGCGCATCGTCAGTCGCGACTATCCGAACCTGGCGGTGCTCTCCAACGACGAGCTCAAGTCGAAGGTCG
Source organism: uncultured Actinomycetes bacterium (assembly GCA_963743455.1). GTDB lineage: Bacteria > Actinomycetota > Thermoleophilia > Solirubrobacterales > 70-9 > AC-56. The sequence goes on along the minus strand of CAVUPJ010000011.1, from coordinate 78,469 downwards.
AGGACCAGGTGAACCAGCAGTTCGGGATCTTCTACGCGATCGTCGGCGTGGCGATCTTCGCCAGCCTGTTCGGGATCGTCAACACGCTGACCATGTCGGTGATCGAGCGCACCCGCGAGATCGGGGTCCTGCGCGCGCTCGGCGCCTCCCGCTGGCAGGTGCGCCGCTCGATCGCCGACGAGAGCCTCGTGATCGGCCTGATCGGCGCCCTGCTCGGGATCGCCGTCGGCACGGGGCTGGGCTACGCGCTGCTGGAGGGGCTGTCCTCCGGCATCCCGGGGGTCGAGTACCGCCCGCCGCTCTCCACCATGGTCTACGTCGGCCTCGCGGGCATCGTGCTGGGCCTGGTCGCCTCGATCCTCCCCGCCCGGCGCGCCGCCCGCCTCGACGTGATCCGAGCGATCAGCTACGAGTAGGGATCAAGTAGGGCAGCCACCCCGGCCCCCAGGCCTTGGGGGCGCCATCCTGCCTAGACCCCGGAAAGCGGGGTCTACCCAGGACGGTGCCGTGTTTGACGCCGCCTACTCCTCGGCGGGGCGGCGGCGCTTGCGCTTTCGCTGGCTGGTGCGCCGCTTCGTCTTCCAGCCGTCGTTCCCTGGCCGCCCTGGTCGGCCGGGTCGACCGCCGCTTGCGAGGCACCGCCAGGCCCGCGGCGAGCTTCTCGCGCAGCCGCTCCAGCGCCAGCTCGCGGTTTCGCGCCTGGCCGCGGGCGTCCTGGGCGACCGCGGTGACGCGCTCGCCGTGGCGGGCGGCGAGGCGCCGCTTCTGCTCGTCGGTGAGCGCGGCCGACTCGGCGATCTCGAACACCGCCTCGACCCGCGAGGCGGTCACGTTGGCGTGCTGGCCTCCGGGCCCCGAGGAGCGGCTGGCGCGGATCTCGACCTCGGAGAGCGGAACGGCGACCTCGGCGTTGACCGGCATCGGATCGTCCATGCGCTCACGGTAGCCGCCCGAAGGCGCGGTCGTGCCCCTATCCTTCCCACCTCATCCCGACCGAAAGGACTGTTTTGGCAACCGCCGAGAAGGGCTACGACATCGCCGACATCGCCTTGGCCGACGACGGGCAGCGCCGGGTCGAGTGGGCGGACCGGCAGATGCCCGTGCTGCGAACGATCCGCGAGCGCTTCGAAAAGGAGCGGCCCCTCGACGGGATCACGATGGCCTGCTGCCTGCACGTGACCACCGAGACGGCCAACCTGGCCCGCACGCTGATCGCCGGCGGCGCCGAGGTGGTGCTGTGCGCCTCGAACCCCCTCTCCACCCAGGACGACGTTGCCGCCGCCCTGGTCGACCGCTACGGCGCCGAGGTCTACGCGATCAACGGCGAGGACAACGACACCTACTACCGCCACATCTACGCGGCCGTCGACCGGCATCCGCAGGTGACCATGGACGACGGGGCCGACGTGGTCGGCGTCCTGCACGGTGAGCGCCCCGAGCAGCTCTCCGAGCTCGTCGGCGGGACCGAGGAGACGACCACCGGCGTCATCCGCCTCAAGGCGCTCGAGGCCGAGGGCAAGCTCGGCTACCCGATCATGGCGGTCAACGACGCCAAGACCAAGCACTTCTTCGACAATCGCTACGGCACCGGGCAGTCGACCCTGGACGGAGTGATCCGGGCGACCAACGTCCTGATCGCCGGCCTGCGCGTGGTCGTGATCGGATACGGCTGGTGTGGCCGCGGCGTCGCGATGCGCGCCAAGGGCCACGGCGCGCACGTGATCGTCTGCGAGGTCGATCCGCTGCGGGCGCTGGAGGCGCTGATGGATGGCTTCGAGGTGATGCCCGGCGCGGATGCGGCGAAGGTCGGTGACGTGTTCATCTCGGTGACCGGCAACCGCGACGCGATCTCCGGCGAGATGTTCGGAGCGATGAAGTCCGGCGCGATCGTCTGCAACTCGGGCCACTTCGACGTCGAGGTCAACAAGGAGGAGCTCGAGGCGATCACGGTCGAGAAGTTCAAGGCGCGTCCCTTCGTCGAGGGCCATCGAACCAAGGACGGGCGGGAGATCTTCCTGCTCGCGGAGGGGCGGCTGGTGAACCTGGCCGCCGCCGAGGGCCACCCGGCCGCCGTCATGGACATGAGCTTCGCCAACCAGGCGCTGGCCTCCGAGCACATGGTCAAGCACCAGAGCGAGCTGGAGACGCGCGTGTACCCGGTGCCCGAGGAGATCGACCGCGAGATCGCGCGCCTGAAGCTGGCCTCGCGGGGGGTGGAGATCGACCAGCTCACGGACGCGCAGCAGAAGTACCTCGCCTCCTGGGATCAGGGCACCTAGCGGTCAGCGGACCGCGCCGGCCTGATCTGATGCGAGCGATGGTGATGGCGGCGGGCCTGGGGACCCGCCTGCGCCCGCTCACCTACGAGATCCCCAAGCCGCTGGTGCCGGTGGCGAACCGTCCGGTCATGGAGCACATCCTGCGGCTCTTGCGCAGGCACGGCTTCGGCCCGGTGATCGCCAACCTGCACTGGTTCCCGGACACGATCCGCGATCGCTTCGGCGACGGCTCGGGACTCGGGATCGACCTCACCTACAGCTACGAGGAGGAGCTGCTGGGCACCGCGGGGGGCGTCCGCAACGTCGCCGACTTCTTCGGCGACGAGCCCTTCCTGGTGATGGCCGCCGACGCGCTCACCGACATCGACCTCGCCGCCCTGCGCGCGGCCCACGCGGCCAACGACGGCATCGCCACGCTGGCCGTCAAGCGGGTCTCCGAGGTGAGCGAGTTCGGGGTCGTGATCACGGACTCCGCCGGCCGGATCCAGGGCTTTCAGGAGAAGCCCGACCCGGCCGAGGCGCTCTCCGACCTGGCGAGCTGCATGATCTACGTCCTCGAGCGGGAGATCTTCGACTACTTCCCCGACAAGCCCGAGGTCGACTTCGCCCGCGAGGTGTTCCCGGCGCTGCTCGAACATGACGTCCCGTTCCACGTCCACCGGATCGACGCCTACTGGAACGACGTCGGCTCGCTGCCGGAGTACCTGCGGGGGAACCTGGACGCCGTCGAGGGCGAGGTGGAGGTCGAGCCGGCCGGCGAGCTGCTCGAGGCCTCGGGCGCCGATCAGGCTGTGGAGCGAGGCGATCCGGGCGTCGGTGGCCGGGTGCTGGCGGCGGAGGGTTGCGAGATCGGCGCCGAGGTGCGTTTGGACGGTCCGCTCGTGATCGGCGCCGGGTGCACGATCGGCGCCGGGGCGCGGGTCAAGGAGTCGGTGCTCCTGCCGGGGGCCGAGGTGCCGCCGGGCGCTCTGGTGGCGAGCGCCATCTACGGCCGCAAGGCCGCCTGACCTAACCTGGGGGCATGACCGACGAGGCGCCCAAGGTGGAGCTTCTGTGGTGGGAGGGATGCCCCTCGTGGGAGCGGGCGCTCGCGATCCTGAGCGAGGAGATGAGCGCCGTCGGGCTGGACCCGGCGTCGGTCGAGGTGCGCGAGGTCCGCACCGACGAGGACGCCGGGCGCGAGGGCTTCGTGGGATCGCCGACGATCCGGGTCTCCGGGCGCGACGTGCAGCCGCCCGACGGCGAGCCCGCGGGGCTGACCTGCCGCGTCTACCGGCTTCGCGACGGGAGGATCTCGCCGCTGCCCGACCGCGCCGACCTGCGCGACACCCTTGCAAACGCGATCGAAGGAGGTGGCCAGTGATGGCTCAAGCGACCGCGACCAAGGTGGGAGACCTCGCACCCGCGCTCGAGCTGCCCGACACGGAGGGCCAGGTCCACACCCTGCCGGCGCCGGGCGAGGCGCCGGCGACCGTGGTGGTGTGGACCTGCAACCACTGTCCTTACGCCCTCGCCTGGCACGACCGGCTGGTTCAGGTCGCGCGAGACTACGCGACCGCGCGAGGTCCGCTTCCTCGCGATCAACTCCAACGACGCGGAGCGCTACCCCCGTGACTCGCTCGAGGCGATGCGCGAGCGGGTCCGCGAGGAGGAGTGGTCGTTCCCGTACCTGCACGACGAGAGCCAGGGGGCGGCGCGCGAGTGGGCCGCTCAGGTCACCCCGCACGTCTACGTCCTCGACGGCGATCTGCGGGTGCGCTACGAGGGCGCCCCGGACGGCGACCACATGGATCCCGCCCAGAACGCGGCCTGGCTCCGCGAGGCGCTCGACGACCTGTTGGACGGCCGCGAGGTGAGCCGGGCCGAGTCAGAGCCCGTCGGGTGCTCGATCAAGTGGAAGTGATCCCGGGGCCGCGCCCAGGCGGGGCCTCCTACGACGGCCGATGACCGTCCGCCGCCGCCTCGTCCGCGTGCCGGCCTCCTCCGCGAACCTGGGGCCGGGCTACGACGTCCTGGCCGCCGCCCTCTCGCTGTACCTGGAGCTCGAGGTCACCGAGGCGGGGGAGTTCTCAGTCGACCCGGGCGACCAGCCGGTCCCGGACGACCGCAGCAACCTGTGCGTGCGAGCCTTCGAGGCGCTTCATCCTGCCGACGGCCTGCGGTTCGAGATTCGCAGCGAGATCCCGCTCGCCCGCGGCCTCGGCTCGTCGGCGGCGGCGATCGTCGCCGGGCTGATGGCCGCCGACCACCTGTTCGAGCTGGGGCTCGAGCGCGAGCAGATCTACTCCCGCGCCGTGGAGCTCGAAGGCCACCCCGACAACGTCGGCGCGGCGCTCTACGGCGGCTTCGTCGTCTGCCCGCAGGCCGAAGGCGACGAGAGGCCCCGCCCCGTTCGCCTGGATCCCCCCGAAGGCGTCGAGGGTGTGCTGGTGATCCCGGCAGATGAGGTGCCGACCGAGCAGGCGCGCGCCGCGATGCCCGCGGAGGTGCCCATGGCCGACGCGGTCGCGAACGTGGCCGCCGCCTCGCAGCTCGTGCTCGGCATCGAGCGCTCCGACCTGGCCCTGATCTCTCGCGGCCTCGCCGACCGTCTCCACCAGCCGCACCGCGCCCATCTCTACCCGCGCTCGATGGAGCTGCTCGCCGAGGCGCGGGACGTGGGGGCGATCGGGGCGACGATCTCGGGCGCCGGGCCGGCGCTGCTCTTCTGGTGCTTTTGGCAGGACACCGGCAAGGTCACCGCGGCCCTGCGCGAGCGCGTCGGCGACTGGGCCGAGATCCGCCGCGCCCCGTTCACCCCGCTCGGCGCCGACGTGCCGGAGCTGTAGGCGCGGCCCTACTCGAGCAGCCCGACCTGGCGCAGGATCGAGACCGAGTCCGAGTAGACGTCCTTGCGCTTCACCAGGCCGTCCTCGAACGGGATCACGTCGAGGCCGTCCCAGGTGACCGTCTTGCCGGACGGCTCGGCGACCAGGTCGCCGCGGCGCATCTGGTTGGCGTGGGTGGCCGTCGCGGTCCACTCCTGGACCACCAGCCCGTCGCGCACGTAGAGGCGGCGGGTCGCAAAGGCGATGTCGGGCCAGGTCTCGAAGATCGAGCCGATGTGCTCGCGCACCGCGTCACCCTCGGCTCGCTCGCCCGCGGTGTGGTTCTCGAACACCATGTCCGGCGCGTGCATGGCCATGATCGCGTCCAGGTCGTGGGCGTTCCAGGCCTCGTTGTAGCGCGCGATCGTCCCCTCGAGCGCGGCGGGTGCGTCCTGCTCGGTCACTGCGGAATCGTGTGCTCCAGCGGGGTCGGCGCTGGAGCGGGTTCCGGTTCCCGCGGTGGGTCCGGCGGCGGAGCGGGGTCGGGCTTCGGGGCCGGAACCGCGCGCGGAGCGGAGTCGCTCGCTCGCGGGCCGGCCGGAACCACCTCGGCGCTGAGCCGGTCGAGCTGCTCGAGCATCTCCTGCTTGCCGAGGCGGCGCAGGATCTCGCCGGCGAGCGACAGGTAGTCGGCGCCCTTCTCGGGGCGATAGTCGAGGATCGGGATCGCTCGTTCGGCCGACTCGGCATACACGATCGACTGCCGGATCACCGTCCGGAAGAGCTTGTCGCCGAACCTCTCGCGGAGCGCCTCCTGCGTCTGGCGCGCGTGGCGGGTGCGCATGTTGGCGATGTTCAGGCAAACGCCCAAGAGCTCCAGCTCCGGGTTCAGGGAGTCGCGCGCCAAGTCCAGGACCTGCACCGCCTGCTCCATCCCCTGGAGCGAGAAGTACTGCGCCTCGGTGGAGAGGATCGCGTGCGTGGAGGCGACCAGCGCGTTCACCGTCATCAGGCCGAGGGTCGGCGGGCAGTCGATCAGGATCAGGTCCTTTTGGCGCCGCAGGTCCCGCAGCGCGTTGCGAAGCGTCACCTCGCGGCCGATCTTCCCCGCCAGGACCAGCTCGGCCTCGGCGAGCCGGAGGTTCGCCGGCACCACCCGGCCGTGCACCGCGTCGGCGGCGCGCGCCTGCCCCTGGAGGACCTCGCCGAGCGTCGGGTGCGAGTTCGGGTCGGCGTCGAAGTAGTCGGAGAGATTGCCCTGCGGGTCGGCGTCGACCGCCACCACGTCCATCCCGAGGCGCTCGAAGACGTCCGCGAGCGAGCGGACCATGGTCGTCTTTCCGGTGCCCCCCTTCTGGGACAGGACGGCGATCGCTTCGGACATCGGCCGGACTATATGGCCGTCGCCGCCTTTATACTGCGCGTCCCTTTGTCCCCGTCGCGCGCCCGCTCGAAGAAGGCACGGAAACCGGGAGGTCCGAGTGCTCAGCTCTTCCAGTAGTCATATGCCGCTGGCCGATGAGCAGGGACGTTTTTCGCCTGAGCGGGCCTACAGGCCTCGCGTCTCGCCGCCGAGCGTGGAGGACCGGGACGCCTGCGCGATCTACGCGTCGGTGCGCAAGGACGCGACGCCGAGCCGCGCCCCGGTGGAGCTGGCGCTGGCCAACCTCCAGAAGATGCTCCACCGCGCCGGGAACGTGGACGGCGAGGGCGACGGCTGCGGCATCCTGGTCGACATCCCCCGCAGGATCTGGGCCGAGGAGGTTCGCAGCGGCGGCCACAACCCCGCGCTGGCGCTCGACCCCGCGTTTGCGGTGGCCCACGTGTTCATCGATCGCTCCGCCGACGTGGAGCGGGCTCGCCACGATGCCCGCGAGATCCTCGGTCGCGGCGGTTTCCGCATCCTCGCCGAGCGTCTCGGCGTGGTCGACCCGCAGGCGCTTGGAGCCACTGCTCGCGAGGAAGAGCCCCACTTCTGGCAGGTCGCCGGGCTGCTTGCCCGACGTGAAGCGGCGCGAGCGGATCACCTTCGACCTGATGGGCGCGCTGGAGGCCGAGCTCGGCTTCCACCTGGCGTCGTTCTCGGCCTCCACCTGCGTCTACAAGGTGATGGGCGCGCCCGAGCGTGCTCGGTGACTACTACCCGGACCTCCGCGACGAGCGGTTCGAGACGGTCGGCTGCTTCGGCCACAACCGCTACTCCACCAACACCTGGCCGTCCTTCAAGCGCGTGCAGCCGTTCACGGTGCTGGGCCACAACGGCGAGATCAACACCATCGAGCAGCTCCGCCAGGAGGCGCGCATGCTCGGAGTCTCGATCCCGCCCGGTGGCTCCGACTCCCAGGACCTGAACCGGGTCGTCGACCACCTGATCCGGGTCGAGCGCTTCTCGCTGCCCGAGGCGATGGAGATGATCGTGCCCCCGATCGTGGACGAGATCCGCTCGCTGCCCGCCGAGCTGCACCCCTTCTACATGTACCTGCGCCAGACGATGGGCCCGTTCTCCCAGGGCCCGGTGGCGCTGATCGCCCGCCACGGTGACGAGTGCGTGTTCTCGGCCGACGCGCTCGGCCTGCGCCCGCTCTGGAAGCTGGAGACTCCCGACGACTTCATCTTCAGCTCCGAGCCGGGAGTGGTGGGCTGCGACGAGATGGTCTCCGAGCCAAAGCCTCTCGGCCCCGGCGAGAAGTTCATGGTCACGATCGACCGCGAGCGGCGGTCCTCGCGGCTTTACGAGCACTGGGAGATGCAGCGCGAGGTCGCCAAGCGGTGGCTCGAGCGCACCGGAGCCTCCGAGGCGGCGCCGTACGATCGCGCCCTTGCGACCGGCGGTCCCCTGGAGGGCGCCGAGATTCCCGGCTACACCTCGGCCGGGCCCTCGGAGCCGGTGAAGGTCTCCGACAGGGTGCTGGCCGGTTTCGGCTGGCAGCGCGACGACGTCAAGCTCTGCCAGCAGATGGCCTCCAACGGGGCCGAGCCGATCGGCTCGCTCGGCTACGACGGGCCGCTGGCCGCTCTCTCTCCGGAGCGCCAGAACCTTGCCGACTACTTCAAGGAGACCGTCGCCGTGGTCACCAACCCGGCGATCGACCGCGAGCGCGAGATCGAGCACTTCTCGACCAGGGCCGTGTTCGGGCGGCGCCCTTCGGTCCACGCCCCGGCCACCGACACGCAGACGATCGAGACCTCCTTCCCGGTGATCCTGGGCGGCCACCACGACCTGGCGCCCCTCTCCGATTCGACCTACCGCAAGATCGCCAGGGAGCACAAGACCTACCTGCTCGAGGACCTGTGGGAGGAGTTCCGCGACCGGGCGGCGGCGATCGACATCGCCCTGCTGGAGTCGGAGACCACCCACGGCGCCATCGAGCGCATCAAGCAGGAGGCCGTGAAGCAGGTTCGCCACGGCGCCGAGCTCCTGGTGCTCACCGACCGCACCGTCTACGACGGCGTGCGCCGCTACCTCGACCCTCACCTGGCGACCTCCGCCGTTGACCAGGCCCTGAAGCAGCTCAAGGTGGGCGAGACAGGCGAGGAGAACCTCAGGCGCCGCTGCTCGATCGTGCTGCGCTCGGCGGCGATCCGCAACGTCCACGACGTCGTCATGGCGCTCGGGCTGGGCGCCAACGGCGTCTGTCCCTACGTGATGGTCGAGGTGATCTGCGTCGACGACTACGACGCCGACGTCTCGAACCTCTGCTCGGCGCTGCGCAAGGGGATCGAGAAGGTGATCTCCACGATCGGCATCCACGAGGTGCGCGGCTACGCGCGCCAGTTCTCCTCGATCGGCGTCAAGCCGGAGCTGGCCGAGATCCTCCAGTGCGAGACGTTCTGCGCCTCCGACCGGGCCGGGGTCGGATTCGGAGACCTCGACGGCGACACCGACGAGCGCTTCCAGATCCTCAGCGGGGACGAGGAGTCGAAGCCGGCGAAGACGTTCCGCTTCTACCCGAAGGTCTACAAGGCGGCCGTCGCGGCCGCCAACGGCACCGCCACCTACGAGGAGTACTCCGAGAAGGTCCGCGAGCTGGAGCGCGAGAGCCCGATCTCGATGCGCCACATCGTCAAGCTCCGCTCCGATCGCGCCGCGGTCGCACCGGAAGCCGTGGATGCCTCGATTGGCCACCACGACTACCCGATCGTGATCTCCTCGATGAGCTTCGGCTCGCAGTCCGAGCCCGCCTTCCGCGCCTACGCCGAGGCCGCCAAGGCGATCAACATCCTCTGCATCAACGGGGAGGGCGGCGAGATCCAGGACATGTACGGCAAGTACCGCAAGTGGCGAGGCCAGCAGGTGGCCTCGGGCCGTTTCGGGGTCTCCGCCGAGATGCTGAACTCCTCCTACGTCGCCGAGATCAAGATCGGCCAGGGGGCGAAGCCCGGCGAAGGGGGCCACCTCCCGGGACGCAAGGTCTCGGAGAAGGTCGCTGAAGCGCGCAACGCCGCGCCGGGCACAGACCTGATCTCGCCGTCGAACAACCACGACCTCTACTCGATCGAGGACCTCGCCGAGCTGATCGACGAGCTGAAGACGGTGAACCCGGACCTGCGGGTGTCGGTGAAGGTCCCCGTGGTCCCGAACATCGGCACGATCGGACTGGGGATCGCCAAGGCGGGGGCGGACATCATCACCCTGTCCGGATTCGAGGGTGGCACCGGCGCGGCGCGCCAGCACGCCCTGCGACACGTGGGCCTGCCGTCGGACATCGGCACCCGGGCGGTCCACCGCGCCCTGATGGAGGCCGGGCTGCGCAACCGGGTGGAGGTCTGGGCCGACGGCGGCTACCGCCACGCCCACGACATCGTGAAGCTCCACTGCATGGGGGCCAACCGGGTTGCCTTCGGCACCCTGGCGATGGTCTCCCTCGGCTGCACGATCTGCCGGGGCTGCCAGCTCGACACCTGTCACGTCGGCATCGCCACCCAGATCGAGACCATCGACCAGGCTCAGAAGCATGGGTTGAAGAAGTTCACGCCCCAGCGCGTGGACTCGGCGGCCGAGAACTGTGCCCGCTTCTTCGCTTCCATGGGCGAGGAGGTCAAGCGGGTGGTCGCCGAGCTCGGCTATGAGCGCGCCCAGGACCTGGTGGGTCGCTACGACCTGCTCGAGCAGGTGGCCGCGGTGAAGCGCCTCGACCTGGCCGAGCTGATCACGCCCCTGGAGGAGTTCCTGGACCTGGAGCCGATCGACCTGCCGGTGGCCGAGGAGGAGCTGGTGGAGGCGCGCGCCGAGGCGGGGCTGGTGCGGGCGCGGCCGATCCGCATGGCGCCCAAGCAGGCCACCGCGGAGCTCGCCGGGCTCGCCCACAGGGCCCTGTCCGGCGAGCCGATCCGCCAGCAGTTCCCGCGCCCGACCGACGCCCGCGACCGCGTCCTCGGCACGGAGCTCGCCGGGGAGATCTCGCGGGCCAGGATCTACGAGGGCGCCCCGCAAGGGGAGCCGGCGGACGTGCTGGCGGAGCTCAGCTTCAACGGCGGCTCCGTCGCCGGCCAGGGCTTCGGCGCCTTCAATGCCTGGGGGCTCGTGGTGCGAGTGGAGGGCGGCGCCCAGGACGGGGTCGGCAAGACGATGCTCGGCGGCACCGTCTCGATCCTCAAGGGGCGCAATCGCGAAGGACGAAGGGTCAACGGGTCGGTGGGCAAGTCGTTCGCCTACGGCGCCCAGCGCGGCCGCCTGTTCGTGCAGGGATCGGCCGACTCGCGCTTCTGCATCCGCCTCTCGGGTGCCGACGTGGTGCTGGGAGGTGAGCCCCCCGAGCCCCTGGACGATTCCCGCGGCTGCATCGTCGACCGCGCCAACGCCAAGGGCTTCGCCTTCGAGTACATGACCGCCGGGCGCGCCGTCGTGCTCGGCGACCTCGGTCCCTGGGCATGTGCGGGCATGACCGGCGGCCGTGTCTACGTGCGAGTCAACCCGGAGTGGAACCTCGACCGGGAAGCGATCGTGCGCCGCCTGGGGGAGGGGGCCAAGGTGGAGCTACAGGAGCTCGACGCGGAGGCGATGCTCGACGTCGAGGAGCTCTTGGGCCATTACGCCGAGGAGCTCGAGGCAACGGGCCAGGGCGGTGAGGCCAAGCGCGTCGTTCGGCTGGGCGCCGGGGCGGCGGACAACTTCCTGATGATCGTCCCGCACAAGGTCCAGGCGGACCCCAACATCTCCACGGAGTAGAACAACTCCGCCGACATCCTCAGCTTCGCCTCCGGTGTCGTCGGGCGAGGGTGCGTTACCTGACCCGGCAGGCCGTCAGGCCTGAATTACGTAGAGCCGGTAGCGGCCGATCTCGAGCTCGTCGCCATCCGCCAGAGGCGCCCACTCCACTCGCTCGCCGTTGATGAACAGGCCGTTCAGGCTGCGGTCGTCGAGGGCGCGCAACTCGTCTTCAGCGGTGCGGACGATCAGCGCGTGGCGGCGCGACACGGTCGCGTCGTCGAGCTGGATGTCGGCCGAGCCGCTGCGGCCAATCCGGTTCCAGCCATCCTGGAGCGCCACGACGACCGGCTCCTCATCGTCGTCTTCGAAGGCGACGAACTGGTTTCCAGGCTCGAGGTCCGCGCGTACGTCGTCGAGCCAGGTGGGAAGCGCGGGCGCGGGCGAGATCGCCTCCGCGTCGACGGTGGGCGGCTCGAACATCGACGCGCGGCGAAAGCGGGACCCGCCGCAGGCGGGGCAGCTCGGCAGCTCGTCCGAGAGCGAGAGCGAGACCGAGTACCCGCATTCGACACAGGCGAGGGAGCCGACTAGCGCGAGCTCACCGGTGTCGTGCACGTCGGTTTCTCGGTCGACAAGCATCCCAATACCTCATACCGAATCCCTGTCCCTGGAATTCGGGGCAACGTTACGTGGGGCCCATGGTAGTGGGGACCCCCCAGTTTGGGCCAACCTGGATGCCTAAACGTCCGCAATTTGGACGTTCCGTGGCGGATCCAGGCATAGAATCCTGCACCTTGGGCCTGATCTCGGTCAAGACGCCGATCGACGCGCCGCGCGAGCGCGTCTACGAGGTCATCTGCGACCTCGCCGCCAGGCCCGCCTTCACCGACCACTTCGTGGGCGAGTATCGGCTCCAGCGGCTCGAGTCCTCCGGGGTTGGCGCCGCGGCGCGCTTCCGGCTGCTCGGGCCGGGGCTGTGGATGGAGACGGTGATCGAAGAGGTGGCGCCGCCGCACCGGATTCACGAGAGCGGCGCGGGAGGGCGATGGGATCGGATTCCGATCACCACGTCCTGGGAGCTGCTCGAGTCGGGGCCAGGGGGCTGCGAGGTGACGTTGCGCTTCTGGACTGGGCCGTCCCATCCGCTGGATCGCCTGCGCGAGAAGCTCGGAGCCGAGCGTTACTACCGGCGGCAATGGTCGATTGCGCTGTCGAGGCTGAAGCGGCTGATCGAGTCGGGCGTGCCGCCGGCACGCGTGGTGGTCGCCGGCGCCGACCGGCTTCCAGCCTGATGGCCCGCTGACCTGAGCTTGCTCCGGCGCCAGCCGCGCCCGCGGGCGCGGATATAGACTGGCCGCCGCCATGCTGCGCGCCGGCCGCTCCACCACGCGTCTGGGTGCCGCTTCGGTGCTCGCCGCGGCGCTGTTCGCCGCGGCCATGCTGTCCGGCTGCGAGACCGATCCGGAGAGCGACTTGAGCGTCGAGGAGGGCCAGCCCATGAAGCTGGGCGAGCTGCTCTACAACGTCCAGATCAGCCGCTTCCTGAACCCGCGCGATCTGGAGGACGAGGCCTACCTCGCAGGTCAGCCACCGCCCACCGAACGACAAGCTCTACCTCGCGGTGTTCATGCTGATCGAGAACGAGGGGGACGCGATCCAGGAGGTGCCGGCCGACTTCACGGTGGTCGACACCGCGGGCACCGAGTTCGATCCGATCCCGAGCGACAGCCTGTTCGCGCTGGAGCTCGGGGGCACGGTGGAGGCCAAGGACCAGCTTCCCGAGCCCGAGTCGACCGCCGCCAACGGGCCGATCGAGGGGGCGATGGTGCTGTTCCTGATCGACGAGGCGGCGACCGAGGACAGGCCCCTGATCCTCGAGATCCCGTCATCGACCGGCTCGCTGGGCGAAGTCGAGCTCGATATCTAGCACCGGCTCGCGCCGGCTTTCAGCCCGCGCCGAGGCCCGCTGCAAGCACCTCGCGAACGATCGGCGCCGCCACGGCGCCGCCGTCCCCGCTGGCGTCGACGACCATCGCCGCCACCGCGAGCTTCGGGTCGTTTGCCGGCGCGAAGGCGGTGAACCAGGCGTCCACCTTCTGCTCGGGCGCCTCATCCGAAGGCTCCTGCTGGCCGGGCTCGAGCGGCTTCGGGCCGAGCTCGGCGGTGCCGGTCTTGCCGGCCACCTCCACGCCCGGGAGCGCGGCCGCCGTGCCCGTCCCGTTACTCACCACCTGGATCATCAGCTTGCGCACGGTGGTCGCGATCTGCTCGGAGGTCACCCGCACCTGCTTCGCTGCCGGCCGCAGCTTGCGATCGCTGACGATTGGTGTGGGGCTGCGGGTGCCGCCGTCGGCGATCGTCTGGGCGACCGAGGCCATCTGGAGGGGCGTGGCCAGCACCTGGCCCTGTCCGATCGCGCTCACTCCCAGCTCCAGGTCGTCAGGGATCGAGGTGGGGATCGTGCTCTGGGGCGGGTTCACGGCCCGAGTGGCGGCCTCGTTGAAGAGGCCCGGGGGCGAGTTGAAGCCGTAGAGCTCGGCCTCCTCGACGAGGCGCTCCGAGCCGACCTCGGGACCGAGCGGCGCAAAGACGCTGTTGCACGACTGCGCGAAGGCCTCGACGAAGCTGCCGCCACAGGCTTCGTTGTGGGCGTTGGCGATCTCACGGCCGCCGACCACGATCGAGGTCTGGACCGGGAACTGGTCCGTGAGCTCGACGACCTCCTCATCGAGGGCCGCGGTGGTCGTTATGACCTTGAACGTCGAGCCCGGCGGCTGAGGGCCCGAGAATGCGATTCCCGCCAGCGCCAGCACGGACCCCTTGCGAGCATCCAGCACGGCGACACCGCCGTACAGGCCGCCCAGGGCCGCCACCGCCGTCCGCTGGAGGAGGGGGTCGATGGTCGCGTGCACGGGCTTGCCCGGGACGGGCTCTTTTTCGGCGAGCACCCTCCCACCGGGTGGAGCGCTCCCGTCGTCGCCGACGGCGACCAGCTCGCCGCCCGGCTGTCCGGCGAGCCGCCGGTTGAACGCGAGCTCGAGCCCGCCGGTCCCGGTCGGCGTTCCCGGCGGGAATCCGAGCCGCGAGAGCTCGCGGTCCAGCTCGGGGGTGGGCGATGAGACTTCTCCGGTGACGCTCTGGGCGGCTGCGCCAAGCGGGTAGGAGCGGCTCTCGGCCGGCCCCTCGGCCAGCGGCGTCCCGTCGCGGGCCAGGATCGGGGCCCGCTCCGGGATTCGCGCGTCTCGCACGAGGCGCTCTTCGGGTTCCAGCCCCGGGAAGACGAGGTTCGGGGACCAGGCGATCTCGTCGCCCGCCAGCGGCAGCACGAGCCGGCCGGAGATCTGGCCGAAGGCGTGGGTCTGGAGGCTGACCGGCACTGCCGCCGCCGGCCGGCCCTCGGACTCGGCGGCGGACGGCTCGCCGATCGGTCACCCTCGCCACCGTGGCCAGCTCCTGGGCCGTGCCGTATTCGCCGGTGAACTCTGCCACCGGGTAGCGCTTCGCCGCCTTGGGGGAGATCTCCCGGTGCATGGCCGCGAAGTCCTGGCGCTCCCAGCCCTGGGCAAAGCGCTTGGCCGCGGACAGCTCGGCGCCACCTCCGCCCCCGACCGCCCAGACGAGGAACGCTGCCAATGCCAGCAGGCCAATCGGCAAGGCTCTGGTGAGAAGACGGCGGCGGCGCTCTGCCTTGCGGCTGATCGGGCTCAAGCCGGTACAAACTTAGCTGTCCATGAAGCACGCCACCATTGATGGACGGGGCACCAGATGAACGTCGTCGACGTGATCATCGCCGTCTTCGCGCTCGCTCTTGCAGCGATCGGCTACGAGCGTGGCCTGATCGCCAGCGGCCTTCCACTGGCCGGCTTCGTGCTCGGGGCGGCGATCGGGGGCCGACTCGGCCCCGCTTTGCTGGCGGGGGTGGCGAGTCGCCCTATGCGCCGCTGATCACCGTGCTCGCCGGGCTGGTGCTCGGCGCGACCCTGGCGGTGGCGGTGGAGGGCCTCGCCGAAGGGCTCAGTGCCCGGCTGTCGCGCGGGGCGTTGGGCAGCTGGCTCGACGGGATCTCAGGTGCGGCATTGCTCGGCGCCTTGGGCCTGCTGGTCGCCTGGGCCTTCGGTGCCGCGGCCCTCAACTCCCCGGGGCCCGGCGAGCGGGACCTTCGCCACGCGCTTCAGAGCTCCCGGATCCTGACGGCGCTGAACGACGTCCTGCCACCCTCGGGGCCACTGCTCAACGTGCTCAGGCACATCGATCCCACGCCCACCGTCAGCGGCCCGAATGCGAACGTCCGAGCACCCGAGCCAGGGATCGTCCACGACCCCGAAGTGCAGCGGGCAGGGGACAGCGTGGTCAAGGTGCTCGGCACGGCCTGCGGGCTCGGAGTCGAAGGCTCCGGGTGGGTCGCCGGCCCCGGGCTGGTGGTGACCAACGCCCACGTGGTCGCGGGCGAGGACGACACCACGGTGACCCTGCGATCGGGCGACACGCTGGACGCCTCGGCCGTTCACTACGAGCCGCGCAACGACCTGGCGATCCTCCGTGTCGCGGGCCTCGAGGCGCCGGCGTTGCGCCTGGCGCCCCGGGTGCCCAAGGGCGCCGCCGCCGCGGTGCTGGGCTATCCGGAGAACGGGCCGCTTGACGATCTTCGCGGCTCGGGTGGGAAGCACCGGCGAGGTGATCAGCCAGGACTCCTACGGCCGCGGTCCGGTGCGCGCAGGATGACCCCGTTCCGCGGCGAGGTGGAGAGCGGCAACTCCGGCGGCCCCGCCGTCGACGCGGGCGGCCAGGTGCTCACGACCGTGTTCGCGGCGGCGCAGGGACAGGGGCCGCCGCGGCGGGCTCGGCGTCCCGGACGAGATCGTGCGCAGGGCGCTGGAGGGAGACCTGCGGCCCACGGACACCGGCCCCTGTTCCGCCTGCCCTCGCCGCCCACAGCTCGACTGCAGCGGCAGACCGAACCGAGCTCCGCGTGGTCCCTTCGCTAAGCTCAGCTGAGGGTGCAACCAGCGCGTTCGCAAGCTGAGCGCGCTCCGGCTCGGCCCAACGGCCGCCCGGCGCGCGTATGTCCCGACTTCCATCACGCGGTGGAGCTGGTCGGCAAGCGCTGGGCGGGCGCGATCATCTGGGCGCTCTCCGAGCGCCCTCACTTCTTCGCCGAGCTGTCGCAGGCCGTCCCGGGCCTCTCGGACCGGCTGCTCTCGCGCCGCCTGCGCGAGCTCGAGACCGAGGGCCTCGTGAAGCGCTCGGTCCACGCCGGCACGCCGCCCGCGCGTCTCCTACGCGCTGACCGAGAAGGGCAAGGCGCTTCGCCCCGCAATCCAGGAGCTCCACGCCTGGGCGCAGCACTGGAACGGCGACTAGATAGCCGATTTCGAGTTGCGTATCCGGTTCGGTCCGTAGACCGAGATCGACAAAAGAGATCAAGTAGGGGCCGGGCGAAGGGCAGGTCGTCGGCACGGGCGCACGCTTATGACTTTCGACCCGTATAGGGGCCCCAAAGTCATAAGGATCGGCAATGTGGGCCAGATGGTCGCCGTTATTGCCGCCTGAGACGCGAAGCGTCACGACTCGGTGACGAACGGCACGCGACCAGGCCTGGCCACCGGAACTACGCGGGACCTACCACTCCCGTGGATTGCCGGCCGGGATCCGGTCGCGGACCAGCACGCCCTCGACGACCTCGACGGGGTGTGGGTCGGTCGTCTCGCGGAACAGCTCCAGCTGGCCCGGGCCGAGCGACTCGAACGCCGCCTCCACCGCGCCGGCGTAGGAGGCGAGGATCACCGCGCCCGGTGGCGGCGTCTCGGCGTAGTTGGATCGGCTTGGCGGTGAAGGTGAGCACGCGGTCGAAGGCCGGCGGCTCTGCCGTCGCGATCTCGGCGGTGACGTCGACCCGGTCGTACCGGATCTCGCGCACGGCGAGGCGGTCGAGCTCCTCCTCGGTGATCTCGATCAGGGCCCCGTTGGGGCCCGGCCCGGTGCGCCGCTCGACGTTCAGGCCGAGGCAGTGGGTGGGAATGGTTCCGTCGGTGAGGGCGAAGGTCTTCTCGGAGCGCAGGTTGTCGCGCGCCTGCGACCAGCTCCTCCGCCAACCGGTCAAGCGGGCCGCGCTCGGCGTCTCCACGGGTCTGCCCAGGGTCCGCTGCGCGCTCGCCAGGCTGGCGAGCGACCCGTAGGCGAACACGGCCAGGCGAGGGCTCACCGCCCATGGGCGGTTCGGCTCGCGACGCCCACCAGACGAGGTGGCCCATTGGGGCCGCCAGGCGGGCTTCGCGCACAGGCGCGCCGCCGCGGGGCAGCCGTAGCAGAGCGCGGCGTGGGGGTTGTCGGTGCGCTTGAAGTCGCCGGCGCGGATCCCCGCGACGAGCCGCTCGAGGCGCTCGCGCGCCGCGGCGATCCTGGCCTCGTCGTAGGTCTCGACCGACGACCGCTCCGGGGCCTCCAGGAAGCAATAGGCGGCGCGAACGATCGCCGCCTCTCCGTTGCGGCGCGCGCCGTGGACGGCCAGCGCGTAGAGGTCGCGCTGCGTCTCGTAGCGCTCCGCGAGCTCGGCCGGGTCGGTGCCGCGCAAGGCGTCGGTCTTGTAGTCGACGACCAGGGGGCCCTCCGGGCACTCGGCCAGCAGATCGATCTTTCCGCGCACCACCGCGCCCCCCAGCCCAAGCACGAACGGCACCTCGGGCCGGATCGCGCGCCCCGGCGCGGTCGAGCTCGGCACGAAGCTCGGAGCCGAGCCAGCCCTGGACGAGCGCTTCGACGCGGTCCCGGGCCTCCACGTCGGCGTCCAGCCCTGCTCGCGCCAGGATCGTCTCCAGCTCGGGGCCGTCTGGGCGGTGCCCAGGAGCGTCGGGCGCTCGCCTCCAGGGCGGCGTGGACCGCGTTGCCGATCGCCAGCGACCGCTCGCGTGGCCCCGCGGCCGGGGCGGGCGTCTCGTCCGCCCGGGGCCGCTCGGCGCCGTCCTCGCCCTCCCGGGCTCCTCGCCGACGGTGGGCGCCTCGAGCCCGATCACGCGCTCGACGTAGAAGCGGTAGCGGCAGCCGGAGTAGGTGGCGAGGGCCGAGTAGGAGAGGTGGCCGGTGGCGGCGGCCGGCTGGAACCGCTCGAGCAGGTGCGCCGGCTCTTGCTGCGGCGCGCCGTCGGCGGCGGGCGCGGGCCAGGGCATCCGGCGGCAAAGCTCGGCCGCCCGCTCCGCACTCGGAGCCTGGGTCTGCACGGCAAGCCGCGGCTGCGGCCCCCCGGAGGGGCCGCCCCCGATCGCCGGCGCTCGCTCGAGCTCGACGGATCCGTCGCCGCCGTCCCAGCCTCGCCCGCGGAGCGCCGGCAGCAGCAGCTTCAGCGCCGAGTGCGCCGCCTTCGGCTCCTCAGGAGCCTCGAGGTCGGACGAGCGGAAGATGCCGCTCAGGATCAGGCGGTCCTGGGCTCGCGAGACCGCCACGTAGACGAGCCGGCAGGCCTCCTCGATGTCGGCTCGGCGCTCGTCCTCGCAGAGCTCGACCAGCTCCCAGAGGCGCAGGGACTCGGCGGCCGCGATCGGCAGGCGCATGCCGAACCGGGCGTGCGCAGCGGCCTCGCTGTCGGGCGGCGGCCGTTGCGTCGCCGTTCGTTCCATCGATTCGGCCGATGACGACGTCGCCGTCACGGCTCCCGATCCCGAGCCCGCGCCCGAGATCCGCCACCGCGACCACCGGGAACTCGAGCCCCTTGGCCGCATGCACCGTCATCACGCGGACGCCGTCGTGTCCCTCGACCTGGACCGCGGCCATGCCCTCGCGCTCGTCGCGCAGGGTGCGCTCCTCGGCGAACGCGAGGAAGCCGCGGAGGTTGCGGCCCTCGTGCTCCTCGTACTCGGCCGCCAGGCGCATCAGCTTGCGCACGTTGGCCATCCGCCGCCGCCCTCCTCGGCGGGCCAGCAGGGCCAGGTCGTAGTCGAAGGCGGAGATCGTCCGGTCGATCAGCGAGTCGAGCGGCAGCAGCGGCGCCTCGTTTCGGAGGCGGGCGAGGATCTCGCGGAAGCGGCCGAGGCGCTCGACGTCCTCGGCGGGAATCGCCGCCGGCCACTCGTCCGCGCCTCGATGGTCGGCCAGACGTGCAGGGGGCGTCCCTCGGGACTCCTGGCGGCCTGGCGCAGCAGCCACAGCGCATCGGGGCTTACGCCACAGGCCGGGGAGGCGAGCGCCCCGAACAGGAGCCTCGTCGTCCAGCGGATTCGCAACCACGCCGAGCAGCCGCAGCGCGTCCTCGACCTGCTGCTGCGACCAGTAGCCGCGACCGCCGACCACGTATGGAGCCAGGCCCGCTCGCTCGAGCGCCTCCTCGTAGGCGTCCACGTGGGTGAAGGCGCGCAGCAGCACGACCATGTCGCCGCGCTGCACGCCATCGTCGGCCAGCCGCGCAGGCGATGGGCCAAGAAGCGGGCCTCGGCTACGTATGGCGGGCTGCCCTCGGACTCAGGCGGCTCGAGGTCGATTCCCTCGGCCCTCCAGCCGGTCGGCTGGCCGGGCCTGCTCGTCCGAGACGTCGGTGAGCAGCAGCTCCACCGCCGGGCCGTCCCCGGCGGCTCGCGACGGGGGACCGCGGCGCGGGTCCGCCGGCTCCGCCTCGGCCTCGAGACCGGCCTCGAGCGGCGTGAAGTCGCGGAGCAGCGCCGAGCCGGCGAAGTTGACCGCGGCGAGCACCTCCGGGCGGGAGCGGAAGTTCCCCCGCAACGGTCTCTCCACGGTCCGCCGATCCTCCCTCGCCTGGTGCCGGCGCCGGCGAAACACCTCCAGGTCCGCATGGCGGAACCGGTAGATGGACTGGAACTCGTCGCCGACCACGAACAGCCGGGCTTGCGGGCCTCGCAGCGCGTCGATCAACGCCAGCTGGACGCCGTTCGTGTCCTGAAACTCGTCCACCATCAAATGCTCGAAGCGCTCCCTCCACGCGGCTCGCACGGTCCCCGGCGACTGCAGCAGCGCGAGCGCGCGCAGCTCGAGGTCCTCGAAGTCCGCCCCGGAGCGCTCCGCCTTGAGCCGCTCGTAGTGGCTGTGGTAGGACGCCGAGGAGGGCGTCGAACGCCGCGAAGCCGTGGGTCGCCAGAGCTGCCTCGGCGGGGGGCAGCCCGGCGGTCTCGTCCTTCCCCTTGACCGAGCGGACCGGCGCGCCCGGATCCGGTAGGCGGGGTGGGTCGACGCCCTGGCTGCGCAGCCGCTCGTGCGCGCTCCGCACGGCCTCTCGCAGCCGGACCGGGTGAAAGCCGGCCGCGAAGCGCGCGGCGGGCTCGTCGCCGGCTGCGACGACCTCCTCCAGCGCGGCGGAGAACGCTCCCTCGCCGAGCCTTGCGGCCTCGAACTCGTCGAGGACGCGGAAGCGCGGATCCATCCGAGCGGCCACCGGATGCGTGGCGAGCAGGCGCCGGCAGAACCCGTGCATGGTCGTGATCCACGCCCGCTCGCCCTCTCGCGCCGCGCGAGCGATCTCCCTGCGCGCGCTCGGGCTGGCCGGCCTCGACGGCGGCGCGTGAGCGTGGCGATGAGCCGGCGCCGGATCCGCTCTCGAAGCTCCCCCGCCGCGCGCTCGGTGAACGTGAAGGCGAGAATCGCATCGGGACCGACGCCGTCCTCGGTCACGGCGTCGCAGTAGCGCTCCACGAGGACCCTGGTCTTGCCGGTGCCCGCCCCCGCCTCCGTGAACACGTCGCTCGAGCGCGCCTCGATCGCCGCCCGCTGCTCGGCGGTGAGCTCGGGCGGTCGGACGACCTTCAGCTCGGAGGCGGCGCTCATCCCGCTCCGTTTCCTGGAGCGTCGCCGTTGCCCGCGACCTCCTCTGCGCCGATCGAGCGCTCGAGCCGGCAGATCGGCTGGTAGCGGCACCACGCCGGGCAGCTGCCGCCGTTCGGGTCGCGATCGATCTTGCCCGCTCGCATCGCGGCAACGCTCTCCTTGGCCCGCGACTCGCCGGCGTCGAGCAGCTCTTGGACCTCGTCGGGCTCGAGCCGGTCGGTGCCGACGAGGTCGAGGGCCTCGGTGGCCTCGATTCCGGTGGCCACGAAGCCGCGCGGACGCGGATCGTCCCGGGCGCCGAGCCGGTGGTAGAGGCCGCCGATCGGCTCGATTTCCCACAGCTCGCGCAGGGCGCGGGCGTAGAGCTGGAGCTGGAGCTTGCCCTCTTCGGCGAGCTTCGCCGCCGCCCATGCCTTGGAGCCGGTCTTGTAGTCGTGGACGACGCCGAAGCGCCCGTCCGGGGTCACGTCCACCCGGTCGATCTGGCCGTGGATCCCGACCCCATCGAGGTCGAGCGACGGCACTTCGCCGTCGCGGTCGTCGCCGAAGGACGCCTCGAGCAGGGCCGGCCGCAGCTCGGTCTCGCCGCGGGCCTCGCGGTCCAGGAGGCGCTCGATCTGCGCCCACATGCGGGCGGTCAGGATCCTGGTCCGGGGCAGGCCGGGCTCGAGTCCCTTCCCTTCGGCTTCCTCCGCGAGCAGGGCCGCCGCGCGCCGCCGCCACCGGGCGAGGTCGCCCGGGCGGGGAATCCGGTCGTCGCCGGGCGGCTCGGAGTAGAGGCGCTCCAGCACCTTGTGGACGATCGAGCCGGCGGTCAGGTGATCGGGCGCAGGCTCCAGCCGCTGCGGCGAGAGCTCGTGGTCGACGAACCACCGGTAGGGGCATTCGATCCACTTCTCGATCGTCCCCGGCCCGACCTGGTCGCGCCGCCCGAGCTCGGCGAGCACCCCAGGGTCGGCGAGCGGGCCCGGAAGATCCTCGCCGGTCCCCGGCCCGCGAGCGGCCAGGGAGCGCTGGAGCTCGCGAGCGCCGGGCGCTTCCGAGGGCTCGAAGACCACACGGTCCAGGCCGTGGACCCGCTTCAGCCTTTCCTCGGCCTCATCGGGCGCCGGAGCGAGCAGGTCGAGGACCTCGTCCACGAACGGCGATCGGGTCGCGGGGCGGCCCTCCTCGTCGGAGCTCCGCCAGCAAAGCCACAGGCGCTCGGTCGGGCGGCAGGCGCAGGCGTGGAACAGGTAGCGCTCCTCGGTCGCCTCCTCCTGCCGGACGAGCGCCGCCATGCCGAGGCGCCGCCGCCGCTCGTCCCCCAGCAGGGGATCCCCGGTGTCGCCGCCGGGGAACTCGCCGTCTTGGAGAGAGGCGACGAACAGGTGACGGGCTCGGGCCGCGCGTGCCCGGTACGGGCTCAGCACTCGAACCCTTCCCTCGGTTGGCCCCCGCCACAGCGGAACCCGGACGTCCTCGAGCAGCTCGAGCGCCTCGGCCGGAGTGGGGGCCGCGCAGCCCGGCACCGAGTCCAGCTCGGCGAGGTCGGTGAGGGTTGCGGCGGCCGCCGCTGCGGCGCGAAGCTCGAGCGGCGCGAAGGGCACGGTCCCGGCCGCTGCGCTCGCGTCCGAGATCGCCCTCGACGGGCTCGCGGCCGGCGTGTGCCTCCTCGGCGAGCTCGTGTGCGGCGGCGGCCAGGGCTCGCAGCCACTCGCCGCCCGGGCGAGCGTCCCGAAGCGCGGCGAGCATCCAGGGGGGCGCCTTCCAGTCGGCGATCAGCTCGTCCGCCGTGCGCGCCTCGCCGCGCAGCAGGCGGCGCTCGACCCAGTCGGCGATTCCCTGCGGCTCGCCGGGGCGGGCCCGCATGAAGGCGAGCAGCTCCTCGCCGCCGGCCTCGGGCAGGCTCGCGCGCGCGAGCGCGCCGAGGCCGCGGCCGGCGGCGGTTCGAGCCAGCGACACGGACGCCTCGACCGCGACCGGGATCCCGAATCCCTCGAACACGCGCGCGAACAGGGGCCCGTGGCGATCGGGATGCCGCAGGACCACCGCGATGCCGTCCGCCGGAACTCCGCCGGCGAGCAGCCGGGCGACCTCGCCGCCGACGGCCTCGGCCTGGCCGCGCTCGCCGCCGCATTCGAGCATCGCGATCCCATCGTCGGGCTCGACGCGGGTGGCGCCTGCCTCGAACAGGTGTCGGTCGAGGTGGCGCAGCGTGGCGCTCTGCGTGTAGCGGTCGTCGAAGGCGAGCTTGCCCTCCTCCACGCCGCCGAGCTCGTCGCGAAGCCGCGCCAGCAGCGCGGCCCGGGGAGCCAGCGCCTCGCGGTCCTCGTAGTTGACGGCGACCGTGACCGGGCAGGCGCCGGTCAGCGCCGCCACCAGCTCGAGCTGCTCCTCGGTCAGGTCGTCGAACCCGTACAGGAGCACCGGACGGGAGCCCCAGGCGCCAGGTCGCTCGAGCAGGCCGGCCGTGACCTTGCGAAGCGAGGAATGGGCATCGTCGCGGCCGGCCGCGTCCCGCCTGCCGATGTAGGCCTCGTACAGCCGGGCGAGCTCGGTCTCGTAGGCGCCATCCTCGAGCTCCGCGGCCGCGCTCGCGAGCGCGCCGGGGGTGATCAGGCTCGACTGGAGCTCTGAGATCAGGCGCTCCAGCGCGGGTGCGAAGCCGCGTCGGGCAGCGGAGCCCTCGAGCGCCTCGAGCTGGGTCTGCCGGACGGCGGCGCGGACCAGCGCCAGGCGTTGCGCACCAGAGAGCTGGGGACGAAGCTCGCTCCCGGTCGCCGCGGCGATCTCCTCGCTGAAGGCCCGAAAGGTCCGGATGGATGCGCCGACGACGGCGGAGTCCCGCGCGCCGTCGCGTGTGCACAGCTCGCGCTCGAACCGGTCGGCGTCGTCCAGCGTGGGGACGACCAGCACCGGATCGCGGTCCAGTGCCGCCTCGAGGCGCGCCCGGATCTCGCCGGCGCGGCCGGAGTTCGGGGGCCCGACGATCAGCGCAAGGGACATCGTTCGGAGCATAGGTCGCGTCACGGCGCGCGTTCATGACGTCGGAGCTCATATTCCGTCGGATGCCGCGTCTATCTTGCTGCGCCATGCCGCTGTGTTTCATTGATCCCGCAGATGCCATCCGCGCAATCGCCGACTCGGTCGGCCGTGAGGCCCGCCGGCAGCTCCTCGGCGAGGCCGTGCGCGCCTGGGTCGACGAGATTCCCGACGACGAGCTCGAGGCCCACTACGCGCGGGCGATCTCGGAGCTCGACGAGCACGACATCTCGATGCTCGCGGCTTGGCATGCGTCGATGGACGTCGGCCACCCGCTTCCCAATCGCGACTTCCTGATGGCCTCCTTCTCGTCGCTCGGCCAGCACCGGCGCGAGGCTCTGAAGCTGGCGGCGGGGTTTCGCGGCGAGGAGGCGGTGGACCTGGGCCTCACCGAGGAGCTCGCCCTCGACACCGTGCTCGACTGGCTCTCCCCGCCACGGCTGATGGAACTGGCCGCTCGAGGCCGTGCAGCTCTACATCTGGGACCGCGCGGGCTCGGACAACTAGCCGCGCCCAGCGCCGCCTCGATCTCCGCGATCGCCTGATCCGTGGAGCGAAACTGGACGGCCGTCATGCCGAGCTGGCGAGCGGCCGCCACGTTGTCCTCGACGTCGTCCACGAACAGGCACTCCTGGGCGCCGATGCCGCCGCCGATCCGCTCCAGGGTCAACTCGTAGATCTCGGGCTCCGGCTTGCGGATCCCGACGAAGGCTGAGTCGACGACCACCTCGAAGATCTCGTCCACGGGCAGCATCGCGCGCCACAGCGGCTCCCACTCACGCACGTTGTTGGTCAGTAGCGCCATCCGGTAGCCGCGTCCCTTGAGGTCGCGCATCAGCTCGATCATCGGCTGGTTGGGGTCGAGCGCCTCGAAGTAGATCTCGCTGAAGCGATGCAGCTCCGGCTCGTGACCCAGGTCGGGCGCAAGCTCGGCCCGCAGCAGGTCGAGGAACTCGGACTCGGCCAGACGCCCGCGCTCGAGCTCGAACAGCGGGTGCTCGCCGTCTCTTTCGGCGATCCGCTGCATCGCCCGGCCCAGCGCCTCGGCAGAGATGCCCGTCTCGTCCTGGAAGGCCAGGAAGGAGCCGAGGAGCGGGGTCGTCAGGACGCCGCCGAAGTCGGAGATCACGGCGCGAATCGCCATCGCGGGGATTCTTTCGGAAGACGGATTGATCCGAGTGCGGGTCCGGTTCGTTAGGGGAAATCGTCAGGGCAGAAAGCCACGCAAGCCCGAGCAAGGGCCCGCGCCGGCGGCTGCCAAGCCATTCGGACCCCATGGGGAGGAACGTGATGAGGAAGCCATCCCTCTCGATCAGGAAGGTGGCGGTGATCGCCGCGGTGACCGCCGCAGGTGCGCTCGCGGCCGCCTTCGCCGTGAGCTCCAGCCACCGCGAGGCGCCGAACATCATGCTGGACCCGTCGGCCGACAACACGGACACCTACGCATGGACGGCGCCGGACACCGAGCACGCGATCACGGTGGCCGCCAACTGGATCCCGGGCCAGGTGCCGGCCAACGGGCCCAACTTCTTCCGGTTCGACGACCGGGCCAGGTACTACATCCAGTTCGACAACACCGGTGACGGCGTTGCCGACATCAAGTACCGGTTCAAGTTCAAAACCCGGTTCAAGAACCCGAACTCGTTCCTGTACGCCGGCCCGGGCACGACGGGCTTCAACGATCCGGGCCTGAACGTGATCCAGCGCTACGACGGTCACGCGCCTCAAGTACAAGCACGGCAAGCTGAAGTCCCGCAAGGTGGTCGCCGAAGGGTCTCCCCGTCGCCCCGCCGAACATCGGGCCGAAGACGTTCCCGGAGTACGACAACTTCGTGGACGCCGCGACCCGGACGCTGCCCGGCGGCGGAAAGATCTTCGCCGGACAGCGCGACGAGTCGTTCTTCATCGATCTCGGAGCGACCTTCGACGCGATCAACATCCGCGAAGGGCACCGGCAACGAGGGCGAGGGCAAGGATGACCTCTCCGGGTATGTCGACCTCCGCGATCGTGCTCCAGCTCCCGGAGAAGAAGGTGACCAAGAACCGCAAGCAGGTCGCCGACGCGGACGCCAAGAACGCGGTCGTGGGCGTCTGGTCGACCACCGACAGGCGCAAGCTCCAGGTCACGAACGCCGCCGGGCACGGGCTCGCAGTACAAGGCCCGCGGCCGCAAGAACAAGCGCTACGTGCAGGTCTCGCGGCTGGGCAACCCGCTGGTCAACGAGCTCGTGATCCCGCTCGGCAAGAAGGACCAGTTCAACCGCACGACGCCGGACGAGGACGCCGCTCGCTACGGCAAGTTCGTCCTCAAGCCGGAGCTGGCGGCGATCCTGAACGCGCTGTTCGGGGTCGGCGCGCCGGAGACCGACCGGACCGACATCGTCCAGGCCGTGCTCCAGGGGATCCCGGACCTGAACCAGCACTCAGGCAAGCACGCCGGCACCCCGGTGGACACCCTGAAGCTCAACCTGGGTGTGCCGCCGAGCGACGACCCGAGCCGGTTCGGAGTGATCGGCGGCGACAACGCCGGCTACCCGAACGGCCGGCGCCCGATCGACGACGTGGTCGACATCGACCTCCAGGTGGTAGCCGGAATCCTGGTCGGCAACCCGGTGGCGCTCGGCGACGGGGTGGACAAGAACGACAAGCCGTTCCTGTCCAAGTTCCCGTACCTGGCCGCTCCGGACTCGGGGTTCGACTCGAATCCCTCCGACCGGTTCGAGCCACCGCACGACGCCGGTTCCCCCGGGCGGCGGGTCCTGAGCTAGGGGAGGGCTGAGGAGTGGACGGAGCGCCGCCCCGGCGGCGCTCCGTCCCCACTCCGCTGATGCACCGCACCAACCGTCTGAAAGGTCGACGAAGTGAGATCTAGGGAGATCACACCAGTCCATCTGTTCAGGTGGGCGACGCCGGCGCTCGCGTTCGCCGCCGTCCTCGCCGTTCTCTTGCTCGTCAACCGCTCTGGATCCGCAGCCGCTCCCGGTGACGTCGGCCTCCGCCGGCTCGGTCGGCCAGCCGACTCCGCGGGACGCGGAGTCGCTGATCGCCGCGCTCCAGGCGGCCGTCAAGGAGGACCCGGCGGACGCGAGCGGCTACGCGCTGCTCGGCGACGCCTACTACCAGCGGGCGCGCGAGACGGGGGATCCGGCCTATTACTCGCGGGCCGAGGGCTCGTTCGACGCGGCGCTCAGCCGCGACCCGAACGACCTCACCGCGACGCTCGGCAAGGGAACCCTGGCCCTCGCGCGCCACGACTTCCGAGCCGGGCTTGGCCTTGCCCAGCGGGCCAGGCGGCTCGCCCCGGACCTCGTTCGCCCCTACGCCGTGCTCGCCGACGCCCAGATAGAGCTTGGTCGCTACGCGGCGGCCGCGGAGTCGCTGGAGCGCATGGCCGCCCTCAAGCCGACGCTCGCCGCGTACTCGCGAATCTCCTACTACCGCGAGCTGGACGGCGACCTGGCCGGCGCGGTTGAGGCGATGCGCCTGGCGGTCTCGGCCGGAGGCGGCAGCGCCGAGGGCACCGCGTACGTTCAGTCGCTGCTCGGAGGCCTCGAGCTCGACCGCGGTCGCTACGGCGCCGCCGAGCGCGCCTATCGTCAGGCGCTCGCGGTGGAGCCCGGCTATCCGGCCGCCCAGGCGGGGCTCGCGCGCCTCGATGCCGGCCGGGGCCGCTTCGCCCCGGCCATCCGCCGCTACAGGAAGCTGGTCCGGAGAGATCCCGCTGCCCGAGTACGCGATCGGGCTCGCCGAGGCCGAGCAGGCGGCGGGCAAGGTCGCCGCGGCGCGTCGCGACTACGCGCTGGTCGAGGCCGAGACACGGCTCCTACGCGCGAACGGTGTGAACGCGGACGTCGACCTGGCTCTGTTCGAGGCCGACCACGGGGATCCGTCGCAAGCCGTGAAGCTGGGCAGGCGGGCCTGGGCGGATGCCCCCAGCGTGCGCTCGGCCGACGCCTACTCGTGGGCGCTCCACAAGGCGGGCCGGATCGGGCCCGCGCGCCGGTTCTCCCAGCGGGCGATGAGGCTGGGCTCGCGCGACCCCTACTTCCTCTACCACGCCGGGATGATCGCCCGGCGCGCCGGCGAGAGGGGCGAGGCGCGCCGGCTGCTGGCTCGCCTGGTGGCGCAGAGCCCGGGCTTCAATCCGCTCTACGGGCCGCGCGCCCGGCGCGCTCTGGAGTCGTTGGGGTGATCGGACGGCTCACCGCACTGGCCGCGAGCGCCGCCTCGCTGCTTGGCATGGGCGCCGCCTTCACGGCCCCATCGGCGATGGCCCATCCGCTTGGGAACTTCACCACCAACCAGCTCGCTCAGGTGCGAATCGACGAGCGCCAGGCCCGCGTCCACTATGTCCTCGACCAGGCCGAGATCCCGAGCTTCCAGCAGATCCAGCGCTTCGACGCCAACGGGAACGGGACGATCGAGGGGGCCGAGCGCGGGCAGCTCCTGGACTCCGAGCTGGCCGAGGTCTCCTCCGGCCTGGAGCTGACCGCCGACGGGCGGCCCGTGGCGTTGGGCGCGCCGCGGGGCACGAGGCTGAGCTTTCCATCTGGCCAGGGCGGGCTGCTCCTGACCCGGGTCGAGGCCGACTTCTCGGCCCCCTTGCCTCCCGGCGCGCGGCGGGTGGAGCTGGCGAACCGCGCCTTCCCCGACAGGATCGGCTGGCGGGCGATCCAGGTACTCCCGGGAAGCGGGACCGACGTCACCTCCAGCGTCCCGGCCACCGATCCCACGGACGGCCTCCGAAGCTACCCCCAAGACCTCCTCTCCAGCCCAGCCGACGAGCGCCAGGCGAGCTTCGAGGTGCGGCCGGGATCGGGTGAGGTCACGGCGCCGCCGGGCCTTGCGGGCGGCGAGAGCAGCGAGGATCGAGCGCTGGACGGGTTCGCCAATTCCCTTGCGGGCGGCGACACCCACGGCCTCTTGATCGTCTTCCTGCTCGCCGCGGCGTTCGGCTGGGGGGCCCTGCACGCCCTGTCGCCCGGACACGGCAAGGCGATGGTCGCGGGCTACCTGGTCGGGTCCCGCGGCACGCCGCGGCACGCCCTGATCCTGGGGCTCACGGTGACCGTGACCCACACCGCCGCGGTCTTCGCGCTTGGCCTTGTCACCCTGGCCGCCTCCGAGTACGTCCTGCCGGAGGACCTCTACCCGTGGCTCGGTGTGCTCTCGGGCCTCCTGGTGGCCGGCATCGGGCTCACGGTGATGCGCTCGCGGTTCCGTCGCTGGCGCGCGCTCAGAGCGTACGGCGGCTGAGGAGTCCCACGGCGCATCACAGCCACCACGCTCACCCTCACCACCACGACCACGCTGCCCCGATCACGATGCGGAGCCTGCTCGGGCTCGGCTTCGCGGGCGGAATCGTGCCCTGCCCCTCGGCGCTGGTCGTCCTGATCGCGGCCATCTCCCAGCACCGGGTCGGCCTCGGGATGCTCCTGATCGTCGCGTTCAGCCTCGGGCTGGCGGCGACGCTGGTCGCGGTCGGGCTCGCCGTCATCCACGGCGGCAGGCTGATCAAGCGGTTGCGGCCGGAGCGGCGGATCTTCGGCTCGCGCATCGCCGGCGTGCTGCCGGCCATCTCGGCCTCGGTGATCGTGATCGCCGGGGTGCTGATCACTTCAAGGGCAGTCCCGCAGCTCGGATGAACCTGCACTCAACAAGGAGGTGGCCATGTCGCTGATCGACTTCGAGCTCCTGTTCCGGCCGGTGGAGGAGGTCGACGCCTGGCTCACCGGGCTCTTCGCGGGCGCCCCCCTGCTGGTCGCGCTGGGCATCGCATTCGTGCTCGGATTGCGGCACGCCTCGGACCCCGATCACCTGGTCGCGGTCACGTCGCTGGTGGCGGCCGACGACGGCGGCACCCGCAGCGCGACGCGGCTGGGCGCGTGGTGGGGCCTGGGTCACGCCGCGACCCTGGTCCTGCTCGGGGTGCCGCTGATCGCGTTCAAGTCGGCGCTGCCCACCTGGCTCGAGAGCGGCGCGGAGAAGGCCGTCGGCGTGGTGATCATCCTCCTGGCTCTGCGAGTCACGTGGAAGTGGGCGCACGGGGACTACCGCGCGGGGCGACACTCGCACCGTGCCGGGGACGCTCTCCCCGAGCGACGCTCCCACCGGCACCTGCGCCAGGGCGAGGTCGAGGCCGCGCACCGGCACCACGCCGCGCGAACTCCGCGGCAGGCATTCGGCATCGGCCTGCTGCACGGGCTCGCGGGAACCGGCGCCGTCGTCGTCTTGCTGCTCGCCGCCCTGCCGTCGAGGTTGGAGGCCGCGCTCAGCCTGGCTGTCTTCGCGCCGATGTCAGTCCTCTCGATGGCGGCCTGCACGACCGCCTTCGCGTGGGTGCTGACCCGGCCGCTGATCGAGCCCGTCTACCGAAGCGTCTTGATCCCCGCACTCGGCCTGTTCGGCCTCATGTTCGGCCTCTGGTACGTCGGCGTCTAGTGGCCCACCAGCTCTAGTGCAGATCGGCGCGCAGCAGCGGCGGTGAGGTCGGGTGCTGGCTGCCCCCACGAGGCTCCCGGGTAACGAGTACGGCGTCGGCCCCCTCGAGCGGTCCCGCCACTGCGGCCTCGGCGCTTCCATCGGTGCGAGGAACGAACAGGCTCGAGGGCTTGAGCGTCCCGTCACGCTTCACCCAGACCTCGTAAACGTCGTTGGCGGGCAGGGCCGGCAACCGCGACATGATCAGGATCGCCGATCCGTCCTCTTGCCGAAGCGTCGCGGCGAGGTTCGGCGGCGCGGCGGGCAACTGCTGGGCCGCGATCACCGAGCTCGACTCGCCCGGGTCGTGGAGCAGGTAGCCGCCGGCGGCGCCGACCAGCACCAGCAGGGCGCGCGGCGGCGACCGCGATCGCCGGTCGCCGGATCAGCGGTCTCCAAACGCGCCGCGGCCTCGGATCTGCGACCTCGGTCCCCGAAGGGCTCGTCATCCGCGCGCCTCCGCCCGCACCGTCGCCATCAGTCGCCCGCGAAGAGCATCCGGCGGCTCGAGCTGCTCGATCGAGCGCGGAAGCAGGTCCACGGCCGGCTCCAGCCATCGCAGCTCGATGCGGCACGCGTCGCACTGCGCCGAGATGACGTTCGAGCTCGGCCGCCTCGCGCTCCTCCAGGGCACCGAGCGCGTACGCCGCGAGGTCGCCGCGGTAGCGCTCATGGCTCGTGGGTTCTCTGGGGTCGTGGCTCACAGGTATGCCCCCGGGACATCTTCCTCCGGGAGCCCTCCGCGAGAGTTGCCCGGATCTTCTCGAGGCCGAGGCGCATCCGCCCCTTCACGGTGCCGAGCGGTGCGCTGAGCATCTCGGCGATCTCCGAGTGGCTGAAGCCGCCGAAGTAGGCGAGCTCGATCACCTGCGACTGTTCGCGAGGCAGCACCCCCAGCGCCTGACGGAGGCGCCCGGCGGTCTCCCGGCGGATCGCCTCCCCCTCCGTTCGCTCGCCCGCTGGTTGGCTGTCGAGCGCCGCCTCGTCGTCGCGATCGAGCTTCGGAGCGGGCCGCGAGGCGCTGCGCAGAGCATCGATGGCGCGATTGCGAACGATCCCGAGCGCCCAGGCGCGCACGCTGCCACGCGCCGCATCGAATCGCGCCTTGCTCCTCCAGATCGACAGAAACGCCTCCTGGGTCACGTCTTCGGCCATCCCGGGATCGCCGACGATGCGGTGCGCCAGCGAGTAGGCGGCCCCGCCGTGCCGGTCGTAGAAGACCTCGAACGCGTCCGGGTCCTTCCCGTCCACGAGGGTCATCAGATCCTCGTCAGCGAGGCGCTCCAACGTCCCGGGGTGTGGCTTCGATCTCATCAGTCCGACTGATCCGGCGGCGGCACAAATGCGCATGACCGGTGGGCACACACATCTACGAGCTCGCTACATGCGTGGATCAGTGCATCCGCGCCAAGAAGGTAGTCAGCGGGCTTCGATCAGCTCGTAGAGGCCGGCGCCGGGGGTGCCGTCCATCCTCAGCCTCAGGGCCGTCTGCTCGCCGCCGGCGTCGCTCGCGAGCCTCGGCGACCCGATCCGCGACGACGCGGACCGGCGGGTCGGTGGGCTCCTCGTAGAGCTCCAGCCCCAGCCGGCGGGCTCTGCCGTCCGGTCCGTACTCGGTCGACAGGAGAGCCTCGTGGAGCTCGGTCGCCTCTCCCTGCGGCGAGATCAGGACGGCCCCGACTACCTCGGCGTCGTGGCCCACGACCTCCCGCGGCCGCAGCGCGGCGACGGCGAGGAGCGACCCGTCGTCGAAGCTCGGCCGAGATCACCCGCAGGGCGCCGGCACGGTCCCAATCGGGTTCTTGGCCCCAGGCGCCAGGTCGGTCGTGCCTGATCGGCGCCCGGATGGGGTTTGGTCGGCGGTCAGCTCTCGCAGGGCCTCCACGTCCCACTCGATCCGGAGCGTGCGGGCCCTCCGGCCGAGCCCAGGTCGAGCACCAGGGGCTCACCGCTGGGCATCGTCATCGTGCGCCGGGAGCGTGCCGCGCGGGTCCGTGACCTCGCGGGCGCTTCCCTCGTAGTCGTAGGGGCCGGGCCGCCGGCGCCCGTCGTGGTCGCGGTCGCGGCCGGCGCCGTAGCCCCAGCGGACGGTGCGAACCGTGAACGCGGCTCGTCGACCGGCCATCCTGCGCGACCAGGCCGCGGAAGACGGCGCGCGTCGGGGGGATCAGCAGCAGGAGGCCGATCAGGTCGGTGATGAACCCGGGCGTCAGCAGGAAGGCGCCGCCGAGGATGATCATCGTGCCGTCGAAGACCTCGCGCGCGGGAACTCGTCCGGCCGCCAGCGCCTCGTTGAAGCGCCGCCAGGCGGCGCGTCCCTGCGAGCGCAGCAGCGCGGCGCCGAGGAGGCTGTCGGCGATCAGCAGCGCGATCGTCGGCAGGGCGCCGATCGCCCCGCCCACCTGAATGATCACGTAGAGCTCGACGATCGGGAGGACGATGAAGATCAGGACCAGGAAGAGAGCCATCGGTGAGAGCGTAGATCAGCCGCGCCGCGCACCGCCTCGCTACGATGACTCCATGGCGACTGAAGACACCACGACGCTCACCCAGGAGGACGTCTACGAGGCCCTCGAGGAGGTCATCGACCCCGAGCTCGGGCTCGACTTCGTCTCGCTGGGGCTCGTCTACGAGGTCGAGATCGAGGACTCCGACGTCTACGTCACCTTCACGCTCACCTACCCGGGCTGCCCGATCGGGCCGCAGGTCTCCGAGCAGATCAAGGAGTTCGTGGGGGAGCTGGAGGGCGTCGACGGCGTCCATCCGAAGATGGTCTTCGACCCCCCCTGGACCCCGGAGAAGATGTCCGAGGACGCCAAGTTCGCGCTGGGGTACTGACCCGCCGCAGAAGCGGCCTCGCGTCGTCCTGTCAGGCTTCCCAGGTTCCGCCGACCCTTGACACGACCCCCGACGCGGTGCATCACCGAGCTCGCTCGGGGCCGCCGGATGCATCGCAATCGGGGGCGGGGCCGTGCGCCGACGGCCATCGGCTCGCCTGGTCCGTCGGGTGGCGGTCAGCGCCGACGGAAAGCCGTCTACGTCGCCTCCCCTCGCGAGGCCTCGTGCTGCTGGTCTCGCGACCGCAACACCGCCGCCGGACCGGCGATCACCCAGCCCGCCGGGACCGCCGGGTGCATCAGCGAGACGGGGCGGGGCCGTGCGCCGACGGCCATGGGCTCGACCGCCCACGGTCGGTGGCGGTCAGCGGCGACGGGAAGAGCGTCTACGTCGCCTCGTCCGGCAGCGACGCCGTGGCGCGCTTCGACCGGGCTCCCTAGAGGCGCCCTCCGTTTGCGCCGAACGGGAGGGGCGCGGAGCCCTTGGTTGTTCTCGTCGGCGGATTGAACCTTTCCCCTGGTCGAGCGGTATGGTTGGTTGACAAGTGGGCCTCAGGGTCGCGGCCGATCGGGGGCCCGCAGCTACCCACAGAGGGGGAACGATGAAGAGACGTCGGATGAAGGTCCTCGCGGCGGCGGCGTGCGTTGCGGGGCTCACGACGGTGGCGGTCATTGCGCTGCCGGCCACCGGCTCCGCGCCGGCGGGACACGCGCTTTTACGCGAAGCTCAGCGGTGAGCACGAGATTCCAGACCGTGACCTCGATGGCTACGGGACGTTCAGCGCGAGCTTCAGCGGTGTGAAGCTCTGCTGGGGCCTCCAGGTGGTCAAGATCGCCAACCCGAACGCGGCGCACATCCACCAGGGCGGAGTGGCCGTCGCCAATGGACCGATCAAGGTCCCGTTGAGCCCGACACCGGCCTCGGGCCTTGCGGGAGCGTCAGCGAATTGCGTCAACCTGACCACCACGTTGGCCAACCAGATCAAGGCGAACCCGGCCGGGTACTACGTCAACGTCCACAACAGCGCATTTCCGGGTGGTGCGATACGCGGCCAGCTCTTCCAGGCGACCGCGGCTCAGGACAAGTAGCGGCCCGAGACAACACAGCTCAGGACAAGTAGCGCGCGAACAACTCAGCCGGCGGGGCGGCCCCTGCGCCGCCCCGCTGGCGCGCGCACCCGAGAGATTGGCGGGGGACGACCCCCTCCGGGCGCGCCCTGCCAGAGTCGTCCCCCTCGGTCCCCAACGCTTTGGTGGCGCGAAAGTTGCTGCCCTAGGGACGGCAGCTCGAGCCGGAGCAGCTTCGCAGCTGGTTGAGGCGCGTCGCGAGCTGGCTCCGGACCGCCGCGTAGCCCGGATCGGCGTGGCGGCTGCGAAGCTCGAAGGGGTCCGTGCTCAGGTCATAGAGCTCCCGCTCGCCGGTGCCGTGCTCGGCGTACATGTAGCGCTCGGTTCGGATCGCGGTGAAGCCCGGCTCCTCGATCAGGAGCTCTCGTCCCTGCTCGATACCCGGCTGCTGGGCCACCGGGATCAGCGAGCGCCCGTCCATGACCAATCCGGGGCTCGCGTTCGCCACGTCGACGATCGTCGGCGCCAGGTCGGCGTTGATCGACAGGTCGCTGACCCTGACCCCAGGCGGGATCCCGGGCCCTCGCATCTGAAGGGGCACCCGGATCGACTCCTCGTAGATGTGCGTCTTGCCGCCGGGGATCCGGTGCTCGCCGTGAAAGAGGCCGTTGTCCGTGGTGAACACGAGCACGGTGGCTGCCAGCTCGCCCCTGGCCCTGAGCGCATCGACGACCTTCTTGACGCCCTCGTCCACCGATAGGAGAGACTCGAGCCGGCAGCGGTACCGGCCCTGGAGCTGCGCGATCCCATCCGCGCTCAAACGCGGGCGGGCTCGGATCGCGGCCGGCTTGTCGGAGACGTCGGCCTCGTTGAAGTTCGGCGGCCTC
The DNA here is from genome assembly GCA_963743455.1 of uncultured Actinomycetes bacterium. Lineage (GTDB taxonomy): Bacteria > Actinomycetota > Thermoleophilia > Solirubrobacterales > 70-9 > AC-56. Next base: position 43,174 of record CAVUPJ010000011.1, on the reverse strand, counting down.
CGCAGCGGCTCGGTGTCGAACGCGTGGGCGTGGCGGGGCGCCGGCTTCGCGGACGCCCTGGCAGTTGAAGGGCGGGTTCGGGTTCGGGTTCGGACCTCCGGAGTGGGGGGCCGTGTAGGTGAGCCAGAGGAAGAACGGCTGCGCCCCCGGCGCCCGGCGGTTGACAAGGCCCACGGCCTTGCGGGTCAGGACGTCCTGCTTGAAGTCGGCTGGATCGGTGCCGTAGTGGACGAGGGTGCCGTTCTCGTTCAGCGTGTAGTCGTAGGCCTCCTGCGTGTTCGGGGCCGCCGCGCGCCACTCGGTCCAGCCCGGCGGCACCAGGGGTTCGTTCCGGTAACCGTTCAGGTACTTGCCGATCATCGCGGTGTAGTACCCGGCACGGCGAAGCCAGACCCCCAGGTGGTTGTTGCCGTGCAGGGCCTGGAAGCGGCGGTACCCGCCGTTCGGCGGCTCGTTGCCGAACACGCCGTGGTTGTGCATGTACTGGCCGGTGAGAAAGGTGGCGCGCGAGGGGCAGCAGAGCGCGTAGTTGACGAAGCTCCGCGTGAACCTCGCCCCACGATCCCCGATCAGCGAGTTGACGTTGTCCATCACGCGCATCGACTCGAGCGTTTGGTCGTCGGTCTCGATCACCACGATGTTCGGCCGCACCTGGGCCGCCGCCGCCTGATCGAGGTTCGCCGGCGGAGTCCCGGATGCCGGCGATCGCCAAGGTGCCGGTCCCGCCCAGGGCCGCCAAGGCGGCAAGCGCGAGGCGCCTCCGCAAACCAGCACTACGCCCTGGTATGCGCCTTCCTTGCCTCCTCATCCCCCTCGACCCTAGCACCGGGCTGTGGCGCGCGGTCCAGGAGGATCTCAGGCGGCCGTGGGGGGCTCGTCGCCGGGCTCGTCGTCGCCCGTCGTCAGCTGGCGCTCGATCTCCTGGTCGAGCTGGATGGCGCGGATCGCATGCTCGTCGGGGAGCTTGTCGAGCACCTCGTGGATGGTGCGCAGCACCTCGGGCTGGTCGCGGCCGAAGTCGTCCAGCAGGGAGTGAAGCGCGGTATGGGTGATCTTGAGCTGCGCCGGGGTCAACTCGAGGTGGTAGTGGAACTGTGTGCTCTGCCGGTCGTCCGAGCCCTGGTCGGTCACGCCGCCTCCCTCGCCTTCGCCTTGTCGCTCACTCTGACGTATCCGAATGGTACGCCCGAGCGGGGCTTTTCCTCCAGCAGCCGCGTGCCGCGTCCCGCCGGGGACCGGTCTCGTCGGCTGTCTAGAGTTCTCGCGATGCGTCGGTTGCGAGTCGCGGGGCTCGTGTTCTGTGCCTTGGTGGCCGTCACGATCCCGAGCGAGGCGTCGCCTCGCGGCACAGCCGGGCCCGGCTCCGCCCGCCGCCGACCGCTCCGGGCGAACCGGCAACCTGATCGCCCTGGTGCGATCCCCGCGCGATTCGGGCGCCCGGCCGGGAGGCGAAGCGCGGGCGCGCCTCTGATGCGGCCCGGGGCCGCATCTCGGCCGTGCTCGACCGGAGCGGGCTCCCTCGGGTCGCGCTCGATCCCCGAGCTCGGCGCCGTGGCGGTGCGGCCGGCACCCGGCCAGGGCCTCGCGCGAGCGCGCCGTGAGCTGGAAGCCGACCCGGCGGTGAGACGGGTCGAGCTGGAGCGCTACAGGACCCTCCGCTACCTGCCCGACGATCCCGCCCTCGACGAGCGCGCGACCCCCGTGCTCCGTCGAACGACTTCTACCAGTGGAACCTGCGCCAGGAGCGCTTCGGCAGAGCGTGGAGGCGCACGCGGGGAACGCGAGCGAGGCTTGCCGTCATCGACACCGGAATCGACGGCGAGCACTTCGATCTGGCGGGGCGAATCGTCTACTCGAGGGGCTACGACTACGACGGTTGCGGCGGCGCCTTCGCAGCCGGAGTGCACCGGGCCGAGAGTACGACGAGGTCGGGCACGGCACGCACGTCGCCGGGCTGGCGTGCGGGGCGGGCAACAACGGCCACGGGGTCGCGGGCGCCGCCTTCAAGTGCAGGCTGATGATCGAGAAGGCGTCCGACAGCCAAAGCCTCGACGACTCGCTGGTCGCGAAGTCGATCACCGACGCAACCAACCACGGCGCCGACGTGATCAACATGAGCTTCGGCGGCCCCGGCGCCTCGGGCGTCATCAACCGCGCCCTCGACTACGCGTACAGGCGCGACGTCGTCCTGGTGGCGGCCGCGTCCAACAACGACACCACCCACCAGGGAACGCCCGCCGCGCACCTGCAGCCGAACGGCACGGGCGATCGCCTGCGCTCGGGCAAGGGGTTGGTGGTCACCGCGGCGGGGCACAACGATCGCCGCGCCTGGTTCCGGCCCGGCCACGGCACGGGGATCTCGCTGGCCGCCTACGGCTCCGCCTCCGCGGCCTGCGTGATCCGCGCGGACTGCGGGATCTTCTCCACCTTTCCCGGACAACCTGACCACGATCGAGCTGGAGACCCGTCGGGCGAGCCTCCATGCGGCAACTGCCGCGCCAGCTTTCGGGGCTCGAACGACTTCGCCTACCTCGAGGGCACCAGCATGGCCGACCCCTCAGGTGGCGGGCGCCGCGGCGCTGATCCGCAGCAAGCGGCCCGGGATCGACAACGCCAGGGTGCTGCGGATCATCAAGCGCACCGCGAGCGGGCACCGGTTCAGCGACGCTCTCGGCTGGGGGATCCTGAACGCCGGCCGGGCGGTGAAGGTCGCGGCGCGGCGGCGGTAGCTCAGCCGGTCGCCGGCGCGGGCTCGGGCGCCTGGGAGGCCGCCTCCGGCGGCATCGGCCAGCTCGGCGATCGAACGCTCGATGCCCTCGGCGATCAACTCGAGGTCGTCGATCGAGTCGTAGTCGGCGAGCAGGCCGAAGTTGACGCCGCCGTTGTAGCTCATGATGGCCACGAACAGAGCCTGGTGAGGCGGCAGGAAGCCGACGGGGAAGATGTCCTCCAGCTCGCGGCCGAGCACGTAGAGGGGGATCTGCGGGCCCGGCACGTTGGTGACGACCAGGTTGAAGAGGCGCGTCGAGAAGTTGATCCGCGCGGCCTGCGCGAGCAGGGTGGGCGGGGCGAAGTCGTTGAAGCGCGTGATCACCTCGGCGCCAAGGGCCTGCTTGGACTGCTTCAGCCCCTGCATCGCCGCCGTCACCGTGTGCAGGCGGCGAACCGGGTCCGCGATGTAGACCGGCAGCGGCGCGCGCATCACCGCCAGGCGGTTGCCGAGCTGGCCGCGCTCGTCCGCGGCCCGGATCGAGACCGGGACCTGCGCCCGGAGCTCGAGCCCCTCGGTGCGGATGCCGCGAGCGTGCAGCCAGTCGCGAACCCCGCCCGCCACCACCGCGAGCACGACGTCGTTGACGGTGCCTCCGAGCGCGTCCTTGACGCGCTTCATCTGCGCCAGGTCGCTGCGCACCCAGAAGAAGCGGCGGTGCGAGCCGATGTCGACGTTCAGCGGCACCTTCGGCGCCGGGTTGGCGAACGCCCAGCCGATCTCCCCGACTCCCTCCGCGGCCTCGATCAGCCGGCGGACGGTCGCCTGCGGATGCTCGATCGCCTGCTCCACGCGGCGCGCCAGGCGCAGCGGGCTGCCCGCCAGCCCCTGCAGTCCCTTGGCGGCCAGGCTCGCGCTCGAGGGCTCGGGGTCGGGCGCCCAGCTCGTGGTCGGGCTCGGCGGGCTCGGGAACCGGCTTGGCGTCGAAGAGCACCGTGGCGATGTCGACGCCCGAGACGCCGTCCACCAAGGCGTGGTGCGTCTTGGTGATCAGCGCGAAGCGCTTGCGGGTCAGCCCCTGGACCAGCCACAGCTCCCAGAGCGGCTTGGTGCGGTCGAGCTGCTGCGAGAAGACCCGGGCCGACATCTTGCGAAGCTGCTCCTCCGAGCCCGGGCGTCGGGCAGCGCCGAGTGGCGCACGTGGTAGGTGAGGTTGAAGTTCGGGTCGTCGACCCAGAACGGGCGCCCGGTCTGGACCGGCGGGTGGGCGAGCTTCTGCCGGAAGCGAGGCACCAGATGAAGCCGGCTCCGGATGTGGTCGAGCAGGTCGTCGTAGCTGGGCGGCGGCCCCTCGAAGATCAGGATCCCGCCCACGTGCATGTGGCTGGAGGCGCTCTCGTTGGTCAGGAACGAGACGTCGACCGAGCTGAGGCGATCCATCGTGCTGCTGGGCCACGGGTCAAAACCCTACCGGCCTCTAGTAGCCTCGCGCCGTGCGACGGTTCGGGGCGCTCATCCTTGCGGTGCTCGGTGCCGTGGTGGCGGGCTGCGGCGAGGGATCGAAGCGAGCCGGCGACGGTCCGCGGACGGTCGCTTCGACGCCCAACGCGCCTTTCGCGACCTGCGTGCGCAGGTGCGGATCGGCCCCCGTCCGGCCGGCTCGGCGGCCAGCCGGCAGGAGGTGCGGCTGATCGCGCGCCGCCTGCGCGAAGCCGGCGTGCGCGAGGTTCGAGTGCAGCATCCCCATCGCAACGTCGTCGGCAGCATCCCGGGCGAGGCACCGGGAACGGTCGTCGTCGGCGCGCACCACGACACCAAGGACATCCCCGGGCTTCGTCGGCGCCAACGACGGCGCCTCTGCCGTCGCCGTCCTGCTCGAGTTGGCGCGCGGCCTGCCCGGGCGCCTGAGGGGCCTTCGATCCAGCTGGTCTTCTTCGACGCGGAGGAGGCGCGCGGCGACAGGCCCTTCGAGCTCGACGGGGCGCGCGGCAAGCAGCCAGTTCGTCCGCTACGCGCGAGCGCGGCGGCCTCCAGGGCTCGGCGCCGCTGGGCGAGATCCGCGCCATGGTCCTCCTCGACCTGGTCGGCGACTGCACCCTCGGGCATCCCGCGTGAGGAGAACTCGGACCCCGACCTCTACGGGCTGTTCTCGGACGCCGCGCAGGAGCAGCCGCCGGCCCCTCGCCCTTCGTGGGCGAAGCGCCCGCCGATCCTCGACGACCACCTCCCCTTCGCCGCAGGCGGGGATCCCGTCCGTCGGCCTGATCGATTTCGGGTACGGCCCGGGCCCCCCGCCCGGCGACTTCTGGCACACGCGCCAGGACAACCTCGGTCACGTCTGCGCGAGCGAGCCTGGACGCGGTGGGGGAGACGGCGCTCGCCGTGCTGCCGCGGATTCGCTGAGCGGACGCTCTACTTTGCGGCCCTTATACGGGCCCAAAGTCATGCGGGTCCGGAGCGCTCGGAGCCACGGTCGCCTCCCCTCGGTGCTCAGTCCGAGGCTGGGTACCCTTAGCCCATGGCTTCCGCCCCCCAAGCCCCGGGTCGCGCCGTTCCCCGGCGCGTCCTGCTGGCCGCCCCGCGCGGCTACTGCGCCGGCGTCGACCGAGCCGTGCAGACGGTCGAGGAGGCCCTGGAGCTGCACGGCCCGCCGGTATACGTGCGCAAGGAGATCGTCCACAACAAGCACGTCGTCGAGCAGCTCGCCAAGCGGGGCGCGATCTTCGTCGACGAGGAGACCGAGGTCCCGGAGGGCGAGCTGGTCGTCTTCTCCGCACACGGCGTCGCCCCGAAGGTGCACGAGAACGCGGAACGGCGGCGCCTGCGCACGATCGACGCCACCTGTCCGCTGGTCACCAAGGTCCACGTCGAGGCGCGCAAGTTCGCGGAGCAGGGCTACACGATCGTGCTGATCGGCCACGCGGGCCACGAGGAGGTGGAGGGGACCACCGGCGAGGCGCCGGCCAGCATCGTGCTCGTGCAGACAGCCGAGGACGTGGACGACCTCGAGGTCCCGGACCCGGACAAGGTCGCCTACATCACCCAGACCACGCTGTCGGTCGACGAGACGCTGGCAGATCATCGCCCGCCTGCGCGCCAAGTTCCCCCAGATCGCCGGCCCGAAGTCGGACGACATCTGTTACGCGACCACCAACCGCCAGATCGCCGTCAAGCAGCTGGCGCGCGAGTGCGATCTGGTGCTGGTGATCGGCTCCACCAACTCCTCCAACTCGAACCGCCTGGTCGAGGTGGCCCGCGAGCACGGGGCCGCCTCCCACCTGATCGACAACTCGCTCCAGGTCCAGGAGGAGTGGCTGGACGACGCGGAGACCGTCGGGATCACCTCCGGGGCGAGCGCTCCCGAGGAGCTCGTCTCACAGCTCGTCGCCTTCTTCCGTGAGCGCGGGACGCAGGAGGTCTCCGAGCTGCGAACCGTCGAGGAGGACGTTCGCTTCATGCTCCCGAAGAAGATCAGGGTCGAGCTGGCCGCTCGGGGCTGACCCAGCCGAGCTCCCCCGGATCGGGTGCCGTCAGGGCACTCCGGCCGCAAAGGCGATCGAGTAGACGCGCACGCCGGGCGTGGCCCCGAGGGACAGGTGGTGCGCCTCGTGGCGCTCGTGGGCGGCCAGCTCGTAGGCGCCCGGCGCCTCGACCTCGATCGCATGCTCGCGCCCACCGTCGAGCGAGACGCGCAGCACGCCGCGCCCGTCGATCGTCGCCCAGGCGCCGCCCGCCGCATAGTCGAGCTCGAGCGGCGGGCCGCCTTCCGGCGATCGCCACGGCTCGGACTCCGAGCCGCCCGGGAAGACCTCGGGGCTGGGTGGCGCGACGAGCGCGCCCGCGGCGTCGCTGGGCCGAAGGGCAGGAGAGGAGCTCGGGCAGCTCCAGTTCCGGGTCGAGGGCCCGCAGCTCCTCCTGGATTGCCTCCTCGGTGGCCGCGTACTCGCCCTCGCCGAAGTGGAACCAGCGCAGCGCCCCGCCGCGGCCCCAAAGGAACAGCGACGGCCACCCCTCGCAGCCGTAGTCGTGCCAGATCCGGTAGCCGGAGTCGGCCGCGACGGGGAAGCCAACCTCGAGCCGCGTGCAGCGCCGCGGCGAGCTTGCCGGGGTCGGCCGTGAACGGAAAGCGGGGCGAGTTGACCCCCACGAGGGTCAGCCCGAGATCGCGGTAGCGCTCCTCCCAGGCGCATCACGTACGGGAGGGTACGGACGCTCGACAGGTGCGCCGCATCGACGAAGTGGACGAGCAGCGGGCCGCGGGCGCAGATCCGCTCGACGGCGCCGGGCTCGGGCCCGACCCACTCCGTGCCGGGTGGGAACGGCGGCACCGCTATGTCATGTGCTTGCGGTCGCACCGCGCCGCTATTCTCCTGGCTTCCCGCGGTCGAACGAGGAGGATGACTTGACGCAGAGGATCTGGGAGCGGATCGAGCAGGCCCGCGAGCGCTGGAACGTGCTCCGACACCCCTTCTACCAGCGCTGGTCGGCCGGCGAGTTGAGCCGCGAGGAGCTGGCGCGCTACTCCGGCCAGTACCGGCACGCGGTGCGGGCGATCGCCACGCTCTCCGCAAGCCGCCGCGGACGCCGCCCCCGAGCGCCCCGAGCTGCGCCAACACGCAGTCGAGGAGCGCGACCACGTGGCGCTCTGGGACGACTTCGTCGAGTCGGCAGGAGGGTGCGCCGCCGACGCCCCGACCCCGGAGACCGAGGAGTGCGTGCGTGCCTGGTCGGGCTCTGCGGCCGTCCATGACGGCCGTGACGAGCTGCTCGCGAGGCCTCGTGAGGCTGTACGCGATCGAGAGCGGCCAGCCCGAGATCTCCGGCATCAAGCGGCAGGGCCTGGTCGACCTTTACGGATTCATAGAAGGCCCGGGGACCGCCTACTTCAGCCTCCACGAGCGACGCGACACCGAGCACGCCGCGGAGGTGCGCGAGCTGATCGAGGAGCTGGCGGCGCAGGGCGACGAGGACGAGCTGGCGGCCGGCGCGGAGGCCGTCTTGCGGGCGAACTGGCGGCTGCTCGACGGCGTCTAGCCGGCCGCGGACGACCCCTAGATGTGCGCTGGCGCGACCGCGTCATCGGCGTCTTCCTCGGTCTGATCCTCGGCGTCGGGATCGTCACCGGCTTCGTCTTCCTGTACAGCGAGGAGACGGTAGACGCTCCGTCGATCTCCGGAGAGGGAGGGCGGCGATGGTGGGCGTGCCGCAGACCGGAGCTCGCGCGAGCCTCCGCCCGTGGCGACGGTGCGAGTGATCGACGGGGTCCCGCCGTCGAGCGGCCCCGCCGAGCTCCACTACCGCAGGGATGAGGTCGTTCGCCTGCGGGTGGTCTCCGACAGCACGGTCGGCGTCGAGCTGATGGGCTACGGGATCGACCGCACGATCGCGGCCGGCGAGCCGGCGCTGATCAGGTTCAAAGCCTCGAAGGCGGGCAGCTTCCCGCTGGTCGTCGCCGCGTCGCTGATCGACATTGCGACGATCACCGTTGGCGCCCCTTCCGTCTGACGGGCTCCGGTGAGCCGCCCTCGCCGGGGCCCTTGTCGGCATCGGACGGGCCATCGGCCACCGGATAGCCGAGCTCGCGAAGCTTGCCCCCCATGAGGCTCTCGAGCGTCGCCGCCTCCTCGTCGGTCAGGTTCTTGCTCCAGGCCCCCGGGGTCGCGGAACGGAAGAACTTCTTCGGGCCCTTCTGTTCGGGGGCGATCGAGTCGAAGGCGTTGGCCTCGACCGTGCGCTCGAGCCACCGCTCGCTCCTGCGCAGGCCGAGCCACTCGACCAGCGAGCCGAGGTTCGCGGCGGGGTCGGCGAGCAGGTCCTCGTAGCGCACCATCTTCCGCAGCTCGGGCGGATGGGCCTCGAACGCCCGCTCGATCGAGGCCACGTCCCCGACCCAGGCGCGCGCCCAGCGGCGGATGAACTGCGCGACGCTCCTCGGGGGTCGTCCATCCGCGTCATGCGGCAGCCAGCCTGCCGGGCTGGCTGGCGGCGGTCTGCGAGTCGACCACGTCACGGCCGTCGCGGACCAGGAACACCAGCCTCGAGCGCGGGAACATCGACATCACCAGCGGAGCCGCGTGGGCGCCGGCGACCTCCTTCAGGAGCACCAGCGGAGACTTCACGTCGTAGCGCTCGGCTGTTCGCTCGACGAGCCGGTGGAAGCGGACCAGCATCATGCGACGCACCTCGGGACGCCACGCGTCCTCGTACTTGGACGAGAAGAAGTAGTTGGCGCGGTTCCCCAGGCCGAGCGCCGAGCTGAAGGTGACGGGCTCCAGGTCCTCGGTGTAGTCCGCCGGTCCGGACAACGGCAGCAGGTGGTTGGAGACGAACGTCGTGTCCACCGGGATCGCGTCAACGGTCCCCTGCCAGGACGCGAGGGGCGACGAAGCCGAGCAGGTCGGGTCTGCTCCGGAGTCGCCGGCTCCGTGTCCCACGGAGCATCAGCGGGTGGGCTCAACATCTGCAACAGCCACGTGCTCCCGCTTCGAGCCGTGCGTCCAGATCCAGACGATCCGCGACTCGAACTCCTCGTCGTCGAAGTGCAGTCCGGCCGTCGGCGAGTACCCGCGTCGCCCCGCTCCCTGTCGTCGAACCCTCATCTGCGACAACGATCATAAGACGCCGATTTCCGGTCGGAACGCGGCGGGCGCCTATCGGGCCACCAAGGCCTCGCGGGAGGAGAGCGCTCTCAGGCCTCGGGAAGGATCTCGCCGAGTCGGCGGTCGAGCGCCGAAGACAGGGCGTCCCGTACCGGGCCCTCGGCGGTGCGCTCGGTGAGCTCCTGGAGGAAGCCGTCGATGATCAGGCGCTTGGCCCGCGGCTCCGGCAGGCCGCGGGCGCGCAGGTAGTAGAGCTGCTCGCGGTCGACCTGGGCCACGGCGGCGGCGTGCGTGCAGCGGACGTCGTTGGCCTCGATCTCCAGTCCCGGGATCGCGTCGGCGTGCGCCCGCTTGGAGAGCAGCAGGTTGCGGCACTCCTGGAACGCGTCCGTCTGCTGGGCGCCGGGATCGACGCGAATCATCCCGCGCCACACGGCGGTCGCCTGGTCGGACAGCACGCCCCGGAAGGCGAGGTCCGATGTGGTGTGCTCTGCGGCGTGCTCCTGGGTGGTGTCGAAGTCGAGGTGCTGGTCGCCTGCGCCCGCGTAGGCGCCGGTCACCTTGGCCGAGGAGCCCGCGCCGGCGAGCTTCGTCTCCATCCGCACCTTGCCGCGCGCAGAGCCGAAGCCGAGCGCGACCCACTCCAGCGAGGCGTCGCGCTCCAGCTCGGCCCGCTGCGTGGCGAACACCCAGCTGCGCTCCGACAGCTCCTGCTCGCAGACGTAGCGCAGATTGGCGCCGGGGCCGACCGAGAGCTCGACCACGCCGTTGAAGAGGCCCTCCGACTCGTCGCCGTCCGACACGTAGCGCTCCCACACCTCGGCCTCGGCGCCCTCCTCGAGCACGATCAGGGCCCTCCAGTCGAGCCCGGCCCCGTCCTCGTCCTGGTAGACCGACAGCCGCAGGGGCTCCAGCAGGCGCTGGCCGCGGGGAACGTAGACCAGGACCCCGCTTCGCCAGCTGGCCTCGTTGCGAGCGACGAAGGGATCGTCCGCCGGCACCAGGGAGCCGAAGTGCTGCTCGACGACGTCCCCGAGCCGTTCGGCCGCCTCGCCCAGCGGCAGGACGACCGGTGGCCCGTCGGCGCCGTCCACCTTCGGCTTGACGCCCTCCACGCGGCCCTCACCGGCTGCGTAGGCGCCCAGGTCGAGGCCGGTCAGGTCGGTGAACTCCCAGCCCTTGTCCTTCTGCGTGGGGAGCGCCAGCTCGCTCGCCAAAGAGGCGCCCTTGCGGCGCCTCTCCGTGAGCCAATCCGGCTCCATCAATCCCGCCGCCTCCTCGTCTTCGACTCCGGGGGCGGCGGAGTCCGGGCGGCTCTAGCCAATCGACCCTTCCATCTGCAGCTCGATCAGGCGGTTCATCTCGACCGCGTACTCCATCGGCAGCTCCTTGGTGATCGGCTCGATGAAGCCGTTGACGATCATCTTCGACGCCTCCTCCTCGTCCAGGCCATGGGCCTGGAGGTAGAAGAGCTGCTCCTCGCCGATCTTCGACACCGAGGCCTCGTGGCCGACGTTGGCGTCGCTCTCGTCGATCCGAATCGTCGGGTAGGTGTCGGAGCGCGACTTCTCGTCCAGCAGCAGCGCGTCGCACACCACCTTCGACTTCGCCTCGGTGGCGCCCTTGGCGATCTCGAGGAGTCCACGGTAGCTCCCGCGCCCTCCGTCCTTCGAGACGGACTTGGCGAACACGGACGATGTCGTCTTCGGCGCGCCGTGGATGATCTTGCCGCCGGCGTCCTGGTGCTGGCCGTTGCCGGCGAAGGCGATCGAGAGGATCTCCCCGTGCGCCTCGGGGCCGAGCAGGTAAATCGACGGGAACTTCATGGTCAGCTTCGAGCCGAGGTTCGCGTCCACCCAGTGCATGTGCGCGTTGTCGTAAGCGACGGCGCGCTTGGTGACCAGGTTGTAGACGTTCGTGGACCAGTTCTGGACGGTCGTGTAGCGGACGTTGGCCCCCGGCTTGACGACGATCTCGACCACCGCCGAGTGCAGGGAGTCGGTCGAGTAGACAGGAGCGGTGCACCCCTCCACGTAGTGCACCTCCGACCCCTCCTCGGCGATGATCAGGGTGCGCTCGAACTGGCCCATGTTCTCGGTGTTGATCCGGAAGTAGGCCTGGAGCGGCATCTCGACCTTGACGCCGGCCGGCACGTAGACGAACGAGCCACCCGACCAGACCGCCGAGTTGAGCGCCGCCAGCTTGTTGTCGTTCGGCGGGATCACGGTGGCCCAGTACTCGCGCACGATGTCCTCGTGCTCGCGCAGGGCGGTGTCCATGTCGGTGAAGATCACGCCCTGCTTCTCGAGGGCCTCGTTCACCTGGTGGTAGACGACCTCGGACTCGTACTGGGCGCCGACCCCGGAGAGGAACTTGCGCTCCGCCTCGGGGATGCCGAGCCGATCGAAGGTCTTCTTGATGTCCTCGGGGACCTCGTCCCAGCTTCGGCTGTTCTTCTCCGAGGCTCGAACGAAGTAGTGGATGTTGTCCCAGTCGATCTGGCCCAGGTTGCCGCCCCAGGTCGGGGTGGGGCGCTGCCTGAAGTGCTCGAGCGCCTTGAGCCGGAACTCGCGCATCCAGTCCGGCTCCGACTTGTACTCGGAGATGTCGCGGACGACCTGCTCCGAGAGGCCCTTCGGGCGCCTTGTAGGCGTAGCCGGTCTCCGGATCGTGGAAGCCGAAGCGCTCCGCGTAGTCGGAGCCGATCTCCTTCAGCGACTCCTCCTGCTCGGTCAGCTCCTTGGGGGAGGGGGGCGGGGCTCTCTGTCTTCGGGGCAGTCATCGAAAGGCTCTAGATCTCCAGCTTCACTTCGCCGTCTTCGACTCGGACGTCGAACGTGTCAACCGGCTGGAAGGCGGGGAGCGTCTTCGGCCGGCCGCTTCGCAGGTCGAACAGCGAGCCGTGCCGGGGACACTCCACTGTACAGGCGTCCGCGTCGAACTCCCCCTCGGCCAGCGGGCCGTCGTCATGCGAGCAGCGGTCCTCGATCGCGTAGAGCTCGCCGCCGCCGCACCGAAAGACGCCGATCTTTCGGCCCTCGGCCTCGATCAGGCGCATCGCTCCCTCGGGGAGCTCATCCGCTCGGCAGACGGTGATGCTCTCGGCCACGACGGCCTCGTCGTCGGTGCTTGTGCTCGTCATCACGTTAATCCTACTTCCGAAGTCGGATTTTAGCGAGAGTGGGCGCCGGAACCTCGGACGCCGGCACGAGGCTCAGATCGCCGCGGCCTCGGCCGGGTCTCCGCGATCGCCCTCGTCCTCCCAGTCGGCGGGCTGGCCCAGGCCGGCGCCCTTGACGACCTTGAGGCCGAGCAGGGCGCACTTGATCCGGGTCGCCGAGATGTCGATCCCGAGCAGGTCGAGGACGAAGTCCTTGGGCAGCTCGAGCAGCTCGTCGCGGCTCATGCCCTGGAGCTCGTCGGTGAGCATCGAGGTGGCGGCGGTCGAGATCGCGCAGCCCTTGCCCTCGAAGGCGACCTCGGCCACCCGGCCGTCGTCGTCGAGCCTGATGAACACGTGCTGCTCGTCGCCGCAGAACGGGTTCGAGTCCTCGAACTCGAGGTCGTAGCGATCGAGGCGGCCGAAGTTGTGCGGGCGCTTGTAGTGCTCGAGGATCTGCTCTCGGTAGAGGTCGTCCATCTCGGCCCCGCCTCAGTCGAGCTCGAACACGCGGCGCACGTCGTGGAGCGCCTCGACCAGCCGATCGACCTCCTCGCGCGTGTTGTAGACGGCCAGGCTGGCGCGAGCGGTCGCCGGCACCCCGAGCCGGTCCATGAGGACCTGGGCGCAGTGGTGGCCGGCGCGGACGCAGACCGCGTGGCGGTCGAGGATCTCCGAGACGTCGTGCGCGTGGACGCCGTCGAGGGCGAAGGAGACGATGCCGACCCGGTCGTCGCCCGCAGGCGGGCCGAACACACGCAGCCCCGGGACCTCCGCCAGGCGCTCGAGCAAATAGGCGCCCAGCCGGGACTCGTAGGCATGGGCGGCCTCGAGGCCGACCCCTTCCAGCCACTCGACGGCGGCCGCGTAGCCGATCGCCTCGCCGATCGCCGGCGTGCCCCCCTCGAACTTCGCCGGCAGCTCGGCCCAGGTGATCCGGTCGCGCTTCACCTGGCGGATCATCGATCCGCCGCCGATGAACGGCGGCATCTCCTCGAGCAGCTCACGGCGGCCGTAGAGCGCCCCGATTCCCGTCGGCCCGTACATCTTGTGCGCGGTGAGCGCGTAGAAGTCCACGCCGAGCTCGGCCATGTCGAGCGGCAGCTTGGGGCCCGCCTGGGCGCCGTCGACGACCACCACGGCCCCGGCGTCGTGCGCGAGACGCGCGATCTCGGCGATCGGGTTGATCGTGCCGAGGACGTTGGAGACGTGGGCGACGGCGACCACTTTGGGGCCTCGCTCCAGCAGGCTCCGGAACGCCTCCAGATCGAGCCTTCCTTCGTCCGTGACGGGCGCCCAGTCGAGCTCGACGCCGCGCTCCGCGGCCAGCTGGTACCAGGGCACGATGTTCGAGTGATGCTCCATCTCGGTGAGCAGGATTCGGTCGCCCTCCGCCAGGTTCGCCCGGCCCCAGGAATAGGCCACCAGGTTGAGCGCCTCGGTCGCGTTTCGGACGAAGATGACCTCCCGCCGGCCGGCGCCGAGCCGGGCGGCGACCACCCGCCGCGACCGCTCATAGGCCTCGGTGGCCTCCTCGGAGAGGCGGTAGACGCCGCGGTGGACGTTGGCGTTCCCTTCGACGCCAGAAGCGATCCAGCGCCTCGATCACCGCCAGCGGCTTCTGCGACGTGGCGCCGTTGTCGAGGTAGGCGAGCGGCTTGCCGTTCTGCTCCCGGGAGAGCAGCGGGAACTGGGCGCGGACCTCCTCCAGGGAGGGCGGGGCGGCCGGGGCGGCCGCGCGGCGCAGCTTGTCGCGGCACTTCTTTCCATCACCCTTGCGAGGCGCTACGCGGCCGCCGCCTCGACCTCCTCGCGGATCCAGCCGTAACCGCGTTCCTCGAGCAGCTGGACCAGCTCGGGGCCGCCCTCCTTGACGATCCGCCCGTCGTACATCACATGCACGAAGTCGGGCTTCACCAGATGGAGGATGCGCTGGTAGTGGGTGATGATCAGAACTCCCATCTCGGGCCCGGCGAACTTGCCGACGCCCTCGGCCACGGTGCGCAGGGCGTCGATGTCGAGGCCGGAGTCGGTCTCGTCGAGGACGGCGAGCTGGGGCCTGAGCATCGCCAGCTGGAGGATCTCCATTCGCTTCTTCTCGCCACCCGAGAACCCGTCGTTCAGGTAGCGGCTCGAGAACTCCCGGGGGATGTCCATCAGCTCCATCGCCGCCTCGGTCTGCTTTCGGAAGTCCTTCAGCTTGATCTCGCTCTCGCCCTTGACCTCGCGCTGGGCGTTGACCGCCATCCGCAGGTACTTGGCGACCGTCACGCCGGGGATCGCGACCGGGTACTGGAAGGCCATGAACAACCCGGCGCGAGCGCGGTCCTCGGGTGCGGCCTCGGTGATCTCCTCGCCCCGGAACCGGATCTCGCCCTCGGTCACCTCCAGCGCCGGATGGCCCATGATCGCGTTGGCAAGGGTCGACTTGCCGGAGCCGTTCGGTCCCATCAGCGCGTGGATCTGGCCCGCCGACACGGCGAGGTCGAGTCCCTTGAGGATCTGCTTGCCCTCGGCGCTCACGTGCAGGTTGCGTATCTCCAGGTCAGCCATTTGGTCCTCGCTGTCGTCGTTGGCGGGAATGGGTCCCGGACGGCTCAGCCGGCAACGGGTTCCCTGACCGCGTGCTGGTCGGCGAATTCGACCAGGTCGGCCAGCGTGGTGCCGGCGAGCGCCTTCGTGATCCCGCCGTGAACGCGGGTCCAGAGCAGCTTTGTCGAGCACGCGCTGTCGCCGTCCGCCTCGTGCGAGCACAGCACCCGGCCCTCGCGGACCTCGTGGAAGCACTCCATCGGCGCGATTGGCCCCTCGAGCGCCTGCACCACGTCGAGCATCTGGATCTGCGACGCGGGCCGTGCCAGCCGGTAGCCGCCGTGGGCGCCGCGCACCGAGGTCACCAGCTCCGCCTGGCGCAGCTTGGCGACCAGGTGCTCGAGGTAGGAGAGGGGAAGGATCTCAGCCTCGGCGACGGAGCTGAGCGCCACCGGGTCGGCCTCGTCGGCGAGCTCGTCGCCGGCGCGCCGGCCCAGCTCGACCATCAACCGAACGCCGTACTCCGCTTTGGTCGAAAACAGCATCTCGCCAAAATCCTACCTCACAGGTCGGATAAGGGCTGACGGCCGGCTCAATTAGCATGAGCTTGGCTCGATGGGCGCTGATAGCCACCGACAGATCGCCTCGGCAGATCGGGCGCAGGCAGCGCCCGTCCCGCCGCGACAGCTGATCGAGCGCACCGGGCCCAGGCGACCTGAGGAAAGCGACGAGCGGTTCCGTGAGCGCTACGAGCGGGGCGGGCGTGCGATCAAGGCTGGGATCATCCAGGCCCTTCCGGATGACTACTCGTTCGACGGAAGACGGGTGCTCGACTTCGGCTGCGGCGCGGGGAGGGTCCTGCGTCAGTTTCTGCCCGAGGCCGCCTCGGGGGAGTTCTGGGGTTGCGACCTGCACCCTCCAGCCATCGCCTGGCTCGACGAGCACCTATCTCCACCGCTGCGCTTCTACGCAAACGATGAGATCCCGATGCCGCACCCGGAGGGGTACTTCGACCTCGTCTACGCGATCTCCGTGTTCACGCACATCACCCACGAGTGGAGTGCCTGGCTGCTCGAGCTGCACCGAATTCTCAAGCCTGACGGCATCCTGCTGGCGACGATCCTGGGGCCGGAGCTTTGGGGGCGTTCGCTCGGCAGGCCCCCGGACGAGTACGAGCTCGGGATGTGTGTGCAAAGGCTCTGGCAAAAGCTTGACGACACCAGTGGCCCCCGTGTTATCCACTCCCCATGGTGGCTCCGCTCACACTGGGGAAGGGCGTTCGAGATCCTGTCGCTGAGGTCGTCCGGCTTCGCCGGGGGCCAGCCGGGTCACGGCTTCGTACTTGGACGCAAGAAAGACGTCTCGCTGACCCGGGACGACCTCGAGCGGCCGGAACCGGATGATCCACGCGAGCTCGAGGCGGAGCGCCAGCAGCTTGTGGTTCTCGAGGAGGAAGCCGTAGCCCTGCGACGCGAGTACGAGGCGTCCTCGAGCTGGCGAGTCACGCGACCGCTCCGGGCGGCAGGGCGGATGGCCCGCTCGCTTCGCTCGCGACGGCTGCGCTAGCGATTCCTAGAGCCTCTCCTCATACGTCCAGGCCCACGGCCCGTAGCTCGGGTTGGAGCTCCCGCGTGAACCGCTCCGCGGTCTCGGGATCGAGCTTTTGGCGCCAGCGCCCTGAATCGTCCGCTGCTGACGACCCGTGCCGAGCCTTGAGCTGATCGCCGCGCAGAGCGGCCGGAGCGAGCTCGACCTGGAGGTGCTCCTCGATGCGTCGCACCACGCCTGGGAGATCCCGGGTCAGCTCCTCGTAGCGAACCACGGGCACGCTTCCCGCGTCGAGTAGTCCCGCGATCCAGCGCAGCCGGCGACGCTGGCGGTCGATGATCGCGTCGAGCCGGTCCGAGCCTCTCCACGCGTGGCGGACCCCGAAGCTGGTCGAGGGCTCCTTGTCCTCGAAGGCCCGGATCGAGGCGTAGGTGTCCCGGGGGTCGCGCAGCAAGACGATCAGCTTCAGGGGGGAAGCTCGCGAGTGTCCACGAGCCAGGTGTTCCCGTGCTTCTCGGCGTAGTAACGCGGCGTCGCCTTGTCACTCGATCCCGAGCGGGCTCGCTCCATGGCGCGGAACGAGAACTCGCTCCAAGCCAGCTCGAAGCAGCGACGGGACATCGGCGCGCCCCCGGGCCCCGGCTCGAGCAGGTCGCGCTTCAGCCAGGGCGGGGGCCCGAGCAGCGGCGGACGCCTGCTCCTGGGCGATCGAGATCACGTCGTCCTTCGCCCACAGGGCCCTGGGCCAGTCGGTACGCGAGAGCAGCATCGACCAACGCCACAGGTAGGTGAAGTAGCGACGCTCGTAGGGGTATTGGTCGTCGGTCACGATCGACGGCGAGGTGGCGAGCAGTGCCATCGTCAGTGTGCTCGCCATCCCTCCCGAAGTAGTCGACCAGGATCGGGGTCAGCCACTCCCCGGAGGGTGCGGGGGACGCCGCTGAGCGTCTCTCCGTGCCACCTCGCTGCAAACGATGCTTGGCTAGCCATACGAGCTCGGACCCCGATATGGGCGGCGCCAGGCGGCGAGTTCCGTCGGCGGGGCGCACCTCTCGCCGTCGTGCCCCGGTCCTCGGGCCCCCAAACCGCCGCCGCAGCCACCACAGCCAGCGGTCCACGATCGAGCGCATCGTGCGGGTCGGTTCGATCAGCGGACCCACCGGCGAGAGCCGAATCTGCTCCAGCTCCGATCGAAGCCGCAGGCGTTCGAAGTCGACGGCCCTGAGCTCGCGTTGGAGTCGGGCGATCCGCTCGTCGGCCGGTGCGCCTTCCCGCTCTGGGCTCCCTTCGCGCTCGGACACTGCCTCCAGAGGCTACCCCGGCATGGGCTATTCTCGGGCCCGCGTGACCCTCGCGAGCTCGGTGAAAGGTCTGGCACGGCGCAGCAAGCCCGCTTGGATGGCGCGCAACCTCTTGCACTACCCCGCGCTTCGGGGCAATGCGAAGCTCCACCGCCGCTACGGGATCCGGCGGCCTGTCATCGGTCCGATCAGCCATCGGAACATCAAGCAGCCGGCGGGCGAGGTCCCCTGGCTGGATCGACCCGACGCCAAGACGGCACTCTCCGCTCACCCGGATCTCTCCTCGTTTCCCGAGCCGATCCAGAAGTCGCTGCTGGACTGGATCGACGACGGCTACATGATCCTGCCGAAGTTCTTCGACGACGCCGGAATCGACGCGATCAACTCATCCCTCGATGGCCTGATCGAACGTGGGGAGGCAAACACCAATCCACGGGACAGAAGCCGCATCATGAACCCGTTCCTGCAGTCGAGCGAGGTCTCGGACGCGCTCACAGACTCGGAGCTGCTGCGCCTGCTGAGCTTCACCCTCGGGAAGGAGGCGAGGCTCTTCCAGGGCATGCACTTCTTCGTCGGCAGCCAGCAGGGCGCCCACTCCGACTTCTTTCACATGAGCACCGAGCCGATCGGTTATCTGATCGCCATCTGGGTGGCGCTGGAGGATGTCTCGCCCGAAAGCGGCCCGGTCTACTACTACCCCGGCAGTCACAAGCTTCCATACCTGATGAGCGAGGACCTCGAGGCTCGCAGCGGGCCGTTCTTCGTCGCCAAGGGGAAGGACCAGGAGTACAACCGGCGGCTCCTCGCTGCCGTCAAGCAGGCCGGGATCGAGCCCGTTGAGTTCCTGGCCGAGAAGGGGGACGTCCTCGTCTGGCACGCGAACCTGGTTCACGGGGGCAACGCGATCGCGCGGAACGGCGCCACGAGACGGAGCCTCGTCGCCCACTATTTCGCCAGGGACGTGCTCTGCTATCACGAGGTCACGGAGCGGCCTGCGCTGTTGTCTGCTTAGCGGGGCCGGACCTGATCGCAGGGCCGGCGGCGTCATTCGACCCTACGGGTCGATCAGGCCCTTGCGGATCGCGTAGCGGACGAGCTCGACGCGATCCCGCATGCCGAGCTTTCGCATCGCGTTGGAGCGGTGGTTCTCGACCGTCTTCTCGGACAGATGCAGGATCTTGGCGATCTCCTTGTTGGTGTGCGCTTCGGCGACCAGCTTCACGACCTCCTGCTCGCGCGGGGTGAGGTCCTCGTCGCGAGACGAGCCCTCGCCGAGCACGTCCTGGATCAGCGCGCGCTGCGCCTCCGGGGTCAGGAACGGCTCTCCCCGCTCGACGGCGCGCACGGCCTCGAGCAGGTCCGCGTCCGCCTGGGCCTTGAGCACGTAGCCGGAGGCGCCGGCCTTGAGCGCCTCGAACAGGTAGCGCTCGTCGTCGTACATGGACAGGATCAGCACCGCGACGTCGGGCGCTTGAGCGCGGATCTCCCGCGTCGCCTGAAGGCCCGTGAGCTTCGGCATCTTGACGTCCAGGATCGCCAGGTCGGGTCGCTCGCGAATCGCCATGTCGCGGGCCTGGGCGCCATCGGCCGCTTCGCCGATCACCTCGATGTCCAGCTGGCGCTCGAGCAGCATCCGCACCCCCGAGCGCACGATTCCGTGGTCGTCGGCGATCAGCACCTTCATCGCTGCGGCTCCATTTCCGGGTTGCTCCATGGCTTCGTCTCTGTATCGGCTGTCTGCAACGGCACCCTGAGCGTGACCCGCGTTCCGACGTTCGGTCGCGACTCCACCTCGACGTCGCCCCCGACCAGCAGAGCCCGCTCGCGCATCCCAGTGATCCCCAGCCCGCGAGCCGCCTGGTCGAAGGTGAAGCCGGAGCCGTCGTCGTCGACCGTCAGCTCCACCCGGCCCCCTTCGCGGAGCAGGCGGACCTTGACGGTATCCGCGCCTGAGTGACGAGCTGCGTTCGAGAGTGACTCCTGGGCCACCCGGTAGACGACCAGCTGCACTTCGGGGGGCAGGGCGGAGAAGTCGCCGTGCGCATCGAAGCTGGCCTCGATCCCGCCCTGCCGCCCAAGCTCCTCGACGTGGCCGGCGAGCGCGGCCTTGAGCCCGAGGTCGTCGAGCGCCGTGGGGCGGAGCTGGCGGGCCAGCATCAAGAGCTCCTCCATCGCCTTGTTGGCGAGCGCCTTGGTGCCGGCGAGCTCGTCGGCCAGCTCAGCCGGCGCCTTGACGCGCGCCGCCTCGAGCCGGAGCAGCAGAGCGGTCAGCGACTGGTTGACCTCGTCGTGGAGGTCGCGGGCGACTCGAGCGCGCTCCTCCTCCTGGGCAGCGAGCGCGGCGCTCGAGATGCGTCGGCGCTCGGCCTCCAGGCGATCGAGCATGCGGCGAAACGCGAGCTGAAGCCTGGTGACCTCCTCGGGCTCGGCGCGTCCGTCGCTCGCCGATTCCAGGTTGGCGCGGGGGCGGGAGAGGTCGGCCCGCTCCATCTCGTCGACCAGCCGCTCGAGGGGCCGAAAGCGCCGCTGGAGCATGAACACGTTGACGAGGATCGTCAGAGCGACGGCGAGCCCGAGCACCAGCGCCGACTCGGGCCGCTCGCCGAGGTCGTAAGTGGGATTGCCGGCGACCCCCGCCGCGACCACCGCGGCGACCATCAGCAGCAGGTTGACCACCAGCACCTGGGTGAGCAGGTTCTTGCGGCGCATCTCCACCGTAGTATCGGCCGCCGGGAGGCGTTCTTGGAGGGGGGTGGGTCGGGCCCGAGGGAACCCGCGGTGATCGTCTTCTACGACGCCTGGACGGTGAAGGACCGCGACACGATCGTGCTCTCGTTTCCGGGGGCGTCGATCGCCTTGACGGAGAAGACGTGGCTGCCGATTGAGAGCGTCGGCGTCGTGTAAGGCCGAGGTGCAAGGCTTGAACAGGCCGCCGTCCAGCCGGCAGACGAAGGTCGAGCCGGCGTCTCGGATGGGATCGGTGACGGCGAAGAAGAAGCTCGGGGTCCGGTCGGTCGTGGAGCCTCCGTGGACCGGCCCCCCTGTGATCTTCGCCCCGGGCGGGATGGTCTCGGCCGTGAAGCTCCTGAATTTCCAGTAGGAGGGCTTCCGGTTCTCGTAGGGGGGGTTCGGGAGGCGCTTGTATCTCAACACCCCCGCGCTGGCGCAGAAGCTGCACCCGGTCCCCGCGCCGCTGGGCGGATCGCGCCACAGGAACCAGTAGATGCGCTGCACGTTCCAGGCCTGCCGGTTCCTCAGAAGCGTCGTGAAGGAGTCGGTCAGCATCTGCGCCTGACCCTTGAGGCCCTTGTTGATGCCGAAGCGATCGGGCTCTGCCGATCCCCAGCCGAACTCGGTGAGCCAGAGCGGCGCCGCCGCGTCGCCGTGGTTCCTCATCACTGTGCGGATTTCCAGGATCTGCTGGCGGAATCGGTACAGGTGAGTCCGTATAGGGGTGCAGGGCTGCGACGTCGAAGCGGTCCTTGACGCCGGGCCTCTTGTAGAGGCCTTTGAGGAAGTCCACCGCCAATGGGGTTTCCGTAGCCGAGCATTCCGCCGAGGACGATCCTGGCTTGCGGATCCCGGCTCTTGATCGCGGCGTGTGAGATCCTCACCAGCTGGGCGTACTGATCGATCCCATGCCCGGTCGTGTTCCCGGGGTCGAAGTATTTCTTCAGATTGGGCTCGTTCCAGACCTGCCAGGACTGGATCGGCAGCGGCGTGGCGTTCGCCCCGTACAGTTGCCGGTAACGGGTGGTCCAGTAGCTGCCGGTGGGTCCGTAGCGCGCCACCGCCGCCTTGAGGAAGTTTTGCCATCGACTCTGGGCAAGTCGCGCTGTTGACCGGGGGGCGCGAAGGGCCCGAGCGCACCCACTGCGGGGATCCCCATGCGAATGGGAGACGGCCGGATTCCGCGCAAGGCAAGGGCCGCCGATGACCCGGTCCGGTTGGCGCCAGTCCCAGACCCCCTGGGCGGGCTGGACCGTCCTCCACTGGAGCAGGAAGCGGCTCGTCCGCACCCGGGCGGCGGCCATCCCCAGGAGGTCCCTGGTGATCCGAGCTCTCTTGCCTGGGAGATGCCGAAGTACTCGGTTCGGGCGGCGTCGGCCGGGGACGCAGCGAGCAGCGACAGGATGAGTCCGGCGAGGACAACCACCCGACGGTTCACTCGCGGTCCCCTGCTTTTGCACGCCCGACACTCCCACTACGAGAGAGCCTAACTGGTGTCCAGGAGATCGCGCGCAGCAGCGGGCCGTCGCGGCCTCGCCGATCGCCGACTCGAGGGCCTCACCTGCTCTAGTGGCGATCCCCTAGTCGAATAGGGGCCAGCCCCCATATACCCGTACACGCGATCTGGCACTATTGGACGACCGTTCGATATCCCGCGAGGAGGGGCCCCGGACAGATGACGACCACCCGCAGATCCACATTCGCCGCCGGCTTCCGGACGACGATCCTGCTCGCAACCCTCACCGGCCTCCTGGTCGTGATCGGGTTCGCGATCGGCGGCCCGAGCACGGCGCTGGTCTTCCTCGTGATCGGGGCGGTGATCAACCTCGGCGCGTTCTGGTTCAGCGATCGCATCGCCCTCAAGATGGCGGGCGCGAAGCCGGTGGCCGAGAACGATGCCCCGGGGCTCTACAGGATCGTCCGCGAGCTCACCACCCGCGCCGACCTTCCGATGCCCAGCATCTACGTGATCCCGCAGGAGCAGCCGAACGCGTTCGCCACCGGGCGAAGCCCCAAGAAGTCCGCGGTCGCCGTGACCAGCGGGATCATGAAGCTGCTCTCCGAGGACGAGCTCCGGGGAGTGATCGCCCATGAGCTCGCCCACATCCGGCACCGGGACATCCTGGTGCAGTCGGTCGCTGCGACGGTGGGCGGCGCGATCACCTGGATCGCCTACATGATGCTGTGGTTCGGAGGCGACGACGAGTCGCCGCTCAGCCTCGTCGCATCGCTCGCGATGGTGCTGCTGGCGCCGATCGCGGCCTCCCTGATCCAGCTCGCGATCTCCCGCCAGCGCGAGTACGCGGCCGATGCGACCGGGGCCGAGATCTGCGGCAATCCCGAGTCGCTGGCCTCGGCGCTGCTGAGGCTCGCCGAGGGTGCCAAGGCGATCCCGATGCAGGTCAACCAGGCCGCCGAGCCTCTTTACATCGTGAAGCCGTTCTCCGGCGGTGGGATCGCGAGCCTGTTCTCCACCCACCCGCCGATCGAGGAGCGGGTCCGCCGGCTGCGCCAGATGCGCCCGGCGCTCGGGTAGCCGCAGGGCCTCGGCAAACGCCAGGGCGTCAGGTCCCAGGCGCCGACGCGCTGGCCTGCGTCGCTATACTTTGTAAAGTCTTGAAATCCAGTCGAGATTCGGGAGAATAGGGCTGATGGCTACCGCGACCGAGCCCATCGAGCTGGTCAAGAGCAGGATCGATCAAGTCGATCCACAGACCGCCAAGGAGGAGATCGAGGGCGGCGACGTGGTCCTGATCGACACCCGCGAGCCCCACGAGTGGGACCTTGCCCATCTTCAGGGAGCGCAGCTCGTGCCACCGGCCTCCGTCCGCGAGCGGATCGCCGAGCTGGCGCCGGACCGGTCGGCGCGGGTGATCCTGTACTGCGCGACCGGCAACCGCTCGGCGCGCGCGGCCGACCTGTTGAAGAACGAGCTCGGCTACGAGAACGTGGCCTCGGTCGCGGGCGGCATCCAGGAATGGACCCAGCAGGGCCTGCCGGTGATCGCCCCCGAGGGCCTGACGCCCGAGCAGAGGATGCGTTACTCGCGACACACCATGCTGCCCGAGGTCGGGGTCCAGGGCCAGCTGAAGCTGCTCAACTCGAAGGTGCTCCTGATCGGCGCCGGAGGGCTGGGCGCGCCCTCCGCGTTCTATCTGGCGGCGGCCGGAATTGGGACCCTGGGGATCGTCGACGACGACGTCGTCGACGAGTCCAACCTCCAGCGCCAGGTGATCCACAACACCGAGCGGGTCGGGATGCCGAAGACGGAGTCGGCGCGGCTCTCGATCCAGGCGCTGAACCCCGACGTCGAGGTCGTCGAGCACAACACCCGCCTCGACGCCGACAACATCCTCGAGATCATCGAGGACTACGACGTGATCGTCGACGGCGCCGACAACTTCCCCACCAGGTACCTGCTCAACGACGCTTCGGTGCGCCTGCGTAAGCCCGTGGTCTCGGCCTCGATCCTGGCCTTCGACGGGCAGATCTCGACCTTCGTCCCGTACGAGGGCCCGTGCTACCGCTGCCTGTACCCGGTGCCTCCGCCGCCTGAGATGGCGCCGAGCTGCGGCGCCGCGGGCGTGCTCGGCGTGATGGCCGGGGTGATGGGCCTGCTGCAGGCGAACGAGGTCATCAAGCTGGTCGCGGGCGTCGGCGAGCCGCTGATCGGCCGGTTGCTGCTCTACGACTCGCTGGGCACCCGGTTCACCGAGCTGAAGGTGAACCGCGATCCCGACTGCCCGATCTGCGGCGAGCACGCCGCCCGGATCCCGGAGTCCGAGATGGGGAAGTTCCCGGACTACGAGGCCTTCTGCGCGGGGCCCGTGCTGCAGCAGTAGCCACTAGGGTTCGGGGCGATGCCGACGGTGATGATCCCACCGGTGCTGCGCCCCCAGACCGGCGGGAACGCCGAGGTGGCGGCGCAGGGGTCGACCGTGGGCGAGGTGCTCCGGGCCCTCGCCGATGCGCATCCCGGGCACGCGGTCGCAGCTGTTCGCGGCCGGCGGCGACCTGAACCGCTACGTGAACGTCTACCTGAACGACGAGGACGTCCGCGTGCTGGACGGCCTCGACACCCCGGTCTCGAGCTCCGACACCGTCGTGATCCTGCCCGCGATGGCCGGCGGGCGCTAGCCTGGCTTCGCGCGCGTTTCCTGCTGATCTCGAACCACTTGCGCTCCGTGCCCACGTGGCCCACGCGGTCGATCGCCCTGACCCTGAGAACGTGGGCGCCGCCGCCCAGCCTCGGGGTCCGGTAGCCCACCGAGCAGGGCTCGAAGCTCCTCGAGTCGACCCGGCACCAACGGTCGACGGGCTCGGAGGCCATCAGCGTGAAGTACGCCGACCTCTTCCTCCTCCTGGTCGTCAGATGACGACGACCCTTGATCGTCACCGCGGGGGCGGTGGTGTCCACGGTGAACGCGCGCCAGGCGACGTCGGTGGTTTGGGCTGCGTCGGTTGCCTTCACCCAGAAGCGTGTGGATGCTGTCCGAGAGCCTCGACCGTCGTCATCGGTGAGGAGCAGGAGGCGAACGACGCGTCATCGATCCGGCAGCGGAAGTTGGAGTCGGAGTCCAAGGAGGAGAATGAGAAGCGCGGGGTGGGGTCCCTGGTGACCGAGCCGGAGACGGGGCCGCGCGGTGATCGAAACGTCGGCGGGGCCGGCGACGGTCCAGGTGAGCGAGGCGACTGTGGAGTTTTGGACCGTGTCCGTCGCCCTGACCTGGAACGTATGCGAGCCGTCTGCGAGGCCGGAGGCGGTGTACGGCGAGCTGCAGGCGGCAAAGCCGCCGCCGTCGAGCTGGCAGCGGAAGCCGGCGCTGGGATCGTTGGAGGCGAATCCGAACGAGGGGTTTCGATCGGGCGAGATGGAGCCGTCGCCAGGACCGGATGAGAACGTCACCTCCGGAGCGGTGGTGTCGACCGTCCACGTGCGGGAGACGAGGTCGAGTGTTTTGGGCCCGATCCGTTGCCCTCACCTGGAACGTGTGCGAGCCGTCCGCGAGGTCGGAGGCGGTGAACGGCGAGCTGCAGCTCTGGAAGCCGCCGCCGTCCAGCTGGCAGCTGAGGCCGGCGTCGGAATCGTTGGAGGCGAAGCCGAACGAAGGGCTCGGGTTGGCCGAGACCATGCCTTGCGCCGGGACCGGAGGAGATCCTCACCACTGGGGCGACCGTGTCGACGGTGAAGGAGCGCCAAACGACCGGGCTCTCGTTTCCGGGGGCGTCGATCGCCCTGACGAAGAAGACGTGCCTGCCTTCTGAGAGAAGCGGGGTCGCTGTGGGGCGAGCCACAGGGCTTGAACGGGCGACCGTCGAGCCGGCAGACGAAGGTCGAGCCGGGCTCGTTCGAGGCAAACGCGAAGCTAGGGGTGGAGTTGTTGGTGAAGCCTCCCTGGCGCGGCCCCCCGGTGATGCTCGCCTGGGGCCGGGTCCTCTCGCTCACGAAGCCCCTGAACCGGGTGTAGGCGGGCTTCCCGGTGCCGCCGTACCTCACAAGCCCCGCACTGCCGCAGAAGCTGCACCGGCGCGCGAACGTTGACTCCGGGGGGGGATCGCGCCACAAAAACCAGAACAATCGCTGCACGTTCCAGGCGCCGCGGTGGTTCAGGATCATCCTGAAGGCGCCGGAGAGCAGCTGCTGCTTGGCCCATGAGGCCCTGGTTGATGCCGAAGCGATCAGGAGGCGCCGATCCCCAGCCGAGCTCGGTGATCCACAGCGGCGTGCCCCCGTCGCCGTGCTTTCGCATCACCGCGCGGAACAGCTGGAGCTGCTGGCGGAGCCCGTCGACGCTGCTCGAATAGGGGTGCAGGGCGGCGACGTCGAATTCGCTCTTGATCCCGGGCACGTCGTAGAGGGTGTCGAGGAAGTCCCAGGCCCGCAGGCCCCCGCTGGGCGGATAGCCGGGGTTTCCGGCGAGGACGATCCGGGCGTTCGGGTTCGTGTTCTTGATTGCGTCGTGGGAGATCCGAAGCAGCCGGGCGTACTTCCAGGCCGACGCCTGGTCCGATCCATCCGGGTCGAAGAACTTCTTCAGGTTGGGCTCGTTCCAGATCTGCCAGGACTGGATCGGCAGCGGCGTGGCGTTCGCGCCGTACCGCTGGCGGTAGCCGGTCGTCCAGTAGCTGCCCCCGGGCCCGTAGCGCGCCACCGCCGCCCTGAGGAACTCCCGCCACGCCTGGATGTCCTGCGGCTGGTCGAGCGGTGGCCTTGCGGGGGTGGTGGCCACCCATGGCGGGGTCATCCAGACGAAGGGGAGCGGCCGGATTCCGCGCGAGGCGAGCCGGCCGATGAAGGTGTCCGATCGGGCCCAGCGATAGGAGTCCCGGCTGGGCTCCAGCGACTTCCAGCCGAGCTCGAAGCGCGCTGTCCGCACGCCGGCTGCCGCCATCCCCTGGAGGTCCTGGTCCTCGAGCTGTCCCTGGACGATGCCGAAGAACTCCGATCGGGCCGCCGCGGCCGTGGAGGCCGTGCACAGCGAGATGCCGAGTACGCTGAGAACGATTGCGAGACGGGTCACTCCTGGCCCCTGCTTCCGCCGTTGCCGTCCGGGATACGAGAGGCGAAGACTAGTGACGCCGCGGCTCTCACGCGGCGCAGGCCCCTAAACCGCTGGACGTTTGGCTGGTTGCCGGTTGCGCGAGGGGCCGTCGCCCGCGAGCTCAGGGTGCGGCGCGGCGTTTGTTCTCACAGCGAAATCTTCGAGCAGCGGCAACGCCCTTGCAGAGGTCGATGCCGGAGGCGCCCCGGATCAGGTCGCGTCCGGCGCCGCCCCAGACGTCATCGGATCCCGGGCCGCCGAAGATCCGGTCGCCGCCCCAGCCCGCGGTCACCTGGTCGTCTCCGAGCCGGCGCAGATCCGGTCGCGACCGCCGCGGCCGTTGATCGTGTCGTCGCCGCCGAAGGCAACGATCACGTCCGGGCCATTGGTGCCGAGCAATCGGTCGTCGTGGGGTGAGCCGATCAGGGTCGCGGCGACTCCGTGACAGTGCGGATGAGAGGGAGCGCTTCGGGCACTGCAGCGGCGCCCCCATCCGAAGCTTCCTGACGATCGTGAACCTCCTGCGCTGCGTCCCGACGTTGCCGCCGCGGTCGGTGACCTTGACCTTGAGGGTGTGAGCTGCCGTGCCTCAGCCTCGGGCGTCCGGTAGCGCTTCGAGACAGGGCTTGAAGCGCCTCGAGTCGATCCGGCACTGGCGGCCGACCTGCTCGGAGGCCTTCAGCGTGAAGGTCGCGGCCGCCTTGTCTCTCTTCAGGTCCTCGTCCTTGCTCGGGCCCTTGATCTTGAGCTCGGGCGCCGCGGTGTCGACCGCGAACTTGACGTGGAGCGCGTCGCCCTGGTTTCCGGCGGCGTCGATCGGCCGGACGCTGGAACCGGTGCGGGCCGTCGGTGAGCGGCGAGGCGGCCGTATCGGAGTCGGCGCCCGAGCACGCCGAGAAGTCGTCGCCCTCGTAGCGGCACTCGAAGCTCGAGCCGGGCTCGGTGGAGGAGAACCGGAAGGTGGGGGTGGGGTCATTGGTGGTGGAGCCGTTCGGCTGGGCCGGATGAGACACGTCACCTCCGGAGCGATGGTGTCGACGGTGAAGGCGCGCGAGACGGCAGCGGTGTTCTGGGACGTATCCGTCACCTTGACGGTGAACCTGTGGTCGCCGTCCGAGAGCGTCGGGGTCGTGAGCGGCGACGTGCAGGCGGCGAACGCGCCGCCGTCGAGCCTGCACCGGAAGCTGGCGCCCGAGTCCGCGGAGGAGAAGGCGAAGCGCGGGGTGGAGTCGCTCGTCAGGCCGGCCGCTTTCGGGGCCGGCGGTGATCGAGAGGTCGGCCGGGCCGTCGACGTTCCAGGTGCGGGAGGTGATCGGGCCTTCGTTTCCGGCCCGATCCGCTGCCTTGACCTGGAAGGTATGCGAGCGCCTCCGCGAGGTCGGAGACGGTGAACGGTGAGCTGCAGTCGTCGAAGCCGCCGCCGTCGAGCCGGCAGCTGAAGCTGGCGTCGGGCTCGTTCGAGGCGAAGCCGAACGAAGCGCTCCGATCGGGTGAGGTAGAGCCGCTCCGCGGGACCGGAAGTAATCGTCACCGCTGGGGCGCTGGGTATCGACGATGAAGGGCCGCGACACGACCTGACTCGACGTTTCCGGGGGCGTCGATCGCCTTGACGAACGAGGGTGTGGGGGCCGTCCGGCAGGGCGAGGCTGCGATGAGGGCGAGCTGCAGGCCCTGAAGGCTATTCCGTCGACCCGGCACTCGAAGGTCGAGCCGGCCTCGTTCGAATGCAAGCCGAAGCGCGGGGTCGGGTCGTTGGTGAAGCTTCCCTGCCGCCGGTCCGCGGTGATTCTCGCCTCGCGGCGGGGTCGTCTCGGCCGTGAAGCCCGTGAACGCAGTGGTAGGCGGGCTTCGGCGTGCTGTTGTACCTGAAGAGCCCCGAGCTGCCGCAGAAGCTGCACCCGGCGTTTCGCGGAGGCGGCGGATCGCGCCAGCGGAACCAGAAGAACCGCTCCACGTTCCAGGCCTGGCGGTGGCTCAGGACCAGCTTCAAGGAGCCGGAGAGCAGCTGCGCCTGACCCGTGAGGCCCTTGTTGATAGCCGAAGCTGTCGGGAGGCGCCGATCCCCAGCCGAGCTCGGTGAGCCACAGCGGCGTAGCCTGGTCGACGTGGTTCATCATCACCGCCGCGGAATCGGGCGATCTGCTCGGCGCTGGCGGTCGAGGTCGTGCGCGTACGGGTGCAGGGCGGCGGCGTCGAACCTGTTCTTGATCCCGGCCACCGAGTAGAGGCGGTTGAGGAAGTCCCAGGCCGTCAGGTCCCCGTAGCCGGGCATTCCGGCGAGCACGATCCGGGCCTGCGGATCCCTGCTCTTGATCGCGTCGTGGGAGATCGCCAGCAGGCGGGCGTACGTCGTGCGCCGACGGCTGCGGCGCGAAGTACTTGTGCAGATTGGGCTCGTTCCAGATCTGCCAGGACTGGATCGGCAGTGGGGTGGCGTCCGCGCCGTACCGATGACGGTAGCCGGTGGCCCAGTAGCTGCCACCCGGCCCGTAGCGCGCCACCAGCGCCTTGAGCAAGTTCTCGCCACGCCCGCACGGCCAGGGGCCCGTCCAGCGGCGGGCGCGCTGGAGAGCCGTACACCCAATCCGGGATTCCCCCAGACGGCTGGGACGACCCGGATTCCGCGAGCTGCAAGGGCGCCGATGAACTGATCCGACGGGCCCCAGTCGAAAGGAGCCCTTGGCCGGCTGCACCCAGCCCCATTTGAGCACGAAGCGGTTGGTCCGGACCCGGGCGGCGGCCATCCCCTGGAAGTCGTGGGCATCGAGCGTGGGCCCTTGGGCGATGCCGAAGAACTCCGATCGGGCCGCCCCGGCCGTGGTTGGGACAAGGAGCGCCAAGCCGAGCACGAATACGACGCCGCTCGCGCGCAGCCCCTGCCTTGCGACCTTTACCCCATGCCTTACACCCTGCACACCCTGCACCCCATGCCTTACACCCTGCTAACACCCCATGCCTTGCACCCTGCTTTTCCCTGCACGCCACGCCTGGCTCTTACATCCTGCACCCCAGCCGGCTAAAGGGTACAGGCACCGAATCCGAGGTGCGCCGGCCGCGGTGCTCTACGGCGTCGAGTCCTCGACGTAGTAGCGGGCGCCCGAGCACGCCGAGTGGTTGCCCGCGGCGTCCATCGCCCGGGCGCGGAAGGCCGTGGTCGTGTTGTCGGGGACCGAGGCGGTGATGCCCGGTGAGGCGAAGTTGGCCGCCGAGCGCACGCCAACGGGGGTGCCGGTGCAGCCCGCCGTCTTGTAGAGCTTCACAATCGTGCCGGCCGCCGCCGTGCCCTTGACCTTGGGGGCGTTGTCGTTGGCCGGCGAGTTGGGGTCGGTGTCGGTGATCGTCGGCGCCGGCGGGGGCTGGGTGTCGACGTTGAAGGACCGGTACACGATCGGGCTCTCGTTTCCGGGGGCGTCGATCGCCTTGACGTAGAAGACGTGGCTGCCGTTTGAGAGCGCCGGGGTCGCGTGGGGCGAGTTGCATGGCCTGAAGGGCCTTCCGTCGACCCGGCAGACGAAGGTCGAGCCCGGCTCGTTCGAGGCAAAGGAGAAGGTCGGGGTCGGGTCCTTGGTGAAGCCTCCCTGGGCCGGCCCCCCGGTGATGCTCGCCTGCGGCGGGGTCGTCTCGGCCGTGAAGCCCCTGAATCTGTAGTACGCGGGCTTCCGGTTCTCGTAGGGGGGGTTCGGGAGGCGGTCGTGTCTCAACAGCCCCGCGCTGCCGCAGAAGCTGCAGGTGCCCGCCTGGGGGGAGCTCGGATCGCGCCAGAGGTACCAGAAGAGGCGCTCCACCTTCCAGGCCTTGCGGTTGTTGAGGATCATCCTGAAGGAGCTGGAGAGCATCTGCGCTTGACCCGCGAGGCCCTTGTTGATGCCGAAGCTGTCGGGAGGCGCCGAGCCCCAGGCGAGCTCGGTGATCCACAGCGGCGTGGTCCCGTCGGCGCGGTTCCTCATCACCGTGCGAACTCTCTGGATCACCAGTCGTTGGCGGTCGAGGGTGCGCGCGTACGGGTGCAGGGCGACGGCGTCGAAGTAGTACTTGATCCCGGCCACCGAGTAGAGGCGGTTGAGGAAGTCCCAGGCCGTCAGGTCCCCGTTGCCGGACACTCCGGCGAGCACGATCCGGGCCCGCCGATCGATGTTGCGGATCGCGCCGGTGTGAGATCTGGAGCAGCCGGGCGTACCTGTCCGCCGATGGGTACGGCGCAAAGTACTTCCGCAGGTTGGGCTCGTTCCAGATCTGCCAGGCCTGGATCGGCAGCGGCTTCGCTCCCGCCCCGTACTCCTCCCGGTAGCCGTTGGCCCAGTAGCTGCCGCCCGGCCCGTAGCGCGCCACCAGCGCCCTGAGAAAGTCGCGCCAGGCATTCTCGGCCACCGCCCCGCCGATCGGGGGAGTCGCGCCCGAGCCCGCCACCCAAGCCGGGTTCCCCCAGACGGCCGGTGCCGCCCGGATTCCGCGGTGGGCAAGCCGGCCGATGAACCGGTCCGGCGGGCCCCACTCGAAGGAGCCCTTGGTCGGCTGCACCCAGCCCCACTTGAGCACGAAGCGGTTCGTCCGCACCCGGGCGGCGGCCATCCCCTGGATGTCCTGTTCGTCGAGCGTGGCTGTTTGGACGGTGCCGAAGAACTCCGACCGGACCGCCGCCCCGGCCGTGGACGGGACGAGCAGCCACAGGAGCAGCCCGACGAGAACGATTGCCAGGCGGCTCACTGAGGCCCCCAGTGCTTGGGCACCCTGCACATCCACGGGACGAAGCCTAGTCCTATTGCTGTTGAAGGCCGCGCGCGGCGACGCGCACGCTGGGCTGACGGCCCGCCTAGGCCGACCAGGTCGGCTGAGGCTACGGCGTCGAGTCCTCGACGTAGGTGCGAGGCGCCCGAGCACGCCGAGAGGTTGCCCGCGGCGTCCGCCGCCCGGGCGCGGAAGGCCGTGGTCGTGTTGTCGGGGACCGAGGCGGTGATGCCCGGTGAGGCGAAGTTGGCGGCCGAGCGCACGCCCACGGGGGTGCCGGTGCAGCCCGCCGTCTTGTAGAGCCTCACGGTCGTGCCGGCCGCCGCCGTGCCCTTGACCTCGGGGTTGTTGTCGTTGGCCGGCGAGTTGGGGTCGGTGTCGGTGATCGTCGGCGCCGGCGGGGCGACCGTGTCGACCGTGAAGGACCGCGACACGATCAGGCTCTCGTTTCCGGGGGCGTCGATCGCCTTGACGTAGAAGACGTGGGCGCCGTCTGAGAGCGCCGGGCGTCGTGTATGGCGAGCTGCAGGGCTTGAAGGCGCTCGCGTCGAACCGGCAGACGAAGGTCGAGCCGGCCTCGTTCGAGGTGAAGGAGAAGGTCGGGGTCGTGTCCCTGGTGAAGCTTCCCTGGGCCGGCCCCCCGGTGATGCTCGCCTGGGGCCGGATCGTCTCGGCCGTGAAGCTCCTGAACGTGGTGTAGGCGGGCTTCTTGGTCCGGTTGTACCTCAGGAGCCCCGCGCTGCCGCAGAAGCTGCACGCGTTCCCTCCGGCGGGGCGCGGATCGCGCCAGAGGTACCAGAAGAGGCGCTGCACGTTCCAGGCGGTGCGGTTCTGCAGGATCATGTTGTAGGAGTCCCTGAGCATGCTCGCTCTTGACCCGCGAGGCCCTTGTTGATGCCGAACTGGTCCGGGGGATGCCGAGCCCCAGGCGAACTCGGTGAGCCACAGCGGCGTGGCCCGGTCGGCGCGGTTCACCATCACCTCCCGGACGTTCTGGATCTCCAGCCGCGACGTGGGCGATGTCGGCCGCGTAGGGGTGCAGGGCGACGACGTCGAAGTAGTTCTTGATCCCGGCCTGGTTGTAGAAGGTGTTGAGGAAGTCCCAGGCCTTCACGTCCCCGTAGCCGGGCATTCCGGCGAGCACCATCTGGGCCTTGGGATCCCTGCTGCGGATCGCGCCGTGTGAGAGCGCACCAGCCGGGCGTAGCTGCTGGGGCGACGGGTAGGGCACGTAGAACTTCTTCAGATTGGGCTCGTTCCAGATCTGCCAGGACTGGATCGGCAGCGGGGTGGCGTTCTGGCCGTACTGCTGCCGGTAGCGCGTTGGCCCAGTAGCTGCCGGTTGGTCCGTAGCGCGCCACCAGCGGCCTTGAGGAAGTTCTGCCATGCCGTTCTGGGAGGACGGCGCTGTCGAGCGGGGGACGCGCCTCGCCGCCGAACACCCAATCCGGGTTTCCCCACAGGACGGGAGCGTCCGGATTCCGCGCAAGGCAAGCCGGCCGATGAACTTGTCCATTGCGCCCCAGCTGAAGGCGCCCGGGTCCGGCTGCACCCACTTCCAGTTGAGCAGGAAGCGGTTAGTCCGGACTCGGGCGTCGTCCATCCCGTCCTTGAACTAGCTCCGGGCGTGCCCACGATGTCCTGGCCATCGAGCGTCGGCCCTTGGACGATGCCGAAGAACTCCGACCGGGCCGCCCCGGCGGTGGACGGGACGAGCAGCGACAGGGCCAACGCGGCGAGAACGGTTGCGAGCCGCATCGCCAGTCCCCGGCGGCGAACCATCAGGCGGCCCGCGTCAGGCGCCCGAAGGCGTGCTGATCCATCATGCTCCCCCTCGTGCCGGTCGCTGACTTCGGACGTAGCATCGCACACCTCGATCGCCTCCGCCGCGTCCCCGCTACGGCGTCGAGTCCTCGACGTAGTTGCGGGCGGCCGAGCACGGCCGAGAGGTTGCCGGCGGCGTCCACCGCCCGGGCGCGGAAGGCCGTGGTCGTGTTGTCGGGGACCGAGGCGGTGATGCCCGGGCGAGGCGAAGTTGGCCGGCCGAGCCCAGGCCCGCCGGGGTGCCGGTGCAGCCCGCCGTCTTGTAGAGCCTCACGATCGAGCCGGCCGCCGCCGTGCCCTTGACCTCGGGGCTGTTGTCGTTGGCCGGCGAGTTGGGGTCGGTGTCGGTGATCGTGGGCGCCGGCGGGGGCTGGGTGTCGACGTTGAAGCCCCGCCAGACGAACTGCGCTCTCGTTGCCCGGGGCATCGATCGCCTTGACGAAGAAGGCATGGTTGCCGTTGGCCAGCGGCGGGGTCGTATACGGCGAGCTGCATGGCTTGTAGGCGCTTCCGTCGATCCTGCAGACGAAGGTCGAGCCGGGCTCGTTCGAGGTGAAGGTGAAGGTCGGCGTTGTGTCGTTGGTGACGTTCTGGCCCCCCGGTGATGGTCGCCTGGGGCCGGGTGGTCTCGGCCGTGAAGCTCCGGAACGTGTTGTAGGCCGGCTTTGGCGACGGTGCGGTCGAACCAGTGCAGCCCCGCGCTGGCGCAGAAGCTGCACGACGCATTGACGTCGGCAGGATCAGGATCGCGCCAGCGGTACCAGAAGAGTCGCTCGATGTTCCAGGCGTTGCGGTTGTGCCAGGATCATCCTGTAGGAGTTCGTGAGCATCTGCGCTTGACCCGCGGGGCCCTTGTTGAGGCCGAACTGGTCGGGAGGCGCCGATCCCCAGGCGAGCTCGGTCAGCCACAGCGGCGTGGCGGCGTCGCCGCGGTTCGTCATCACCGTTGCGAACCCTCTGGATCGCAAGCCGCTGACTGTCGAGGGTGGGCGCGTACGGATGCAGAGCGGCGACGTCGAACTTGTTCTTGATCCCGGACACCGCGTAGAAGTTGTTGAGGAAGGTCTCGGCGGCCATGTCCCCGTTGCCGGACAGACCGGCGAGCACGACCTGGGCCTTCGGATCCCTGGTCATGATCGCGTCGTGGGAGATCTGCACCAGCCGGGCGTACTTGCCCGGCGATGGCGCCGGCGCGAAGTACTTCTTCAGATTGGGCTCGTTCCAGATCTGCCAGGACTGGATCGGCAGCGGGTGGCGGCGCCCCGGAATCGCTGTCTGTACCCGTTGGCCCAGTAGCTGCCGCCTGGCCCGTAGCGCGCCACCAGCGCCTTGAGGAGGTTCCGCCACGCGTTCTCGGCCGTCGGGCCGCCGATCGGGGGCGTCGAGCCCGAGCCCGGGACCCAAGCCGGGTTCCCCCACACGGACGGGACCGTCCGGATTCCGCGGTAGGCAAGCCGGCCGATGAACCGGTCCGCCGGCCCCCAGCTGATAGGTGCCCTGGGTCGGCTGCACCCAGCCCCAATGGAGCACGAAGCGGTTCGTCCGGACCCGGGCGGCGGCCATCCCGTTCATGTCCTGGTTGTCGAGCGTCGCTGTCTGGACGATGCCGAAGAACTCCGACCGGACCGCCGCCCCGACCGTGGACGGGACGAGCAGCATCAGGACCAGCCCGGCGAGAACGACTGCTGCAGACGGGTCCTGTCCCTGGCACCTCCTACCGCACCCGCGACAGCCTATCGGGATCGAGGAGGAACGCGCGCCGGGGTTCGTCAGTTGACGCCCGCGTGAAGCGTCTGAAGCGCGCGGTAGGCGGGCTTCGGCTTGTGGTTGTGACGGAGGAGCCCGGCGGACGGGCAGAAGCTGCAATACGCCCCGTCGCCGCGGGCGGGATCGCGCCAATGGAACCAGAAGAGTCGCTGGACGTGCCATGCCCGTCGCTTGTTGAGAACCAGCTTGAACGACTTCCGCAGCATCCGCTTCTGGCCTTGCGTGCCCTTGTTGAGCGGGAAACGGCGGGTGTCCGGGCCGATCCCCAGCCGACCTCCGTCAGCCACAGCGCGGTCTTGCCGTCGTGGCGCCTCTTCATCACCCCGCGGATGCGCTTGATCTCGGTCTTGAACTGCCCGATGGTGGCCGCGTACGGATGGAGGGCGACGGCGTCGAAGCTGCGCTTGATCCGCCTGACGCGGTAGAGCTTGTCGAGGAAGGTCCAGCCGGTCGGTTTCGCGATAGCCGATCAGTCCCGCGAGCACGACCTTCGCGCGGCGATCGACCCCGTTGATCGCCCGATGCGCGATCTTGACCAGCTTCGCGTACTTTCGCGTCCCGTTCTTTCGGGGGAAGAACTTCGGCAGGTTCGGCTCGTTCCAGATCTGGTAGGCGGTGATGGGCTTGGGACTGACTGCCCGGATGCTGCGCCTGGTAGGCCCCGGTCCAGTAGTCGCCGCCGCGCCCGTAGCGGCTCGACGACCGAAGCCACGAACCTCCGCCAGGCCCGCACCTTCCTGGCGCTGCCAAGCGGCGGCCGCTTGGGCTTCTTGGCGACCCAGCACGGAGATCCGTAGATGAACGGAACCGAGCGGATCCCCCGTGCGGCGAGGTCGCCCACGAGCTTGTCGGTGCCGGCCCAGACGAGGCGGGCCGATTCGCTCGGTTGGACTTGACGCCAGTTGAGTCGCGAACCGCAAGGTGCGGACCCCGGTCGAGTCCATCTTGCGGATGTCCCGCTCGCTGAGTGGCCACGCCCTTGCTGATGCCGAACAGCTCGCGCGGGACCGCTGCGGCCGGGGAGGCGAAGACGGCGAGGCAGAGGCCGATCACTGCGATGCTGGCGGCGATTGTCCTACGCATCAGCGAGGTCGGACGGAAGATCGACGGCGCCGACTGGACCGGGTCCAACCCGCGACGAGGGCGATCCCGACGAGGGCGCCATCAGGGCGAGGCCGGGTGCGCTCAAGGCGGTATCGGCCACCACGGTCGCGAAGCCGCGGTCGTCGCCGGATGTCCGTCGCGGCCCGTCCGTCCGATTCAGGGGCACCCAAGCCGCGGGCCGTCGCTATCTGAGCGAGGAGCTGGCCGTCGCGACCCGTGGAGCGAGACAGGGCCGCCTGGGTCTTGCCCGAAAGCAGCTCCGGCCGCGCGACCGGAGCATCCCCGCTCGGCCGGGCCGGAGTCCCCGCCGGCCGTCCGGAAGGTGTTGGGTATATTGGTCCACCGCAGGAGGACTGGCTACCGCGGCGGTCGCCGGCGCCACGAGCACAGCCACAACGACCGTGACCCAAATCAGGCGGCCCCGGCGATGCCCTGAAGATTGAGATTGAACCCTGCTTAGTCCCAAGTTGTGCACAGGATTGTAATTCCTCCGTACGCCGCCCGCAGGATAGGGCATCGGCTGGGGCATCGCACGGGCGCGGGCCGGCCGCCCTCGCTGCACCCGGTGATCGCAGTCGCCGTCGCGGTTCTGTACGTCGCGCTCGCGGTTGCGGACGGCGGATACTCGAGCGAGCTCATCGCCGGAGCCACGGTGGCTGTCTGGTGGACGGTGGTGATCGCGATGGCGGTGGGAGGCTGGCCGCGCGCGCGCGTTCCCGCCGTGGCCCTGGGCGCCGGAGCCTGCCTCGCGGCGCTTGCCGCCTGGGTGGCGATCTCGGTCGGTTGGGCGAGCGACGACGGCGGCGCCTTCGTGGAGATCGTCCGGGTGCTCGGCTACCTGGGCTTGTTCGTGCTGATCGTGATCGCATCGCCGCGAGGCGAGCGCTCGGGCGTGGCTGGGTGGCGTCGCGCTCGGTCTGGTGGTGGTCGCGGGGCTGGCGCTGTTGAGCCGCTTCGAGCCGTCCTTCGGCGGCGGCAAGGAGCTCGGAGCGTTTCTTCCGGCGGTCGCCGGCAGGCTCAGCTATCCGATCGGCTACTGGAACGGCCTGGCCGCGGCGATGGCGATCGGTGCCGTGCTGCTGGTCTGGTTGGGGGCACACGCTCGAGCCGCCGCGGTGCGGGCGGCGGCCGTTGCCGCGATCCCGCTGCCGATTCTCGTCGTCTATCTGGCCTCGTCGCGCGGCGGGGTGGCGGCGGGCGTGGTCGGGCTTCTCGTCCTCCTGGCGGTGGGCCCGGCGCGGGCGCGGATGTTCGGGGGCCTGGTCATGGGAGGGGTCGGCGGGGCCCTGCTCATCTCCCTCGCCAGCGACAGGCACGAGCTCGTCGACGCCCTGGGGAACTCGACCGCCGCTGCCCAGGGGGATCAGATGCTGGCGTTCTCGATCGCGGTCGTTCTGGCCGTCGGGGCCTTGCGGTTCCTGGTCGATGAGTGGCTGGGAGGGATCCGAGGTACCTGCCCGGCTGACTCGCGCGGTCGGCGTCGCGGCCGTGATCGCAGCCGTCGCCGGGATCTTGATCGCCGGGCCCTCGGATCGGTGGGAGGAGTTCAAGCAGGTTGAGCCGTTGGAGACAGCAGACCACCTACGTCGCGGCTCATTTGACCAGCGGGCGGGGCAGCGGTCGCTACCAGTTCTGGGCGATCGGCGCTCGATGCCTTCGAGGACCACCCGGTTCGGGGGATCGGCGCCGGCGGCTACGAGGCCTATTGGGCCCAAAACGGCTCCCTGGCGCGGCCAGTCCGGGACGCTCATTCGCTGTTCTTCGAGAGCATGGCCGAGCTTGGCACTCGTCGGCCTGGTGCTCGTCCTCGGGTTCCTTGGCTTCGCGGCCGTATCGGGTGTCCGCCGGGCCCCGACCCGCTCGCCGCGGGGGAGCGCTGGGCGCCGGCGCTGGCGATCCTGGCGGCCGGCATCGTCTCGGCGGCGATCGACTGGACCTGGGAGCTGCCGGCGTGCTTCGGCCTCGTGGTGCTCGCCGCGGCGCTCCTCACCGGGCCGGCGACGCTCGACCCGGAGCCGCCGCTCGAGCGCACGCCCACATGCGGTCGACGGCGCAAGAGCGCGACCTTCTGAGAAGGCGACCCTCTCGGTTCGGGCTCGGCGTGGCGACGCTGCTCGTCGGCTGGGCCGCCATCTGGGCCGGGGGCCTCCTCTTCCTGACCGAGGTCAAGCTCGGCGACAGCCGGGCGGCGGCGGACTCCGGGGACCTTGCAGTCTGCCGCGCAAGACGCGCGCGACGCGAGCACGCTCCAGCCCTGGGCCGTCGGAGCCCCGGCTTCAGCTCGCCCTCGTCGAAGAGCTCGGCGGCGACCTCCGAGGCCGCCGATCGAGATCTCGGCGAGGCGATCCAGCGCGCTCCCGACAACTGGCAGCTCTGGTTCGTGCGTGCACGGCTGGGGGTCAAGTCGGGCGACGTCGACGCGGCCCGCCGGGCGCTGGAGCGTGCCCGCCAGCTCAACCCGCGCGCCCCGTTCCTTGCTCGGTGACACGGATCCAGGTGGCGGGGCGCAGCGCAGGGAGAGGTTGATTCTGCCGTTCGCGGCCGTCCTCGCGGCGGGATTGCTCGCGGTTGGGCTGGCGGCGGCGCTCTGGCGGGCTCGATTGGCGATGGATGCTCGTGGTGCTCTCCGCCGCCTCCGTGGTGCTCCCGTGTGGGTTTCTGGCGCTGCGAGGGAGGCTGGACGTCTTCGAGCCGCTGACTCTGGTTCGCGCTGCTGTTCCTGCTCCTGTTCGTCTTTCGGCCGGCCTGGGACCTTTGGCACGAGAACTTCATCTACACGGCGAGGCTGATCTCGCCGACGTTCACCAAGATGATCGTCGCCGGCCTGCTGGCGGGAACCGGCTTCGTGATCGGCTACCTGACCCCGCCGGCAAGCTCGCTCTCGTCGCGGCTTCCCAGCCCCCCGACGCTGGAGCCGCGCCGCCTGCTGATCTGGTCGACTGCTGGTGCTTGGCGGTCGCCTTGGTCGCCTTCTTGATCTTCTTCGTCAGCGCGCGCGGCTGGCGCGACCCGGCGGACTTCTTCTTCCGGAGGCGAGAGTCGCCTCCAGCACCTCGCTCGCGAGCCCCACGGCCACGAGCAAGTACTTCCTCGCCTCGATCCTGCTGATGATTCCCGTGGCCCTGTTCTTCCTGTCCATTCGACAGAGCGTTGGCGGGGGGGCGCGCATCGGGACGGATCGCCGGCTGGGCCGCGCTGCGCCTCGATCCTGGCGTTTCTCGTTTACAACTTTGCCGCGGGACAGCGCCGCTACGTGGTCGTGATGGTGGCGGCGCTTGCCGTCTACTACTACCTGAGGCGAGGCCGGCCGTCCCTCGGTGCTGAGCCTCTGCGTCACGGCCTTGGTGGCCCTGACGGTTGTCTCCGTCGTCCGGGACCTGCGGCTCGCGCACGCCCAACCCACGGACGCCGACCCGCTTCAGTGGCTGCCGTGGAACGCCGTGGACGCACCTGTTCGAGACCCAGGACACGAGCGTGGCCCCCGCCCTGGCCACCGAGATGCTCGTCGTGCCCAGCGAGCTCGACTACACCTACGGCAAGACGACCCTGCTGGGGCCGTTCATCACGCTTGATTCCCAGGCAGCTGTGGGAGGGCAAGCCCGCGCCTGCCGACCAGGAGATCCTCGCCCTGGTCTGGGGAGGCACCCCTTGCGGCTACCAGGGCCAGTGCAGCACGTTCTCGCCCTTCGGGGAGCCCTATCGTGACGGCGGCCTCGTCGGGGTGTTCTTGTTCGCGCTGCTCTTCGGCGTCTTCTGGAAGGTTGCCTGGCTCTACTACCTTCGCCATCGGGACAGCACGGTCGCGATCGTCGCCTACGCCAGCGCTGCTGCCGTTCATGATCAGCTGGATGCGGGCGAACTTCACGCTCCAGGCCTTGCAGGTAGCCATGGTCCTGGCGGTCATCGTCCTCGGGGCGGTGCTCTGTCGCACGCGACCGGCGGCACCAGTGCGACCTCGCGAGACCACGATCCCGTGATGGCGGCCCGCAGGCGGCCGAGACCGGGCTCAGGTGGCCCAACCTGTTCCTCGTCGGCGCGGCGAAGGCCGGGACCACGTCCCTGTACGACGAGCTCGCCCGACACCCGGCGATCTACATGTCGCCGATGAAGGAGCCTCACTTCTTCTCCCAGATCGAGCCGGCGCCTGAGCGGAAGGCCTTCTTTCCCCATGTGACCGACGAGGACGAGTACCTCGCGCTGTTCGAGGGCGCCACGACCGAGGAGCTGCTGGGGGAGGCGAGCACCTCCTACCTTTGGGACAGGCAAGCTGCCGAGCGGATCAAGCGCGTCGTCCCCGAGGCGAGGATCCTGATCGTGCTGCGAGACCCGGTCGACCGGGCCTACTCGCAGTACTGGAACGACGTTCGCGAGGGGATCGACAGGCGCTCCTTCCTCGAGGCCCTCGTCGAGGAGCAGCGGTCCGGGCCGGGAGCATGGGGCGTTTCGTCCCTGTACATCGACTGTGGGCGCTACGCGGACCAGGTGGAGAGGTACCTCGACCGGTTCGGCGCCCGGGTCCAGGTGCTGTTCTTCGAGGACTTCGTCGGGCACGAGGCGGGCACGATCGCGGACGATCCATTCCTTCCTGGGCGTTGGGCCGCCGGCGGCCGGCGTCGCGCCGCGGCGGATGAACCCCGCCTCGCTGCCGCGGAACATGCTCAGCGCGGCGCTTCTCGCCAGCGGCGGGGTGCGCAGAGTCGTTCGGGCCACGGTTCCACGACCCCTGCGGAGCAGGCTGCGAGCGGGCTCTGCTGAAGCGAGGCGAGCCCGCCGCCGATGGACCGCCGCGGCGCGTGCGCTGCTGACGGAGATCTACCGTCCGGAGGTCGCGCGACTGGCCGAGCTGCTCGGCAGGCCGCTGCCCTGGGGGCCGCAGTGGCGAGGGGTCAGCCGCCGGACTGGAGGCGGGTGAGAGGGCCGGGCCTTCGATGAAGTTGCGGTACGAGCTGGCGAGAAGCCTCCACCCGACGGCCTTTCGTAGCAGGGGGAAGCGGGCCGGAAAGTCGACTATCCTGACGACGTTCGGCGTCGCGCGACTGCGCCTACGCCGTTCGCACGGTCACGTCCACCGTCGCTCGGTTGCCGTGCGTCTTGACCTCGGGGTCGATGGGTTGCGAGAAGCGTGGCTGGAAGCGCTTGATCTGGCGTTGCGCCTTCCCTGCCGCTGATGGGTCCGCGCCGTATAGCTTCGCCTCACCTTCCTGCACGTCCGCGAGCTGGAGCGCCTGCCACCAGCGAAGCACGGCGGCGTAAGGCGTCGACGGGCCAACCTCCTCGATGTCGCTCTTCGTGATCAGGAGGGATTGCCGGATCGTCGATGTTGCTCGGCTCGAACGGCGGGCCGTCCCTTGCGCTCGTCCGTGCCGCATCCCGTGCAAGGACGCGACCAGTGACCAGCGCGAGAATCGCGATGGCTGCCACGGGATCGCAACGGCTCCCCTAGGGTACGCGGGCCGGGCGGTCGGTCTCTTGGAAGGACGACCTCGGCGGGGCGCGCCGGACCCGCGGACGGTCCCGATCAGGTCGCGAGGCAGGCGACCGGAGCGACGCGCCCGCCGACTCCAGCTCGCCGTGTCGAGCCGGCCAGGAGCCAGCAGCAACAGCAGGCTCACGACGTAGGAGCTGGCGAGGGCGACGGCCGCGCCATTGATCCCCCAGAGGGGAACGAACACCGCAAGCGCGATCGGCGACCCAGGCCAGCGCGAGGAGCTCGCCGAGCGTCCCGGCGAGCGGGTAGCCACGGCCCTTGAGCCCCTCGGACAGCACCCGTCGCGCGCTCAGGAAGATCATCCCCGGCAGCACTATGTAGGTAACCGTGACGGCGTCGGAGAAGTCGCCCCCGAAGAAGAACGGGACCAGCCAGTGCGCCGTCGCGCACAGGCCGGCGACGAGGACGACCGCGATCCCGGTGGTCAGCCAGAAGAGGGACCACATCGTCCGGCGCGCATCGGCCTGCTCTGATCGCGAGGCGACCCAGGGGAAGGTGATCAAGCCGACGCTCTTGGCGATGAAGTACGGCAGGTTCGTAAACGCCAGGCCGACGACGTACAGCCCCAAGTCCGCGGGCGCGAGGAACAGCGCCAGCACCACCTGGTCGGGCCGAAGCACGTCGACGGCCGAGAAGCTGGACAGCAGGCCGCGCAGCCCGAAGGAGACGAGAAACCGCCGGTCGACCGAGGGAGTGCCCTCCCCCGCGAGAATCGCAGCCCGCTGACAGACAGGTGCTGCCGCTGATCGAGTACGCGGCCAAGAGCACGCCGATGACCGGCACGATCGCGTCCTCTCCCACGGCGAAGAGCGCGCCGACGCCAAGCGCGTAGAGCAGCCAGGGCAAGAGGCGCAACCCGTTGAAGAGCCGCAGCCTGAGATGGCCCTGCAGCAGTCCGAGGCCGTATTGCTGAGCGAGCATCGCCGGGACGAGCCCGAGCGTCAGCCATCCGGCCGTCGCGGACCTCGTCGGGGTCTCCGTGCAGGATCAACAGCAGCCAGAGGGCCTGGAACGCGGTCAGGAGCAGTGCCTGCGGAATCGCGAAGCGACAGGCCCAGGCGCGCGAGTGTCCTCGATGCCGAGGGGTCGCGGGCGATGGAGTAGGTGAGCGCGGAGGGAATCCCCAGGTTTCCGAAGAGCGTGA
>CAVUPJ010000010.1:0-23995 GCA_963743455.1 uncultured Actinomycetes bacterium | reverse complement strand
GGTCACTCAAGCCTATTGGGTGCGTCGAGAACCGTCGAGTGAGGAGTTCACCGGAGATACCACGGCCGATCGCTCACTCGACGAGCCGAGCGGCCGCTCCTACGGCTACGACTGGGAGCTCTGAGGGTCGAGCCCCGCCGAGCGCAGCGCCGCCTCGCGATTGAGGTTGAACTCGACCCGGACCAGGCGACCCTCGCGCACCCACCAGACCGCGGCGCCTGCAGCGTCCAGCTCAAGCCCGCCTCCCACCGGCGTGGCGAATTGACGCACGCAGGCCACCAGAACGTCGTCGGACTCGATCAGGTTCTCGACCTCCAGTCGGAAGCTCTCGTACGGGCTGAGCCACCCCGTCCAAGCCTCGATCAAGCCGTCCACGCCCCGGAACTCCTCTCGAAACGACTGGTCTGGCCCGATCATCACCGTGACCAGATCGGGAGCGGCGACGCGCCGTACAGCCGAGGCCAGCGGCCCGGTCCCCGCCACATCTTCGGGGGTCAGCGGCGCCTCGGCGGTCGGAAACGCGGCGAGCACCGGAGCCAGGGTCTCGAGCGCGGAGCCCATCGAATGTCAGTATCCCCGAGCTTGCGAGATGACGTCGCGGGTATCCTTCGCCCCCGCCGGCCGGCAGGCATCCGCCGGTGCCACCCCGCGCAGAACCACGAGCCATGGCCGTAGCCGCCGACACCCACACGCAGAAGACCGACGAGCAGCGGGCGATCACCGAGATGGTGCGCCAGTTCGCCGACAACGAGATCCTCCCGGTCGCGGAGGAGTACGACCACGAGGACAAGTTCCCCGAGCCGATCGTCGAGCAGATGAAGGAGCTCGGCCTGTTCGGGGTCACGATCCCCGAGGAGTACGGCGGTATGGGCCTGGACCTGACCACCTACGCGATGATCGTGGAGGAGCTGTCGCGCGGCTGGATCTCGATCTCCGGGGTCGTCAACACCCACTTCATCGGCTCCTACCTGCTGATGAAGTTCGGCACCGAGGAGCAGAAGGACAGCTTCCTGCCGAAGATGGCGACCGGTGAGATCCGCGCCGCCTTCTCGCTCTCCGAGCCGGAGGTCGGCTCCGACGTGCAGGGAATCAAGTCGACCGCGACCAAGACGGAGGACGGCCACTGGGAGCTGAACGGCCAGAAGATGTGGGTCACCAACGGCCTGCTCTCGGGGTTGGTGTTCGTGCTCGTCAAGACCGATCCCAAGGCCGACCCCCCGTACCGGGGCATGACCTGCTTCATCTGCGAGAAGGAGCCGGGCGCCGAGGAGGTCCCGGGCCTGACGATTCCGCCGAAGATCAAGAAGATGGGCTACAAGGGCGTGGAGTCAACCGAGCTGGTCTTCGACGGCTTCAAGGTCACCGAGGATCGCGTGCTGGGCGGTCCGGACGGGCTCGGCGAGGGATTTCGCCAGATGATGGACGCGCTCGAGGTCGGCCGGGTGAACGTCGCCGCTCGCGGAGTGGGCGTCGCTCAGCGCGCGCTCGAGCTGGCGCTGCGCTACAGCCAGGAGCGCAAGACCTTTGGCAAGCCGATCGCCCAGCACCAGGCGATCACCTTCAAGCTCGCGGAGATGGCGA
Organism: uncultured Actinomycetes bacterium; assembly: GCA_963743455.1. GTDB lineage: Bacteria > Actinomycetota > Thermoleophilia > Solirubrobacterales > 70-9 > AC-56. The sequence continues at coordinate 22,414 of CAVUPJ010000010.1, read as the reverse complement.
CGCGGGTTGAGGCGGCACGCCTGCTGACGCTCAAGGCGGCGCGGCTCAAGGACGCCGGCGAGCGCTCCGATCTGGAGGCCGGAATGGCGAAGCTGTTCGCCTCGGAGGCGGCGCACTCCAACGCGGAGGAGTCGTTGCGCATCCACGGCGGCTACGGATACTCGAAGGAATACGAGATCGAGCGCATCTATCGCGACGCGCCGCTGCTGCTGATCGGCGAAGGGACGTCCGAGATCCAGAAGATGGTGATCGGTAAGAAGCTGCTCGAGCGACACAAGATTTGATGGCGCAGGGCGCTCGCGAGCTGATCTCGATCGCGTACCGGAAGATCACCGTCGAGGTTCCGGCGCTGGCAAAGCTGAAGCTCGTCTTCCGGCTCGAGCTGCGCGGGCGCGGCGACGTCCAGGTGTTCCGTGTCCGGGTGCCCGGGCCGGAGATCAGCAAGGCCGAGCCTCAGGATGCGCGAGTTCAGGTCTCGATTTCCCGCTCCCACTTCAACAAGCTGGTCGCCGACGGCAAGATCGGGCATTGGCGAGATGCCTACGAGCACGGCGAGATCAAGGCAACGGGCGACCCCAACGTCCTCAAGCTCATCGGCCAGGTGATCGAGCGACACATGGCGCGCACGCGGGTGAAGAAGGCGCATTAGCGGCCCACTAGGATCGGAGCATGAGCGACACCGAGACCCACGAGCTGATCACCGACCAGGCCGGCCGCGAGGCGTCGGGCGCCCACCGCTACGGGCGCTACCTGGAGGAGTTCGAGGTCGGCGCCGTCTACAAGCACTGGCCGGCGAAGACGGTGACCGAGGCCGACGACCACCTCTTCTGCCTGATCACGATGAACCACCACCCGCTGCACGTCAACGACGTGTACGCGTCGCAGTCGCAGCAAGGGCGCAACGTCGTCGTCGGCCCGTTCGTCTACTCGCTGGCGGTGGGGATGACGGTCTCCGACGTCTCCGGCAAGGCGATCGCCAACCTCGCCACCGAGGAGCTCTCGCCATCCCAACCCGGTCTTCCACGGCGACACGCTCTACTGCGAGTCCGAGGTGCTCGAGGTGCGCCCGTCGCAGTCGAAGCCCGACCGCGGGCGTCGTCAAGGTCCACACGCGCGTCTACAAGCAGGACGGGACGCTGGTCGCGGAGTTCAAGCGCGCGGTCCTGGTGCCGCGGAGCCCCGAAGCGATCGAGGACGCCTCTGTGGGATGAGCTAGTCCGCGACCGCGGCGGCACGCCGATCAGCTCGCTCGCCGAGGCCGGCGACGCAAAGCTGGCCGGCGCTCGCTTCGTTGCGGTGCTGAGCCGCGACGACGGCATCCTGCCCGCAGTCGCTGAGCTCGAGCCGGCGCAGGCGGTCGCCCACCTGACCGTGGGCGGGTGGGCGACGGTGGTCGCTCGGGCGGCCCACGCCAACCGTTTCCTGGAGCGACTTCGAGCCAGCCACGTCGATTCGTATCTGCTCAAAATGGGTCGCGTTGGCGGTACCGACCCGGCGGACTCGCTCGAGGTCAAAGACGAGCATGTGGCGGCGATCCTCAATGGGGTCCTCGCTGGCACCGTCGAGTGGGAGCGCGATCCCGACTTCGGCTACCGGGTGGCCGCCGAGGTACCCGGCATCGACGGCCGCGACCGGTTCCTGCTCATCCCCCGCTTCCTCTACGCGCGCACCGAGCGCGTCTACGAGTACGCCGCGCTGGTTCCCGAGCTGAAGCGCGAGCGGGTCGCGCGGCTCGAGGCGCTGGATGGCCTCGACCCCGCGATCGTGGACGCCGTTCGCTAGCTGGGGATCAGCTCGGCGACCGCCTCGAGCGCTCCGTCGAAATCGGTCCCGGGCACCCCGCCGACGCACGGCGAGATCGCGCCGGCCTCCAGGTAACGCTCCACCGCGGCCCTGACCTCCTCCGCCGGCCCGATGCCGGCGAGCGCGCCGAGCATCCGGTCCGACAGCCCGGCCTTGGCACGTTCGACCTCGCCGGCCTGCATCCCCTCGTCGAAGGCCGCGATCTCGGCTCCGAAGCCGGAACGCTCCAGCATCGCGCGGTAGAAGGGGAGGGAGGCGTAGGTGACCAGGTCCTGGCGCATGGTGGCGCGGGCTGCGTCCGGGTCGTCGGTGAGCGCCACAGGCACCGCCGCCACGACGTCGAAGCCGTCGAGCGGCTTGCCCACCCGCTCGCGACCCGCCGTCACCTCAGGGACAACGACATCGCGGATGTACGCCGGATCGCACAGCCAGAGCATCACCCCGTCCCCGATCTCGCCGGCGAGGCGGAGCATGTTGGGCGACAGCGCGGCGACGTAGATCGGCAGCTCGGGCTCGCGCCTCAATGCCCATGAACTGAAAACTGGTGTTGAAGAACTCGCCCTGCGGCGGCGCCTCGCCTCGCAGGATCGCGCGCACGATGCCCACGTACTCGCGCATCTGGGTCACCGGCTTGGTCGATCTTGGCGCCGTACCAGTGCTCGACCGTGACCTGGTGGGAGACACCCAGGCCCAAGGACCATGCGGCCGCCCGAGTGCTCGTCGATGGTCGCCGCCGCCTGCGCCATCGCCACCGGCGTGCGGGCGAAGATCGGCACCACCCCGGTGCCGAGCCGGATCCGCTCGCTGACCGAGGAGTACGCCATCAGCAGGCTCAGCGCGTCGCGGCCCGCGATCTGTGTCGCGTAGGCCGCATCGAAGCCGAGCCCGTCGGCCCGGCGCACCCGGTCGAGCGTCGAGTCAAGCGACTTCCCGGCGGAGATGAAGGCGCCGATGCCCGGCATGGGGGCGGACTTATATCGTCGCTCGATCGCCCGCGCGCAGCAGACCGTCGTCCAGGCCTCGACCCTCCCCGCCGCCGCGGAGGCCGTCTGGGCGCGAGCGGTGACGCCCGAGGGCATCAACGACGAGCTCCGGCCCCTGTTGCGGATGACGATGCCCCCCTCGCTGCGCGGCATGAGCATCGCCGAGGCCCCGCTCGGCGAGCGCCTGGGGCGCAGTTGGATCCTGCTCTTCGGGCTGGTGCCGGTCGACTACGACGACCTCGGGCTTGCCGAGCGGGGCCCGGGCTTCCGCTTCCTGGAGCGCTCGACGATGCTGAGCATGAGCTCCTGGGAGCACGAGCGAACGGTGAGGCCGGCGGGGGAGGGTTGCGAGGTCACAGACCGGCTCGCCTTCCAGCTCCGCCGCCCGCTCGCCGTCATTCCCGGGTCTGCCAGGCTCGCGGCCGCGATCGTCGCCCGCCTTTTCGCCCACCGCCACCGCCGGTTGGCGAGGTATTGGGGCGGCGCTAGTGCGCCTCGTCGGCGGCGTGCGCGGGCGGGCGCGACTCCTCCGCCAGCGACGTGATCTCGAGCGTCCCGCGGGCCGAGCCCTCGAGCACCTCGATGGCCTCCTCCTCGGTGCGCGCGTAGAGCTCGACCAGGAGGTGAACCACGATCCGGTCGGAGTCGTGCTTGTGGAAGCGAACGTGGGTGAAGAACTCTCGCGTGCCCGACTCGCCCAGCGAGCCGAAGGTGAGGCTGTCGGCCGCTTCGGGGCCGGAGCAGGTCTCGATCTGGTCCTGGTCCACGGTCACCGTGCACGAGGCGACGAACGGCCTGCCCGCGACCATGCGCTCCCACCGGTCCTCGAGCGGGACGACTCGCGCGTCCTCGACCGTCAGGTGGGGTTGGTCGTGCATGCAGTCCATGCACTGGACCACGGCCTCCTGAATCTCCTCGACCCGGTCGGCCGCCTCGCCGCTCTCGGGGTCGACCTTGAGGATCGCGTCGTAATGGACCTGGGCCTCGAGCCGCTGTGACCAGCAGCGGTAGCAGCGAAGCCAAGCACTCTGGTCGCCGGAGAAGCCGTCGTTCATGCTCATTCAGCGTAGCTCGCCGGGCATCGCGCTACGCGGCGCCGGCCGCGTACAGGTGCCATTTGCCCGGGACGCCCTTCAGCTCGTGCTCGCCGCGCTCGGTGAACCGGAGGTCCGCGCCGACGACGAGGTCCTTCACGGTGCTGGAGACCAGCACCTCGTTTGCCTCCGCGAGCGCTCCTACGCGGGCGCCGATGTTCACGGCCATCCCACGGACGTCGTCGCCGAAGAGCTCGCACTCGCCGGTGTGGAGCCCGGCGCGCACCTCCAAGCCGTGGGCGCCGACGCCGTCGCGGATCGCGCACGCGCACTCGATCGCGCGCGCCGGCCCGTCGAAGGTGGCGAGGAAGCCGTCCCCCAACGTCTTGACTTCCTGACCGCGGAAGCGGTCGAGCTGGCGGCGGGTGAGTTCGTCGTGACGTTCGATCAGCTCCCGCCAGCGCCGGTCGCCCGCGTCGGCGGCCCGCCGGGTCGAGTCGACGATGTCGGTGAACATCACGGTGGCCAGGACGCGATCCAGCGGCCGGGCCTGGCGCGTGCCGGTCAGGAACTCCTCCATCTCGTCCAGGACCGGACCGAAATCGCCGGTGAACGGGACGTGGTCGCTGCCCTCGAACTCGACCAGGCGGGCGTCCGGAATTTTCTCGGCCATCAGGCGCGCGCCCTCGACAGGAGCGATCAGGTCGCCGGTGCGGTGCAGGATCAGGGTCGGGACGCCGATCGAGGGCAGGACGCCTCTGACGTCGATTTCGAACAGTGCCGCGACCACAGCTCGGGCCATCGCGGGGCTGGCGCTAGCCCGCTGGAACCTGCCCCAGACCTCGATCATCCCTGGGTCGTTGGCGGCGGCGGCGGGCGCGAAGAGCTGCACAAGCGCGCCGTCGCCCCACGTTCGTGAGGTTTCGGCGAGCATCAAGTCGACCTGCTCGTCGGTCGCCCCCCACGAGATGTCGGAGTCGGTGCGGAAGCGCGGGGTCGACCCGTACAGCACCAGCGCCGAGGTGCGCTCGGGGTAGGTCGCCGCGAACAGCACGCTCGCCGGGCCTCCCTCCGAAACCCCGAACAGCGCCGCGCGCTCCACGCCGACGGCGTCCATCACCGCCTGCATGTCGTCCATGCGCTGCTCCAGCGGCGGCGGGCCCGCCACCGGGTCGGAAAGCCCGGTCCCCCGCTTGTCGAAGATCACCACTCGAGCGAAGGAGCCGAGGCGCTCGAGCAGGTCCGGAACTCGCGGCATCTCCCAGTAGTGCTCGATGTTCGAGACGAAGCCCGGGACGAAGACCAGATCGAAATCGCCCTCGCCGAAGACCTGGTAGGCGATGTGCGCGTCTCCGCTGAGCGCGTACCGGGTTCGCGGCGGCTCCGGCACGGATCAGGCGGGCTGGGACGTCGCCGCTTCGGCCCGCTCGCTTACGAGCTCGCGCGATCTCGCCCATGATCCGGTTCAGGTCGAAGTCCTTGGGCGTATAGACCCGGGCCACGCCGGCGTCGAGCAGCGCCTCGGCGTCGGCGGCGGGGATGATCCCGCCGACCACCACCGGTACGTCGAGCCCCTGCTCGCGCAGGAGCCGCATGGTCTCGGGGATCAGCTCGCGGTGGGAGCCGGACAGGATCGAGAGGCCGACCACGTCGACGTCCTCGTCGCGCGCCGAGGCCGCGATCTGCTCGGGCGTCAGGCGGATTCCCTGGTAGATCACCTCCATGCCGACGTCGCGGGCGCGGACGGCGATCTGCTCCGCGCCGTTGGAGTGCCCGTCCAGGCCCGGTTTGCCGACCAGGATGCGCAGCCGGCGGCCCAACCGTTCGGAGACTTCGTCGACGCGCGCCCGAGCGGCGGCGAGAAGGTCGCCATCGCCGCTCTCGGCTGCGGCAGCGACCCCGGTTGGCGCTCGGTAGTCGCCGAAGACGTCGCGCAGGGCCCCCGCCCACTCGCCCGTCGTGGCGCCCACCTTCGCCGCCTCGACCGTCGCCGGCATGATGTTCGCCGACTCGTCGCGGGCGACCTCGGCGAGCCGCGCCAGGGCCCGATCGACGGCGGCCTGGTCGCGCTCGGCCTTCCAGCGCTCTAGCGCCTCCACGCGTTCGCGCTCGACCTCCGGGTCGGGCGTCAGGATGCCCCCGTCGGCCCCAGCCGTCAGCGGCGAGTCCTCCGTCTCGGTGAAGCAGTTCTGGCCCACCACCTTGATCTCGCCGCGCTCGATCCTGGCCACCCGGTCGCGGTGGGACTCGACCAGCCTCGCCTTCATGTACGGCACCGCATCGACAGCACCGCCGTGCTCCTCCACGATCTCCATCTCCTGGCGCGCGCCCTCGGCCAGCTCGGAGACCAAGTCGCCCATCACCACGGACCCCTCGAAGATGTCCGGATAGTCGAGCAGGTCGGTCTCGTTGGCCAGGATCTGCTGGATCCGCAGGCTCCACTGCTGGTCCCACGGCCGCGGCAACCCGAGCGCCTCGTTCCAGGCGGGGAGTTGGATTGCCCGGGCGCGAGCGTCGCGGCCCAGAGTGACGGCGAGCGCCTCGAGCACTATCCGCGGCACGTTGTTCTCGGGCTGCGACTCGGTGAGGCCGAGCGAGTTGACCTGCACCCCGTAGCGCAGCCGCAGGTACTTCGGCTCGGTGACGCCGTAGCGCCGACGGCCGATCTCCTCCCACAGGCGCCCCATGGCGCGGAGCTTCGCGTGCTCCTCGATCGAACCGCACCCCGGCGTTGACGAAGAACGAGATCCGGCCGAAGACGCGCGGGAAGTCGCTCTCGGAGACCTGGCCGCGGCGCTTCGTCTCGTCCAGCACCGCGATCGCCGTGGACAGCGCGTAGGCGATCTCCTGCACCGGCGTCGCCCCCGCCTCCTGGAGGTGGTAGCTGCAGACGTTGATGGGGTTCCAGCTCGGCGCCTCGTTGACCGTGAACGCCACCGTGTCGGCGATCAGCCGCATGGAGGGCTCGGGCGGGAACGCGTAGGTGCCGCGCGAGAGGTACTCCTTGATGATGTCGTTCTGGGTCGTGCCCGTGAGCTTCGAGCGCTCGATCCCGTTCTCCTCGGCGACCGTGACGTAGAGGGCGAGCAGCCAGGCGGCGGTGGCGTTGATCGTCATCGAGGTGTTCATCTCGTCGAGCGGGATGCCGTCGAGCAGCGTGTGCATGTCGCCCTTGTTGACGATCGAGACGCCGACCTTGCCGACCTCGCCCCGGGCCAGCGGGTGATCGGGGTCGTAGCCCGGTCTGGGTGGGGAGGTCGAAGGCGACCGAGAGGCCGGTCTGGCCCTTGGCCAGGTTTCGCCGGTAGAGCTCGTTCGAGCGCCGCGCGTCGGAGTGCCCCGCGTAGGTCCGCATCACCCAGGGCCGGTCGGGCTCCGGGAGGCGATGTTCGCTCATGGGCGGAATTGTAAGTTCAAGGAGGCAATGGCCTGGAAGGTCCGCAGCCGCTCTCGCCGAGACGCAGAGCGCTCGCCAGCGAAACCTGGACCTCTTCGACGGCCGGTTCGGCGGCCTCTACGCCTTCTACATGGAGCACGAGGCGGTCAGCCGGGTGATCGGCCGAGCCGTTTGGGGAGCTGACGTCCGTCCGTACTACGAGAGCATGCGGCGAATTGCCGCAGTGCCCGCGGGCGGCCTGGTCGTGGACGCGCCCTGCGGCGCGGGCGTCGCCTTTCGCGGGCTGGCGCCCGAGCAAGCCGTGCGCTACGTGGCGGTGGATCTGTCGCAGAGCATGCTTGCCCGGGCCCAGGCCACGGCGGCGAGGCGGGGCCTCGACGGGATCGAGTTCGTGCGGGCCGACGCGACGGCGATCCCCCTCGAGTCCGGGGCGGCGGACCTCTTCCTCTCCCACTTTGGCCTCCACTGCTTCCCGGACCCCGAAGCCGCGGTGCGGGAGGCGGCTCGCTGCCTTCGGCCAGGTGGACGCCTGGAGGGCAGCATGATCGCCCGCGGACCCAGAATGCGCCAGCGAATGCTGGTCCGGCCGGGCGTCGGCGGCTTCGGCCCCGGCGGCACGGTCTCCGATCTGTCCCGGTGGCTTGATCGGGCCGGGCTGATGGAGGAGTGGCTGGAGGAGTCGGGCTGCTTCGCGTGCTTCTCTGCCACCTTCGAGCCCTGAGCCAACCGCTCAGCGGTCGGGCCACTTGGCTACCCTGCACGGGACTCGAATGGACCCTCGTCGCCGCACGAAATCGACCGTCGCCCTGCTGGTGGCGGCCCTCGTCCTCGGCCTCGCGCCCGCAGTCGTGCTGGGCGCGGTCTCGGTTTACAAGAACAACTTCTCGAGCAAGTCCGAGGGAAAGGAGCTCCGCCATTCGAGCGGCAGGCACTGTGACAAGAAGTGGAGGGAGAAGGCGAAGAGGGTTCGCGTACGGCGCAACAAGGGAGGTGGCACCTGTGGCTACCGGCCGCCGGTCGAGGGAGACACCGACGGCCCGGACCACGCCTTCCGGGCGAAGGAAACGCTGCTCAAGGCCACGCCGAAGGGCCTCAGAAAAAGCTCGTACGTGACGGTCGCAGTGCGCTCCGGCAAGAACTCCGGGTATGAGCTCCGCGTCTTCCCCCAAAGGCACAGGTTCCAGCTCCGCCGCTCTCCGTCGGACAGCGGAAGCGGCTTTCCGGCCCAGGGTCGGAGCCGCGCGATCGAGGGAGTTGGCAAGCCGAACGTCGTGCGCCTGAGGGCGGTCGGCAACCGGGTCACGGCAACGGTGAACGGGACGCAACTGGCCGAGGTGACGGACTCCAACCCGGGTCAGGTGGGTGGGCGCAGGCTGGAGGTGGGCGTGGGAAGCACCAGGCGCTCTCACAAGCGGATCGTCGCGACCTTCGACAACCTCAGGCTCCAGGTCCCGAATCCTTAGCTGCCCTGGGGCGGGTTATCCTCGGGGAGGCCGCTAGGGAGAGGGAACGAACTGCTGCATGAGTACTGAGACGCTCGAGCGGCCCCGCACCGGGGGGCCCGGGTCGGGGCTCGGTGGCAACTGGCTGGTGGTCGTGCTCAACGACGACCACAACACCTTCGACCACGTCGCCAAGACGCTCGCCCGGGTGATCCCCGGGGTGACGGTCGACGAGGGCCACCGGTTCGCCGACCAGATCCACTCGAGCGGCCGGGCGATCGTCTGGAGGGGACCGAAGGAGCCGGCCGAGCACTACTGGGAGCAGCTCCAGGACGCCGGGCTCACGATGGCGCCGCTCGAGCAACACTGACCACCGCCCGGGCCTTGGTCCGGGGCAGGTGGAAGGGGCGCCGGCGGCCGTTCTCGCGGCCTCGCAGCTGGGCCGCTCGAAGCTCGAGCAGCGCCCGCAGCTCGCCCGTGCGGCTGAACGGGTCCGCGATCGACTCGCCGGTGGCCAGGGAGATCGCGGCTACGAGGCGCCCCTCGACCGCGACCCCGAGCAGCGCCCCCTCTGGCGGGTGGCGGGAGTCGAGCTGCGCCAGGCGCTCAACGTCCGCGCGGTCGCCGTCCCCGAGGCGGCGGATGCTGATTCCGTCGGTATGGATGAGGCGTGGGGAGTGGTTGCTCTCGTTCATCGCTGAGCCGTCGCTTGGGAAACGCTCCCCGTTTCGTGATGTCGGAAGCTTGCCGTGCCTACTGGATAAGCGCAACAGGAAGTGCTTCTCAACTTGATAAGGTGACCTTATGCTGGATCTGAAGCGGCTCAGGGTCCTCGCCGAGGTGGCCCGCCAGGGCTCGTTCTCGGGCGCCGCGGAGGCGCTCTACCTGTCGCAGTCGGCGGTCAGCCAGCAGGTGGCGACGCTCGAGAAGGAGGTCGGGATGCCGCTGCTCGAGCGGACCCGCAAGGGTCCGAAGCTGAACGACGCCGGGCGGATGCTGGTCCGCCACGCAGAGGCGGCCCTGGCGCGGCTCGAGGAGGCCGAGCACGAGCTGAAGGCGATCGCCGGCCTCGAGGCGGGCGAGCTTCGGCTGGCGAGCTTCCCGAGCGCGAGCGCCACCCTGCTCACCGAGGGGCTGACCGAGTTCGGGGCCCGGCATCCGAGCGTGCGCCTGAGCGTCACCGAGGCGGAGCCCGAGCAGTCGGTGCCGAAGCTGCGCGCCGCGGAGGTCGACCTGGCGATCGTCTTCGACTACCCGATGCTCCCTTCCCAGGACGACGAGCGCGACGTGGAGCGCGCATTGCTGTTGACCGAGTCGATGTACCTGGCGCTTCCCCGTGACCATGCGCTGGCCGACGCCGAGGTCGTGCGCCTCGCCGACCTCGCCGACGAGGCGTGGCTGTGCGGGGTGTGCCCGAGCTCCTGCGGCGACGTGGTCAAGCAGGCGTGCCGCCAGGCGGGCTTCGAACCGGGGATCGGGTTCGAGAGCGACGAGTACCAGGTGCTGCAGGCCTACGTCGCCGCCGGGCTCGGCTTCACGCTGCTGCCGGACCTGGCGCTGCCCACCCTGCGGCCCGACTTGGTGGTCCGCCCGACCGTTCCCGAGGCTCCCAAGCGGCAGGTGTGGGCAGCGACGCGGGCCGAGGGCGCCCGCTCGCGGGCGACCGAGGCGATGGTGGAGATCCTGCGCGAGGTCGGTGAGCGGTTCGCCGGCCAGAGCGCCAAGGCCATCGCGGCCTGAGCGGACGAACGCTCTAGTTCGAGCCGGCCTCGACGCCCGATGCGTCGACGATCAGGGTGTGCCAGCTCGTCAGGAGCGGCTTGTTGTAGTAGTTGAGGGCGGCCTCGCGAAGGGCCGCGATCTCATCCGAGTACCAGTAGCGCTCGAAGTCGGCATGGTCGTCCCAAACCGTGACTTGGCGGAAGTGGAGCGGGTCGTCGACGTCACGGGTCAGGTGGCACGACCGGGCGCCGAAGGCCAGCGCGCGGTCCAGGGCCGGCCTCCAGATCTCCAACCATCGTTCGGCCCGGAAGGGATGGAGGTGCCACTCGATGTAGTTGAGGTCGGGCACCCGGATCGGCTAATGGGTCGTTTCCCGGCGGCCCACTAGGTGCCAACCTCGGCGCGGATCGCACCAGGTCCCTCGGCGTGCTTGCCCTCGTCCTCGTCCGTGGCGCCGACCATGATCGAGATCTTGCCGAGGTGCCTGTTCTCGTGCAAAAGCTGGTGTGCCTCCGGGACGCCCTCGAAGCCCATCGCCTGCCAGAGCACCGGCCGGATCTTGCCCTCGGCCATCAGCTGGTTGGCGCGCATGCACTCGTAGGCGTTGGCGAAGTGGGAGCCGAGGATCTCCTTTTGGCGCATCCACAGGTAGCGGACGTCGAAATCCAGGTTGTAGCCCGAGGTCGCGCCGCAGATCACCACCTTGCCGAACGGCTTCACCACCAGCACCGAGGTGGGGAAGGTCGCCTGACCGACGTGCTCGAAGACGATGTCCGGGGCATCGCCGAGGATCTCCTTGACGCGCTTCGCGAACCCCCGAGAGGCCTTGAAGCGCTCCTTCTCCTCTTCGGGCGACTCGCCCCCCTTTCGCATCATGCCCGCGAACTCGCCGCGGTTGATGTAGTCGACGGCTCCCAGCTTCTTGACCAGCTCCCCCTTCTCGTCTGAGGAGACGACGCCCACCGCGTTCGCCCCCGACGCGGCGCAGAGCTGGGTGGCGAACACGCCGAGGCCGCCGGCGGCGCCCCAGATCAGCACGTTGTGGCCTGCCTGGAGCCGGCAGCGGTCGAGCAGCATCCGGTAGGCGGTGAAGTAGGTGAGGCCGTAGGCGGAGGAATCGACCCAGGAGAGGTTGTCGGGCTTCGGCAGGAGCTGCTGGGCCTGGACCTTGGTGAACTGGGCGAACGATCCCCAGGTGGTCTCGTACCCCCAGATCTGCTGGCTGGGGGCGGCCAAGGGGTCGAGGCCGTGCACCTCGACGTCCTCGTAGGAGGCCTGGTTGCAGTGGATCACCACCTCGTCACCTGGCTCCCACTTGGTGACGCCCGGGCCGACCTTCCAGACGACGCCGGAAGCGTCCGAGCCGCCGATGTGATGGCCCCACTCGGGGTGGTCGCCGTAGTTGAACACGGAGACGGGCTTGCCGAGCGACGCCCAGACGTTGTTGAAGTTGACCCCGGCCGCCATCACCCGCACGATCACCTCGAAAGCGCCCGGCTCCGGCAGCTCGACCTGCTCCAGCTTGAAGGCGTCCTTGGGCTCTCCCTCGCGCTCGGCCCTGATCACCCAGGCGGCCATCGTCTCGGGCAGCTCGCCCGGCTCGACGTCCAGCTTCGAAACCTCAGATACATCTACAGCCACGACGGTGGCCATCCTATCGTTGGCGCTAGCGACGAAGTCGCGGTGCAGACGAGATGCCCGGGTCCACCCGGATGGCGCCCTAACCCGCCGCCCCCGGAGGCGAAGCCGAGGAGGCGGCGGTGTGTGTACGTCAGCTTCCCGTCCGGTCCGGCGACTACTTTCGTGAGTCCTCATGGAAGCTTCGGAGAAGCCACAGCTACCCCTCGACGGGGCGCCGGCCGCCGGTGACGGCGTCGTGCGCGCGCTCGACGACCGGCTGGTGATCGAGCGGCTCACGGTCAGCGACGAGCGCGCGGCGCGAATCGTCCGCGAGCGCGCCGAGATCGGCCAGCAGCCGGCCCGCACGGTCTCCGACGCGATCGAGATCGGCGCGCGCGTGCTCGACCGCGAGGACGTGGGCGCGGAGGTCGACTTCGTGCGGGCGGAGTTCGAGCGCGCCTCGGGCGAGGCCCGGAGCCAGCTGATCGAGCAGTCGCGCGGCGTCGTGGAGGAGATCCAGCGTCAATTCGAGCGCGCCTTCTCGGCTGAAGGCGGCTCGCTGGCGCGCGCCTTCGGCGAGTTCGAGGACGGGCTCGCCGAGCAGATCGCGGCCCACTTCGGCGCCGACCGCTCCACGGCCGTGCAGCATCAGATCAAGGAGCAGGTCTCCAAGCTGGTCGAGGAGCGCCTCCAAACGCTGGTCCGCCACTTCGCCTCCGACGACGCGGCCAACCCATTTGCCGACGCCAAGCGAGCCATCTCCCAGGCCGTGGCCGAGTCCACGCGCCGCCAGGAGGGGCGCGTGCAGGCGGTCGCCGAGGCGCTGCAGCGCGTGGAGACGAGCGTCGTGCAGCTCACCGCCGAGGCCGCGGCCAAGCGGGCGCTCACCGAGGCCGAGGACGCGGGAACCCGCAAGGGGCGCAGCTTCGAGGAGCGCGCGCACGCGGCGATCGAGCGGATCGCGCAGGCGCGCGGCGATTGCGCCCACCACGTCGGCGACGAGCGCGGCGAGGGCGGCTCGAAGAAGGGCGACACGGTGGTCGAGCTCGGCGCTGCCGACAGCAAGCCCCTGGGCCGGATCGTGTTCGAGGCCAAGGACGATCAACTCTCCCGGAACAGGGCCTGGGAGGAGCTGAACGGGGCGATGGCCGAGCGCGACGCCGACTTCGCCGTCCTGGTCGTCGCGGGCGAGGAGAGCATCCCCGCCAGGCGGGAGCAGCTCGTCGAGTACGAGGGCAACAAGATGATCGTCGCGGTCGACTCCGAGCTGCCGGACGAGCTGGGGCTGGACCTCGCGTACCGCTACGCGCGGCTGCGCGTGCTGACGGCGCGAGACCGCTCGCTCGAGGTCGACGCGGCGGGGGTCCGGGACGCCGCCGAGGCTGCTCGGTCCGCGCTCAAGCGCGCCCAGGGCGTGCGCCTGGCGCTGACCAACGTCGACAAGAGCTCCGCGAAGGCCCGCGAGGGCATCGAGGGCATCGTCGCCGACGTCGAGGCCGAGCTGGCCCGGATCGAGGGCCTGGTCGCCGCGGCTGGATAGCGTATTGCGCCCGCGGCCGCCGCGAGGCGGTACGCTTTTGCGTGGGGGTGAGCAGGGAATCCGACAGCCTTGCGATGGGGGGAAGCGTGTCCCGGGGAGCCGGCGGCAGGTTGATTGGAGCGCTGCGCCGGCGACGGTGCCCTGCGCGACGAGGACTTCGAGCGTCTCTACGAGGAGCATGCCACCGCCCTGCTCTCTTTCCTTTCCCTGCGAACCGGCGATCGTGCCCTCGCCGAAGACCTGCTGGCCGACACCTTCGAGCGTGTGCTCCGCAAGCGGCGCACCTTCGACCGCCGTCGCGGCAGCGAGAAGACGTGGCTCTACTCGATCGCCCTCAACCTGCTGCGCGATCACGCACGCCGCGGCAAGGTCGAGCGGGGGGCCACCGAGCGGATCCAGTTCGAGCGCGGAGCCGACGGGTTCGACCGTAGTCTCGGCCGGGTCGAGGACCGCGACGTGGTCGGCCGGGTGCTCGGGGCCCTGAGCGCCGAGGAGCGGGAGGCGGTGGCGCTCCGCTTCGGGGCCGATCTGACCGTGCCGGAGATCGCCGAGCTGACGGGAAACTCGCTCACCACGATGGAGGGGCGGGTGTACCGGGCGCTCAGGAAGCTGCGCGCCGAGCTCGAGGACCCGGCCTCATAGCCGCCTAATTCGCGGCCAGGGCGAGGCGATCGATCTTGCCGTTGCTGGTCCGGGGAAGCTCGGCGTGGATCACGATCTTGCGGGGAACCTTGTAGTCCTCCAGGCGCTCGGCGCAGTGGGAGCGAAGGGCGGCTTCGGAGAGCTCGGCGCCTTCCTGCGGTGAGACGTGGGCGTGAACGGCGTGACCGAGGAGGCGGTCCGGAATCCCGACGACCGCCGCCTCTCTGACATCCGACGCAGCGTGGAGCACGTCCTCGATCTCGCGCGGCACGACCTTCTCCCCGCCCGACTTGATCAGGTCGTCCCTGCGACCGACGAAGTAGAGGTAGCCGTCCTCGTCGGAGCGGAAGAGGTCGCCGCTCGCCAACACGCGCTCCCACGGCCAGCGTCCCGGGCGCAGGCGCTCCGCCGTCGCCTCCGGGTCCCCCCAGTAGCCCTGCATCACGTGCCCGCCCCGGATCATCAGCTCCCCGACCTCCCCGGGCCCGAGCACGGTGCCGTCGGTGTCCTCGATCCAGGCCTCGGTGCCCGGGATCGGGATGCCGACCGAGGCCGGACGTGCGGCGAGCTGGTCCGGGGGCAGGTAGGTCGCGCGCTTGCACTCCGTCAGCCCGTACATCGAGTACAGGCGCGCGTTGGGGAAGGTGCGGCGGATCGCCTCCACGGTCGGCTCGGGCAGCGCCGCTCCGGTATTGCTCAGATAACGCAGGGCGGGCAGCTCTCGATCGGCGAGCCCGCGCAGAGACAGCAGCACCTGGAAGACGGTCGGAACGCCCGGCAGCCCGGTGACCCTCTCGGACTCGAGGAGCTGCACGATCCTCCCCGGGAAGGCGAAGTTGGGCTCGAGAATGAGCGTCGCCCCAAGCCGCGTGCACATCAGGAGCTGATAGAGCCCGTAGTCGAACGACAGCGGCAGCATGCACAGGACGATGTCCGACTTCTCCATTCCCAGGTACTCGACGATCGAGTCGGCCGCGAAGGTCATGTTGGCGTGGGTCAGCGTCACCCCCTTCGGGTCACCGGTCGATCCCGACGTGTAGATGACCGCGGCGAGGTCGACGCTGACGGGGCGACTCGGCGCCTCACCGCCGGCCTCGGCCTGCGCCTCGACGTCCGTGACGACCGGCACCTCGGGCCCCAGCGCCACGGCGGCCCGCACCGTCTCGGTGCGGTCAGGGTCGCAGAGCACCGCCGCAGCCCCCGAGTCGGACAGCACGTGTCCGAGCTTCTCGCGCTTGATGGTCGGGTTGAGGGGAGAGAATGCCGCGCCGGCACGGAGCGTCCCGTAGATCGCGATCGCCGCCGCCGCGCCGTTCGGCAGCACGATCGCGACCCGGTCGCCGCGTCCCACCCCCAGCTCCCGAATGCGGGAGGCCAACCCGTCCGCCAGCCGGTCGAGCTCGGCGTACGTGAGAGTTCGCTCGGGTGTGACGAGTGCCACCCGGTCCGGATCGCGGGTCGCGACGGCGCGAAGGTCCTCGCCGAGAGTACGCGCCCTCATGCCGCCGTCGCCGGTTGGGTGGTGCGGTCGATTCGTACGCGCGGCGCTTCCGGCTCCGGTGGATATGCGTCGGCACCCTTACCGATGAACGCCTCGTGCCAGAGCTGGGTGGAGAGGACGCCGATCAGCGCCATCGACTCGCGCATCCCCGTCGCGCGGCCGCTGCGACAGCGCCGCACCAACCCCTCCACGCGTCCCGCGTCCCAAATCTCCGTCTCGGCCAGGGCCTCGGCCGAGAGCGCTTCGGATACCCAGGAGGGCGATCCCGGCGCGAAGAACGGGGCGATCTCCGGGGCGCGATAGGGCTGTTTGCCTCGTTCGGCGATCTCGGGAGGCAGGACCTCGGCCGCGAGCTCGCGCAGCGCGACCTTTTCTCGCATGCCGTCTAGCTTCCTCGTCGCGGGCAGGCGCGCAGAGTAGGCGAACACCCGATGATCGAGGAACGGATAGCGGCCTTCGACGCCGTGCGCCATCGCGACTCGATCTCCCTGGGCCGAGAGCAGGTACGGGTCGAGCAGCGTGGCGAGCTCGAGCCAGGCGGCGCGCTCGAGCGGGCTCCAGCCGGAGAAGGCGGCCGGGAGGTCGGCGCGGAGGCGATCGAGCGAGGCAGCGCTTCCGACCTCGGCCGCGACGTCCGGCCGGTAGAACGCCTTCACCGTGGACGTGGCCTCGGCCCGGGTGAGATGTGAACCCAGCTCCTCGTCGTCGGCTCCGGTCTCGAGCAGGAAGCGGCGCCACGCCGGCCCCCGGCGCGCGGCGGCCGGCCCGAGGTAGGAGTACATCTGTTCGAGCAGCTCGATCGCGCGCTCCGGCTCTCGCGCGTGGAGCTCGCGCAGCACGACCTCCTTGAAGAGCTCGTACCCCCAGAAGAGCTCGTCCGCGCCCTCTCCCGTGGCGACCACGGTGATCTCGCGCTCGCGCACCTCCCTGGCGAGCAGGAACAGCGGCACCGGCGCGGTTCGGACCAGCGGCATCTCGGCGTGCCAGACCACGTCGGGGAACGTCGTTGCGATCTCGGCCGGTCCGGCCTCGACCACGTGGTGACGGGTGCCGATCGCGCGCGCCACCTCCTGCTGATGGGAGCGCTCGTCGTAGCGCGGATCAGCGAACGCGATCGAAAACGTTCGCAGTTGGTGGTCGGTCTCGGCCTGCGCCAGCGCTGTGATCAGGCTCGAGTCGAGACCTCCCGAGAGATAGGTGCCGACTGGAACGTCGGCGCGCAGGCGCAGCCGCACGCTCTCGCGCAGGAGCTCGTCAAGGTCCGTCGGATCGCTCGGATCCTCACCGTACGACGGGCTCCACCAGGTGCGGTCCGCGACGATCCTTCCTCGCTCCCAGACGATCAGCCCCCCGGCCCGAACTTGGTTGACGCCCCGAAACGCCGTCCGCGGGGACCTGGGCCCCCAGAGGGTGAAGACCTCGTCGATACCGGCCAGATCGGGTGCTGCGCTCACCTCGCCGGAGGCAAACAGCGCCTTGGCCTCGGAGCCGAAGACCAGGCTGCCGTCGTCGGAGAGCACGTAGTGGAGGGGGCGGACCCCGAAGCGGTCCCGCACGAGCGTCAGCCGGCGCTCCGTCCGGCTGCCACCAGGCGAGCGCGAACTGGCCGTTGAGCCGCTCGAGTGCGGCCACGCCGTGGCGTTCCAGCAGGCGCAGGACGACCTCCGTGTCGCAGGTCGTCTCGAAGCTCTCTTCGCTCGCGCTCAGCTCCGCACGCAGCTCGGGGTGGTTGTAGACCTCGCCGTTGTAGACGAGCACGCTGCCCCCGGGGCCCGATTCGAGGGGTTGCCAGCCGCGTGGGATGTCGAAGATCGCGAGCCGGGTGGCCACCAGGCCGGCGCCGGCGTCGAGCGCGAGCCCGAACCCGTCCGGGCCGCGATGCCGGATCGCTCCCGCCATCCGCAGCAGCGCCTGCTCTTCGACGGGGCGCGTGGTGTCCGGGCGCACGATGCCTGCGATCCCGCACATGCTCAGTCGCAGGGGTCGAGGAGGGTGGGCGGGGCGTGCAGGTAGGCGGTCGCCACCCGGCGGCGCTCGATCTCCTGGTACGCGGTCTCGACCTCGTCGGGCTCGAGCCCGACCCGCGGCGCGACCGCGGGGGCCTCGAGCCCCTGGGCCTGGCCCCAGATCAGCAGGTCCATGCGGTCGTACGGGTGGCCGAAGTAGAACTCCTCCTGCGTCTGGGGCATGCTGAACGTCTCGGTGGTCGGCGCGCGCGACGCGACCGCCTCCGGCAGCCCGAGCTCGCGCGCGAGCAGGTAGACCTGGCTCTTGTAGAGGCGCGCGATCGGCTTCACGTCCGCGAGCCCGTCCCCGCCCTTGACGAAGAACCCCTGGTCGTACTCGAGCAGGTTCGGGGTCCCGATCACGGCATAGCCCAGCCGGTCGGCCCACGTGTACTCGATCAGCTTCCGCACCCGCTGCTTGATGTTGGTGGCGGAGATCAGCTCCCGGTACGCCTCGGGGGGCATCCGTTTGCGCTCCTCCGTTCCGTCAGGGCGTTGCACGACGAGCGAGAAAACGATCATCCCGCCCGACGGCGGCGAGCGAACCAGCTTGTGCTGCCACGTCGGCTCGTAATCGGGGAACACGCGGCGGATTGCCTCGTCGCGTCGCCGGTAGCAGCCCAGGGCCTCGAGCGCGTCGGTGATCGACTCCTCCTCGGTCCGCGCGCCGAGCGAGTTCGCCAGCTCGAGGCCGAGGTCGGAGGAAGAGCCGCCGATGTCCCGCTCCGGGAGCCGCAGGCAGAGCACGTGCTCCGGCCCATGGGCCCGGACGCAGATGCCTGCGACCACACCCGAATCCACGCCTCCCGAGACCGCGACCACGGCGCCACGCCGACCCAGCTCGCGTACGGCCGCGGCGGTCTCGGAGGCCAGCCGCGCAAGGCAGGCGGCGGGGTCGAACGGGACCCCGGCGGGCGCCTCGGCGGGGACTTCCGGAGTCGCGCCTCCCTCGGTCACCACTAGCAGCCCAGCATGCGTGCGATCACCATCTGCTGTACCTCGTCCGTGCCCTCCCCGATCGTCAGGATCTTCGCGTTGCGGTAGAAGCGGCAGACCGGATACTCCTCGATGTACCCGTAGCCGCCGTGGATCTGCACCGCCTCCTCGGTGGCCCTGCACCGCAAGACGACCGCTGATCAGCTTCGCCTGGGCGGCGGTGAGCGAGTACCTCTCGCCCCGATCCTTCTGCACCGCGGCCCTGTAGGTGAGCAGCCGCGCAGCCTCGATCTGCGAGGAGATGTCCGCGATCTTGCCCTGGATCGCCTGGTACTTGGAGATCGGCTGGCCCCAGGTCTGCCGCTCCTTCGCGTACGCGATCGCCTCGTCCAGGGCGCCCTGGGCGAGGCCGACCCCGAGGGCGGCGACCCCGACGCGCCCGCCCTCCAGCGCGTGCATGAACTGCCGGAAGCCACCCCCTCGCTTGCCAAGCAGGTTGGCCTCGGGCACCCGGCAGTCCGCGAAGCTCAGCGGGCGGGTGTCGGAGGCGTTCCAGCCCATCTTGCGGTAGGACTCGCCGATCTCGTAGCCGGGCGTCCCGTTGGGGACGATGATGTTCGAGATCTCCCGGCGGTCGTCGGGCTCGTTCGTCAGCGCGGTGATCGTCACGCAACCGGTGATGTCGGTCCCTGCGTTGGTGATGAACTGCTTCGCGCCGTTGATCACGAACTCGCCGTCGGAGAGCCGCGCGGTCGTGCGGGTGTTCCCCGCGTCGGAGCCGGCCTCCGGCTCCGTGAGCCCGAACGCGGCCAGCTTCCGCCCGCTGCACAGGTCCGGCAGCCACTGAGACTTCTGCTCATCCGTGCCCCAGAGGTGAATCGGCATCGTGCCGAGGGAGCTGTGGGCGGAGATCGTGATCGCCAGCGAGGCGTCGACGGCGGCCAGCTCCTCGATCGATATCGCGTAGGAAAGGGAGTCGGCCCCGCCGCCCCCGTACTCCTGCGGAAACGGGATCCCCATCAGGCCCAGCTCACCCAGCTTCGCCACCAGCTCATAGGGAAAGCTCTTCGTGCGGTCCAGCTCCGCGGCGACCGGCGCCACCTCGTTGCGCGCGAAGTCGCGGACCGTTTCGCGCAGCAGCCGCTGCTCGTCGTTAAGCTCGAAGTCCAAGGGGGTGAGAGCTTACGGGCCGCGTGACCGCTGCGTCAGCCGCGTTACCGCTGCGTCGCGTGTAAGAATTCCCATCTCAACGAGGCTGAGCTAGGAAGGATTGAATGACGCAAGAGGTCGGTGACGTCCGCAAGGAGATGCGGGCCTACGTGGAGGAGAACTTCCTCTACCTGCACCCCGACACGACCCTGGGGGACTCGGATCAGTTCCTCGCCCTCGGCATCGTCGACTCCCTGAGCTTCGTCGAGCTCGTGGAGGAGATCCAGGACCGTTACGGGATCGCGATCGAGGACGTCGAGATAACCGAGGAGAACCTCGGCTCGATCAACGCGATCGCCGCCTTCGTGGCGGGCAAGCGCGCCGCGAGCTGAACGCTCGGTGCTCCGAGACGCGCTTCGCCGGTACCGCCTTCGGCTCAGTCGCGGGGTGGAGAAGTTCGGCGCCTTCGGCCTCGTGCGGCGGGCGGTGGGCCGGGCGTTCTCGGTCGACGAGGAGTACGTCTGGTACGCGCTCGACCTCGAGCGGCTCGAGCCGATGGCGTTCCGCGGGGAAGGGTACGAGCTGCGCGCGGTCTCGGAGGACGAGGTCGAGCTGCTGAACGAGGTGCCGGCGATTCCGGTCGAGGAGGGGCGGCGGCGCATTGCGCGGGGGGAGCAGCTCTGGTTCGTGTTCCACGAGGGTGAGCCCGTGTTCGCCTGCACCGCGTTCGTGAACGTGCTCCCGCTCGAGGCGGCTCGGAAGGGCCGCTACCCGCTCCCCGACGGCGTGATGTGCGTCGACGACGGCCTCACCAAGCGGGAGCATCGGGGGCGCGCGATTGCCGTGGTCGCCTGGCTCGCGATCGCCGAGCGGCTTCGAGGCGACGGCTACCGGGTCATGATCGCGAAGGTGCCGATGGACAACATCGCCTCCCGCCGGACCCACGACAAGACCGGCTTCCGGCCGACGATGGTGATGAACCGCAGCCGGCGCGGGTTGCGCCGCCGGGTCATCTTCCGCGACGAAGGCCCGGAGCTGACGCCCCCAGAGCGGCGGTCCGCCGACGATCTCAAGCGAACCGTGGCCCGCTGATGCTCGGCCGAGTCGACCGGCTCAGGCACCCCTCCAACAGTCAGGGAACTGCCCGCTCGTTCGTATGAGGAGCACAGTCGGAGATGGAGGAAGATTTCATGGAACGGCGAGAGTTCGAGGAGCGGCCCGAGGATCTGGAGCCGGCGGCCGACTGGCTGCGGGCCCAGCGCCCCGAGGTCAGCGCGCTCGAGCTCGACCGCATCAAGCAGCGGGCCCGCGCGCAGGCGATGCGCGGCGAGCGGCGCGGTGCGGGCGCCGCGAGGCCACGGCGGGCGTTCTCGTTCTCCACGGCCATCACGGTGCTGGCGCTCACAGTCGGCATCGGCGGCGCGTTCGCGATCGCCGGCCAGGGCCCGCCGTCGTCGCCGCAGAGCGCCGGCAGCAGCGCCGGCAGCGCCGCCTTCGACCAGTACTGCCCGCCGGGCCCGGCCGGTAAGAAGTGCCGCAAGCAGCTCGAGAAGGAGTGCTTGAAGCAGGCAGAGCAGGACAAGAAGGACTTCGAGCAGCAGCAGAAGCAGGACAAGAAGGACTTCGAGCAGCAGCAGAAGCAGGAGAAGAAGGACTTCGTGGCGTCGAGCGACCAATCCGACCCGTGAGCAGAGGAAGGCGTTCGAGCAGCAGCAGAAGCAGGAGAAGAACGCCTTCTACGAGCAGTACAACCAGGAGAAGGACGACTTCTACGAGCAGTACAAGGAGCAGAAGAAGGCCTGCAAGGAGCTCAACCCCCACCACGGAGACGACGACTAGCGGCGGGTCGCCAGGTCGGGACACAGCCAGCATGAGAGGGCGGGCCTTTGGCTCGCCCTTCTGGTTGGCTGGGGACGGCGACGGTCAGATGCTGGAGAAGCGACGCGCCAGCTCCGCGCCGCGGCGCTTCCAGACATTGGGCCGGTCAGTGGCGAAGCGCTCAACGGCCAGCATGGCCAGCGGCTCAAGGGGATTCAGCCGGCGCGCCTTCAGCGCCTCGGGACGCGGGTCGAGCCCCGCAGCGGCCTGCGCCAGCGCCAGGCCATAGTGGAAGCTCCAATTGTCCGGGTCGCGCTCGATCGCCTGCTGCATCTCGTCGATCGCCTGCCGCGGCCGGCCATCAAGGATGGCGCAGTAGCCGAGCAGCTCGTAGGGCTCGGGCCGGGAGCCCAGTGCCGAGATGGAGGAGCGCGCGTCGTCGCTGGCGGTTGCGCAGTCGCCGCCGGCAAACGCCCCGTTTGCCCGGTCGAGCCACGCCTGGGAGCTGAGGACCTCGTAGGGGAGGGCGGCCAGGAGGACCAGCGGGATCGCCACGGCGATGCGAACGGGCAGCGCGGGCGCTGCGAGTCTGGAGGGTCTGTTGGCTCGGGCGGCGATCGCGGCTCCCCCTGCCGCGAACAGCCACACCGTCACGACCGGCATCTCCCAGTGCCAGTCGACGGCTGTGGCGAGGGCCCAGACGAGCGTGGCGGCGAGCAGGGCGGCGTAGACGGTCCGACCCTGGCCCCGGACCCGCACCGCGAAGCCGACGAGGATCGTGAGGAGCGCCGCGGCCAGCAGGATCAGCCCGACCAGGCCGA
>CAVUPJ010000009.1:0-216570 GCA_963743455.1 uncultured Actinomycetes bacterium | reverse complement strand
CGTCGAGTACCCGGTGAGATAGATCTTCTCGCCGTCCGAGATCACCGGGTTGTACTCGCCCTGGTCGTAATCGAACACCTTCTTGCCGTCCCTGACCCGGTAGCCGATGGTGCCGGTGTTCGGCCCGATCATCGAGACGTAGACCGTCTCCCCGACCACGCTGGAGGACCCGAGCACGATGCCGTCCAGCGGGTGCTCCCAGCGCACCTCTCCGGAGCGGGCGTCGAGCGCGTAGAAGTGCTTGTCCTGAGAGCCCGCATACACCGTGGGCGGCGAATTCGGGGTGTCCGCGACGGCGGGCGAGGGATAGACCTCGGCGCCGGTCGAGTGGCTCCAGGCCAGCTCGCCCGTCTTCGCCACGAAGCTGTAGATGCGCCCGTCGAGGCTGCCCAGGTACACGCGCCCCCAAGCAACCGCCGGGGTGGAGTAGATGCCGCCGCCGCGTAAGAGCCCGCCGCCCTGCGTATGGGCCGTCCATCTGACGTTTCCGTTCGAGGCGTCAATCGCGAAGATCTCCCCCGCGTAGTTGCCGGCGAACACGGTGCCGTCGCTGTACGCCAGGCCGCCCTTCACGGGTCCGGCGGTCGACACGGACCACCGGATCTTGCCGGTCTTCTCGTCGAGGGCGAAGATGTCTCCCGACTCACAACCGAAGATCACCCTGCCGTTGTGGACCAGCGGCGAGGACTCGCTGCGCCCGGGCAGCGGTTGGCGCCACAGCACCTTGCTGCCGTGCGCGTTGGGGCGAAGCGCAAGCGCCTGGTTCGGCTCCAGGCTGACCGCGAACAGCCGACCGCCCGAATAGGCGGGCGCGGACGCGTTCAACGACCCGATCTTGCGCTTCCACTGGACCTGGCCCTTGTCGGTGCTCAGTGCGTAGAACGTTCCATCCTTGTCCATGAAGTAGATCCGGTCCTTGACCACGATCGGCTGGAACTCGAGCAGCTTGCCCGCCTGGAAGCTCCACTCCGAGGAGCGGAAGGGCGGGTTCAGGTCCTTGCTCGCCAGGTAGCGCGTGCGCGCGAGGTCGTGACCGTAGAGCGGCCAATCGACCGTCTTGGTCGCGGCCGGCTGCTGCTTGTTGAAGGCCGCGTCGGGATTCGAGACGTCGTCGGGGCGCTTGGTGGTCAGGTATATGGCAAGGCCCAAACCTGCCAGCGCGACGGCAGCCCCGCCCGCCACGGCAAGCCTGCGCCGGACGCTCCAGGAGCGCCAGATGTCGAGCACACGAGCCATCCGCGAAGCCCGTCATGGTAGGGAACGGGTCCGAAGGCCCCATAAACAGCCCGATGCCGCCCCCCCAAGCAAAGATCGAGCCAGAGCGGCTCGGGGAGCGCCTGGCGGCGCTTCCCGGGATCGAGCGCCTGCGTAAGGCCGCGACCCCCATCGCCGCCTACCTGGTCGGCGGCGCCGTGCGCGATCTCCTGCTTGGCCGCCGGCGGGCGGACATCGACGTCGCCGTCGAGGGTGGGGTGGAAGAGCTGGCTCGGCGCCTCGGCGGGGAGGCGCGGGCCCACGAGCGCTTCGACACCGCGTCCGTGCGCGTCGAGGGGCTCGAGGTCGACCTGGCGGCGACGCGCAGCGAGGCCTATGCCCGCCCTGGAGCGCTTCCCGACGTGCGCCCCGCATCGCTCGCCGCGGACCTCTCGCGCCGCGATTTCACCGTCAACGCGATGGCAGTGCCGCTGGCCGGCGATCCCGAGCTGATCGATCCCCACGGGGGCCTGGAGGACCTGCGCCGCGGCGAGCTGCGGGTGCTGCACCCGGGCTCGTTCCAAGACGATCCAACCCGCGCCCTGCGAGCCGCACGGTACGCGGCACGCTACGGGTTCGCGCTGGAGCGCACCACCGCTGATCTGATCCGGCACGCCGACCTCTCCACAGTGTCGCGCGACCGGACGGAGGCCGAGCTGCGAAAGCTGGCGGCGGAGCCGGAGGCGCGCAGGGCGTTCGAGCTGTTGCGCGAATGGGGTCTGCTCGAGCTTCGGCCCGAAGCCGTGGATCTGGCTGCCGCAGTCGGCGAGCTGACGACAGCGGAGCCCTGGCGCGCAGGTGGCCCCTCGCGCGGAGGCGGTGCTGGCGGCGGCGCTCGGTCGCGGGGTGTCCGAAGCGCGTGAGCTCGCCTCGGCTGAGCCCGCACGCCCCTCCGAAGCCGTCGAGCGCGCCCGCGGCCACACCGGGGTGGAGCTTGCGCTGGCCAGGGCGCTCGGCGCCGAGTGGCTCGATCGCTACGTCCTCGAGTGGCGGGGAGTTCGGCTCGAGATCGGCGGCAGCGACCTGATCGCGGAGGGGGTTGCGGAGGGCCCGGCGGTGGGGCGCGGCCTGCGGGAGGCTCTGCGCGCGAAGCTCGACGGGGAAGTGGATGGCAGGGGAGAGGAGCTTCGAGCGGCGCTTGCCGCGGCGCGCGAGAATGCTTCATAGGAGGAGGCCCGGCGTCACTCTCGGCCGGCCACCTTCGCCGCGATGACCGATCCGTTCTACGACGAGCCCAGCTACCTCACGGAGCTCCCCGACGATCTGAAGCTGAAGCGCGCCGCGGCCGCTCGCCGACGGCGCTGGCGCCGCCGACTGGCGCTCGGTGCCATGGTCGCGGTCGCGGGGGCGGTCGTGGCGCTGGTGGCAACCAGCCTGGGAGGGGAGGACACCTCCCAGCCCACGACGACGGATCGCGCAGCAGACAGAGCCTCAGGAGACAACCCCGACTGTGGCGGCCCCGGCCTACCCGGCGGGCTGGGAGCCACATCCCGGGCCGGTGCCGGTCCTCGTCTACAACGCGATCGAGACCCCGACCACGGCCGAGCCCTTCCCGGAGCTGTTCGTCGAGCCCCAGGACTTCGAGGCCCAGATGCAGTGGCTCGACGAGGAGGGATTCGAGGCGGTGACGCTCGATCAGGTCGAGGAGGCCTGGTACGAGGAGGGGCGGCTGCCGCCGAAGCCGGTCGTGGTCAGCTTCGACGACGGCTACCCGAGCCAGTACTCGAGCGGCTTCGAGGTGCTGGAAAGGCGCGACTGGCCGGGCGTGCTGAACCTCGTCGCCCGCGGACTCGGAGCTGCCCGACGCCGAGGTCGAGAAGATGCTCGACGCCGGCTGGGAGCTGGGCTCGAAGGCCACCACCAATGTCGATCTGACGACGCTCGACTCGACCACGCTGGAGCAAGAGGTGGCGGGCTCGCGGCGGATTCTGCGGCGGCGCTTCGGTGTTCCCGTGAGCAACTTCTGCTACCCGCTCGGCCGCTACAGCACCACGGTGATCTCGGCCGTTCACAGGGCGGGCTACACGGGCGCCCAGACGCAGATCGCCGGGGTCGCGGACGCGTCGACTCCCTACATCATCGATCGGATCCCGATCCTGCTCTCGGACGGGCTCGAGGGCTTCGTCTCGAAGCTCCAGTCGGCCGGGGCGGTCTAGAGGGAGACTGACGGTTTGCGCTGGTGCGAGCGAAACGGAGTCAGGTGGCTGGCGGCCGATCTCCCAGCGGCGCACGCCGAGAACGGCAGCGCACGAGCGGCGTTCAGCGCCCGCCGCGGCGGCGTCAGCGAAGGCCCGTTCGCGAGCCTCAACCTGGGGCGGTTGACCGGGGATCTGCCCGACGCGGTGCGCGAGAACCGCCACCGCCTGGCCGCCGCGATCGAGATCGATCCGGAGCTGGTCTTGATCGGCAGGCAGGTGCATGGGGCCGCGGTGGTCCGCCACGATCGGCCCCCCGAGCCCCGGGTGTTTGCGAATCCGGCCCCGGGACTGCCCGAGGCCGACGGCCAGGCAACGGCGCGGCGGGACCTGGCGCCCCTCGTCTTCGTCGCCGACTGCCTGCCGGTGGCGCTTGCGGGGCCTGCAGGCGTCGCGATGATCCACTGCGGCTGGCGCGGCCTGGCGGCCGGGATCGTCGAGCGCGGCGTCGACGAGGTCAAGGCGAAGGCGGCAGCGGTCGGCCCCGGGATCGGCCCGTGCTGCTACGAGGTGGGCGACGAAGTGCTGGCCGCCTTCGAGCGGTTGGGCCTGGACGTCGCAGAGGGCCGGATGCTCGACCTGCGCCGAGCAGCCCGGCGCCTGCTGGAACGCGCCGGCGTCGAGGCCGTGGAGGTCTCCGAGGAGTGCACGAGCTGCCAGCCCGAGCTCTTCTTCTCGCACCGCCGCGACGGCGAGCGAACGGGCCGCCAGGCGGGACTCGTATGCCGGGCGTGATCCGGGGCCTGGAGGCGGACCGGATCCGCGCCAATCTGGAGCGGGTCCGCGAGCGAGCAGGCCCGGGGGTGGAGATCCTCGCGGCGACCAAATACGTGCAGCCCGACGAGATGGGGGCACTGGCCGAGGCCGGGGTGACGCTGGTCGGCGAGAACCGGCTTCAGGACCTGGAGACGAAGCGTGAGCGCTGGGGGGATGCCTTTGCCTGGGACTTCATCGGCAACCTTCAGAGCCGCAAGGTGAAGGGAATCCTTCCCCTGGTCAGGCTGATCCACTCGGTGGCCAGCGATTCCGTGCTTGCCCAGCTCGACCGCCATGCCGAGCCCGGGACGGAGGTCCTGGTGGAGGTGAACGTCGCCGGCGAGGAGAGCAAGGGAGGCATCCGGCCCGCCGAGCTGGGCGAGTTCATCGGCCGCTGCCCCGTGCGCGTAGCCGGGCTGATGACCATGCCGCCCTTCAGCACCGAGCCGGAGGCCTCCCGGCCCGCCTTTGCACGCCTCGCCGAGCTGGCCGCCGAGCACGGGCTCGACCGGCTCTCGATGGGCACCAGCCAGGACTGGGAGGTGGCGGTCGAGGAAGGGGCTACGATCCTTCGCCTGGGCACGGTGCTGTACGGGTAGAGAGCCGACCGTGCCTCCAACGGGGCGTTTCGCCTCTGGAGTCGTCACAATCCGTAAAGGAAATGTCCCCCTAGAAGCGAACTTTCGCTGAGCGATGGCCTTTCGCGACACATGGCACCGTGCACTCGTTTATTTCGGGCTTGCCGAGGACCCCGAGTACCAGGAGCCCGACCACTACGAGCCCGACACGGGAACCCACGGCGAGTACTACGAGCGACCTGCGACGCGCTCCGGGACGGTCAGCCCGCTCCGCGACCGGCGTCGCGGGCGGGACGAGATCGACGACATCTTCGCCGACGACGAGCCGGTGGGCGGGGATCGCACGCGCATGCTGCGGCCAGTGGGCGGCAACGGGGGGGCCGACGTACGTGTCCACCTGGTCACGCCGTACAGCTTCAACGACGCCCAGGAGGTCGCCGACAAGTTCAAGCAGGCCGTTCCGGTGATCCTCAACCTGCAGACCACCGAGGCCGAGCTGGCCAAGCGGCTGATCGACTTCACCTCGGGCCTCACCTACGCGCTCGAGGGCGGCATGCAGAAGATCGCCGAGAAGACCTTCCTGCTGACGCCCCGCAACGTCGAGGTCTCCGCCGAGGAGAAGGCCCGCCTGATCGAGAAGGGCTTCTTCAACCAGTCCTAGCCGGAACTTCGTTCCTGGCCCAGGCCACATACCCTTGGCCGCATGAAGGTTGGGTTCGCCGGCGCCGGAAACATGGCCGCAGCCATGGCGCGCGGCTGGGCGGCCGGTGACGGCGGCCCGGACGCGATGCTGTTCTGCGATCTGGAGGCGGAGCGCGCCAGCGCCCTCGCCGCCGAGGTGGGAGGCCAGACGCGCGCCGCGCTTTCAGAGCTTGCGGCGGACTCGGACGTGGTCGTGCTGGCCGTCAAGCCCGCGGCACTCGATGCGGTCGCCGCGGAGCTGGGCGGCGGGGTGCCGGCGCTGATCTCGGTGCTCGCGGCGACACCCACCGAGCGGATCGCCGAGGCCTTTCCCGGGGTGCCCGCGCTGCGCGTGATGCCCAACCAGCCCGTCGAGGTCCGCCAGGGGGTGCTGTGTTACGTGATGCCCGAGGCGATGCCGGCCGAGCTCGAGGAGAGCCTTCTGGCCCTGCTGGGGCTGCTCGGCAGGCTCGTCCCGCTCGAGGAGCATCAGATCGACGCGGCGATGGCGATCATGTCCAGCTCGCCCGCGTACATCGCGCTGGTCGCCGAGGCGCTCGCCCGGGGCGGGGAGCGGGAGGGCCTGGACCCCAGACTTGCAGGCGAGCTCGTCGCCGGCACGCTGGCGGGCACCGCGGCGCTGCTTGAAAAGCGCGACCCGGCCACCATTCGCGACGCGGTTGCGTCGCCGGGCGGGGCGACCGAAGCGGGGCTGGCCCAGCTCGAGGGCGTGGTGGAGGATGCCTTCGTGAACGCCGTCAACGCCTCCCTGGAGCGGGTCCGGTGATCCTGCCGCCGGCGATCACCCGCGACAACGTCGCCGACTACGTGCAGGCGCTGTTCCTGGTCTACCTGATCCTGATCTTCATCCGCGTGCTCCTGAGCTGGATCCCGCGCATGCCGTACAACCGCTACCTCCGCGCCGTGGTCAGCTTTGTCGAGGAGGTCACCGATCCCTACCTGAACGTGTTTCGGCGCTTCCTGCCGCCGATCGGAGGCGGTGGCTTCGCGCTCGACCTGAGCCCGATCCTGGCGATCATCTTGCTGCTGATCGCGCAAGGCCTGGTGGTCGGGCTGATTCGCGGTTGAGCGCACCTCGGGCGAGTGAGGCGATCGCCGCCTGGCGCCGGGCGCTTGCCTGCTGTGGCGCCGTCGTCCTCGTGGACCAAGTGGCCAAGGCGATCGTCGTTGCCTCCATCGCCACCGGCCAGCGGGAGAGCATCGCCCTGGGCCTCGATCTCACCAACACCACCAACCGGGGACTGGCTTTCGGCATCGGCCAGGGGCAGGGATTCGTGCTCGCGGTGACGATTGTGGCGCTGGCGCTCGTGCTGATTTGGTTCGCACTCGATCCGCAGCGGCCGGGCCTGTCGATCTCCGTCGGGCTGCTGGCCGGCGGCGCGCTCGGCAACCTCGCCGACCGGGTGCGCGCCGATGCCGTGACCGATTTCATCGACTTCCCGCTGTGGCCGGCGTTCAACCTCGCCGACGTGGCGATCACCCTGGGAGCGGTGGGGCTGGTGCTCTCGTCGCTGGGATCGGCCGGACAGGGTGACCGACCGGCAGGGCCCGGGTCGGCGTGAGCCTCGAGCCGCGCATCGTCCACGCCGACGAGTGGCTGGCGGTGATCGACAAGCCGCCGGGCCTGGTCGTCCACGGGGCTCCCGGGCACCGAGGGCCGACCCTGGTGGACCTGCTGAGCGATCTGCTGGCCGGGGGCGACGATCCGCAGCGGCCCGGGATCGTCCATCGCCTGGACAAGGACACCTCCGGGCTCATGATCGTCGCGCGCGGGGACGAGGCCCACCGCAGGCTCGCCCACCAGATCAAGGCACGGGAAGTGCGCCGCGCCTATCGAGCGCTGGTCGAGGGCCATCCGCGCTCGCGGACGGGAACGATCGACGCTCCCCTGGGACGTGACTACCGAGCACCCGAGCGCCGGGCGGTCGGCGGCCGTGCGCCGCGCCAGGCCCGCACCCACTTCGAGGTTCTCGAGCTGCTGGCGGTGGACGCCCTGGTCGAGGTGCGCCTGGAGACCGGCCGTACGCATCAGATCCGGGCCCACTTCGCCGCGATCGGGCACCCGGTGGCGGGTGATCCACGTTACGGGCATGCCGGCCGCCATGACCTCGCTCGTCAGTTCCTGCACAGCGCCGAGCTGGGCTTCCGGCACCCGTTCACCGAGGAGGAGCTGGCGTGGGAGTCGC
Organism: uncultured Actinomycetes bacterium; assembly: GCA_963743455.1. Classification (GTDB taxonomy): domain Bacteria; phylum Actinomycetota; class Thermoleophilia; order Solirubrobacterales; family 70-9; genus AC-56. The sequence goes on along the minus strand of CAVUPJ010000009.1, from coordinate 208,899 downwards.
CGCTGCCGGCCGACCTCCGCGAGGCGCTGGCTCGGGCGCGCGTCTAAACTCCGCGACCGACCCGTAAGCCACCCCTGGAGGAAGGCTCGGGGCCCTGCCCGGCACGTGAGCGCCGGGTCCCCGCGGCGCCGCCAGGAGCACTGAACGAACCGAGACAAGGGAGCCTCATGTCCGAGCCTGGAACCAAGGAGCTGCTGGAGGCCGGCCTCCATTTCGGCCACCAGACGCGGCGGTGGGATCCGCGCATGCGCCCGTACATCTTCGGGGAGCGCGACGGGATCCACATCATCGACCTGCTTCAGACCGAGCATCTGCTTGCCGAGGCCCGTCGGTTCGCCGCCGACGTGGCCAGCAAGGGTGGGGCCGATCCTCTTCGTCGGCACCAAGAAGCAGGCCCGCGACGCGGTCAAGGAGTGGGCCGAGCGCTGCGAGATGCCGTACGTCAACCAACGGTGGCTCGGTGGGCTGTTGACCAACTTCCACACGATGTCGGCCAGGATCGATCGCCTGCACGAGCTGACCGCCCTGCGCGAGGAGGGCCAGCTCGACCTGCTGCCGACCAAGGAGCGCATGGCACGCGAGACGGAGCTCGAGAAGCTCGAATACAACCTCGGTGGGGTGCGCGGGATGAAGCGCCTGCCCCAGGTGGCGCTGATCATCGATCTGAAGACCGAGGTAATCGCGATGCGCGAGGCCGAGCGGCTGCGAATTCCGATCATCGGCCTGGTGGACTCGAACGTCGACCCGGTGTCGATCGACTATCCGGTCCCCGGGAAACGACGACTCGATCCGCTCCTGCGAGCTGGTGATTCGGACGATCGGCGAGGCTGTCTACGAGGCCGCGCAGGGCTGGCGCAAGGCGGAGGCCGAGCGGCAGGCCGAGGAGGAGAACCGGCGCCGCCTCCAGGAGGAAGAGCGCCAGCGCGCTGAGGCCGAGGAGCGCGCCCGCAAGGAGGCCGCAGGAGGCACAGGCCGCCGCAGCCGCGACCGGGGGGGAGGCCGAGGCGACCCCCAAGCAGGCGGGAGAGGAAGCAAAGGCGTGAACGACGCGACGGCGGTCTCGGCGGCCGACGTCAAGGAGCTCCGGGAGCGAACCGGGGCTCCGATCATGGACTGCAAGGCCGCCCTCGCCGAGGCGAATGGCGACACGGAGAAAGCGATCGAGATCCTCCGGGTCAGGGGGCAGGCATCGGCGGCCAAGCGAAGCGGCCGGGCTACCAGCGAGGGCATCGTGACCTCGTACATCCACGCGACCGGCAGGGTGGGCGTGCTGGTCGAGGTCCAGTGCGAGACCGACTTCGTGGCCCGCAGCGACGACTTTCAGGAGTTCGCCCGCGAGGTCGCGATCCACATCGCCGGCGCCCCCTCACCCCCCGACTACGTGTCGGCCGAGGAGATCCCCGGCGAGGCGAGCGACGCCGAGCGCTCCGTGTTCGAAGCGAAGGCGCGCGAGGAGGGAAAGCCCGACGAGGTGGTGGCCAAGATCGTCGACGGGCAGCTGGCCAAGTGGGCGAAGGAGGTGGCGCTGCTCGAGCAGGAGCACGTGCGCTCCGACCGCTACGAGGGCAGGACGATCGAGGATCTGCGCGCCGAGCTGGCGGCCAAGACCGGCGAGAACGTGCGCGTCGCCCGGTTCGCGCGTTTTGTGGTCGGTGAGTAATGACCGAGGCCAGCTTCAAGCGCGTTCTCCTGAAGATCTCGGGCGAGGCGTTGATGGGCTCGCTCGACTACGGAACCGATGCGGACCGCGTGGAGCAGATCGCGATCCAGATCCACGAGGTCTCCGGCCGGGGGGTCGAGATGGCGCTCGTCGTGGGCGCCGGGAACATCTACCGCGGCCTCCAGGGGGCGGCCCGCGGCATGGACCGGGCGACCGCCGACTACATGGGGATGCTCGCCACGGTGCTCAACGCGCTCACCCTTCAGGACGCGCTCGAGAAGCGGGGCGCCCACACCCGGGTGCTGTCGGCGATCCAGGTCACCGAGGTTGCGGAGCCCTACATCCGCCGTCGGGCGATCCGTCACCTCGAGAAGGGCAGGATCGTGATCTTCGCCGCGGGCACCGGGAACCCGTTCTTCACCACCGACACCGCCGCTGCGCTGCGCGCCCTGGAGATCCACGCGGAGGCGATCCTGATGGCCAAGCACGGCGTCGAGGGCGTTTACGACGCCGATCCCTCGGAGGTCCCGGACGCAAAGTTCCTGCCCGAGATCAGCCATCGCCAAGCGATCGAGCGGGAGCTGCGGGTGATGGACTCGACCGCGCTGACGCTGTGCATGGACAACGCGCTGCCGATCTACGTCTTCAACATGGCGGACGAGCGCAACATAGATAGGATCGTCCGCGGGGAGCGCGTCGGCACGCTGGTCTCGTCCGACGGCGCCCTGAGGTGGGTCGCAAGCGAGGAGGAGGCCCGAGGGAATAGATGAGCGAGTTCACCGACGAGCTGCTCTCCGACGCCAAGGAGCGGATGGCCAAGTCGGTTGAGGCCTGCCGCCACGAGCTCGCCACGGTGCGCACCGGCCGCGCCTCGCCGCACCTGCTCGACCGCGTTGTCGTCGACTACTACGGGACGGAGACGCCGCTGCGCCAGCTCTCCCAGATCGCCGCCACGGATGCCCGGCTGCTCACCCTGACCCCCTACGACAAGAACGCGATCAAGGGGATCGAAAAGGCGATTCTCGAGTCCGACCTCGGGCTGACCCCGTCCAACGACGGCAACGTCATCCGGCTCCAGATCCCCGAGCTCAACGAGGAGCGACGCCGCGACCTGGTGAAGGTTGTCCACAACGTGGCCGAGGAGAGCCGGGTGGCCGTGCGCAACATCCGGCGAGACGTCATGCACGACCTGCGCGAGTTGAAGAAGGAGGGCGAGGTGGGCGAGGACGACGAGCACCGCGCCGAGACGGAGCTCCAGAAGCGCACAGACGGCGCGACCGGCGAGATCGACGCTCTCCTGAAGGCCAAAGAGGAAGAAATCCTCGAGGTGTGACCATGCCGGCGCACGACGACGCGCGGGCAAAGTTCGTCGCCATCATCACCGACGGCAACGGCCGCTGGGCTGAGCAGCGGGGGCTGAAGCCGATCGAGGGCCACCAGGCCGGCGCCGACGTGGTCAAGGAGCGGCTGCGCGACGCGGTGGAGCTCGGCGTCGAGGAGCTGACCGTGTTCTCGTTCTCGACCGAGAACTGGTCTCGGCCGCGCGGCGAAGTGAAGGGGCTGATGCGCATGTTTCGCGAGCGAATCGACCGCGAGACGCCGGAGCTGCACGACGAGGGCGTTCGGATGCGGTTTGTCGGCCGCCGGGAGGGAATCGACCCCAAGCTGGTCGAACGCATGGAGTGGGCCGAGGGGCTGACCGCGGGCAACGATCGGATCAGGTTCTTCGTCGCCTTCAACTACGGCGGCAGGGCGGAGATCGTGGACGCGGCCGCCGCCTTCGAGGGCTCCACCGAAGAGGAGTTCCGCGCCCAGCTTTACGCGCCCGAGATGCACGACCCGGACCTCCTGATTCGGACCAGCGGCGAGCTGCGGATCTCCAACTACCTGCTGTGGCAATGCGCCTACTCGGAGCTGGTCTTCCGCGATGAGCTTTGGCCGGACTTCAGCCGCGAGGCGTTCGAGGAGTCACTGAAGGAGTTCGAAGCGCGCAAGCGCCGTTTCGGGGCGCGCTAGCGACCGCGCCCCGAAACCCCTGCCGATAAGGTCGCGCCCCACGATGGACTTTCCGCCCCGGTCGCCCCGGCAGGCCCCGGCCGAGCGACGCCCGCCCCGGGAGCGGCCGCCGCGACGGCGGGGTCTGCGGCGCCGCTCCCGCCCGCGTGATCCAGGAGCTCCCGTGCCGGCCCGGCGAAGGGGGCCGAGGAGGGAGACCATGGCCCGGATCGGGGTCGCGATGCCGTGGATCGTGGTGGCGATCCTGGTGATTGCGGTTGGCGGCCTGCCGTTCGCGATTGCGATGATCGGCTTCGCCATCGTCGGTCTCGGCGAGCTGTTCCGGATGACGCGCCGGCGCTATCGCCCGATGATCCCGGTCGCCTTCGCCGCCGTCGCGGCGATGGTGCTGGCCGCCTATTTCGGCGACCAGTTCCAGGTGGTGCTGGTCGGTGTGGCGACGTTCCCGCTCATGTTCATCTTCGCCCTGATGCGGGGCCCTCGGGATGGGGTGACTCGCTCGATGGCGATCACCGTCTTCGGGATCGCCTGGATCGGGTTGCCCTTCACCCACGCAGTGCTGCTGCGCGAGCTGCCCGTGCACGGCGGCGCGCTGGTGATCGACGTGCTGGTCGGCACCTTCCTCGCCGACACCTCCGCCTACGCGGGAGGGCGCCTCTTCGGCCGCCGCAGGCTCGCGCCCAGCCTGTCCCCCAACAAGACCGTGGAGGGCCTGGTGTTCGGCCTCGTCGGCGGCACCATGGGGTTCTGGTTCGCTGGGCTGTACCAGGACTGGCTGTCGGGGATCGACGCCCTGATCATGGGCATGTGCATCGCCGTCCTGGCGTCCATCGGCGACCTGTTCGAGTCGATGGTCAAGCGCGACCTCGAGATCAAGGACACGGGCCGCGCCTTCGGGCCCCACGGCGGCCTCCTGGACCGCCTGGACGCCGTCCTGTTCACGATCGTCGCGGGGTACTACCTGTCGGTGGCGCTGGTGTACTGAGCGCCGGGGTGGCGCTGCCTGTCGAAAGGAGAGTTGTGTGTCGTATGGACACAAACTCTCCACTCGTGGATCCTTCGGCTTCGAGCGGCTCACGCAGGTGGCCACTTGAGTGGGGTTCAGCCGCCGAGTGCCTCGCGAACGAACGCCAGGTCCGCCCGCATCTCGTCGGCGCCGCCCGGTGTCTCGCACACCACGGGCGCCTTCGCGGCTCGGATCATCTCCCTGAGGGCGTCGGCCCCGATCTCGCCCTTGCCGAGGTTCGCGTGGCGGTCGGCGCCCGTGCCGGGCGGGTCGCGCGAGTCGTTGGCGTGCAGGAGGTCGATCCGGCCCACGATCGCCAGCACCCGCTCCACCGCGTCGGACAGCTCCTCGCCGGCGGCGTGGGCGTGGCAGGTGTCGAAGCAGAACCCCCTGGTGACGTCGGTCTTCGCCTCGGAGACCACCTCCCACAGACGAGCCAGGGCGTCGAACCGGCGCGCGACCGCGTTGTCGCCGCCGGCGGTGTTCTCGATGTAGAGCGGGACGCTGCTCTCGAGCAGCTCCAGCGTCCGCGCCCAGCGGCCGAATCCGGCCTCGATCCCGTCCTCCGCGTGCCCGGGGTGGACGATCACCGCGGCCGCTCCCACCTCGGCGGCCGCCTCGCAGGTCTGCTGGAGGATCTTGCGAGAGCCGTAGCGGACGTTGTTCTTCGGCGAGCAGACGTTGATCAGGTACGGAGCGTGGACGTAGAGCGGCACCTTCGAGGCGCGCAGCTGGTCGGCATCGTTGCGCGGCGGAGGCTTCTTCCAGCCCTGCGGGTCGGACAGGAACACCTGAACGCAGTCGGCGCCCACCGCCTCGGCATCCTCCAGGGGATGTTCCCGCGAAAGGTGGGCCCCGACGGCGAGCTTGGACATTGAGCGCGAGACTAGCGATGGTCGAGTTGCGGTTCCTATGGCGTCGCTAACTCGGCCATCGGTGTTCCTCGCTGCCCCATTCGCCGGCCTCCGAGGGCTTAGGCGGCCCAAACCGTCGTCCCTACACTGCCTCGGGATGAAGAAGGTGGTCATTCTCGGCGCCACCGGCTCGGTCGGCGAGCAGGCGCTCGAGGTCGTTTCGGGCTCCGATCAGCTCGCCGTCGCCGGGCTCGCGGCCGGCTCCAACTGGCAGCGCCTGGTCGAGCAGGCGCGCGATCACGGGGCGCCCGCCATCGCCCTCGGCGATCCCGCGGCGGCCCAGGAGGCCGGGCGGGCCTGGCGAGGCCGCGTCCTGGCCGCCGAGGAGGGGATCCGGGAGCTGATCGCGACCGCGGGGGCCGATCTGGTCCTGAACGGCATGGTCGGCTCGGCCGGTCTCGGCCCGACGATCGTCGCCCTCAGCGAGGGCATCGACGTGGCCCTCGCCAACAAGGAGAGCCTGGTCGTGGGCGGGGAGCTGGTGACGGCGCTGGCCGAGGCGACCGACGCGCGGATCATCCCGGTCGACTCCGAGCACTCGGCGCTGTTCCAACTGGTCGCCGCCGAGCCGCCAGGCCACGTCGAGCGACTGGTCCTCACCGCCTCGGGCGGTCCGTTCCGGGGGCGCTCGGACCTCTCCACCGTGACGCCGGAAGAGGCGCTCGCACACCCCACCTGGGAGATGGGGGGCAGGATCACGATCGACTCGGCGACCCTGATCAACAAGGGCTTCGAAGTGATCGAGGCGCATCACCTGTTCGGGCTCGGCTACGAGAGGATCGACGTCGCTGTCCATCCGCAGTCGATCGTCCACGCGCTCGTCCACCTGAACGACGGCGCCTCGCTGGCGCATCTCGGCCTTCCCGACATGCGGGTGCCGATCTCCTACGCGCTCCACTACCCAGAGCGCGCCGACGTCGACGTGCCCACCCTCGACCTGGCCGCGGCGGGTGAGCTGACCTTCGAGAAGCCCGATCTCGAGACCTTCCCCTGCCTGCGCCTGGCGCGGGAGGCCGGCGAAGCGGGGGGGACCGCGCCGTGCGTCCTCAACGCCGCCGACGAGGTCGCCGTGGAGGCCTTCCTGGACGGCAAGATCCCGTTCACGGCGATCGCCGAGGTGGTGGAGCGCACCCTCGAGGCGCTGCCCGCGGCCACGCCCGGCCACTTCGAGGACCTGTACGCAGTGGATGCGGAGGCCCGCAACCACGCCCAGGCGCTGATCGATCGAGCCGGCGTGGCGCGATGAGCTATCTGCTCGCGGCGGCCGGCTTCGCCGTGCTGATCATCCTGCACGAGCTGGGGCACTTCACGGCCGCCAAGGCCGTGGGGATGCGGGTGGAGCGCTTCTATCTCTTCTTCCCGCCCGCGATCGCCAAGTTCCGGCGCGGAGAGACCGAGTACGGCGTGGGCGCCATCCCGCTTGGCGGCTTCGTGAAGATCAGCGGCATGAACCCCGACGAGGAGCTGCCGCCCGAGGTCGCGCACCGCGCCTACTACCGCCAGCCCGTCTGGAAGCGGATCGTCACCATCGCCGCCGGGCCGGCGGTCAACCTGCTGATCGCCTTCGTGCTGCTGTTCGCGCTCGCCTTCGGCGCCCGGCAGATCGACGACACCGTCGGAGAGATCGTCGCCGGCTCACCGGCGGCCACGCACCTGCAGGCCGGCGACCGCATCCTGGCGGTGGACGGCAGGAGCTACCCCGACGCGTCCGCGAACGAGCGCCTGGGGCGTTTCGCGGGGCGGGTCGCCGACCACGAGTGCCCGGGCGAGCAGACCGACGGGTGCCGGGCCAAGACCCCCGTGGAGCTGAGGATCGAGCGCGACGGGCAGGTCCGCACCTTGGCGATCAGGCCGGAGTACGACGCCGAGGTGAAGCGAACGCGGATCGGCTTCTCCTATGACTCGTATCCGCTCAACCCGGGCGTGGCGGAGGCCGCCGGCGACTCGGTGTCATTCATGTGGGAGATCACGAGCCAGACGGTGGGGGTGATCGCTCGGCTCTTCGACCCCGAGGAGCGCAAGCAGCTCTCGGGCGTGGTGGGCGGCTACGAGGTGACGCGCCAGGCGATCGGGTTCGGAGCCCGGGAGGCTCTGACTCTGATCGCCGTGATCAGCCTCTCCCTCGCGGTCATCAACCTGTTCCCGTTCCTGCCCCTGGACGGCGGCCACATCTTCTGGAGCGTGGTGGAGAAGGTCCGCGGGCGCCCCGTCCCGTTCAGCGTCATGGAGCGCGCCGGGGCGGTCGGGTTTCTGCTCGTGATGCTGTTATTCGCGGTTGGCCTCTCGAATGACATCGGCAGGCTCACCGGGGAGGGGTTCAACGTCCGCTGAGATCTTGCCGTGTCCACCGGGTTCGGGATAGGCTTACGCCTGGGCACCATGGGGGTAGAGACAGTCGAGAGAAGCACCCAGCGGCCCGCCGGGCTGGACGGGCGGACCGGTTGTGAGGCCTTCCAGGCAACCGCCGCGGCGCACCCGGACCGCCCGGCGATCCGCACTCGCGGCGACGAGTTCACCTGCACCTGGGGGGAATACGCCGCCCGGGTAGAGGCGATCGCCCGCGGGCTCGCGGCCCGGGGTGTGGGACGCGGCGACACGGTCGCGCTGATGCTCCTCAACCGGCCCGAGTTCCATTTCGCGGACGCCGCGGTGATGCACCTGGGAGCAACCCCGTTCTCGATCTACAACACCTATACGGAGGAGCAGATCACCCACCTGGTCCGCGATTCCGCGAGCCGGATCGTGATCACCGAACAGGCCCATGCCGACAAGATCCTCGCCGTTCGCGACGCGGTCGAGGGCGTCGAGGAGGTGGTCCTCGTGGACGGCGAGCCACCGGCGGGAACGATCTCGCTCGACGCAGCTCGCCGAGGGCGGCGACGATGGCTTCGACTTCGAGGCGGCCTGGCGGGCGGTGCAGCCGGCGGACGTGCTGACACTGATCTACACCTCTGGCACGACCGGCCCGCCGAAAGGGAGTGCAGATCACCCACGCGAACATCTGCGAGACCGTTCGCTCCTACGACGAGCTGATCCAGTTCCCCGACGGCGGGCGGATCGTCTCCTACCTGCCGATGGCTCATGTCGCGGAACGCAACGTCAGTCACTACCTGCCGATGCTCTGCGGGTTCACGATCACCTGCTGTCCCGATGCGCGGCAGGTGATGGAGTACCTGCCCGAGGTCCGCCCGACCTGGTTCTTCGCCGTACCGCGAATCTGGGAGAAGCTGAAGGCAGGCCTCGAGCAGACGATCCACGCGGCCCCCGAGAAGGACCGCGTGGCCATGCAGAAGGCGCTCCAGGCGGCCCTCGAGAAGGTTCGGCTGGAGCAGCGGGGCGAGGCGGTGCCGGATGAGCTCGCCGCCGGGGTGGCCAAGGCGGACGAGCTGATCTTCTCGAAGTTCCGCAAGGGCTTGGGCCTCGACCAGGTGGAAGCCTGCAACGTCGGCGCCGCGCCCACTCCGCCGGAGGTGATCGAGTTCTTCCACGCCCTCGGCATCCCGCTCTCGGAGCTCTGGGGGATGTCGGAGACGACGGGCGCCGGAACCTGCAACCCCCCCGAGCGGATCAAGATCGGCACCATCGGGCCGCCCGCGCCCGGGGTGGAGATCAAGCTCGCCGACGACGGCGAGATCATGATCAAGGGGCCGGTGGTGATGAAGGGCTATCGAAACCTGCCCGAGAAGACCGCCGAGGCCTTCACGGACGACGGCTTCCTGCTGACGGGCGACATCGGCAAATTCGACGACGACGGCTACCTGCGGATCGTCGATCGCAAGAAGGAGCTGATCATCACCGCGCAGGGCAAGAACCTCTCGCCGGCGAACATCGAGGCGCGGCTGAAGCAGATACCGCTGGTCAGCCAGGCGGTCGCGATCGGCGACGCCCGCAAGTACATCAGCGCCCTGCTGACGCTCGACGCCGAGGCCGCTCAGGCCTGGGCGCGGGACCAGGGCATCGATGCCGATCCGGCCACCCTGGCCTCAAGCGAGGAGCTGGTCGCGGAGGTGCAGCGGGGCCTCGACGTCGCCAACCAGGACCTGGCACGGGTCGAGCAGGTGAAGCGCTTCGTGATCCTCCCCGCCGACTGGGAGCCGGGCGGCGACGAGCTGACGCCGACCATGAAGCTGAAGCGCAAGCCGATCGAACGAAAAGTACGCGGCCCAGATCGAGACGCTCTACGACGACTGAGCCGGCGTATCGGGACTCCGGCCGTCGCCAGAGCCGGCAGTACCCTGTGGATGATGGCCTCCAAGCGCCAGATCTGGGTCAAGGACGTGCCGATCGGCGGTGGAGCCCCCATTGCCGTGCAGACGATGACCAAGACCGAGACGGCCAACCTCACGGCGACCATGGACCAGATCCGCGAGGTGGCCGAGGCGGGCTCTGACCTGGTTCGCGTCGCGGTGCCGCGCGAGGTGGACGTCGAAGCGCTGAAGACGATCGTCGCCGAGTCCCCGATCCCGGTGATCGCCGACATCCACTTCAACTACACCCTGGCGCTGAAGGCGATCGACGCCGGCGCCCACTGCATCCGGCTCAACCCCGGGAACATCGGCGGGCCCGACAAGGTCGCGCAGGTCGCCGAGAAGGCGACCGCCGCCGGGGTGCCGATGCGGATCGGCGTCAACTCCGGTTCGCTGCCCAAGCACCTCCACGAGCTCGAGCGCTCCAATTCCGTAGAGGCGCTGGCGCAGGCCGCGGTCGAGTTCGTCGAGCTGATGGAGCGGCTCGAGTTCGAGAACTTCAAGATCTCGATCAAGTCCACCAGCGTCCCGGACACCATCGCCGCCAACCGCATCCTTGCCTCCAAGATCGGCTACCCGATTCACCTCGGGATCACCGAGGCGGGGACGAAATGGTCGGGATCGCTGAAGTCGGCCGTCGGTTTGGGGACCCTGCTCGCCGACGGGGTCGGCGACACGATCCGGATCAGCCTCTCCACCTTCCACGCCGAGGAGGAGGTGAAGGTTGCCTGGGAGATTCTCAAGGCGCTCGGCCTCCGGGAGCGCGGCCCGGTGCTGATCGCCTGCCCGACCTGCGGCCGGCTCCAGTTCGACATGGACACGGTGGTGGCCGAGATCGAGCAACGGCTGGAGCAGTACGCCGAGCCGATCGAGGTGGCGGTGCTCGGCTGTGCCGTGAACGGGATCGGCGAGGCGTCGCACGCCGACTTCGGGATCACCGGCGCCAAGAACGAGGGCCTCATCTTCGCCCACGGCAAGCCGCTGCGGAAGGTCCCGCAGGGGGAGCTCGTCGCGGCCCTGTTCGAGGAGATCGACAAGTCGCTCGACCGCGGCAGCGTTGACGTCGACGCCTCCAAGGCGGCCGAGGGTGCCGCCTGGCTTCAGAAGATCGAGGACGAGAACGCCGACGAGTTGACCCCGGAGCGGATCGCCCAGATGGAGGCCGCCGCCGCCAAGGAGGAGGGCAAGGACATCACCGGCGAGCCGTTCCTGCAGCCCGTGTCCAAGCGCCCGCAGTTGGACGAGGAGGCGTCGCCCGTCTCTGGCCGGCGCTTCACCCGCACCTAGCGGTCTAGCGGCAGTCGTTAGGCTCGCCCTCCGTGAGCCGTCTCTCCAGCTACTTCCTGCCCACCCTTCGGGAGGACCCTGCCGATGCCGAGGCGCTCTCCCACAGGCTGATGGTGAGGGCCGGCCTGGTCCGCCAGCTTGGAGCCGGGCTGTGGACGTTCCTGCCGGCCGGCTACCGGGTGGTGAAGCGAGTCGAGCAGATCATCCGCGAGGAGATCGACGCGATCGGCGGCCAGGAGATGCTGATGCCGGTGCTCCAGCCGGCGGAGCTGTGGCGACGGACGGGCCGCTACGAGATCGACGAGCTGTTCAAGCTCAAGGACCGAAAAGAGGCCGAGCTGGCGCTGGCGATGACCCACGAGGAGAACCTCACCTTCCACGTCGCCCGCGAGGTTCGCTCCTACCGGGAGCTGCCGATGATCCTGTACCACGTGCAGACCAAGGAGCGCGACGAGCCGCGGCCACGTGCCGGAGTGCTGCGCACGCGTGAGTTCACGATGAAGGACTCGTACAGCTTCGACCGCGACGCCGAGGGCCTCGATCGCAGCTACGAGCTCCACATCCAGGCCTACGATCGGATCTTCGAGCGCTGCGGCATCCGCACCTACCGGGTCGAGGCCGACGTCGGCATGATGGGCGGCTCGGCCGCCCACGAGTACCTGGCGCCATGCGAGGCGGGGGAGAACGAGGTGGCGGTGGCGCCCGGGTACGCGGCGAACGTCGAGGTTGCCTCAGCCACGCCGCAGCCCGTCGAGCTGCCTCCGCCCCTGGACGAGCCTCGGGAGGTGCCGACGCCCGGGCCTGACCACGGTGGAGGAGGTCTCCAGCGCCCTTGGCGTCCCCGCCGGGGCCGCATTGAAGGCGATTCCCGTTGTGGTCGAGAACCGCGGCTTCGTCCTCACGCTGGTCCGCGGCGATCACCGCCTCAACGAGATCAAGCTGCGGAACGCCCTTGGATCAGACCTGCGTCCGGCTCGCGCCGAGGAAATCGAATCGGAGCTGGGCCCGCCCGGGTTCATCGGCCCCGTGGGCGCCCGGGTTCCGGTGCTCAAGGACGCTGCGATCCAGGGCGGGGGGTACTTCGCGGGGGCCAACAAGCTGGACGCTCACCTGATCGGCGTCGAACCGGGGCGGGACTTTCCCTTCGAGGAGCTCGACATCCGCTCGGTGGAGGCGGGGGACTCCGCACCCGGCGGGCAGCCGATCGAGATCGAGCCGGCGATCGAGGTGGGCCAGATCTTCAAGCTCGGCACCCGCTACTCGGAGCCGCTGGGCGCCAACTACCTCGACGAGCAGGGCAGCGAACACCCGATCGTGATGGGCAGCTACGGGATCGGGCCAGCGCGCACTGTCGCAGCGGCGATCGAACAGGGCGCCGACGAGCGCGGAATCGTCTGGCCTCGATCCATCGCCCCCTGGGACGTTCATCTGGTGGGGCTCGGCAAGGATGGGGACGAGGTCAGCGAGGCGGCGGAGCGGATCCACCAGGAGCTCGAGGACGCGGGGCTCGAGATCGTCTATGACGACCGCGACGCCGGGCCGGGGGAGAAGCTCACGGACGCGGAGCTGCTGGGATGCCCGCTGCGGATCACCGTCGGTCGCAAGACGCTCGCCGAGGGGGCCGTGGAGGCACAGACGCGTCGCAGCGGTGCCGAGGAGCGCCTGCCGATCCCGGAGGCCGCCGCCCGTGCGCTCGAGCTGCTCGATGGCCTCGACTGAGGACCGCTGCCCGCGCCGGTGGGGGCCGGTCCACAAGGCGCCTCTTCGGCCTCGACCGCTCCGGCCCAAAGCCGAGGGAGACCCGGCAGGGCCAGCCGCTGCGGCCGCTGACGATTCCCAACCTGGTCGGCTACGTCCGGTTGGCGGGGATCCCCGTCTTCCTCTACCTGGCGCTCAGCTCGGACGATGGTCGAACGGCGGCGGCCTCCATCCTCTTCCTGGCGATCTCCACAGCCGACTATCTGGACGGATTCCTCGCCCGGGCCACCGGCCAGTACAGCCGCATGGGCGCCCTGCTCGACCCAGTCGTGGATCGCCTCACGGTCCTGGCGGGAATCGTCGTCACCTGGAAGTTCGAGCTGCTTCCGCGCTGGGCGCTGGCGGTGCTCGCCATCCGCGAGGTGATCACCCTGGTTCTGGCCCAGCTTGCCCTGCGCCGCGGGGTCGATCTGGAGATCAACTGGGTCGGACGGTGGTCTGTGTGGTTGACCATGGGCGGGATCTTCCTGGCGCTGACGACCGACGCCTGGATCGGCCCGGCGATGTTCCTGGTGGGCCTGGTCGGCTCGCTCCTCGCCTCGGCCCTCTACATCAAGACCGGCCTGTCGGAGCCCGTTCGGCTAGGGACGAAGTCCGTGCAGGTCCATCGTGGGACAGGCCCGCGTCGCAGGTGACCTCCGCCGTGGGCGGGTCCTCCGGTTGGGCAGTCCCTCCGCGAGTGGTTGATGCTTTGCATGGCCTCAACCTCAACTTGACCTTTCGCTGACGCGCCTATAATCGCCGGGCGGCCAACGAGAAGAGGAGCGCATCGGTGGAGGAAACCTTTCCGGACGTCAGCGCGATGAGCGAGAAGGAGCTCAAGGACCTGATCAGCCAGCTCACTGATGAGGAGCGCGAGCTGTCCTACCGGCGCCGGCTTCTGCACGGCAAGATCGACATCCTGCGCGCCGAGCTCGTCAACCGCCTCAGAGCCCGGCGCGAGGCCGGCGACGTGCTGATCACGGGCCAGGACGTGCAGCAGCTCACCGACATCCTCCTCGGCAAGGTCCCGGCGCCGCCCGAGGAGGAGGCCTGAGCGTGGCCCTGCACTGCTCCGAGTGCGGATTCGTCAATCCCGAGGGCGCCAACTACTGCCAGAAGTGCGGGGCCTACCTGGGCCGCCCCGAGGGCGAGGAGGCCTCGACGATGGCCTACAAGGTCGGCGAGACGGGCGAGTACGAGCCGGTCGACGTGGAAGAGGAGGTCGACAGGGCCGGAGCGGCCCTGGTCGTCCGGTCCGGCGGCGGACGTGCCGGCGAGAGCTTCACCGTTGACCGCGATCGGATGAGCATCGGGCGCACGCCGGACGCCGGAGTCTTCCTCGATGACGTCACCGTGTCGCGTAACCACGCCCTGATCGTCCGCCGCGAGGACGGCCTCTACATCGACGACCTCGGCTCTCTCAACGGCACCTACGTGAACCGCCGTCGGATCGAGTCGCACAAGCTCGACGACGGCGATGAGATCCAGATCGGCAAATACAAGCTCAGCTACCTGGAGCGCTGACGATGGCGGTCGCGACCACCAGGGACGAGGGCAACACCGCACGTGCGGGCCGCGAGCGGCCGGCCGGATCGGACAGCGGCTCGGCGTCGCGACCGCGCAAGGCGCTGACGATCGGCGCGGTGGCCAAGATCCTGAGCCAGGAGTTCGACGACATCTCGATCTCCAAGATCCGCTACCTGGAGGACCAGAAGCTGCTCTCGCCTCGGCGCACCCAGGGTGGCTACCGCCTCTACAGCCAAACCGACGTCGAGCGCCTTCGGGCGATCCTGCGTATGCAACGCGACGAGTTCCTACCCCTGCGGGTGATCCGTCAGGAGCTGGCCACTGGCGACTTCACCGGCTCGCGCCGCGGGAGCGACGCCGCGGCGACCAGGCGCGCAGGGTCGGTGGAAGCCCCTGTCTCGGTGCTCACCCCGGAGGAGCTGCTCGACCAAGCCGGTGTGTCGGAGGGGCTTCTGCGCGAGCTCCAGGAGTTCGGCATCGTCCAACCGGACCGTCGTGACGGGAGATCGGTCTACGACGAAACCGACCTCGAGATCGTCCGGGCCGCCGCGGAGCTCTCGCGGTTCGGCGTCGCCGGACGCAATCTGCGCGTTTTTGTCAGCTCGGCCGACCGCGAGGCCGCGTTGCTGCAACAGCTCGTCGGCCCAGCGCTGCGGTCGCGCAGCCAGGCTCGCCGCAAGGAGGCGATAGAGAACCTGGAGAGCTTGGCGGCGGTTTGCGGGCACCTGAAGCATCTGCTGTTGGTTCGCGACCTCCGCCGCCTCAAGGGCTGAGGGCAACTGCCCAACGTCGCCTGGCCCCGCGACTCGGTCGGGTGCCTGCCTCGGTAGCGGGCATGGAGCTTCGGTCCAGGCCTGAGCTCTTGAAGCGAGATACTGCAACGCGATGTCACAGGAGAACGTGGAGGTCGTGCGTCGCTCCTTTGAGGTATGGAACGCGGGCGACATGGACGCGCTCCGCGAGCTCTTCGACGCCGACGTCATCCTCCGGACTCCGGAGGGTTGGCCGGAACCGGGGCCATACGTAGGACGCGAGGCGGTGATGCGCCAGTTCGAGCAGAATCGCGAGACCTGGGACAGCGACAGCTTTGAACTGATCAGCGACTACATCGACGTCGGGGATCGGGTCGCCGTGAGGTTCATCTGGGAGGGCGCGGGCCACGGACCTGAGTCGAACATTGAGGCGACGGCCCTTGACACGGTGCGCAAGGGCAGGATCGTCGCCATCGAGTTGTTCTGGGATCACGCGGAGGTCCTCGAAGCGATCGGGCTGTCGAAGTAGGCCTCAGCGCCCCAACGTCACCATGCCACGGGTCTCGAGAAAGCGGTTGATCGATGCGCCGCCGCATCGGGTGTGGGATTTGGTCTCCGATCCGCATCATCTGCCGCGGTGGTGGCCGCGGACACTGCGTGTGGAGGACGTGCGCCAGATGCCGGGCGAGCGCCGCAGCCGCTGGACGACGGTGCTCGCCACGGAGCGCGGCAGGGGCGTACGGGTCGACTACCGGTGCACGAGCGCCACCCACGGGGAGCGCTACGTGTGGGAGCAGGACATCGAAGGGACGCCGTTTGCGAAGATCCTGCGCTCTGCGGCGCTCGAGATCCAGCTCCAGGGGCAGAACGGGAGCACGGTGGTCACGCTGGCCGGCAGCGAGAGGCTGCGCGGCCTCTCCCGGCTCGGTTCGCCCATGATGCGGCGGGCAATCAGGCGGCGACTGAACGAGGCCCTGGACGGCATCGAACGAGCCCTGACGTGAACCGCGACTTCGTCGCTAGCCCGGGCCCTCGCAGACCCGCCGGCAGCGGAGTCGAAGACGAGCATGCCGGCGGATTCATGAAGTGGTGGGGGTGGGGGGATCCCGAGAAGAGGGTCGAGCTCGGCCCGGAAGCCGTGTCCATGCTCCGCTCCGAGCTCGGCGAGACCGAGCCTGCGGAGCGCGTGGAGCTCGAGCAGGTCGTGTTGCCGGAACCGCGGCCCATTCCCGCAGAAATCGCCACCGCAGTGGGACCGGCGGCGGTGCTGGAGGGTCGTGAGCATCGGATCAGGCGGGCGGCCGGTCGTGGCTACCCGGACCTGGTCCGCCTCCGCTCGGGCAGGCTCGAGCACGCCCCCGACGCCGTCGTGCTGCCCGGAAGCGCCGCTGAGGTGGAGCGGGTGCTCGAGATCTGCTCGCAAGAGGGCATCGCCGTGGTGCCGTTCGGCGGCGGCACGAGCGTCGTGGGCGGGGTCGAGCCGCTGCGAGGAGGCTTCGAGGCGACTGGTCTCATTGGACCTTCGCCGGCTGCGCGAGGTGGTGGTCGATCGACGCTCTTTGACGGCGGCGCTGGGCCCCGGGCTGCGCGGTCCCGAAGCCGAGGCGGCCCTCAACGCGCAGGGGATGACGCTGGGGCATTTCCCGCAGTCGTTCGAGTACGCGACGATCGGCGGCTTCGCCGCCACCCGCTCCGCCGGGCAGGCATCGAGTGGCTATGGCCGCTTCGACGATTTGGTCACCTCGATCGGCCTCACTGCGCCCGCGGGCGATCTGCGAACG
The DNA here is from genome assembly GCA_963743455.1 of uncultured Actinomycetes bacterium. Classification (GTDB taxonomy): domain Bacteria; phylum Actinomycetota; class Thermoleophilia; order Solirubrobacterales; family 70-9; genus AC-56. Next base: position 191,969 of record CAVUPJ010000009.1, on the reverse strand, counting down.
CTCGAAATCCCCCACAGCGCGGCCGGCCCAGCGCTGCGCGAGGTCGTCATCGGCTCCGAGGGTGCGCTGGGGGTGATCACGTCGGTGACCGCGCGGGTCAGGCCCCTTCCGGAGCGACGCCGCTATGAGGCCTGGATGGCGGCCGACTTCGCTTCTGGAGCCGAGGTGGTGCGCTCGCTGGCCCAGACAGAGGCGCTGCCGGACGTGGTGCGGGTCTCCGACCAGACCGAGACGCGTTTCTCGCTGGGGCTGTCGGGAACGGCCGGGGCCAAGCGCGCCCTGCTCTCGAGCTACCTGCGGTTGCGGCGGCGGGCAGGGGGCTGTCTGATCGTCTGTGGCTGGGAGGGGGAGCGCGAGGCCGTAGACCGGCGCCGTGCGCTGTCCGCCAGGGCTGCTGCGCGCAGGGGGCGCCGCTGCCCTGGGCGGTGCGCCGGGCCGAGCCTGGGAACGGGGGCGCTACGAGGGCCCGTACCTGCGAGACGAGCTGCTCGACCTCGGCTACCTGGTCGAGACGCTCGAGACCGCCCACACCTGGAGTCGCCTGGGCCATCTCTACGACGAGGGTCCGTGCCGCGATCGGCGACCGCGCTCGCCAACCAGGGCACACCCGGAGTCGCCTTCTGCCATCTCTCGCATGCCTACCGGGACGGCGCCTCGCTGTACTTCACCTTCCTGGCTCGCGCCCGGCCGGGTGACGAGATCGAGCAGTGGCGAGTCGTCAAGGCGGCGGCCTGCGAGGCGATCGTCGAAGCGGGGGGCACGATCACCCACCACCACGCGGTGGGCCGCGATCACGCCCCGTACATGCCCGCCGAGGTTGGAGAGCTGGGGATCGAGGTCCTCCGAGCGGTCAAGGAGCGACTCGATCCTGCCGGGATCATGAATCCCGGCAAGCTGATTCCCTGACCGGGGCTACCGGCAGGGCTTCCAGGGCCTGGCGTTGAGCGAGAAGTCGGCCGCCTTCTTGATCGAGCTGGTTCCGAGCGCCGCCGCCCTGCGGCAGAACCGGTCGCGCGTGATCCGGTACTCCACCTGGAACACCGCCTTGCCCGCCCGCGTGAAGGCCCGGTAGCCGGGTGCGGGATTGGTGGCGCACTCGTGGTACTGGAAGCACTGCTCGTTGATCGCGTAGTCGAAGTGGGGCTCGAGGCGCCGGAGCTGTCCGAGGTCGTTCTTCAGAGCCACCGAGAGGCCGTTTCGGTGCGCGATCCGGGCCAGCGCCCTGTTGAACACGAGTTGCGTGCGCGGCCTGATCCGCCAGCCCGTCACCTTCCTTCCCTGTGCGTAGGCGTCGACCACGTCGTACTCGATCCCGTCGAAGCCGGCCTGGGCACACTTTCGGGTCCTCGCCGCGACGCGCCGGAGGATGAAATCGCGCTGGCCGCGGCCGTTGTTGACGTTGAGCCAGTACTCGTTGGCGAACACTTCGCTGAACGGCTTGCCGATCAGTCTGTGCCGGTGGCGCCGGTCGAACCTGACATACCTGCGGTAGTCAGGGCGAAAGCGTTCCGCGGTCCCGGCCGACACGTAACAGATCGCGTGCGCGCCGCGATCGTGGATCGCCTGCACCGCTGCCCTGTTGACCGTGTGGTCGTTCCCGGACACCCGCGGATCGACGTAGAGGTCGATGTCGAAGACCTCGGGGCGCACGCAGCCGCCCCCGCCCTGGGGCGCCTGGCAGATCCCTACGTTGATTCCTCCGCTCCCGGCCAGGTCGCGGCTGGCGCTCTCGAGCTGGTATTGCCATCGGGCATCGGGCGGGGGTCGCCAAAGTCCCGGGTCGCTGGTCGCCCGCAACCGACCCGCCGGGACCCGCGAGCAACAGTCCCAGCGTCCCGAGGATCGGCGCCACCGCAAAGACCACGAGCGCGAGAACCCTACGCCAGCACGAACCAGACTATGTAGGCCGAGTTCTTGGGTGGCTGCTTGACCCCGGACAGCTTCAGCTGGAAGAACGGCTGGTCGTTCGCAAGCCCCAGGGCGGCGGCGCCCGAGCCCCGTACGCCCCCACCGGCCTCGAGCGGAATCGGGATGACGCCGTTGCTGGCGTTTGCCGGGTTGACGACGCCGGTGAAGGCCGGCTCGCCTTTGACGGCGAAAATTGGCTGTCCGCTCTCGACCGCCGTCCTGATCGCGTCGGTGACCACCTTCCTCCGTGCCAGGGTCACGTGCACGGCCTGGGTACGAGGCAGCAGCGGTTGGAGCGCCCGCCGGATCTCGAACGTGTTCTGGAAGTCGCCGGAATCGTCGATCTTGACCTGGGTGAGGGGGAACCCCTGAGCGCCCGAGTTCGCCGTGGTCGTGGTCCCGGTGGTCGTCGACGGCGTGCCGTCATCGCTCCCGCTGCTGAATGCTCCGGAGACTCCAAGCACGATCATCACCACCAGCACCGCGCCGCTGCCGAGCCCCACGGCGAGCTGGGTCTGGCGCCTGGAGAGCTCTGTTCGGGCCGTCGCGGCACCGGCGATCTCGGCGCTTTCGGGTGGCGGGGCGCGTCGGAGGCGATCGGGGATCGGCAGACGGGACTGCGCGGGGCCTCGGGCGCGGCGGGGCCGCGGGCGGCGTTCCTCGCCCGGAAGCCTCGGAAGCTCTGCGTCGGGGGCGATCAGGCGGATCTTCTGGGCGATCTCCGTCGCCAGCTCGAGGTCCGCCGGGTCGTCCTTCAAGTGCCGCACGGCGTCGGCTCTCCCGATCGGATCGGCTTGGCCGAGCAGGTAGTCGGTCAAGGCGACGTGGCGGTCGGGATCGACGCCGGCCAGCTCGGTGAGCGTGGCGCGCGCGCGGGCCCGCACCTCCGCTTCGTCCACTCCGAGGACCGAGGCGAGGTCGTCGTAGCTCTGTCCGCGCTCGAGTAGGAGCTGGAGCATCGCCTGCTGGTCGGCCGAAAGAGCCACGTCAGAAAGCGTACGGAGTCGGGGTGCTCGGCGATGCCGGTCGCGGGTTCCCGGGTGTGCGCGCCCACGCACAAGGCCCAGCCAGCCGGCGGCAGACTAGGCTCCTGCGCGTGCGGCAAGAGCTTGAACAGGCGACCGGAAGCGACGGGCTCGGGGAGCTGATCGGCATCGAGTACCAGGGCAGCGAGGCCGACGAGGTCCGCGCCCGGGTCGAGGTGGGCGACCACATCCGCCAGCCCTTCGGGATCGTGCACGGCGGCGTCTACGCGGCGCTGGCCGAGAGCATCTGCTCGGCCGCCACCTGGCTGGCGGTCCGCGGCGACGGGATGGTCGCGATGGGACAATCGAACAGCGCCACCTTCCTGCGCCCGATCACCGAGGGCCACGTGAACGCGGTCGCACAGCCCCCGGCACCGGGGCCGCACGACCTGGGTCTGGGACGTGGAGATGAGCGACGACGAGGGGCGCACCTGCGCCCTGGTACGAATGACCATTGCGGTCCGCCCGGCTAAGCGACGGAAGCCTCGCGGTAGCCTACGTGTGACCGCCGGGCAGGCTCGGTGCCCTAGCCCGACGGAACGAGGATCCGAGCACAGCTCGGATCACCGGTCGCACTTCGCTCGCTCCAGGCTTCCGCCGGTTGATTAACCGCGGAACCTGTTGGTGATCGGCAAGCGGCGGTCCCGCCCGAAGGCCTTGGGCGTGATCCTGATCCCGGGGGGCGCCTGGCGGCGCTTGTACTCGGAGCGGTCGACCATCGCGATCACCTCGTCGACGACTTCGGCCGGAAGCCCGTCGGAGACGATCTCGTCCCGGCCGCGATCCTCCTCGACGTAGGCGGCGAGGATGCGGTCGAGCATCTCGTAGGGCGGCAGCGAGTCCTGGTCGAGCTGATCGGGGCGAAGCTCGGCCGACGGCGGGCGCTCGAGCACCGACTCCGGCACCAAACCGGTGTCCGAAAGGCTGTTTCGGTATCGGACCAGCTCATAGACGAGCGTCTTGGGCACGTCCTTGATCACCGCGAAGCCGCCCGCCATGTCGCCGTAGAGGGTCGCGTAGCCAACCGACATCTCGCTCTTGTTGCCCGTGGTCAGCACCAGCCAGCCGAACCTGTTCGAGAGGGCCATCATCAGATTGCCCCGGATTCGCGCCTGGAGGTTCTCCGCGGCGAGCTCTGTCCCCGGGCCATCGCCCGAGGTGGCCAGCAGCTCCTCGTAGACATGCATGGCGGTCGCGATCGGGATCTCGACCAGCTCGGCCCCCACGGCGTGGACGAGTGCCCGGGCGTCGGCCTGCGTCTCGTCGCTGGAGTGGGGGGAGGGCATGACGACGCAGCTGACGCGCTCCGGCCCGAGCGCGTCGGCGGCGATCAGGGTGACGAGCGCCGAGTCGATTCCACCCGAGACCGCGACCAGCACGCGCTCGAAGCCGTTCTTTCGTACGTAGTCGCGCAGGCCGAGCTTCAACGCTTCATAGACCTCGGTCACGGGTTGCAACGGGTCGGCGAGCTGCGGCTCCAGCTCGCCGCTCGGCGCGGGTGCCTCGAGCCGGGCGAGCAGGGGGGCGGTTGCCCCCGCGGGCTGGACGTCGCCTCGCGACGCGCTTGTGCGCCGCGCGCCGGCAGGATCGGGGGCGAGCTCGAGGTCGCACAGCACGAGCTGCTCGACGAACTGGGCTGCGCGAGCCAACGTTTGGCCGTGCCCCGAAACGACCACGCTGTGCCCGTCGAAGACCAGCTCGTCCTGGCCGCCCACCAGGTTGCAGACCGCGAACGCGGCCCCCGTCTCCCGGGCCCGCTCCTGCACCATCTGCTCCCGATAGGTCCCCCGGCCGCGGGCGTACGGCGACGCCGAGGGATTGACGATCAGGCTCGCGCCGGCGAGCGTCTCCACCGACGCGGGGGGCCCCGGGTACCAGATGTCCTCGCAGATCGTCAGCCCAACCCGCGTTCCCGCGACCTCGATCAGGGCGGGGGCGTCGCCCGGCTCGAAGTAGCGGCGCTCGTCGAAGACGCCGTAGTTCGGAAGCAGGATCTTGCGATAGACGGCGCGGACCTGCCCATCCCCGAGCACGGCGACGGAGTTGTACGTGGCCACGTCGTGCTCGGGGAAGCCGACCAGCGCCGCGATCGCCTCGACCCCGGAGGCGATCTCGATCGACGGCCCGGCCGGCGGCGTCGAGGAAGTGCGGCTTCAGCCACAGGTCCTCGGCCGGGTAGCCGGTGACCGTCTGCTCGGGGAACACCACCAGCTGCGCACCGGCCTCCTGAGCCCTGTCGATCCAGGTGGAGACCAGCCTCGCATTGCCCTCGATGTCTCCCACCGTCGGGTTCACCTGGGCCAGCGCGATCCGCAGCCTGACTGCCTCTTCGGCCATCACGCAGAGTATGCCCGCGCGCCCTGCCCGCCTTCAGGCCCGGCGGCGGCTGAGGTTGCCCACGATCACCGCCACGACCGTGACCAGATAGATCTGGCCGATCAGGGCCTCCGTGATCGCCACCGAGCGCCCGAGGTCGGTGCCTGCCACCAGGTCGCCATAGCCGACCGTGGTCATGGTCGCGAAGCTGAAGTACAGGTAGTCGGATATGTCCGGGTCGATGCCCGAGGCGAAGAACGGCTCGGATTGGACGTCGCCGACCAGGCCGTAGGCGAACGCGAACAGCATCCCGAGCAGCAGGTAGATGCACAGAACTCCGAACATCGTGGAGATCGTCACGGAGCCTTCCGTGCGAACGCCCCGAATCACTCCCCTGACGATCACGAGCGGGGCGAGAGCGACGAGGAGCGCGGCCACGATCCATCCGGCGGTCGTGCCGAACTCGCCAAAACCGACCAGGGCCGCGGCCGAGCCGAGCACCGCGAGCGTGACGACGAGGATGGTCAACCGTGCGATCAGCGGCTGAGCCTGCGACGCGTATAGGGCGAGAACCAGAGCGCCCCCCTGGAGCGCGATCGTGATCACCCGCGCCCAGTCCTGGTCCGGAACCGCGAGCTGGAAGACGAGCGAGCAGAGGATCAGCAGCAGGACCCAGCCGTAGCGGTGCTCCCAGCGGGTGAACACGGCGCCGATCCTCATCGTGCGAGAGCATCGCCACAGGGTCGGACGGGAGGCCGTTCCGCGCTAGACGCGGATACCGGGGAATCCAGCGCGAACGATTTCGACCGCAGCTAGACCTGGTGCTCGGCTGGCGCCTCGACCCGCCGCTTGCGGCGGCTGGGCTTGCCTCCACCGCCGGGCGCCGCTGCGGCCAACTCCGCGATCGAGGCCTCGAGATCGTCGGCGAGCTGGTCGAGGTCGGGCATCGCGTCGTAGTCGGCGGTGAGGCCGAAATTGACGCGCCCGTTGTAGCTCATGAGAGCGAAGCAGACGCCCTGGTTCTTGGCCAGGGGCACCATCGGGAAGACGTCCTGAAGCTCCCGCCCGAGCAGGTACAGCGGGAACTGCGGCCCTGGGACGTTGGTGATCACCAGGTTGAAGAAGCGTTGGCGAGACTGAAGCCGCGCCGCCTGGGCGGCGATCGTCGGCGGGGCGAAATCGGTGACCTCGCTCAGCAGGCTGGCGCCGATGGCCTGCTTCGAGGACTTCAGGTCACCCATCGTCGTGGTGACCAAGCCCAGGCGCTCGATCGGGTCCTCGCACCACACGGGCAGCGGGGCCATCATCGCCGAGACGCGGTTGCCGAGTGCCCCGTGCTCGTCCTCCGCGCGGACGCTGATCGGCACCATCGCCCGCAGCGCCAGGTCCTTGGTGGAGTGGCCGCGGGCCCGCAGGTAGCGCCCCAGGGCGCCCGATACCGCCGCCAGGACCACGTCGTTGACCGTGCCCCCGGCCTGGTTCTTGATCCGCTTGAGCTCCGAGAGGTCGGTGCGCACCCAGGCGAAGCGCCGGTAGGGCCCGATCGGGACGTTGAACACCGACGGGGGTGCGGCGAGGCCGGTGCGGGCGATTGCGCCGGTGGCTCCGAGCCCCTCGATCGCCGCGCCGGCGACCTGACGCGGCGCCCGCAGCAGCGCCCGGGCGCCTCGCACGATCTCGGCGGGGCTGGTGGCGCGCTGGATCAGCGCCTCCGCCAATAGCTGCGCGTCCGAGGGCTCGGGCTGCGGGAGCCAGGGCTCCGGCTCGGGCGCGGGTTGCGGCTCGCGGTCGAGGTCGAACAGGACGGTTGTTATGTCAACCCCCGAGACGCCGTCGACGAGGCAGTGGTGGGTCTTGGCGACGAGCGCGAAGCGCCCGCCTTCAACGCCGCTGACCAGCCAGATCTCCCAAACCGGCTTGCTGCGGTCCAGCCGCTGCGAGAAGATCCGCGCGGCGAGCGTTCGCAGCTGATCCTCGCTGCCCGGGGGAGGGAGGGCGGTGTGGCGGATGTGGTACTCGAGGTTCAGGTTGGGGTCGTCGACCCAGACGGGGCGACCCTGGCCGAAGGGGACGAAGCGCAGCTTCTGCCGGAATCGCGGCACCAGGTGGAGCCGCGAGGCGATGTGGTCGCGGAACTCCTCGTACTCGGGGGGCGGGCCCTCGAACAGGGTGGTCGAGGCGACGTGCATGTGGGCGGGGCCGTCCTCCAGATGGAGGAAGGAGGTGTCCAGTCCGCTCAGCCTGTCGCCGTGCGCCACGGCCCCAATCCTAAAGGTCGAGCGTCAGGGCTTCCTGGGCGGAGGCATCCGCGACGTCCGCGGGTCTCGCTTGCTCCTCCGACACTGCCACGAGACCCCCGACGCCGATCCCCAGGAGCCGCACCGGGGCGTCGAGGTCGAACTCGGCCAGCAGCTCGCGGGCGACGGACCGCACCCGCTCGAGGTCGCGGATCGGCGCTTCGACGGTTCGCGAGCGCGTGTGGGTGCGGAACGGGCGCAGGCGAATCTTCAGGGTCACGGTGCGGCCCGCGTAGCCGCTCTCGGCGAGCCCGCGGCAGAGCGAGTCGGCGAGGCGGTCGAGGGTGTCGCCGAGGATCGCCCGATCGGTAGACGTCGGACGGGAAGGTCGTCTCGCGGCTCTCCGACTTCGGCTGGCGCTCGGTGACCACGGGACGGTCGTCGTGGCCCCGGGCGCGGTCGCGAAGCGCGCGGCCGAGCCGCGGGCCGAAGGCCTGCTCCAGCGTCGCTGCCTCGACCGTGGCGAGCTCGGCCACCGTGCGAACCCCGAGCTGGGCCAGCCGCTGGGCCGTGCGCGGCCCGACGCCGGGGATCAGGGCCGCCGGGCGCTCGCCCACGGCCTCGAGCATGCCCTCCGGTTCCAACAGGCAGAGGCCGTCGGGCTTTTCGAGATCGGAGGCGATCTTGGCGAGGAGCTTGTTCGGCGCCAGGCCCACCGAGCAGACCAGGCGCGTCTCGGCGAGCACCTCGCGCTTCAGCTGGCGGGCCCGTGCCTTCGGCGCCGGACAGTCGGAGAGGTCCAGGTAGGCCTCGTCCAGGCCGGCGACCTCGACCCGGTCGCTGAACCGGCGCAGGACCTCCATCACCTTGTGCGAGGCGCGCCGGTACAGCCCGATGTCCCGCGGGATCAGCGTCGCTTGGGGGCAGCGCCGGTGGGCAATCGCCAGCGGCAGAGCCGAGTGAACGCCGAAATGGCGCGCCTCGTAAGAGGCGGCCATCACCACGCCACGGGCTGCGGCGTCGGTCCCGGTCGCGCACCACGACCGGCTTGCCGCGCAGCTCGGGACGGCGCAAGAGCTCCACGGAGACGAAGAACGCGTCCATGTCGACATGCGCGTAGACATGAGGCCAGTCTCGCGGCGCAGCCATGCGTCCAGGCTACGGCCTGCTTCCGCCAGAACGAGGTAGTGGCCTATTTCGACAGTCCGGCGGCTTCGAGGGCGTCCGCCGGCTCATGAAACCAGGCGTACCGCACGACCTTGCCGTCGCGGAGAGTCCACAGGGCCGACTCCCGGCCCTCTACTTCGACTCCGCTCCCTCGCCCGCGTGCTCGGTACCGGACCACCACCGCCACCTGATCTCCCACAGCCCTGAACTCTTCCGGCTCCATCTGCCACGTCTCCCACCCCTCGACCACCTTCTCAACCGCCCTCGCGAACGCAGCAATGCCGCGGCGGGTTCCCGGCTCCACGGCCCCGGTGGGATTGACGTACTCGATCTCTGTGTCCATGAGCTCGAATGGCCCAGGGAACTCGTCCCGCGCCCACGCGTCATAGAAGCTCCGCACGACCTCGACCTTCTCGTCCGATCCCACTGAGCTCAGTATCTCCGTTGGCGACTGGCGGAGGGGGAGCGATGGTCACGCCGCGCTACATTGGGGCGGTGAGCGGCGCCGAGGCCAAGAACCTGACGGCGATCTCGCGGGCGATCGATCAGCACAACGCCAATTGCTCGTTTCCGGCCTCCGAGGTGCGGATGAACCCGTTCGAGATCGAGCGCCTCGGCTGGGATGAGATCCGTGGCCTGCCAATCGTCGGCGATCCCGCCCTGGGGACGGGCCGCTTCCGGATCGTCTGCTCCGGCGACTCCCAGGGCGGGGAGCTGGAGGAGGTCGAGGCGGTCGGAAGCCCGGTAGAGGTCGGCGCCCCCGGGCCCTGAGCCAGGCTGAATCACGGCCAGTGCGCCCCCGCTAGGGATCGAGGCCGAGCTCGCTGGTCAGCTTCTGCGCCTCGACGTTCAGCTGGAAGAAGTCGCCGGTCAGGATCAGGACCCCCATCGCGATCAGGATGCCGCCGGCGACGGCCATGATCGCCGTGTAGTGGCGCTTGACGGCCCCGAAGGTGGTGGTCAGGTGGGAGAAGGCGAGCGCGGTGGCCAGGAAGGGAATGCCGAGCCCGGCGGAGTAGACGGCAAGCAGGAAGGCGCCATGAGCCACGGAGCTGGACAGCGAGGCCGCGCTGAGGATCGCGCCGAGGGTTGGCCCGATGCACGGCGTCCAGGCGATTGCGAATGCCATCCCGGCCACCAGCGGGCCACCCTTGCCGGCCCGCGACATCAGCGCGTCGACGTGCCATTCGCGGTTCAGGCGAGCGACGAACAGGCTGCCGACGAACAGAACCCCCATGGCCACGATCAGCACCCCGGCGACCTTCTCCAGCGTGTCGCGGTGGTCCTGGAGCGCCTGGCCGATGCCGGTAGCGCTCAGGCCGAGGAGGATGAAGATCGTGGAGAAGCTGGCGACGAAGACGAGGCTCGGAATCAGGATTCGGCGTCGATCGGCGCGGTCCAGCTCGCCCACGGAGACCCCGCTGACTGCCGAGAGGTAGCCCGGGACGAGCGGCAGGACGCAGGGCGAGAGGAAGGAGACCAGGCCGGCTCCGAACGCCGCCAGGATGCCGATGCCGGATGCCGGATCGCTTTCCATCGCCCCGAAGGCCCCAATCACGAGCCTCAGTTGAGCGCCGCTGCCAGCCGGCGCCGATGCTCCCGAGCCAGCGGGTGGTCCGCGCCGAGCTCGGTGAAGATCGCCACCATCACCCGGCGCACCAGGTCGAGGTGCTCGGGGTCGCCGGTCTCCACGATCGCCTCCTGAAGGCTCTCGAGCGCCTGCTCGAGGTCGCCGGCATCCCAGGCGGAGAAGCCGCGCTCCAGGGCCGCGGGCTCCGACGCCCCGTCGGAGCCGATCTCCGACGCCAGGCGCGCTCGCGCCGCGAGACCCTCGGCCTCGAAGTCGCCCTGAACGCCGTCGAGCAGCTCGAGGGCCTCGGAGGCCTCGCCTCGCTGAAGCAGCAGGCGGCCCAGCTTGCGCGCGGCAATCGCGCTGTGCGGCTCCAGCTCGAGGGCCTTCCGGAGTGAATCCTCGTCGTCCGCGGCGGCGAGCTTGTCGGCGGGCGAGGGAACGATCCGTGCCACGAACTGCTCGATCTGCGCCGGGGGTATCGCGCCGGTGAACTCGTCCACCACCTGGCCGTCCCGAAACGCCTTCACCGCCGGGATGCCGCGGATCCCGAAGCTCGCGGCGAGCGAGGTGTTCTGGTCCACGTCCACCTTGGCCAGCTCCAGCTCGCCGTCGCGCTTCGCGACCGCCGCCTCGAGTGCGGGGCCGAGCGCCCGGCACGGCCCGCACCACTCGGCCCAGAAGTCCACGACCACCGGAACCTGGCGTGAGCGCTCGATGACGCGTGCCTCGAAATCGCTCTCGTTGACGGCGAAGGCCACGCTTCGAGCTTAGCTAGTGGGGCCTCTCACCCCAGCTGGCCGAGCTTGGCGGGCACCCGGTCGCATCTGACGGCAGAATGACCGGGTATGGAGGATGGTGGCCTGGAAGACTCGCTGCGCGGCAAGCTGCTGATCGCCTCGCCCACGCTGGCCGACCCGAACTTCGCCCGCACGGTGGTCTTCATCACCGAGCACAACGACGAGGGGGCGATGGGGATCGTCCTCAACCGGCCCTCGGAGACCTCGGTGGAGTCTGTGGTGTCGGAGCTGGCGGAGATCGCCGGTGGCGAGCCCGTGTACGTCGGCGGCCCGGTGCAGCCGGAGGCGCTGGTGTTGCTGGCGGACTTCTCCGACCCGCAGGCGGCGGCATGGATCGTGGTCGCCGACGTCGGCCTGGCATCCGCAGACGTCGATCTGGAGGAGCTGGCGGGCGCCGTCCGCCGGGGACGGGTTTACGCGGGTTATTCAGGCTGGGGGCCGGGTCAGCTCGAGGCCGAGCTGGAGGTCGACTCGTGGATAGTGGAGGCACCGCTTCCGGCCGAGCTGTTCCCGGAGGACCCGGGAACCCTGTGGAGCGACGTCTTGGCTCGAAAAGGGGGGCAGTACGCGCTGATCGCGCGGATGCCGGCCGATCCGTCGCAGAACTGAGGCGGAGCGGGCCCAGGCGCGGATCCTGCGCACGCTAACCGTCGTTATGTGAAGTGAGCAGATGTTTGTCCGTGCGCCCTACGCGGGCTTTCGGTCTCCCTGCACCGCCACCAGGAGCTTGCGCAGCGCGCGGCGCATGATCCGCGAGACCTGCATCTGGGAGACGCCGAGGCGGCACCCGATCTCGTACTGGTTCAGGTCCTCCTCGAAGCGAAGCCGCAGAACGCGGCGCTCGCGCTCGTCGAGCGGAGCGTCCTCGGCAGCGAGCTGAGCCTCCACCGCGTCGTAGCCGAGGTCGGCCAGGCCGACAGTCTCGACCATTGGCAGGGATCCCTGATCATCCCGGCTCAGAGGAACGTCGAGCGACAGGGTGCGCCGCGCCTCGCCCGCCTGAAGGGCCTCGGAGACCTCGTCCTCCTCCAAGTCCAGGCGCTTGGCGATCTGGGACACGGTGGGCGTTGCTCCGAGCTCGTCGCTGAGCTCGCCGGCAGCCTCGCTGACCGCCAGCGTCCGCTCCTGGAGCCCTCTCGGCAGGCGCACCTCCCAGACCCGGTCGCGGAAGTGGCGCCGAAGCTCGCCCAGGATCGTCGGCGCCGCGTAGGCCATGAACGACCTGCCGCGCTCCAGATCGAACCCGTCGAGGGCCTTCACGAGCCCGAGGTTGGCCACCTGGATCAGATCCTCCACCTGCTCCGTAGCCCCGCGGTAGCGCAGCGCCAGCGACCGCGCCAGGGGCAGGAAGCGGTGAACCAGCTCCTCCTTCAGCGCCGGATCGCCCGTTTCCGCGTAGCGGCGGAGCAGTTCGGTCTCCGTACATGTGGTCGGGATGCTCGAGCGGCCATGGAACGACGGCTGGCTCGCGCTCTCGGGGTTGGCGACGGTGCCCGTGGAAACCGTCTCGGCTGGCGCCGGCCCCCCCTGGGTACCGCTGAGCCCAGACATTCCCGATTCAACCTTTCTCGAACGCAACTCGCTGGAGGCTGCGAGACCCCATCCGTGGTTACTGGCCCTGGGCAGCCCAGTGCCGCAATGCTAACCGACGACTCCCACGCTATCGACTGTCAGTGATCTGACAGGCGACTACGGTCCCCTGCCATGCGGGCTTTGCGCCTGCGGGATGGGGCCTTGTAGAGACGGAGACGGGCGGTTTTCTGGCGCACACCGCGGGTAGTGGACCCTTGTGATCACCGTATCCCCCATCAACAATCACAATCGCGCCGTAAGGGACGGGGACCGAATCGATCTGCTCGAGCGGGACGTGGAGCTGGCGCGCGCGGTGCCGCCGGCGCTGCGCGGCGGCTATGGCCCCGGATCGCCTCTCTCGGCCGGTGTGCTGAAGCTCAAGCGCGGCCCCTGGGAGCCGGCCGCGCACGAGCCTTCCGCGGACCACATGGGGTTCCTGGTGCTCGACGGCCTTGTCGGTCGCCGGGTTCTGGTCTCCGGACGGGGTCGCAGCCTGGAGCTGCTCGGTCGGGGCGACCTGTTCCGTCCCTGGCAGGATCAGGCCGCATCGTTCGAACAGCTGTCCTGGACGGTGATCGAGCCGGCCGCAATCGCGGTGCTGGACGAAGCGCTCGCGGCCCGAGCCAGAGAGGTGCCCCAGCTCCTCGAGGCCCTCACGGAGCGCGCCCTGAGACGATCGCGCCGGCTAGCGGTCAGCGCCGCGATCGCCAACACGGTCGGAGTCGAGGAACGCTTGCTCCTCAGCCTCTGGCAGCTCACCGAGCTGTGGGGACGGAAGGCCCCTGAAGGGGCCGTCCTGCCAATCCGGCTCTCGCACCAGACTCTCGCCGACCTGGTTGGCGCGCGCCGCCCGACGGTGACGCTTGCGCTGCGAAACCTCACCCGGCAGGGCAAGCTTCGGCGCGGCGAGTCGGGCCAGTGGATCCTGCTCGGCGACCCCCCGTAGGGCTCACCAGGGAGCGGCATTCCGGCGGCGCAGGGGCGCTACTGGCGCTTCCAGCCGCCCCCGAAGAGGCGCCCCAGCCGCCCTGCTCGCGGATTCGGCCGGAAGGTGGCCGCCGCGCGCTTCGGCGGCGGCAAGGAGGCTGCCTCGGCTGAGGTGATCGCCAGGGTGACCCCGCGCTCGGCCGTCCTGGCCACCTCCGGGCCGTCCGCGAACCGGAGCTCGCGATCCGACATCTCGATCACGATCCCGTCGAGGATGTGCTCGCGGTAGTTGTCGACGACCTCGTCGACCTTGCCGATCTCCACCCCATCCGAGCCGTACACCGGCGTCCCCCGCTGCACCGCCGCGTAGTGGACCCCGTGGCCATCGTCGATCATGGTCCGCGAAGCATACGGGGGCGAGCCGCGTGGTTACCTTCTCTCCGGACCGATGATCAGCTCACTGGGGTTTACATAATGGCGGGCTATTCCGGAACCCCGCTGCCCCGCAAATTGGGGATCGCCGAAGGTCACCGGGTCGCGTTTGCCCGCGCTCCGAGCGAGTTCCGGCAGACACTTGGCCCACTGCCCGATGGCGTGTCGGTTCGCACCCGGTTTCGTGGGCGGCTGGACGTGATCGTCGCCTTCTTCGACCGGCGATCCCAGCTTGAGCGGCGCTTCCCGTCACTTGCGGCGGCTCTGGAGCCGAACGGTGGGCTCTGGATCGCCTGGCCGAAGGGCTCCTCCGGCGTCGCCACGGACCTGACCGAGGACGTGGTTCGCGAGATCGCAATCGCCAACGGGATGGTCGACAACAAGGTCTGCGCGATCGACGACACCTGGTCCGGGCTGCGCCTGGTCTACCGGCTGCGCGATCGCCCGCGCCGCTAGGCGCTCAGGGCCCGGCGGGCCTGGAACCACCCGCCGGGCCCGGCGATGGCAAGTAGGGGAGCAGGCCCGCAGCGATCGCAGCCGTCCGCGATGGTCGAATTACGCCCCCTATGGCGACACAAATTCGGCCATCGCCGCTCTTGGCTACCCGAGCCTTTCCGCGACGCTTGGCTCGGCGCAGAACGAGGCGATCTCCCGCGACAGCCTGCCGCCCTGCCAGGCCAGCGGGGACTCGCCCTCTGCCTCGCTGATCAGGCGCGCCTGGGGTAGGCGCTCCGCGTAGGCGGCGGCCACGCTGTACGGGTGCCCCGGATCTGCGGCGTCGTGGCTCGCCACCACGAGCGCCGGCACCTCGCAGAACTCCAGCTCCGAGAGCGCCTCGAAGGGCGCCGACCGGGGCACCTCGCGCAGGGCGCGTGCAACCGCCTGCGGATGGCGATGCTCGAGCATCCGCTGGCGGGTGAAGCGCAGGATCGTCTCCCGCCAGGCCGGGTCCAGCCCTCGATCGTAGGCGTCCATGAACCCCTCCACCCCACCCCGCTCGAGCCCGTCGGCGAGCCGGTCCCAGCCGGCGAGCGCCTCCTCGTCCACGAACCCCGTGTAGGTGGGCCCGATCACCACCAGCGGCGGCAAGCCGGTCGCCGCGCGCGAGCGCATAGGAGACGGCTGTGTGGGCCCCCATCGAGTGACCCGCGAGCACCACGGGCCGCTCACCCACCTCGGCGTCGAGCACCGCCTCCAAGTCGGCTGCTCAGCTCGGCGTACGAGTAGCCGCCGTGCGCTGGGGCGGGATCGGACTGGCCGTGACCGCGCGCGTCGTAGGAGAGCTGGCGGTACCCGCGCCGAGCCAGGGCCTTCGAGCCGTGGACCACGTAGCGCCGGCTGGCGGTGATGCCGTGGAGCAGCACGATCGGCGGGCCGTCGCCGATCGCCTCGCCGAAGAGCCGGTGCCCATCTCGCTCGACCGCGAGCGCCGCCGGCTCGATCGGCTCACGACGATCGCCCGCTCGCTCAGGCGGACGCTTCGGCCTGCGCGCGCCGAAGCGATCGCTTCAGGTCGTCCACGTCCTGGTAGCGGAGCCCCAGCAGGGCGACCTGCCGGTAGCGCACGACCCCCTCGGGATCGACGATGAAGACCGAGCGGCGCACCATGCCGCCCGGGCCGAGGACGCCGTAGGCGCGGATCATGTCCCGCTCGGGATCGGCAAGCAGCGGCACGGTGAGGCCGTGCTTGGCGCGGAAGCGCTCGTGTGAGTCGAGCGTTTGAGGGGACACGCCGATCACTTCGGCATCGAGCTCGTCCAGCCGGTCGGCCGCGTCCCGGTAGGAGCAGAACTGCCGCGTGCACACGGGCGTGAAGTCGCCCGGATAGAAGGCGAGCACCAGCCAGCGCCCCCGGAAGTCGGCGAGCCGGACGGTGTGGCCGCCGGTTCCGCAAAGCTCGAAGTCCGGGGCGCTGTCGCCGACAGCGACGCGAGCCACGCCCTAGCCCTCGCTGACGGTGATCTTCCGGATGACGACGGTGGCCAGCGGCGTGCCGGCGTCGCCGCTGACCGGATCGCCGAGCTCGGCGATCCGGTCGACGACATCCTCCCCCGAGCTCACCTCCCCGAGCAGCGCGTAATCCGGAGGCAGGCCGGCGTCGGCCGCGGTGACCACAAAGAACTGGCTTCCGGAGTGGCCCGGCGGATCGAGCTGCGCCTTTACCATCGCGACCGCCCCCCTCGTGTACTCCGCGTCTCTCGGGGGCGGCTCGTCCACGGAGTAACCGGGCCCGCCCCTCCCCGTGCCCAGCGGGTCGCCTCCCTGGATCACGAAGCCGGGCACGATCCGGTGGAAGAGGGTGCCGTCGTAGAGGCCCTCGCGCGCCATATGCGCAAACGAGCTCACCGTCTTCGGCGAGTCCTTGGCGTCGAGCGCGATCTCGAAGCTGCCGCAGCTCGTGTCGACGGTGGCCACCGGGCTCTGACTGGGGCGCACCTCTTGCCGTGGCGGCTTCAGGTCGATCCGCTTGGGAGCCGGCGCTTGCGTCTCCTGGCAACCGGCGGGGAGGCTCGCCGTGGTCGGCTCTCCCCCGTCATCGCCTCCGCAGGCGGCGAGCATCAGCGCGGCGAGTCCCGTGACGACGGTTGGTGCCAGCGCCCGCGCGAGCATCTTCCGCAGCATCGGCCGCGGAGCGTAGCGGGCTGGGGCGGCAGATCGCGCGGGACGGCAAGATGCCTTCAGTGGATGCGACCTGCCACCCGGATGCCGCCGCCTGATGGCGACCTCCGAGCGACGACCGACACCGAAGCGAATCCGCGTCGCGGGCCGGATGCTGAACCGGTTGATCGTGCGCGCGCCCTGGGCCTGGCCGGCGATGCGCCGCCCGATGCGGCGCTTCTTCGACCGCTCCGCGTCCGGATGGGACGGGCGCACCGGGGCGGGCTCGGTGGAGCATCTCGCTCCGCTGGCCGCCGCGCTTCTCCACGTGAAGCCGGCGCCTGAGCGCGTGCTCGATGTGGGCACGGGCACGGGCGCGGGGGCACTGTTGCTTGCGCGCGAGTTCCCACAGGCGAGCGTCCGCGGCATCGACTTCTCCGAGGAGATGCTCCGCGCAGCCGCCGGCAAGGTCGGCCTGGATCCCGAAGGGCGTGTGGCCTTCCGGGTCGCGGACGCCGCCGACCTGCCTTACGACGACGAGTCCTTCGACCTGGTCACGCATCTCAACATGCCGCCGTTCATCGGCGAGGTGGCCCGCGTCCTGCGCCCCGGAGGCCACGTCGTAGTCGCCTCGAGCTGGGGAGAGGCAACCCCTTTCTACACGCCCGACGCCGTGCTCGACTGGGGCTTCGCCAAGCGCGGGATCGAGCCGGAGGCCACCGGGGACGCTGTCTCCGGCACCTACTGGATCGGTCGCAAGCCGCCCACTAGGCGGAGCCTCTCGCCACTAGATTGCGGGCATGGCCAACGCCGCGCGTCATCTGATCATCGTCAATCCCTCCGCCGGCGGCGGGCGGGCGCGCAAGGTGCTTCCGGAGCTGGAGGACGCGCTCCGCGCCCGGGGCTTGGACTACAAATTGGTGCTCACCACCAGCCTCGATCACGGCCGCGAAGAGGCCTTGGGGGCCGCTGCCGCCGGCCAGGTTCCGGTGGTGATGAGCGGCGACGGCCTGATCGGGCAGATCGGCGGCGCGCTGGCCGGGAGCGATGTGCCGATGGGCGTGATTCCGGGCGGCCGCGGAAACGATCTCGCGCGCGTGCTGGGGATCCCCACTGAGATTCCCGGGGCCGTCGACTTGCTCGCGGCCGGCACGACCCGGACAATCGACGTCGGCGAGGTCAACGACCGCCGTTTTCTGGGCATCGCCAGCTGCGGATTCGACTCCGAGGCCAACCGGATCGCCAACGAGGCCCGGTTCGTGAAGGGGAACCTCGTCTATCTGTATGCGGCCCTGCGTGCCCTTGCCGCCTGGAAGCCGGCCCGCTTCGAGGTCACGCTCGACGGGGATGCTCGTTCGTTCACGGGCTACTCCGTCGCGGCCGCGAACAACAAGGCCTTCGGCGGGGGGATGTTCATGGCCCCGGACGCGGAGCTCGACGACGGCAGGCTCGACGTCGTGTGGGTCGGCCAGGTAGCGAAGCTCCGCTTCCTGGCTAACCTGCCGAAGGTGTTCAAGGGCCGCCATGTCGACAACGACGAGGTCACGGTCCTGCGCGCCGCTGAGGTGACGATCGGCGCCGACCGGCCCTTCGCCGTGTACGCGGATGGCGATCACCTGGCAGATCTGCCGGCGACGATCCGCATCCTTCCGCGGGCGCTGACCCTGATCGCACCGCCGCGATGAGCAGGATGTTCGGCCCCAAGCTCGCGCTTGCGCGGGCAGCGGGGGCGTTGAGCCGCCGCAGCGGACGCGGCGGGGGGACGACGTTGCCCGGCCGCCTGCTGTTGCGCCTGGCGCCGGATGCGGTCTCGCGGCTCGGCGCCGGGCTGCATCGAGGCTCCGTGATCGTCAGCGCCACCAACGGCAAGACGACCACAGCCGGAATGCTGGCCGCAGCGCTCCGCGCCGCGGGCCGCGTGCCGGTTCACAACCGTGCGGGCTCGAACATGAGCTGGGGCGTGGCCACCGCGCTGTTGGAGCAGCCGGGCGAGGAGGGCCTGTTCGAGGTCGACGAGGCCTGGCTCCCCCGGATCGCAGCGGAGCTGAAACCGCGCTTGATCGTGCTCGGCAACCTGTTCCGTGACCAGCTCGACCGCTACGGCGAGCTTGAGCATCTGGCCGACGAGTGGGCGGAGCTCGTGGCCGCTCTGGCCGGCCAGACTGGGTTCGCGCTGAACGCGGACGACCCGCTGATCGCCGACCTCGGCCGCGACCATGATCTGGCCCGGCGCCCAGGCGTGACCTACTTCGGGATCGACGATCCGAGTCAGGCACTGCCGGAGCTCCAGCACGCCTTCGACGCCAAGCACTGCCGCCGCTGCGGCGCGCCATACGCGTACGAGCGAGCGTTCGTCGGGCATCTCGGCCACTACTCGTGTCCGCGCTGCCACGCGGACCGGCCACTGGCGGACGTCGCGGCCACCCGGATCGATCTGGAGGGAATGCGGGGCTCACGCGTGACCGTGCGCGCGCCCGGGGGAAGAGATCGAGCTGCGTCTCCCCCTCCCCGGCCTCTACAACGTCTACAACGCCCTGGCCGCGCTGACCGCTGCCTTGCGCCTCGGCATTCCCCTTGAGCAAGCGGGCCGCGCGCTGGGCGAGATGGAGGCGGTGTTCGGGCGGGTCGAGACGATCGCGGTGGCTGACAAGACCGTCTCGATCCTCCTGATCAAGAACCCCGCGGGCGCCAACGAGGTGCTGCGCACGCTGCTGCTCGAGGCGGACACGAGCGCCAACGGACACGGCCTCGACCTCTGGATCGCGCTCAACGACGGGATCGCGGACGGCCGCGACGTTTCCTGGGTCTGGGACGCCGACTTCGAGCTCCTGGCCGGTCAGGTTCGCCACGTGGCCTGCGCAGGCACGCGCGCCGCCGAGATGGCAGTGCGCCTCAAGTACGCGGGGCTGCCACCGGAGGCGATCACGGTCACCGAAGCGATCGAGCGCTCCCTCGATCACGCGCTCGCCGACGCCCACGGCCCCCTCTTTGCCCTGCCCACGTACACGGCGCTGCTCGAGCTCCGCACCCTGCTGGCGAAAAGAGGGCTGGCGAAGAGGTATTGGGCGTGAGCTCGGCGGCCAAGGCGGCCATCTGGCACGAGGTCGAGTGCGGAGGCTACGCCGCGGACCTCCCCGTCTGGGAGCGGCTGGCGGAAGCAGCCACCGGGCCAGTCCTGGAGCTGGGCTGCGGGACGGGCCGCGTCGCCCTCCGCCTCGCCGGTCGCGACCACGAGGTCTGGGCTGTCGATGCCGACGCCTCCCTGCTCGAAGCGCTCCAGGCGCAGGCGAGCGCGCAGGGGCTCCTCGTGCGGACCGTGTGCGCCGACGTTCGAGCCCTGGGCCTCGACCTCGAGTTCGAGTTGATCCTGGCGCCGATGCAGCTCCTCCAGATGCTCGGCTCGGCATCCGCACGCCACGCGGCTTTGGAGCGGGCGGCGAGCCACCTCGCGCCTGGGGGCCGCCTCGCGGCGGCGATCGTCCAGCCTGTCTCTACCTCGCAGAACGGCTCGGGGGCTGCGCTCCCGGACGTCCGGGAGCTCGACGGATGGGTCTACTCCAGCCTCCCGGTCGCTCGCCTCACCCCAGCCGGGGACCTCGAGATCCGCCGGCACCGGCAGGCGGTGTCGCCCGACGGCGCCCTGAGCGAAGAGGAGCACACGGACCATCTCGACGCCCTGGACGCCGGCGCCCTGGAGTCGGAGGCCGCGACGCTGGGCCTGCGCCCGGCCGGCCGGCTCGAGGTGCCGCCCGCAGATGGCTACCTCGGCTCCACCGTCGTGGTTTTGGAGCGACCCTGATGGAGCTCCGCGCCGTAGCCCTGTACCCCGAGCAGATGAACATCTACGCCGACCGCGGCAACATCCTCTTCCTGCGGCGGCGTTGCGAGTGGCGCGGGATCGCGTTCTCGTATGCCGCCGCGGGGGCCGGCGAGCCGCTCGACGCCCGGGCCCATGACCTGATCTACGTCGGCGGGGGCCAGGACCGTGACCAGCGGATCGTGGCCGAGGACATGGTGGCGAGCAAGCGCGCGGGGCTCGCCGAGGCCGTGGAGGACGGCGCGGTCGTGTTAGCGGTATGCGGTGGCTACCAGCTTCTTGGGCACAGCTACCAGCTCGGCGACGAGACGATCGCCGGGCCTCGGCCTCGCCGACCTCGAGACGGTCCGCCAGCCCGGACCGCGGCTGATCGGCAACATCGAGATCCAGGTCGACCTCGGCGACGGCCCTAAGGAGCTGGCCGGATTCGAGAACCACGGCGGGCGGACTCACCTGGGCGACGGCGCCGAGCCGCTGGGGCGGGTGGTCCGCGGCCACGGCAACAACGGCGAGGATGGCCTGGAGGGAGTACGGCGCCTGAACATGATCGGCACCTACCTGCACGGCCCCTTGCTGCCCAAGAACGCCTGGCTCGCCGATCGGCTGATCCAACTCGCTCTCGCCCGCCGTCACGGCTCAGAGCCCGAGCTCGAGCCGCTCGACGATGCGCTCGAGGTCGCCGCGCATGAAGCTGCTCGTCGGGCGGCGCTTGGCGGCTGAGCGGGTCAGTCGCTGCTCAGCGGCCGCTGGAGCCGAAGCCGTTCTCGCCCCTGACGGGGCTCCCACCGCGCGCCACAGCCGTGCCCGCGGCCAGCTCGACCGAATCCACCGCCTCCACGGGCTCGACGCCGGCGAACGGCGTCACCACGAGCTGAGCGATGCGGTCGCCCGGCTGGACCTCGAAGGGGCGGGCGCGATCGGTGTTCAAGAGCAGCACCCGGACCTCGCCGCGGTATCCCGAGTCGATCAGGCCCGGCGCGTTCACGAGCGCGATCCCATGCTTCGCGGCAAGCCCGGAGCGCGGCAGCACCAGGCCCGCGTGGCCGGGAGGAATCTCGACCACGATCCCGGTGCCGACGCTGGCTCGCTCCCCGGGGCCGATCGTCGCCGCCTCCACGGCGTGCAGGTCGAGGCCGGCATCGCCCTCGTGGGCGCGGCTGGGAAGCCGGGCGCCTTCCCGAAGCATGCGGATGCGTAGCTCCACGGTGCCTGGAGCGTAGAGCGGCCTCTAGACGGTCTCGCCCGGGACCGAGCCGGGACCGAGCCCGTTTCGCGCAAAGTCCGCGAACCTGTGGGCCAGGGCCGCGGGGATGCGGGCCCTGACGAGCACCCCCTCGGCGCGATCCTCGCGCTCGAGGTCGCCGGCCAGCTCGTGCAGCTCGGCGAGTGCCCGGCCCTCCGAATAGGGGAGCAGCAGCTCGACGGGCCGCAGCGTCTCTGAGAAAGCGTCCCCGATCCGGTCCCGCAGCTCCTCAAGCCCCTGTCCGGTCATGGCGGAGATCGCCACCGCGCCGGGCTCGCGAATCGTCAGCTCGCGTACGTCGGCGGGCTCCAGGAGGTCCACCTTGTTGAAGGCGACGAGCCGCGGCGCCTCGTCCGCCCCGATCTCCTGGAGCGCCGAATCGACGGCGGCGATCGACTCGCGGCGCCACTCCTCCGGCTCCGACGCGTCGACCACGTGAACGATCAGATCGGCGAGCACGGTTTCCTCGAGCGTGGCCTTGAAGGCCTCGACCAGCTCGTGCGGAAGCTTGCGGATGAAGCCGACCGTGTCGGTCACCAGGTATCGCCGACCCTGGTGGCGGTAGGCGCGGGTGGTCGGGTCGAGCGTGTGGAACAGCCTCTCCCCCACCCCCACACCGGCCCCGGTGAGCGCGTTCAGAACCGTCGACTTGCCGGCATTCGTGTAGCCGGCCAGAGCGACGGTGGGCAGCGCGGAGTCGCGGCGCCGCGCCCGCATCACGTCGCGGTTTCGCTTCAGCCGCTCGAGGCGACGACGCAGGGTCGCGATCCGGTCGCGCGCGAGGCGGCGATCTGTCTCGATCTGGGTCTCCCCCGGGCCGCGGGTCCCGATCCCGCCCCCGAGCCGCTCGAGGTGGGTCCACAGGCCCCTCATGCGCGCCAGGTTGTACTCGAGCTGCGCCAGCTCGACCTGGAGCTTCCCCTCCGCGCTGTGCGCGTGGTCCGCGAAGATGTCGAGGATGACGGCGGTGCGATCGATCACCGGCACGCCGAGCGCCGCCTCGAGGTTCCGCTCCTGGCGAGGAACAAGCTCGTCGTCGCAGGCGATCAGGTTGGCGTCGCTGCGAGCGATCTCCGCCTTCACCTCGGCCAGCTTGCCGCGTCCGAGGTAACGGTCCGGGTCCGGCCGTGCACGCACCTGCACCTGCTCTCCCGCGGTCGCCACCCCCGCGGTCCGCAGGAGCTCCTTCAGCTCGGCCAGTGGGTCGCCGTCGCCGGGCGCGGTCGGCAGGACCCCGACCGCCAGTGCCCGTTGACGGGCCCGCGGATTCTCGACCCCGGCGCCCCCGGTCCCGTAATGCGTTTCGGCGGTGCGGCCTTGGCGGGTTCTCTGCACTCGTTCAAGTGTAGGCCGCTCGACCCGCGCCCAGGGCCGGATAGGCTAACGCGCAGATGAGGGTCTTCGTCACCGGAGGGACCGGCTTCATCGGCGGCCATGTGGTTCGCAGGCTGCGCGAGCGGGGCGACGAGGTGCGGGCGCTCGTGCGCAGCCCCGAGAAGGGCAAGGCGCTCGCCGATCTCGGCTGCGAGCTCGTGCCTGGAGCCCTTTCGGACAAGGAGGCGATCGCCGCCGGGATGCAGGGTTGCGAGGCGGCGATCCACGGTGCGGCGGTCTACGAGGTCGGGATCCCCGATTCGGAGCGCCGGGCAATGTACGAGGCGAACGTGATCGGAACCGAGAACGTGCTCCGCGCGGCGCTCGAGGCGAAGCTCCCGAAGGTCGTCTACATCTCCACCGTGGGTGCCTTCGGGAACACCAAGGGCCAGGTCGTGGACGAAGGCTACGAGCATCCAGGGGCGGGCTTCACGTCCTACTACGAGGAGACGAAGCTCGAGGCGCACCGGCTGGCCAAGCGCTTGATCGCGGAGGAGGAGCTTCCCTGCGTGATCGTCCAGCCGGGGGGCGTTTACGGACCGCAGGACCACTCGCCGATCGGCAAGCAGATGAACCAGTTCCTCGCCGGGCGGATGCCGCTGCTCGCCTTCCCGGACCTGGGCTTCAACCTGGTCCACGTCGACGACGTCGCAGCCGGCGTGCTGCTTGCCCTCGACAAGGGCAAGCCGGGTGAGGCCTACGTGCTGGGCGGCCAGATCACCACGATGCGCGAGCTGATCCAGACGCTGGCCCAGGTGGCCGGCAAGAAGGCGCCCCAACGCTCCCTGCCGACCTCGCTGATGAAGGCGATGACTCCGTTCGGGCCGGTCGTCGGCAAGTTGATGGGCCAGGGCCCGAACCTCCGCGAGCTGATCAGCTCGGCCGACAACGTCACCTTCTGGGCCAAGCACGACAAGGCGATAGCGGAGCTCGGCTACTCGCCGCGCGGCCTCGAGCAGGGGCTGCACGACACGCTCGCGGCCGAGGGCAAGCTTCCCGCTGCCGCCTAGCCGAGGATTGCCTCGGCCTCGATCTCGACCTTCCAGCGCGGATCTAGAAAGCCCTCGACGACGACCATCGTCGAGACTGGCCGGGTTCGGCCGAACACGGCGGCGTGAGCGCGGCGCGACTGCCTCGCCGTCGCCGGCGCTGGTCAGGAAGATCCGGGTGCGGACGACGTGCTCGGCCTCGGGCGCCGGCCTCTGCAAGCGCCGCGAGGATGATCTCGAAGCAGCGCCCCGCCTGGGCCTCGGGGTCGGGGTCGCAGTGGCCATCAGGCCAGATCGGCGCCGTCCCCGAGACGAGGACGCGGTCGTCCACGCGCACGGCGCGCGAGATGCCGACCTTCGGCTCCCACGGGGAGCCGGATGAGATCCGCTGGCGCTCCGCCACGCCCCGGATGCTACGGGCGAGCGAGCCTCTAAGCGGGTGCGCTGGCGGTCCGGCGCGGGGCGGGCATCAGCGCCACGGCGGCAATCACAGCCGCGAATGCAACGCAGCGCGCCACCACGGCGAGTGGGTCGTCCCCGACGGGGTCGCCGAATACGAGGATTCCGCCGGCGATCGAGGCGCAGTTCGCGGCCACGGAGGTGAGCGCGATCACCGGGATCGCATCGCCCGTCTGCATCCCCCGGGCCAAACCGAAGAATGCCCCAACGCCCGCCACGATGGCCATCAGCGTCCAGGGGCTGATGATGGCGAGTAGGTCGCTGGGAACGGTCCCCGTGAGCGCCTTCACCGAGACATTGGCCACCCCGAGCAGCAGGCCGGCGGCCACCCCGAGCAGCGGCCCGCTGGAGCGCCTCATAGAGCCCATGGTTCCGGAGAGGAGCAGCAACGCCCCGATCCCCACGGCGCCCACCTCGAAGGAGATCATCGCGGCGGTCGAATAGCTCGCGCTCCCGGCGCCGGAGTCCACCGAGGTGACGGCCAGCAGCCCCAGGCCGACCGCGCAAAGACCGAGGCCCAGCCACTCGCGCGGCCCAACGCGAACGCCGAACCAACGCTGGGCAAACCAGGCGAGCAACACCAGCCCGCCGGAGATGGTCGTTTCAACGAGAGAGATGGGAGCCACCGCGAGCGCTGCCACGTGCAGGCCCCAGGCGCCGACGGCGATCGCGAAGCCGATCGTCCACCATCGCGAGCGAAACAGAGCCGCGCCGCTTCGCAGCGGCTGGCTGAGCCGCACGGCCGGCGCCGCCACCGCGCCGCGGTACTTGCAGAGCATCGCGACATTGGTGGCCAGGGCGCAGGCGAGCGCGAGCAATGTCCCCAGCTGAAGCATCGATTGAGTGCATCGGCCAGTACCCGGAACTGGCTTAGCGAATCACGACCGTAGTGGACGCGCCTAAACGAAAGGTTGAGAACGGATTAACGGCCTTAGGCGAGGTGCTCGCGAATTCGCGTCATCGCCTCCGCGATCCGGTCGTCGGGCGTGGTCAGCGAGATGCGGAAGAAACCCTCGCCGCTCGGCCCGTACATGGACCCAGGAGAAACGACCACCGCGGCCTCCTCCAGCACCCGCTCCGCAAAGGACGCCGAGGTATGGCCATCGGGAACCGGCGCCCACACGTAGATCGTCCCCTTGGGGGGGTCGATCCGGACCCCGATCTCGCGCAACGCATCCACGACCAGGTCGCGGCGGCGCGCGTAGACCGCGTTCATCTCCTCGATTGGCCCACGCGGCCCCGTGAGGGCCGCCGCGCCCGCCAGCTGCACGGCCTCGAACAGGCCCGAGTCGACGTTCGTCTTCAGGCGCCAGTAGGAGGCGATCGCCTCGGCGTTTCCGAGCAGGGCCGCGCAGCGCCAGCCCGTCATGTTGAATCCCTTGGACAGCGAGAAGACCTCAACGCCCACCTGCTTGGCGCCGGGCGTCGCCAGGAAGC
Source organism: uncultured Actinomycetes bacterium (assembly GCA_963743455.1). GTDB lineage: Bacteria > Actinomycetota > Thermoleophilia > Solirubrobacterales > 70-9 > AC-56. The sequence continues at coordinate 166,098 of CAVUPJ010000009.1, read as the reverse complement.
TCGGCGCCACGTAGCCGTCATACGTGGTCTCCGAGTAGGAGTTGTCGTGGACGACCAGGATCGCGTGCTCGCGCGCGAGCTCCACAACGCGCTCGAAGAAGCCTTCGGGGACCGTCGCGCCGGTCGGGTTGTTGGGGTAGTTGAGGAACAGGAGCCGTGCCCGAGCAAGTGCCTCCTCCGGGATCGCTTCGAGGTCGGGCACAAAGCCCAGCTCCGGGCGTAGCGGCAGCAGCACCGCCTCCGCGCCGGCCAGGGCGGGCCCTCCGGTGTAGACGGGATAGCCCGGGTCGGCAGCCAGAGCAACGTCGCCCGGGTCGAGAAAGGCGAAGCAGAGGTTGTAGATGCACTCCTTGGCGCCGATCGCGGGCATCGCCTCGGTTTCGGGATCGATCTCGACCCCGAAGCGCTGGGCGTAGAACTCGGCGCAGGCGTCGCGGAACTCCTTCCGGCCCCGATTGGTGGGATAGCGGTGGTTCGCCGGATCCGCGACTGCGTTCTGCATCGCCTCGACGATGTGCGGGAAGGTGGCGCGGTCCGGGTCGCCGATCCCAAGGCTGATCACGTCAACGCCCGCCTGGCGTTTCTCGGCGACTTGCCGCTCGAGCTCGGCGAACATGTACGCGGGCACGGCCTCCAGGCGGCGCGAGGGCGAGGCCAGGGTGCGCTTGGAAGTCTCGGGAGTTGCCATCGGAAGGCGAAGGGTAGGCGGCTGCGAGGCGCCGCGGCCTACGCCGCGTCCAGGGCGCGCAAGAGCTCCGGCGAGAGCTCACCCCGGAACACCGGCTCCGCGGTCCCGGTCAGCCGCACCTCGAGGTCCTCTCCCACCTCGACCTGAAGCTCTCCCCCGTCCATCGTCACCGCGATCGGGCTGGCCGCGCCCCGGAGGACAGCCGCGACCGCCGCACCGCTCGCGCCGGTACCGGAGGACAGCGTCTCCCCCACCCCGCGCTCGAAGATCCGCGCTCTGACCCCGGAGCCTTCGATCCTGGTGAACGAGGCGTTGGTGCGGTTCGGGAACAGCTCGCTGCGCTCGATCTCGGGGCCGAGCGAGCCCAGGTCAAGCTCCTCGACCTCCTCGCCCACCTCGATCACGCACTGCGGGTTGCCGATCGAGACATGCTGGAAGCGCCAATTGCGCCCCCCCGCGGTCAGCGCGCCGGCGCCGTCGGGGCCGCCGGAGGGAAAGTCGGGCGAAGTCACCAACGCCCTGCCCATGGCCAGTGTCGCGGTATCCGGCGAGCTGATCGTGGGGCGAATCTCGCCCGCCTTGGTGAGGATCGAGAACTCATCTGCGTCCGTCCACCCCGAGCGCCGAAGATAGAGCGCCGCCTGCCGCGCCCCGTTGCCGGAGAGCTCGGCCTCCGAGCCGTCGGGGTTGAAGATCCGAAGCTCTGCCACCTGGCGCGCGTCCTGTGCTCGCGACAGCAGGAGGACGCCGTCGGAGCCGAGCCCGAAATGCGGCTCGCAGAGCCGCCGGATCCGTTCCGGGGTCAGCTCCCACGGCAGGGCGCCGGCTTCCACGATCACGTAGTCGTTGCCGAGGGCCTGCCACTTCTCGAACCGCATCGCCGAGAAGCTAGTCGATCGCCGGCTCAGCCTCCCTGCGCTAGCCGGTGCCGTCGAGTCCGGCGACGATCTGCTCGGCGACGCTGGCGTCGTCGCGGCCGGTGCGGTCGATCAGCTCGACGCCCGGCATCTTGCGCATCCAGGTGAGCTGGCGGCGCGCGTAGGCGCGGTGGGCGCGCTTCACCGCCTCCAGGTCGCCGGCGAGCAGGTCCTCGAACCCCAGCGCGGCTCGGGCGGTCCGGGAGGCGCCGGCCTCAGCGGCCCGGCGTGCCTCCTCCGCGGCACCCGCGGCGATCATCTCCTCCACCCTCGCCTCGATGCGGCGCCCAAGCTCCTCACGGTCGATCGTCAGGCCGACGAGAAAGGTGGGGCGGCGAAGCCTTGCGGTCCAGAGCTGCTCGCTCCCTCGCGGCGGATCGATGCCCGCGCGCTGCAGCTCGAGCGCTCGAGCGACCCGCTTGCGGTCGTTGGGGTGGATCGTCGCGGCGACGTCCGGGTCGACCTCGCTGTGAAGCGCCTCCGGGCCTCGGGCGGCGATCTCGGCCTCGACCTCGCCGCGTACCTCGGGCGGGACCGGCGGTCGGAGCTCGAGGTCGGCCAGCGCGGCGCGCAGGTAGAGGCCGGTCCCGCCGACCACGATCGGCCGCCGTCCCTCGGCGAGGAGCTGGTCGATCTCCGCGTGCGCAAGGGTCGCGAACTGCCCGGCGCTGAACTCGCCATTCACCTCGACGAAGCCGACGAGCCGGTGCTCGAGCCGCGAGCGCTCCTCGGGGGTCGCGGTCCCGGCCAGCGTCTCGAGCCCCCGGTAGACCTGGATGGCATCGCACGAGACGGCGACGGGGTCTTCGCCTCGCCGGCGCAAACGCTCTGCCACGGCGATCGCGACCGCCGTCTTCCCGACCCCGGTCGGGCCGAAGATAGCTAGAACCTTCAACCAGGGCCCCTATGCGAGCGCTTCGGGCGGTGGTGGATTCGGGAGGCTGTCGATTCTCCATTCCCCTCCCACTTTTCGAAGCCGGATCCTCGTCCCCGCCAGTTCCGCCATGCCCGATACCCCTCTGAGGGCACTCGGCGGCGGTCCATATTGCGCAACCGCCCGGTCGCCATGAACGACAGCCGATTCGACCCCATAACTCGTCAGTGCCTTGAACTGCGTGGGGGTCAAGCTTCGTCTCAGAATCTGGTCCAGCAGCTCCTGTGCTTCGACACAGCTACCTGCCTGTAAGAGCCTTGCCCAGGCACGACGAATCGTGGCGGTGTAATAAGCGCATGACGCCTCGAATTCGCCTCGGGCGAAGGTCGAATTGGCCTGGTCCACGACGGCGACGACCCGTGCTTGTTCGACCGCGGGCGGCGGCCCTTTGGCCGCTGGAACTTCCGCGGCTGGAGAGGATGCCTCATCTTCACCGCACCCCGTCATGAACAGGAGCCCTGGAGCGATCAGGGCGGATGAGACAACTGCGACCCCAATCGCGTGTCGGCTCACGCCGCCGAACCTACTACCCATCCTTCGCTGTAGGCCTTTCGCGGGTGGCGGAAACCGTCAGCCCAGCCTGGCGCTCAGCAACTCGTGCCCGGACAGGGTGGTCGAGGTCGCGTTGGTGATCTCGACCTCGACCAACTCGCCGGCCTCCGCCATGCCCTCGAAGTTGACCGTCTTGTTGTGGCCGGTGCGTCCTCGCAGCCTCGCCGGGTCGGTCCTGCTGGGACCCTCGACGAGCACCTCCATCCTGCGCCCGACGAAGCGCTGGGCGCGCCCGCGGGCGCGGCGCTGGACCAGCTCCACCAGGCGGGCCATTCGCTCCCGCTTCACAGGATGCGAGACCTGGTCTGGCATCGTCGCCGCCGCGGTGCCCCGACGCGGCGAGAAGATGAACGTGAAGGCGCCGTCGTAGCCAACCTGGTCAACGACCTCGAGGGTCTCGGCGAAGTCGTCGTCGGTCTCGCCGGGAAAGCCGACGATGATGTCCGTCGTCAGGGCGCAATCCGGGACGTGCTCGCGGATCTGGGCGACGCGGTCCAGGTAGCGCTCCCGGTTGTACGTTCGCCGCATCGCCTTCAGGATCCGGCTCGAGCCCGACTGAAGCGGCAGGTGGATGTGCTCGCAGAGCGCCGGCAGCTCGGCGTGGGCGCGAATCACGTCCTCGCGCATGTCCTTCGGGTGCGGGCTCGTGTAGCGGATCCGCTGGATGCCCTCCACGGCATCCACGCGCGCAAGCAGCTCGGCGAACGTGATCCGCTCCGGCTTCGGCAGGTCGCGCCCGTAGCTGTTCACGTTCTGGCCGAGCAGGGTCACCTCGCTCACCCCATCGGCGGCCAGCGACTCGATCTCGGCGATCAGCTCCGTGGGGCGGCGGCTGACCTCGCGCCCGCGTGTCTGCGGAACGATGCAGTAGGCGCAGGCGCAGTTGCAGCCGACGGAGATCTGGACCCAGCCCTGAAACTCCCGCGCCCGCTTGGCGGGCAGGTGGCCCGAGAAGCCCTCGAACTCGAAGTACCCCTGCGCGGTCAGCGAGTCCTGGGTCAGGAACTCGGCCAGCCGGTGGATCTGCCCCGGCCCAAAGGCGACGTCGACGAAGGGGAACCGCTGGAAGACCTCGTCCTTGACCGACTGCGCCCAGCAGCCGCCGACTCCCACCACCCGCTCGGGATCCTCCGACTTCAGCCGCTTCGCCTCGCCCAGGTGGGCCGTGAAGCGGTTGTCCGCCGACTCGCGGATCGAGCAGGTGTTGAAGAGGATCAGGTCGGCCGCCGAGCGCTCCGCCACCTCCTGGTAGCCGAGCGAATCGAGCATCCCCTTCATCCGCTCGGAGTCGTGCTCGTTCATCTGGCAACCGAAGGTGGTGACGTGGTACGTCGCCATGGCTAATTCGACCGTCAGGATGCCTTCCATGCCGGCCTCCCGGTGCCCGGGCACGGTGCAGTAGAAGATGAACTCGCCGGGCTCCAGCTCGGCGGTGGCGGTGAGGGTTGTCTCGGTCCCGATCTCGCTTTCGGCGAGGGTCTCCGAGCCCTCCTCGATCGCCACGCTGTGGTCGACCGGCGACGGGTTGTCGTACTCGATCGCCACGCTTCCGGCCTTCGCCGTCAGCCTGTCGGGCTCGAAGATCGAGCGAGCCATCAGCCGGCGAGCTCACCGAGGATCCGTTTCAGGTCCCGGCGGCGGCTTGGTCCCGGCGGCGCGGGCGTTTGCCCCTCGCCGCCCTAGCTCAACCTCCTCGCCGGCCGGCTCGGCCTCGGCGGCCTCCGCATGCTCGTCGTCCCGCACGCGCTGCTCCTCGCGCGCGTTGAGGACGGCGAAGGTGCTGGTGGCGCCCACCAGCACCACGAAGTAGGCGACCACCCCGCCGAGCACGATCCGGCTTGGAAAGCTCTCGCTGCGCAGGCCGAGCGCCGAGAGGACGAGCGCCGAGAGCACCAGCGCGAGCCCGAAGACGTAAAAGAGGGTCTCCTCCATGCGGTCGGAAGCCTATCGCCGCCCACTAGCTGGCGATCGAGGTCGACCGGCTCTCGCGGATCACGGTGATCCTGATCTGGCCGGGGTACTCCATCTCCTTCTCGATCGCGGCCGCGATCTCGTGCGAGATCAGGGCAGCCTGCTCGTCGTCGATCTTGCCCGGATCCACGATCACCCGAACCTCGCGGCCGGCTCGCATCGCGTAGACGCGATCCACGCCGTCGCAGCGAGACGCGATCCCCTCGAGGTCACGCAGGCGCTCGACGTACTCCTCCAGCGAGTCGCCGCGGGCGCCGGGACGCGCACCCGAGAGCGCGTCCGCCGTCTGCACGATCACCGCCTCGACCGTGCGCGGCTCGACCTCGTTGTGATGGGCCTCCATCGCGTGAGCCACTGCCTCGGGCTCGCCGTGGCGACGGGCGAGGTTGGCGCCGACCGCCGCGTGCGGGCCCTCGACCTCGTGGGTCACCGCCTTGCCGATGTCGTGCAGCAGGGCGGCGCGGCGCGCGGTCTCCACCGACGCTCCGAGCTCCGCGGCGATCAGCCCGGCGAGGTGCGAGCACTCGACCAGGTGCTCCAGCACGTTCTGCCCGTAGCTGGTTCGGAACTCGAGCTTGCCGAGAAGCCGGATCAGCTCCGGGTCCACGCCGTGCACGCGGGCCTCGAGCGCCGCGCGCTCGCCCTCCTCGACGATCCGCTCCTCGATCTCGACCGTGGCGTGCTCATAGGTCTCCTCGATCAGCGCCGGATTGATCCTTCCGTCCGCGATCAGCCGCTCGAGCGTGATCCGGGCGATCTCGCGGCGCACCCCGTCGAAGCTCGACAGGACCACGGCGGACGGGGTCTCGTCGATGATCACGTCGACACCGCTGAGCTTCTCCAGCGTCCGGATGTTGCGACCGTCACGGCCGATGATCCGGCCCTTCATCTCGTCGCTCGGCAGCTCGACCAGCCGGGTCGTGCTGTCACCGGCATGTCTGGACGCCAGCCGCTGCATCGCCACCGAGAGGATGTTGCGGGCGCGGCGCTCCGCCTCCCGCTTGGTCTCGGCCTCGATCTCCTGCAACCTCACCCCGGCCTGATGGCGAGCCTCCTGCTCGACCTCGGCCAGCAGCAGCTGCTTGGCCTGCGAGGCGCTCAGACCCGAGATCCGCTCCAGCTCCCGCCGCTGGACGCGCTTGGCGCGCTTCAGCTCCTCCGACTGCTGGCTCAGGTTGCGCTCGCGATCCTCGAGCGCTTGGGTGCGCCGCTCCAGGTCGTTCGCGCTGCACCTCGAGCGACTCCGTCTCGCGCAGGGCCTGCTCCTCCATCCGGGCGATCTCCGCCCGGCGCGCCACGAGCTCGTCCTGCACCGGGCCGGCACGGCTTTCACGCGTCTCGCCTGCCTCGCTCCTGGATTCGTCCCGTCTCCACGGCCGCAATAGCGCGCGTATCTCCATCGCCATGCTCCTTCCGGGCGAGCTCATTCGCCTCTTTGCTCGGGGCGCCGTCTTCGCTCGACGGGCCCGCAACCGGCGGCGCCGGAGACACTCAATGTCCGCTATCGCGCTGGGGCGCCTAGGTCAGGCGCGAAACCTCCCGCTGTCGGAGGGCTCCTGGAAGTCGCTTGATTCTCGGTGTCAAAGCCTGAAACAGCTGATCATTCGTGTCTTCGGGCGACCAACGGTCGCTACATGGATCGTAGACCCGAGACCGCCTTCTGGCAAGCCCTACCCGGGCTATGAGGGTCCGCGGCGCGGCCAGGCGGATCGCCTCGTAGGCGACCTCGTACTCGTAGCCGCGCCGGGTCAAGTAGCCGAGCGCCCGGGCTCGATCTGCATCGCCAGCCAGGGGCTGCCCGCGGCGGGCGAGCAGGTCGCTCGCCCGCTCCACCTGCGCGCCATGCGAGTCGGCCTCCAGCGCCAGCTCGACGACCGCGGGGGCTACCCCGCGCGAGGCGAGCGCCTCCCGGATCCGCTCACCACCCCAGCCGCGCAGCTCGCGCTTGTCCTCGGCGTAGCGCCGGGCGAAGCGCTCGTCATCGAGCTCGCCGACCTCCGTCAGGCGATCGATCGTCGCCTCGATCTCCTCCGATCCAAAGCCGCGCGTTGCGAGCCAGGAGCCGAGCTCGGCGGTCGCCCGCTCCCGGCGTCGCAGCGCGGCGAGCGCCACCTCGAAGGCGTCTGGCGCCCGCTCGGCCACGACCACTGCTAAGCGGCCTTGCGCTCGGGCTCCTTGGCCGCCGCGGCGCCGTCGGCGATCGGCGTCGCATCAGGACTCTGCCCGGATGACCGCTCGCCTTTCGGCTTGCCGCTCGCCCCTCGTAACTCGATCCCCAGGGCGTCTGACAGCTTCGCCTCGATCTCGCGGGCAGTCTTCGGGTTCTCGGCCAGGTACTGCTTGGTGTTGTTGCGACCCTGGCCGAGGCGCAGCTCGCCGTAGGAGAAGAACGAGCCGGACTTCTGCACCAGGTCGTGCTCGAGCGCCAGGTCGAGCAGGCACCCCTCGCTGGAGATCCCGGTCCCGTACTCGATGTCGAACTCCGCCTGGCGGAAGGGCGCGGCGACCTTGTTCTTGACCACCTTCACCTTGACTCGGTTGCCGACCGCCTCGGTGCCCTCCTTGAGGGTCTCGATGCGGCGGATATCGAGCCGTTGCGAGGAATAGAACTTGAGCGCCCGGCCGCCGGGCTGGGTTTCGGGCGAGCCGAAGGTGACCCCGATCTTCTCGCGGATCTGATTCGTGAACACGCACACCGTGTTGGCCCGGCTGAGGTTCCCGGCCAGCTTCCGCAGCGCCTGCGACATCAGCCGGGCCTGCAGGCCGATCTGGGTCTCCCCCATCTGGCCCTCGAGCTCGACCCGCGGGGTCAGCGCCGCCACGGAGTCGATCGCGACCAGGTCCACCGCGCCGGAGCGGACCAGGACGTCGACGATCTCCAGGGCCTGCTCTCCGTAGTCGGGCTGAGAGACGAGCAGCTCATCGACGTCGACGCCGATCCGCCTGGCGTAAATCGGGTCGATCGCGTGCTCGGTGTCGACGAAGGCGCAAATCCCGCCCTTCGCCTGGGCCTCCGCGATCAGGTGATAGACGAGGGTCGTCTTGCCCGAGGACTCGGGGCCGAAGATCTCGACGATCCTTCCCCGTGGCACCCCGCCGACGCCCAGCGCGAGGTCGAGCGAAAGGGCCCCGGTGGAGATCGCCTCGACCTGGACCGCGCTCTCGTCGCCGAGGCGCATCACGGACCCCTGGCCGAACTGGCGCTCGAGCTGGGTCACCGCCGCCTGTAGGGCCGCGTCCTTGGCCTTCGCCTCCTTGGCGCCGGCGCCGTTTTTTGAGCCACCCTCCGAGCGAGAGGCCGTCTTCTTCTCAGCTGCCATCGTCATCACCTTTTCTCCGCCTCGACGGGCGGCAAGTCGAGTTCGGCCAGGGACACGTACTCCGCGCCGCTGGGCCGCAGATTGGAACGGTAGAGCGTCACTCGGACGGCGCCGAAGGGCTCCAACAGCTCCGTCGGCAGCGCCTTGGGGGGCGTCTCGACGCGCATCGGACGGCCCCTACGGCGCCCTCGCCGATCGGAGGCGGAGCGCTTGGACGGCTTGACCCTGGCGACGGTCACATGGGGCCAGAAGTCGCGTTTCTCGGGCTTGTAGAAGCGCTCGGCGACGAGCGCGTCGGAGAGCTCGGCCTGGAGCTCAATCGCAGCCTCGCTCTCGGCGCCGACCGCGAACAGGCCCGGGCGGTTTCGGGGCACCGCCACCGGCTCATCGCTGAACCTGGCCTGGACCGGCCGCGCGCCGACCGAGCGCATGGCCTCGGCAATCCGCTCGATCTCGCGCTCGGGCTGGTAGGCGAGAAAGCAGAGGGTCACGTGCAGCGCCTCGGCCCGGACGGGCCGCAGCGCCGGGTCGGCGAGCGCTTCACCCTGCCATGCCACCAGACCCTCGCGCACCCGCTCCGGCAGGTCGAGCGCCACGAACAGCCGCGCTCGCGGGCTCTTCAGCCGCTCCTTGGTCATCTCAACCCCAACCTATGTCCTACTCCGTCGCCCAAGGCTCGTGGTTCGCAAATAGATTGCAGCGCGATGAGCGACGAATTGCCGCAGGTCGAAGGCGTCGAGCACCGCTTCGTCGACGCGAACGGCCTGCGAGTCCACGTCGCCGAGGCGGGCGCAAGCGATCCGACGGAGCCGCCGATCCTGCTGCTTCACGGCTGGCCCCAGCACTGGTACATGTGGCGTCGGGTGATCGGCGCCCTGAGAGACGAGCGCCGGCTGCTCGCGCCCGGACCTGCGCGGCTTCGGCTGGAGCGAGGCGCCCGGACGCGGCTATGACGGCGAGACCTTCGCCGCCGACCAGGTCGCGCTGCTCGACGCGCTGGGAATCGAGCGCGCCTACGTCGCCGGCCACGACTGGGGCGGCTGGACGGCGATCCTGCTCGGGCCTCTCCACCCGGACCGGGTCGAGCGCCTGATGGCCTTCAACGCGCCCCATCCATGGGCCCGGATCACACCGAGGCTGGCCATCGAGGGCTGGCGGGGCTGGTACACGTGGATGCTCGCGACGCCCGGGGCTCGGCCCCCAGCTTTCGCGGCAGGGCTGGGTCGCGCGGACGATCCTCACCCGCGGCAACGTCGGCGACCCGTTCACCGCCGAGGAGATCGACGGCTACGTGGACAGCTTCCGGGAGCGCTCCCGTGCCCTGGCCGTCAGCCGGCTATATCGCTACTACCAGCGCGTCTTTCGCGAGGTCGTCAGCGGCAGATGGCGCAACCACCGGCTCACGGTGCCGACCCGGATCGTGTTCGGCGAGCGCGACCGTTACGTGTCCCCGAAGCTGCTCCCCGGCTACGAGCGCTACGCCGACGACATGGAGGTCGAGCTGGTGCCCGACTCGGGCCACTTCGTCGTCGACGAGAAGCCGGACCTGATCGTCGACAGGCTGCGCCGTTCTTCGGTTAGCTGTGATAGACCCGTTCCGGGTCTATCCAGGAGGCCCTCCAGGCCGGGATCAGGTCATTCGGGTTCAGCACGTACTTCTTAGCGGCACCCGAGTCGAAGTCCTCGTAGCCCTTGGGCGCCTCGTCGAGCGTGATCACGGTGGCGTTGACGGCCTTGGCGATCTGCGCCCGGTCGCTGAGGATCATCTGCATCAGCCCGCGGTGGTAACGCATCACGGGGCACTGGCCGGTGGTGAACGAGTGCGACTTCGCCCAGCCGAGGCCGATCCGGATCGACAGCGAGCCCTCCTTGGCGGCGTCGTCGACCGCGCCGGGGTCGCCGGTGACGTAGAGGCCGGGGATGCCGAGCTTGCCGGCCGCACGGGTGACGTCCATGATGCTGTTCAGCACCGTCGCGGGCGCCTCCTGCTCAGCGCCGGAGCCGTGCCCTCGGGCCTCGAAGCCGACCGCGTCGACCGCGGCGTCCACCTCCGGGACGCCGAGGATCTGCTCGATCTGGTCCTTCGGCTCCCCCTTCGAGATGTCGAGCGTCTCACAGCCGAACGAGCGCGCCTGCTCGAGGCGCTCCGGAATCCGGTCGCCGACGATCACCACGGCGGCGCCCAGTAGCTGAGCGGAGTAAGCCGCCGCAAGGCCGACCGGCCCGGCGCCCGCGATGTAGACCGTCGAGCCGGGGCCGACGCCGGCGGTGTACACCCCGTGGAAGCCGGTCGGGAAGATGTCCGACAGCATCGTCAGGTCGAGGATCTTCTCCATCGCCTGCTCGCGGTCGGGGAACGTCAGCAGGTTCCAATCCGCGTAGGGCACCATCACGTACTGGGCCTGGCCGCCGACCCAGCCACCCATGTCCACGTAGCCATACGCCGACCCGGGACGATCCGGATTCGTGTTGAGGCAGACGCCGGTGTTTCCCTCCTTGCACTGGCGGCAGCGCCCGCAGGCGATGTTGAACGGCACCGAGCAGAGGTCACCGACCTGGATGAACTCCACGCCAGGCCCGGTCTCGATCACCTCACCGGTGATCTCGTGGCCCAGGATCAGCCCCGCCGGGGCTGTGGTTCGCCCCCGGACCATGTGCTGGTCCGAGCCGCAGATGTTCGTCGAGACGATCCGCAGGATCGCCCCGTGCGGCGTCTTTCGCCCGACGTTGTCGGGGTGCACTCCCGGCCCATCCTTGAGCTCGAGCTCCGGGAAGTCGATGTCATGCACCTCCACCTTGCCGGGCTCGATGTAGGCAACGCCTCTGTTGTCGGCCATGATCTCGCTCCTTGGCTAGTCCGCGGCTAAAAGGCCGCAACGCCGGCTTCGGCGACCTCGTGGTCCTGCTCGACGCTTCCTCCGCTGACGCCGACAGCGCCCACCACCTCGTCTCCCGAGGTCAGCGGGATGCCCCCGGCGAACACGATCAGCCGGCCCTGATTCGACGCCTCGATGCCGTACAGCGGTTGGTTGGGCTGCGCCAGGGGCGCCAGCTCCTTGGTCGACATGTTGAAGCTTCGCGCCGTGTACGCCTTGTTCTGGGCGATGTCGATCGAGCCCAGCCAGGCGCCGTCCATGCGGGCGAACGCGGTCAGGTTGTTGCCGTCGTCGACGACGGCGATGTTCATCGGCACGCCGATCTCCTCGGCCTTGGCGCGCGCGGCCTCGACGACGGCCTGAGCGGCGCTCAGGTTGACAGTCTCCCCCACGGTCTCCTCCTTGTCCGTTTGCCGGATGAGGTCACGACTTAAAGCGGGACCTCGCGTGTCACACCGATCATAGGACTCACAGCCGGCTGGCGAAGGGAGCCTCGCTCGGTGCGAAGGATCAGAGGCCGGAGAGGAACCCAACCACGTCGTCGGCCAGGAGCTTGGGCTCCTCGAAGGCGGCGAAGTGGCCCCCGCGCGGCATCTCGGTCCAGCTCCGCAGGTCCGAGAAGATCCGCTCAGCCCACTCTCTGGGTGGTCTGACGATCTCGGCCGGGAAGTCGGCCGCCGCTGCCGGTACCCCGATCCGCTCGCCCGGGGAAAGCCGCCAGCGATCGCGGCGCTCGCCGAGGTAGAGCCGCATCGAGGAGGCGATCGTTCCGGTCGCCCAGTACATGGTCAAGAAATCGCAGAGCTGGTCCTTCGAGAACCGCCGCTCCACCTCACCGCCGCAATCGCTCCAGCGCCGGTACTTCTCCACCAGCCAGGCGGCCAGCCCCGCGGGCGAGTCGTTGAAGCCAACCGCGACCGCATCGGGCGCAGCGGAGTGCAGGAACAGGTGGAAGCCCTCACGGCGGCGCCAGCGCGAGCCGACCTCCGCATAGGCCTGCTCGGCCGCGCTCAGCGGCGGCTCGGTGAGGTCCCCGGGCACCGGCAGCACCGAGACGGCATTGACGTGGACCCCCGCCACTGTGCCTGGCGAGTCGAACGCCATCCGCGCCGAGATGACTGCCCCCCAGTCGCCGCCCTGCACCGCGTAGCGCTCGTACCCAAGGCCGTCCTCCATCAGCGCGCGCAGCCTCTCGGAGACCGCGGCCACGTTGAGCGGCCGGCCGGGGTCGTCGGACCACCCGTACCCCGGAAGCGACGGCACGACCACGTCGTGGCCCGCCTCCACGAGCAGGGGGATGAGCTCGCAAAACTCGATCGGCCCGCCCGGCCAGCCGTGGACCAGCATCACCGGGAGCCCGTCCCCACCGCTTCGCTCCCAGATCACGTGCAGCCCGTCCCAACGCCGGTTCTGAAAGCCGTTCAGCCGCGACTCGAATGCGCGCCAGTCATACCGGTCCGCCCAGTGTCCGCAGAGCTCGCGGAGATAGGCGACGTCCACCCCGAGCTCCCATCCCAGCTCGGCAGGCTGCTCTGGCCAGCGCGTCTGCCGCAGTCGCGAGCGCAGGTCGTCGAGGACCTGGTCGGCGACGTGGACCTCGAACGGCTCCACAGCCCCAGGCCGGATGGACGCCCACTAGAGGGGGGCCTCCCCGCCGCCGAGCAGGATTCGCAGCATGTGGAGCCCGACCAGCGCGGAGCGCTCGCGAATGTCCTGACGGCCACCGGGGATCACAGGGTCGCGGGCGAAGCTCCCTCCACCGGCGAGCTTGGCGCAAAAGCAGACGTAGCCGACCGGCTTCGACTTCGTGCCACCCTCGGGGCCCGCGATACCGGTCACGGAGACCGCAACGTCGGCGCGGAACCGCTCCAGCGCTCCGTCGGCCATCGCCTCGGCGACCTCGGGCGAGACGGCGCCGTGGCGCTCGATCAGCGCGGGGTCGACCGCGAGCAGGTCCGACTTCGCCTGGTTCGAGTAGGCGACCACGCTGCCGGCGACGTAGTCCGAGGCGCCCGGCAGCGCCGTCAGACGGGCCGCCAGCAGGCCGCCGCTGCACGACTCGGCGAGGCCGACGCGGCGGCCGCGCAGCAGCCCGGCCACCTGCTCGTCGATCGTGGTCCCGTCCTCCGAGAACAGGTATCGGCCGTGGCGATCCTTGACCGCCGCGCGAACTGCGGCGGCGGCGTCGTCCGCCCCCTCGCGGTGGCGAACGTCGATCTCCAACTCGCCTCCGCGCAGGCAAGTGGTGATCTCGAGCGCCTCGAGGTCGGTATCGCGTTCGACCTCTCGCAACGTCTTGGCGATCTCCGACTCCGGGATCCCGATCAGGCGCAGCGTGTAGCCCCGAAACGGAGTCGCCCGTTCCAGCACCGAGCGGACCGGCTCGGAATCGAGGGCTGCGGGCCACATCGCCTGGAGCTCGCGTGGCGGCCCCGGCAGGACCACCACCGTCGGGCCCTCAGTGGGGACGACCAAACCGGGGGCGGTCCCGGCCGGGTCGATGGCGGTCGCGCCCTGCGGAACCATCGCCTGCTTCCGGTTGGCTGCGCGAAGCGCCTCGGCGTCGAAGCGCAGCCGCCGGGCGAACCCGGCCAGGATCCGGGCGATCTTCCTCTCCATCCTCTCGTCGAGGACCAGCTCGCGTCCCGCGAACCGGGCGACCACCTCAGCCGTCAGATCGTCGGCCGTCGGGCCGAGGCCACCACTGGTCACGATCAGCTCGTCACCTTGGGCAGCGACGAAGCGCAGCGCCTGCTCGAGGTCGACGACGCGGTCTCCGACGCAGAGGATGTGCGTGACCTCCACGCCGAGCTTGCCGAGTTGCTCCGAGACCCAGGGGCCGTTGCGGTCAGTGACCTTTCCGGTCAGGACCTCGGTGCCCGTGACCACGATCCCGGCTCGAACCGCGTAGTCGCTTTCGGTCATCTGCTCAGGGACACTCCGGGCCCTTGAAGGTCACGGGTCGAACGCCGCCGTCGCTGATCTCGTAGCTCGCCGGTCCCTGGGAGCTCAGCGAACGCGGCTTGCCGTCCAGGGTCAGCGTGAGCGCCCCCCCGCTCGAGAGGTCAAGGCGATAGTTGTCGGCCGGCGGCTGGAAGGGGCCCTCCTTGACGCCCGAGATCAGCGTCTGCCCGTCGATCAGCGCCCGCCCGTCGCCGGTCACCAGGCAGATCTCCATGGAATCACGCGTGATCAGCGCCACCTTCACGGGTTGGGAGGGTGACTTGCCCGCGTCCGAGCCACCCCCGCTCCCCTGCTGGGCGTTCTCCTGCTTGCCTTTCTGACGCTGCCCGCTCGTGCCCCCGTCGTCGGAGCCGGTCAACCCGAGGACCAACACGACGACCGCGACCCCGCCGAGGACGGCCAGGACGGTCGCCCACACCGGCCAGCCCCGCCGCGGCTCCTCGCCCGGTCGGCGGCGGCGCTCCAGCAGGGGCTCGGTGAAGCCAAAGGCGCGGTCGGCATCCAGGGCCGCCTCGACCGTTCGCCGGTACTCGTCAACCAGCGCGTTTGCGTCGAGGCCGAGGAACTGGGCGTACGTTCGCAGGAAGCCCTTGGCGTAGGCGGGCCCGGGGAGCACGTCCCACTCCTCGTTCTCGAGCGCGCGCAGGTACTTGATCCGGATCTTGGTCTGCTGCTCGACCGTGCGGATATCGATCTTGTGGCGAGTGCGGGTCCGTTTCAGGACCTCGCCGATCGGCAAGCCCTCTGCCTCATCCCTGGTGGCCATGACGGCGCCTATTCTCGCCGCCCGCGCGACGGGGTGCCGTCTGAGCAGGTCTCAGCCGCTGAGGGGCTCCAGCTCGGCCTCGGTGTCGGGCTCGGGCTCCGGGTCGCCCTCGACGCCCTCGGATGAGCGAACGGCGCGGTCGCCGGAGCCCCCTTCGAGCATCCGCCCCAGCTCTCCCTCCGAGACCAGGACCTGCCGGGGCTTCGAGCCCTCGTACCCGGAGATGATCCCCCGCCGCTCGAGCATGTCGATCAGGCGACCGGCGCGCGTGTAACCCACACGAAGCCGGCGCTGGATCATCGACACGGACGCCGTCTGGCTCTGGGCGACGATCCGCGCCGCCTCGTCGAGCAAGTCGTCGTGATCCGGCGACAGCTCGTCTTCTCGCTGATCGCCCGTTCCCTCGCGCGACTCCAGCAGCGCCTCGTCGAACTCCGGCTCGCCCTGGCGGCCCCAGTGGGCGACCAGGCGGGCGACCTCGGCCTCGGCCACGAATGCGCCCTGGAGGCGCTGGAGCCTCGAGGTCCCGGCCCCACGTAACAGCATGTCGCCCTGCCCGAGCAGGGTTTCGGCGCCGCCCTGGTCCAGGATCACACGGGAGTCGACCTGCGAGGCGACGGAGAAGGCGATGCGGGCGGGGATGTTTACCTTGATCGTCCCCGTGATCACGTCGGTCGACGGTCGCTGGGTCGCGAGCACCAGGTGGATGCCGACTGCCCGCGACTTCTGCGCCAGCCGGATGATCGAGTCCTCGACCTCCGCCGGGGCGATCATCATCAGGTCGGCCAGCTCGTCGATCACGCAGAGGATGTACGGAAGCGGCGCCTCGCCCGCCTTGCGACGCGCCTGGTTGAGCTCGGCCAGGTTGCGCGCCCTCGCCTCGCTCATCACGCCGTAGCGGCTCTCCATCTCGCCGATCAGGTTGGCGAGCACGTTGGCGGCCATGCGCGGGTTGGTCACCACCGGGGTCAGAAGGTGCGGGAGGCGCTCGTAATGGTTCAGCTCGACCCGCTTCGGGTCGACCAGCACCAGGCGAACCTCGTTCGGCGAGGCGTGCAGCAGCACGGAGCACAGCATCGCGTTGATGCACCCCGACTTGCCCGAGCCGGTGGTGCCGGCGACGAGCGCGTGCGGCATCGGCGCCAGGTCCGCCCACACGGCCTCCCCCGAGACGTCCTTGCCGAGCCAGACGGCGAGCGGCGAGGAGCCCTTCGGGCGCCCGTCGTAGATGTCGCCCAGGCGGACCAGCCGCCGGCGCTGGTTGGGCACCTCCACTCCCACCGCCTTCTTGCCCGGGATCGGCGCCAGGATGCGGATATCGGTGGAGGCGAGGGCGTAGGCGAGGTCGTCGCGAAGCCGGGCGACCTTGGAGACCTTCGTGCCGGGCGCCAGCTGGAGCTCGTAGCGGCTCACGTGGGGGCCGCTGACAACCCCCAGCAGCTTCGCCTCGACGCCGAAGTGACGGAGCGCGTCAAGAAGCGACTTGGCAACCGCCTCGCGGTCCCGCACGTCGGGCCCGGGATCGCCCTTGCCGCGCTTGAGCACGGTCGGGGCGGGAAGCGCGTAGTCGATCTCATCGGACTCGGTGACCGCGCTTCGCCGGTTTCCCATCGGAGTGACGCCGCTCCCGGATACTCGATGCTCGTCGGCGGGCCCTGCCCCATCGGCCTCGCCGTCGTCGTCATCCGCGAGTGACTCCTGGTGCGGCAAGCGCTCCGCCTCGGGAGCTTCGGCCTCGTCATCCGCCCACTCCGGCTGCCCGTGATCATGAGCTGCCCCGGCCTCCCCCTCCGCGGTGTCTTCCTCCACTCCCAGGATCTCGGCGGCGAGCGGCTCGGTTGGGCCGGCGCGCGTGACGGCGATCTGATCGCCGCGCGCGTCGAAGCCCTCGAGGCCCTGGCGGGGTCCGCGGACCGTCTTGGCCAGGTCGCGCGTTCCGGCGCCTGCGCTCCGCGCGATCCGCCCGGCGCCGGACACCAGGCTCGCGACCGTGGTTCCGGTCAGCAGCAGCAGGCCACTGGCGAACATCAAGACTGCCAGGATCTGCGCCCCGAGGCGCTGGAACAGCGTGGTCGCCGCCCAGTAGAGCGCTTCACCGGCGGCTCCGCCGTGGACGGTGAAGAAGGGCTGCTCGAAGTAACCGTGACGCGCCGGACGGTCGGGTCCCAGCCCCGCGGTCTGCGCTGCGAAGGCCAGCAGCAGCGAGGCGAGCAGCAGTATCGCCCCGGCGTTCAGCGCCCCGGGAGTGGCGATGAACGGACGCAGGACCAGCGCCATGCCCCAGCCGGCCAGCGCCACGGGTGCCACGTAGGCGATTCGTCCGGCGACGTTCTCGAGCGCCTGCTCGAGCCGCTCCCCGACCGGGCCCCCGTCCCAACCCACCCAGAGGACACAGCCCAGATAGACGCCCGCGGCCACCAGCCCGAGCCCGACCACATCGAGGTGCCGCTGCTCCAACCCTGCGACCAACGCCCGTGGATCACGAAGCGCGGCGCGCGGTCGGTCCCGGGCTCGCGACCGGCTGGCCGGCCGCGAGCCCTGCCGGCCGGCAGGACGGCGCCGCTTGGGGCGGCGCCTGCGTGCCCATGGAAATCTCATAAACGTCAAATTCACCAGCCTGTCGCGTCGCCTGACGGCAACGCGCCAACATCTCTTATGCGGTTCGACGCCGCGCCATCGACCCCTGCGCATAAACCAGCGCTAAATATCCACCGTGTTTGTCGTTTCCAGGGCTAACCTGTTCGTGATGCTTGCCACCGGCACCGTCACGGGTCGGGTCTTGGTCGTCGAGGACGACGTCGCAATCGCCGATGTCTTGCGCCGCGCACTGCGTCAAGAGGGCCACGAGGTGCGCTCGGCGGAAGACGGTGTCGAGGCGCTCGAGTTGGCGGAGAGCTTCGTGCCCGATCTCGTGATCCTCGATCTCGGGTTACCCAAGCTGGACGGAGTCGAGGTATGCCGCCGCCTGCGGGCTTCCAGCGATGCGCCCATCCTGATTCTCACCGCTCGCACCGACACGGACGATCGGGTCGAGGGCCTCGACTCCGGAGCCGACGACTACCTCGTGAAGCCATTCGAGCGCAAGGAGCTCCTGGCCCGGATGCGCGCGCTGATGCGGCGCCGACCTCCGCAGGGCACAGCCTCGCTGGCGGTCGCCGACCTTCGTCTCAATCCCGATACGCGTGAGGTCTATCGCGGCGAGCGCCCGGTTGAGCTCACGAACCGCGAGTTCGAGCTGCTGGAGTTCCTGATGCGCAACGAGCGCCTGGTGATCTCCCGCGAGCGCCTGCTGGAGGAGGTCTGGGGCTACGACCCGATGGCGATGACGAACACGATCGACGTCTTCATCTCGAACCTGCGGCGAAAGCTGGAGGCCGGCGGCGAGCCGCGGGTCCTGCACACCAAGCGTGGCGCCGGGTACGTCATCAAGGCGGCTCGGGATGAAGCGGCTTGAGCGCATCCTCGCGGCGCTGACGCCGAAGCGCTGGCCGGTTCGCTGGCGGCTGGCGGCGGTCTCGGCCGTCTTGACGCTGGTCATCCTGGTCATCTTCGCCGTGGTGATGGGACGGCTGACGTCGAATCGGCTGAACAACGACTTCAACGACGAGCTTCGCGACACTGCGGCGCGACTCGCCCTGGACCCCCAGGTCACCACCGAGGATCTGTCTCCCGACTTGCAAGAGATGACGCTCGCTGGGAAGGCCGCCATCCGCATCGAGACCCCGGTTGGCGCGTTCAAGACGCCTGGCGCTCCGCCACTTGGGCCGAGAAGCGACGGAATCCGCGACGTCGGCTCGATGCGCGTGGCGACCGTGGGCACCTCCACCAGCTCGCTCCAATACGCCCGCAGCACCGACAGCCTGGAGGCGACGATCAACCGGCTCTGGCTGTTCCTTGGAGGCGGCGTGCTCGGCGGGACCGTGCTGGCCGCCCTGGCTGGAATCGCGATCGCTGGGCGGGCGATGCGGCCGGTTTCCACGCTCACCACCAGGGCACGCGAGATCGCTTCCACGCGAGACCCATCGCTCCGGATCCCCGAGCCGGAGACGGACGACGAGGTCGGCGAGCTGGCGCGCACCTTGGAGCAGATGCTCCGCGAGCTCGACGCGGCCCGCTCGGAGACAGAGCAGATGATGCAGGCGCAGCGCGAGTTCGTCGCCGACGCCTCGCACGAGCTGCGCACCCCCCTGACCAGCATCCTCGCCAACTTGGAGCTGCTACAGGAGCGCCTCGAGGCGACCGAGCGGCGTGGCGAGGAGGGCGAGATGATCGATTCGGCCCTCAACTCGGCGCGTCGGATGAGCCGCCTGGTCTCCGACCTGCTGCTGCTGGCCCGCGCCGACGCGGGGCGCACCGGTGCCCGCAGCGAGTGTGACCTCGCCGCCGTGGCCGCAGCGGCGCTCTCGGAGGTGCGTCCCGTCGCGGACGGCCATCGCCTGAGCCTGGCCGACCGCGGCCCGGTGCCGGTGGAAGGCAACCCGGACGAGCTTCACCGGCTGGCCGTGAACCTGCTCGACAACGGCTTGCGGCACACCCCCGCGGGCACCGAGATCCAGATCGCCGTCGAGCGCCGCAACGGCGACGCTGTGCTCGAGGTCTCCGACGATGGCCCCGGGATCCCGCCGGGGATGGAGCAGCAGGTCTTCTCCAGGTTCGTTCGCGGCGCCGGTCCCGCCGACGCCGGGGGCGGCGCCGGGCTCGGCCTCGCGATCGTCAAGGCGGTCGCGATCTCCCACGACGGCGAGGTCGATGCCGGCTCATCGCCTGCCGGCGGGGCCCGCTTCACCGTCCGGCTGCCGCTGCCGCGCCCTTGAATCCCTCGAAATCTTTGGCCGGCGCCGCCACGATTCTCGATTGGCAGGCGTCAGTCTTAGGAAGTCTTTACACAATCCCTATACTTTCTCCCCGGACGAGACAACCCACCCGCCGGGGAACCCCCCGACACCACCTCGACGGGTGAATGTTGGCCAAGTCTGAGCCAAGCGACCCGCCGGTGTTCCCCCTCCCTGACGCCGGCGGGTCAGTCTTTTCCGGCCGCCGGCGGCTTAGAGACAGCCGGCGACGGAGATCCCGCGCTGGATCTCCATCTCGGCGCAGATCGCGTCGCAGGTTCGCGCCGCCGTTCGAGGCCTGATCGGCGGCGATCAGCGCCTGGACCGCGTCGTCGAAGCGCTCGTTGCTCGTGTACATGAACTGAGACGAAAGCACGATCCGATCGAAGCTGCGGGGACCGATCTCGCGACGCAGGTCCCACAGGGCGCTCGACCAAACCTCCCCTACACAGTGGATGTTGCCGACTCCACAGTCGGCCTGCGCCTCGGCCAGGGTGTCGCTGCGGTCCGCTCGCCGGCCGCACTTACGGCCGAACGCGGGAACGAATCTTCCCCAACTGACGCCGTCCCACTCGAAGATGCAGACGTCGTCCCTGCGGCTCGTCCCCGGTGACTTGGACGACATCGCGGCGGCCCAGTAGTCGCCGAAGCCCTCGCCGATCGACCCGGCCTGGTTGCCTTGCCCGAACCAGCGGACCTGGGCGTCCTGCATCGCATGGGCGTATTCGTGCAGGATCACGTCGGCGTCCTCGGCGTCGTCGACGCCCCCGAACCCGAACTTGATCCTCCTTGTCGACGGCAGGTAGTACGAATTGTCCGACGGGATCAGCTTCGCGTCTGCGATCAGGACCTGGGTCCGGTCGTTGATCCCGTTGTGCCTTCGGTCGCTGAATCCCAGGCCCTGGATGTAGCGCTGGGCGCGGGTGACGTGGAAATACGCCATCAAGGCTTCGAAGCGGTCCTTCGACCGCTTTACGCCCCACCACCGCAGGTTTCGCTTGCAGACCTGCCTGGGCTTGTGGCCCAGCTTGGCGTGTGCCCACTTGCCGCGCAGGCATCTCTGGCCGCTCCTGATCTTGGGCAGCTTGACCGGTCGGCGCAGCGAGGTCAGCAGGTGCGTGTCCCGGTCGTGGTAATCGCGGCGGAGTCGGTTCATGCTTCCGTGCTCAACCACCGGGTTGGGGTTGTAGAGCTGAGCGCGCCCGGTCCTGAAGCTCTGAATCAAGTTGCGCTTTCGCAACACGCCTCCCGAGTTGGCGTCGATCAGCACCTCGAAGTCACCAAATGGCCGCGCGGAGGCGACGACCACGCGCCACACCAGCCTGCCGCCGCGGGGGGAGGCGCCCGAAGGGCGCCGCGGGAGCCAGGCCCCGGGCTCGATCGCCAGGGTCGCCGACCCATGCCCGCGCAACCGCTCCACGCCTACGCTGCGCGAGGCGACCTGCACCGCCGCCGCCCTGCCCAATCGCGGCGCGGGAGGGCTCTCGATCCCGGGCTTGCTCGAGTCGGCCACCAGGTCGGGTGGGGCGCCCCTCGGGTCGATCACCACCACCTGGCCATTCAGGACCCTCACCCCCGAGACACGCTGCTGGAACCGATAGACGATTGCGCCTCCAGGCAGGGGGATCGCGGCAACCGGTTTCAGCTCGCCCGCAGGGGCATCGGCCGCCTTCAGCTTCGCCGTCGCTCGGGCGGGCGCCGCGGAGGCGGAGGCCGGGGCGGTGAGCGCCGCGACGAGGGCACCCGCCAGTGCCGCGCGGCGAATCGCGCGAGCGCTGCCCTGCCCAACCGGGCCCGCTTCAGCCACCTTGCCGGGCCCCCGGAGCATTGCGGCCAGGGTAACAGCCACTCCGGCTCAGATTTCTAGACTTCGACGATCACCGGCAGCACCATCGGCCGCCGGCGAAGCCGCTCATAGACGAAGGCGGCGATGTCGTCGTGCAGGTCCTGCTGGAGGAGGGTGGCCTCGCGCTCCTCGTGCTTGGCGGCCTTGGCCAGCGAGTCGCCGACCACCTCGCGCAGCTCCTCGACCAGCGCGTCGGCCTCCTCCACGAACGGCACCCCCCGGAAGATGATCTCCGGCGGCGCCACCTGCGAGCCGTCGTCGGAGGAGATCGTGGCGACGACGATGAACACGCCGTCCGCCGACAGGGCCCTGCGGTCGCGAAGAGCGACGTCGTCGGGATCGCCGATGTCGACTCCGTCGACGAAGATCATCCCGGCCGGGGTCTGGGGACCCACGCGGGCCCCCGACTCGTCGAACTCGAGTGCCAGTCCGTTGCGGCCCTTGAAGATCCGCTCCGGCTCGATTCCCACCGACTCGGCCAGGGCGGCGTGAAGCCGCAGGCGCTTGTGATCGCCGTGAATCGGCATCACGTAGCGCGGCCGGGTCAGGTTGAGCATCAGCTTCAGCTCCTCCTGCCACCCGTGGCCCGAGGCATGGATCGGCGCGTCGGCCGCGGTCACCACCTGGGCGCCGATCTCGAAGATCCGATCGATCGTTTCGTTGACCGAGCGCTCGTTGCCGGGGACCGGAGTCGCCGAGAAGATCACGGTGTCGCCGGAGTGCAGCTCGACGTCGGCGTGATCGGCGTGGGCCATGCGCCGCAGCGCGGACAGCGGCTCCCCTTGGCTCCCGGTCGAGATCGCGACCACCTCGTGGTCCGGAAAGGACTCGATCTCTCGCGCCGGGATCAGCAGGCCCTCCGGAACATTGGCGATGCCGAGGTTCGAGGCGATGTTGAAGTTCTTGCGCATCGAGCGACCCACCAGCGCCACCCGTCGATCGAGCTCGGCGGCAGCGTCGATCACCTGCTGGACGCGATGCACGTTGGAGGCGAACGAGGTGACGATGATCCGGCCGCGGCAGCGTGAAAACAGGTCGAGCAGGGCGGGGCCGACGCTCGACTCCGACGGCGCCACCCCGGGCCGGTCGGCGTTGGTCGAGTCGCCGAACAGGCCGAGCACGCCCTCCCGTCCCAGCTCGGCAAGCCGCGAGACGTCGGCCGGCCGCCCGTCCACCGGGGTCTGGTCGAACTTGTAGTCGCCGGTGAGCAGCAGGGCACCGAGGTCCGTGCGAAGGACGACCGCCCGCGAGTCGGGAATCGAGTGGGCCATGTGGACCAGCTCGAGCTCGAACGGGCCGAGTTGAATCCGCTTGCCGGCTTCCACCACCTCCAGGGGAGCCTCACGGAGCCGGTGCTCCTCGAGCTTCGAGCGCACCAGGCCGATGGTCAGCGCACCGCCGTAGATCGCGGGCGGCATGCCAACCTCCCGTAGGACGTAGGGCAGCGCCCCGACGTGGTCCTCGTGGCCGTGGGTGAGGACGATCGCCTCGATCGCGTCGGCGCGATCGCGAAGGTACGAGAAGTCGGGAAGCACCAGATCGATTCCCAGCATCTCGGTGGTAGGGAACATGAGCCCCGTGTCGACCACGACGATCCGCCCCTCGTACTCGACGGCGGTCATGTTCTTGCCGATCTCGCCGAGCCCGCCGAGCGGCAGGACGCGAAGCGTGGCCGTCACCCTGCGATGCCCTCGCGCGGGGCCGGATGCTGGTCCACTAGGTCGTGCCGCCGGCGACCAGGAGGCCGTGCCGCTCCAGCGCCGTCCTGATCGCGGACCGTTCGTCGTCGCTGGCGGGGACCATCGGCAGCCTCAGGTGGCCTTCGATGATGCCAAGCATCTCGAGCGCCGCCTTGACCGGTATCGGATTGCTGGTCACCGCGGTCGCCTCGTAGATCGGCTGGAGCTCGGCGTCGAGCTCCTGGGCCCGGGGCCCGTCACCCCCGATCACGGCCTCGTAGATCGCCCGCATCTCGGGCCCGACGAGGTGCGAGGCGACGAGGATCCCGCCGGTCCCCCCCAGCTCCAGACAGCGGAGGAAGACCGCGTCGTTGCCGGCCAGCACGTCGAGCCCCTCGATCGGTCCGAGCTCGGCGTCGTTGGCCTGCTTGACCGCGGATACGTTGGGGATCTCCGCCGCCAGCTCGGCGAGGAAATCGGGGGACAGGTTGATGACGCAGCGCGATGGGATGTTGTAGAGGATCACCGGGGTTTCGCCGGCAGCCTCCGCGACGGCTGTCGAAGTGCGCGCGCAGGCCGGCCTGGTTTGGCTTGTTGTAGTAGGGGGTGACGACCAGGGCGGCGTCGGCTCCGCGCCGGCAGGCCGCCCGAGTCAGCTCCACGGAGTGGCGAGTGTCGTTGGAGCCCGTGCCGCAGACGATCGTCGCCCGGTCGCCGACCTCCTCCTTCACCGCCTCCAAGAGACTCAGCTTCTCCGCGTCCGAGAGGGTGGGCGACTCACCCGTGGTGCCGGAGACCACGAGTCCGTGGGAGCCGTTCTCGATCAGGTGCCGAGCCAGCCCGCGGGCCGCCTCGAGGTCGAGCGCGCCGTCCTCCGTGAACGGCGTCGCCATCGCCGTGAGCACGCCGGAGATCGTCGCCATCGTCCTACCAGTATCGCTCAACTGGCGGCGACCGCGCCGGCGAACATGGGCGGCAGGCGGTCGGCCCAGGGACGCGCCCGCTCGAGTTGCGCGGCGACGCCGATCAGCACGTCCTCGCGCCCGTACGGGGCGACGAGCTGGACGCCGATTGGAAGACCGTCCTCGCTCCAATGGAGAGGCAGCGAGATCCCCGGCTGCCCCGTGGCGTTGAGAATCGCGGTGAAGGCCGCGGTCAGCACCCCGCGCTCGATCACCCTGAGCGGCTCCGCGCCCGAATCGTCGAAGGCCCCCAGCTGGGTGGGCGGTTCCCCCATGGTCGGGGTCACCCAGAGATCGAAGCCGGACTCGAACCAGCCGGCGATCAAGCGGGCCGCCACCTGGTGCTGAGCAACCGCGTCGAGGTAGCGGCCGGCACTCCGGCGCCACCCCTCCTCCGCCAGCGCCCAGGTGAGTGGCTCGACGTCGTCGCTTCGCACCGGGCGGCCGACCGCCGCGCCCAACTGGTCCAGGGCGCTCGCCTGGCCGGCCATCCACCGGGTCAGGAAAGTGTCCACGATGTCCATCCCCTCAAGCGTGGCTGGTCCGCCCTCCTCGACCGCGTGGCCGAGCGACTCGAGCAGCCGGCCGGCGTCGCGCGCCGCCTCAACAACAGCCGGGTCCGGGGTCGCGTCCAGGAGCGGCTTGGTCATCAGCCCGACCCGCAGCGGCCCGGGCTCGGCCCCCAACTCGTCGAGGTAGGGGCGCTGCGGCGCAGGCGCCGTGTATGGATCGCCCGGAGCGGAGCCGTGGACGGCGTCGAGCACGGCGGCCGTGTCGCGCACCGACCTGGAGACCACCAGCTCCTCGCTCAGCCCAGACATCTGATCGCCCGCCAGCGGGCCGGCGGAGGTTCGCTGCCTGGTTGGCTTCAGGCCGACGAGACCACAGGCGCTCGCGGGGATGCGGATCGAGCCGCCGCCGTCGTTGGCGTGGGCCACCGGCACCATGCCCGAGGCGACGGCGGCGGCTGAGCCGCCGCTCGACCCGCCGGGCGAACGTTCCAGGTCCCAGGGGTTGCGGGTGGCCCCGTATGCGTCGGGCTCCGTGGTCGGCAGGATGCCGAGCTCGGGGGTGTTGGTCTTGCCGACGGTCACGAACCCGGCAGCGCGGAAGCGCTGCGCCAGGTAGGTGTCGGCGGGCGCTCGGAACCCCGCCTCCTTGAGGAACCGCATGCCCAGGTGGAGCGGATCGCCGGCGAACGCCGCGCCCAGGTCCTTGAGCAGGAACGGCACGCCCGCGAAAGGTCCGTCGGGGAGCTCGCCGGCGGCAGCCTCGCGGGCCTTCTCGAACAGCGGGTGGATGACCGCGTTCAGCTCCCCGTTCAGGGCCTCGATCCGCTCGATCGCGGCGTCCACGAGCTCCAGCGGGCTGGTCACGCCGTCGCGCACGAGCTCCGCCTGGGCGGTGGCGTCGAGGCGTGCGATCTCGTCGCTCATCGTCCGCGGAACGGTATGCGACTCGGGTTCATGGCGTCGCGCGTCATCCGGTCGCGCAGGCGTGCGGGGAGCAGCCGCGCGAGGCGCAGCTTGGCGTGCTCCCGGGCGGGGAAGTAGAGGCTCTCGCGCCGTGCAAGCGTCGCCATGTAGATCCGCTCGGCGGCGTCCCGGGGGGCGACGATGTAGGTGTGCTTGAAGGCGTTGGCGCGGAACATCGGCGTGTCCACGAAGCCCGGAAAGACCGCCGTGAAGCTGATCCCCTCGGGCGCCAGCTCGGCCCGGGCGGACTCCGCGATCGCGGCCAAGGCCGCCTTGCTGCCGCTGTATGGGGCCTCGTACGGCATCCCGACCAGCCCGGCGAGGCTCACGATCGCGGTCACGTGACCGCCGTCGCGCTTCGCCATCGCCGGGGCGAGATGCGAGAGCAGCACCAGGTTGGCGAGCGAGTTGACGCTGAAGTCGTCGCGGGCCTGGCGCCAGTCGAAGGCGAGCAACGACTGCGCCCGGTCGAGGCCCGCCGCGGCAATCAGGAGGTCGACGTCCGGGTGCTCGGCGACCAGGTCCGCGCTGGCCGTGTCCACCGCCTCCAGGTCGGCGAGGTCGAGCTGGATCGTGGCCGCCTCCACCCCATCCCCCAGCTCGGCCGCCAGCCTCGACAGGCCTTCCGCGTCGCGGTCGACGAGGACGAGCGAGGTCGCGTCCTCGGCCAGCAACCTGCTGAGCTCCGCCCCCAGCCCACCCGCGGCGCCCGTGACGAGCGCCTTGGCGAAGCGCCGTTCGGCTCGCCGGCGCGCCGGGGTACGACCGGCGAAGGGGGCCAGCCTGGGGGTCGCCCGGGGGCGAAACCCCATCTGGCGCTCGTACCAGGGCTCGACGTGGAGCAGCTCGACGCTGAAGCCCTGGTCGTCGTTGACGTAGACGACCGACCAGGCTCCGAGGCGAAGCGGCGGACCGTTGGCGCTCAATCCCGCCTCCAGGCAACGCCTGTGGGCGGCCTCGAACTCGTCACGCCGGCGAAACCCGAAGGCGATGTTGAGCAGGCCCTGGTCCGAGATCCTGTAGCCGGGCGGCCGCGTCTTTCCCTCCGGCTCGGTGTAGTGGACCAGCTCGACGAGCATGTCCTCCGCCCACAGCAGGAGCGAATCCCGCGTTGCCCCCTCCAGGCCCCACAGCGCCTCGTGCTCGGGCCCGTGCAGCTCGAGACCGCCGGCCACCTCGAGCCCCAGCGTTTCAGCGAAGAACCGCCGCGAGCGCTCCAGGTCCGGGACGGAGAGCGTCACCGAGCGCGCTGCGGCGCCCAGCCCGGGGCGGGAACGCTCGCGGGGCTCGGGGCCGCGTGGGTCGTCCTCCATCAGCTCGACCAGCACTCCGTCGGGGTCCCGCACGCAGGCTCGCCGAGCCCCGGCCTCGCCCACCGGATCGCTCAGGGGCGCCGCGCCGGCGGCCGCGGCGCGCTCCAGGGCCGCGTCGAAATCGGCGACCCAAAAAGAGACGGTGGTGTAGCCGATGTCGCACGGGCGCCAATCCCGCGGCAGCCGGCGCACCAGGGGGCTCCGGAACTCGAACAGCTCGAGCTGGAACAGGTCCTGGCGGTCGACCAGCCACCAGCAGGTGGAGGCCGACCGCGGCACCCCCTGCACCATCGAGGCGAGCGGGCCGGCGAACAGGTTGGTGCCGCCGGCGGCCTCCAGCCCGAGCACGTCCCGGTACCAGCGCTGGGCTCGGCGCAGGTCGGCGACGCTGAGCGCGATCTGGGAGAGGCGCACGCGGGCAGCTCTGCCAAGCTCGTTCGGCGCGCGGTATATCACGTACTTGCGATAAGTACAGTTAGCTATATCGATCGTATGACCGCCGGGACAGCTCCTCAGGAGGCTCGCCGCAGACACCGCGTCAGCCAGGCGAGCCTGCCACATCGGCGGAACGACCCAGTCCGCGATCTCGCGGATCGAGCGCGACCGCGTCTCCCCCACGTCGAAACGCTTCGCCGTGCTGCGGCAGGGCTCGTACGGCGAGGACCTGGATCTTGCGAGTCGGCGAACGTCGACACCGGAATCGATCGCACGCTGATCGAGCAGAGGCTGGACGCTTCGGTCCGGGTCGAGCGCGTACGGAGTGGACTCGAATTCTCCAGGTTCGTGCGCCGAAACCGAGGTGCAGCCGTCGGGGCTCTCGAGCGGCGTCGCACCAGATGACCGAGCAGATCCCTCCCGACTTGAGCGCCGAGCCGATGCTCGAGGTCCCGTGTGAGCCTTCGCTGAGTCATCAGCAGGCTCGCCGGAATGGCGCACGGATCGACCTTCCCGACGTTCGACCTCGATGTCGCGTACTCCCGAGATCGGTCGAACCTCGAGCTGGCTCCCGTCGAACTCGGCCCGCTCAGCCGGACGCTGTCCTTGGGGCCAGCGCCTCCGCACCCCTGGGGACGAGAGAGGATCTCCCCTTCCAGTTGGATGCTCGCAGTCTGGAGAACGGCGCGAACTTCACCTTCCGAACTCGATTCGGGAACTTCGACGTCGCTCGCCGACCCCGGTGGGATCCGCTCCTATGAGGAGCCTGCGTGCCGCCGCTCCGGGATCCGTGCTCGAGGGCGTGCCGGTCGAGGGTCTCGCCTCGATTGGACCACCTGATCGCGATGAAGCGAAATGCTGCTCGAGGGAAGGACAAGATCATGGTGGAGGAGCACATCGTCCCTGGCGGAGGAGCAGCGCCGGTCGCGCCAGCAATAGCGTCGAGCTAGACGCAAGATATCTCCAGCCCCACCGTGAGCGGGTCGGGCAGGTCGCCGACCCTTCGCACCGCCAGAAGGACGCCGGGCATGAACGAGCTGCGGTCGGTCGAGTCGTGGCGGATCGAGAGCGTCTGGCCCTCCCCGCCGAAGATCACCTCTTGGTGGGCCACCAAGCCCGGAAGCCGCACCGAGTGGATCGGGTCGTGGACGTTTCCGCCCGCCTCGCGGACCAGGTGGGCTGTGCGCTTCGCAGTCCCGGACGGAGCGTCGAGCTTTCCCGCGTGGTGGAGCTCGACGATCTCGCACTCGGGCATGTGTGGAGCGGCCTGGCGCGCCATCCGCATCATCAGCACCGCCCCGATCGCGAAGTTTGGGGCCACGAACACCCGCGCGCGCTTGCCGTCCCTGGCCGCCGCCTCGGCATCGTCGCGCAAAGCGTCGAGCTCGAAACCGGTGGTCCCGACCACCGCATGGACATCCGCCGCGAGGCACTCGCGAACGTTCCCAGCCGCCGCCTCGGGCGTCGTGAAGTCGACCACCACGTCGGCCCCCTCGAGGACCTCCGAGAGCGGCGCCTCGAGGGTGGGATCGGCACGCCCCGCGAGCTCCAGGTCGTCGGCCGCCTCCACGGCCTCACAGACCGTCTGCCCCATGCGCCCTGCGGCCCCGGAGACCGCGACCCTGATCAAGATGCAAGAGCGTCGCTGACTGCGGCGACGGCCCCCCGGAAGTGCTCCTCATTCGGGCCGATGCAGGCGGTGGAGAACCGCTCCGGGTCATATAGCTCGGTGGCCAGCTCAGCGACATCGTCGGCGCTCACCTGCTCGATTCGCTCGAGCATCTCGTCGAGGGAGAGCAGCGGGACGCCGAACAGGACGGCTCTGGCAAGCCGTGACATGCGCGCTCCGGTCGCTTCAAGCCCGAGCACCAGCCGGCCCTTGATGTGCTCCTTCGCGCGTTCCAGCTCCTCGGCGCTGACCCCGTGATCGCGAAGCGTCTTGAGCTCGCGGCCGATGATCTCGCACGCCTCGCGCACGTTGTCCTCCCGGGTGCCAACGTACGTCGCGACCATGCCGCAGTCCACGTACTGCTCGCTGTAGGAGCCAACCGAGTAAGCGAGCCCCCGCTTCTCGCGCACCTCGCGGAACAAGCGTGACGAGGTCGAGCCGCCGAAGATCGCGTCCAGGATTCCCAGCGCGAACCGTCTGTCGTCGGAGCGGGAGATGCCCGGGCCCCCGAAGCAGATGTGGTACTGCTCGGTCTCCTTGACCTGGAACTCGAACCGCGGCACGGGGTCATACCCGGCCTGCCGGGGAACGCCGTTGTGCTCACCGGCCGGCGGCCGAACCTGGCGTTCGGCCAGCTCCACTATTCGCCCGTGCTC
This sequence comes from uncultured Actinomycetes bacterium, assembly GCA_963743455.1. Classification (GTDB taxonomy): domain Bacteria; phylum Actinomycetota; class Thermoleophilia; order Solirubrobacterales; family 70-9; genus AC-56. The sequence goes on along the minus strand of CAVUPJ010000009.1, from coordinate 136,243 downwards.
GAGGTGTCCGGCCGCAGCGATCACCAGGTTCGCCCCGGTGTAGCGGGCGTCGTGGTAGGACATGATCTCGGCGACCGGAATCGAGTCGATCACCCGCGCGTCGCCGAGCACCCGGCGTCCCAGCGGATGGTCGCCATGAATGGCAGCCGCCAGCACGTCGTGGACCCGCTCCTGGGGCTCGTCGTCGTACATGGCGATCTCCTCCAGCACGACCTGACGCTCCGAATCGACCTCGTCCTCAGGCAGCGACGGGCGAAGCAGCATCTCGGCCAGCAGGTCAAAGGCCTCTTCGGTGTGCTCGTCCAAAAGGCGCGCATGAAGCTGAGTGGCCTCCTTGCTGGTCGCGGCGTTGGTTGCCGCCCCCATCCCGTCAAACAGCTCCGCGATCTCGATCGCCGAGTGGCGCCCGGTGCCCTTGAACAGCAGGTGCTCCAGGAAGTGCGAGACGCCCGCCTGCGCGGGGGCCTCGTCGCGAGAGCCGGTCCGCACCCACATACCAAGCGCGACCGATCGCACCGAGGGCACCACCTCGGTGACCACGCGCAGACCGTCCGCCAGCTCCGTGTAGGAAACGCCCTCGGGCGAGGGACTGGGGAGTCCCGGGCGTCCGAACCCGCCGGACGCAGCCGAAGCGAGGCTTCCGGCGGAGTTATTCCGGTCAACGTCGCCGGCGCCCGCCGCCTCGTCCGCGGCCGCCGTCCAGGCGCTCACGGTCCCGGCGCCCGCCGCCATTGCCGCCCCCACGCGGCCCCGAATCGCCGGTCCCGACCGTGCTCAGCTCGTCGGCGGCCTTGCCCTCGACCGCGGGATCGCTGGACAGCCGCAGGCCGATGCGCCCACGCTCGCGGTCCACCTCGACCACGGTGACGTCCAGCTCATCGCCCTGCTTGAGCACGTCCTCGACCACGTTGACGCGCTCGCCCGGCTTCACGTTGGATATGTGAAGCAGGCCATCGGTCCCCTTGCTGAGCTCGATGAACGCCCCGAATGCGGTCGTCTTGACCACCTTTCCCGTGAACCTGTCGCCGACCTCGGCCTCCTTGGTCATCGCCTCGATGCGCGCGATGCACGCATCTACCAGCGCGCCATTCGGCGCATATACCTGCACCGTGCCGTCGTCCTCGACGTTGATGTCCGCCTCGAACTCCTCCGACAGGCCGCGGATCGTCTCGCCGCCCTTGCCGATCAATGCGCCGATCTTCTCCGGATCGATCTTGATCTGCTCGATCCGCGGCGCGTGTGTCGACAGCTCCTCTCGCGGCCCCGGGATCGTCTGCTTCATCGCCTCGAGGATGAACAGCCGCCCCTGGCGAGCCTGCTCGAGGGCATCGCGCAGGATGTCGAAGGTGACCCCGGAGATCTTGATGTCCATCTGCAGGGCGGTGATTCCCTCGGAGGTGCCGGCGACCTTGAAGTCCATGTCGCCGAGGTGGTCCTCGACGCCGGCGATGTCGGTGAGCACGACGTGCTCCTCGCCCTCCTTGATCAGCCCCATCGCGACCCCGGCCACGGGGCTCGACACCGGCACGCCGGCGGCCATCAGCGCCATCGACGAGGCGCAAACCGAGCCCATGGACGAGGACCCGTTCGACTCCAGCGTCTCCGAGACGACCCGAACCACGTAGGGAAAGTCGTCGGCGCTCGGAATCGTGGGCACCAGCGCTCGCTCGGCGAGTGCGCCGTGGCCGATGTCGCGGCGCTTCGGGCCGCGCATGAAGCCGGCCTCCCCGACCGAGAACGGCGGGAAGTTGTAGTGGTGCCAGAAGGTCTTCGACTCGACCAGGCTGAGGTTGTCGATCCGCATGTCCATGCGACTCGTGCCCAGCGCCACGTTGGAGAGGATCTGCGTCTCCCCACGGGTGAACAGCGCCGAGCCATGCACGCGGGGCGAGATGTCCAGCTCGCACTCGATCGGCCGGATCTCGTCCTCGGCTCGCCCGTCGGGCCGCTTCTTGTCGACCGCGATCCGGTGGCGGATCATCTCCTTCTCGAGCGCGTCGAACGCCCGCGAGACCTCGCGCATGCTGCTCCGGGTCCGCGTCCTCGCCATCGGTGGCGCTCGCGTACTGCGCGAGCACCTCCTCCTCGACTGCCTTGGCAGCGTCCTGACGGGCGAGCTTCTCCGGGACCTGGGTCGCCTCGTCGAGCTTCGCCCCGTGCGAGGAGCGGATCCGCTCCACCAGCTCCGAGTCGATCTTCGGCTCCTCCACCTCGAGCTTCTCCTTGCCCGCCTTGCTCCGCAGCTCCTCGATTGACGCGCAGATCTTCTTGATCTCCTCGTGGGCGATGTCGAGGGCGTCGAGGACCTCTGCCTCGGTAACGCCGTTCGCCCCGCACTCCACCATCAGGATCGCCTCACTGGACCCTGAGACCACGAGGTCCATCTCCAGCTCCTCCGCGGTCTCCTCCGCGGGGTTGAGGACGAAATCGCCGTGCAGCTTGCCGATCCGTACCGCGCCGACATGCGTCGGCACCGGGATCTGCGAAACGGCGACTGCCGCCGAGGCGCCGTTCATGGCCAGGATGTCGTAGCTGTGCTCGAACTCCACCGACAGGGGCTGGCAGACGATCTGGGTCTCGTAGTGCCAGCCCTTGGGGAACAGCGGGCGCAGAGGCCGGTCGATCATCCGGGCAGTCAGGGTCGCCCTCTCGCCGGCTCTGCCTTCACGCCGGAAGAAGGAGCCGGGGATCTTCCCGGCTGCGTAATGGCGCTCCTCGACGTCGACCGTCAAGGGCAGGAAGTCGACGTCACGCAGGTTGCCGGCCGTCGCCGTGCAGAGCACCATCGTGTCGCCGGAACGGACTACTACGGCTCCGCCCGCCTGGCGGGCGAGCTTGCCGGTTTCGAAGGAGATCTCCTCGCCGCCAACCTCCACCGAGACGCGGCTCACGTCAAACAGGCTCATATGTGTCTTTTCCCTCCGGCCATCCGGTTGATGGCCAATCTTGCTCAGAACTCTCGTTCTCTAACGGCGACGATCTTACAGGTGCCGCCAGGAGCGCCAACGGCTGGTGAACGATCCTTCAGCGAAGGGTCAGCGCGCGCAGCGATTCGGCGACGTCCTTGCCGACCGACCGCCCCGCGACGAACGCCGCCGGCGTCCCGGCGACCCCAGCTCGGATCCCGCTCTCGAAGTCGCGGCGGACGCGCTCGACGACCGGCTCGGAGCGGCGCTCGCGGTTGAAGCGCTCCAGGTCGAGGCCCAGGCTCTCGGCCCGCTCCCACAGATGCGGGTCGTCGATCCGTCCCTGGTCGCGGTAGATCGAGTCCACCAGCCCCCAGAAGAGGGGCTCCTGCTGGGCGGCGGCCGCCTCGGCTGCCGCATGAAGGGCCGGCGCCCGTGGATGCTTGCTGGCCACCGGGAAATGGCGAAAGACGAGCCTAAGGGGCAGCCCGGCGATGTGCGGCCAGGTCGCCGCACACGCGGGACAGGCCAGGTCGAGGTAAACGACCGCCTCGGGTCCCTCGCCCCGGAGGTGGTCGTCGGGGCCGATCGGGGGGACCGTCGCGCTGCCAAGATGCGCCATCTCGCGCACGCTAGTGGGTCCTACGAGCGCCGCGGCACGCCGCTGTAGCGTGTCCGCCATGGCGCCGCCCGGAGCCGCCGCGCTCGAAACCGCCGACGACGAGCGCGTCCGTCGAATCGACGCCGCTCAGGCGCTGCGGCGTCGAGACTTGCCGCGGAGAAAGCGGCGAGACATCGCCCGAATCGAGAGTCGCCGCCGCGCCCTGCTCGCCGATCGCCGTCGGGTGGAGCTGCGCTACTACCCTGCCCCCTGGCAGGGCGGCTACGGCCAAGCGGCCGAGGGAGGGTCCCGGTGGGGCAGCCGGAACGACGTTGCCGGTGAGGCCTGCAAGCGGATCTCGGTCTCCAGACGGGCCGGAATGACCCTCTACGGCCTCATCCGCGAGTTCTCGCCGCGCCGGGCGCTCGAGCTGGGCACCGGCTTGGGGGTCTCAGGGGCCTACCAGGCGCTGGCGCTCCGCCACGACGCGTGTGGCGGGCGGCTGGTCGCGCTGGAGGGCGCTCCCGACCTGGCCGCGATCGCCGAGGAGACCTTCGCCGAGCTCGGGCTGGGGCCCGTCGAGGTCCGTGTGGGGGCCTTCCTGGACACCCTGCCGGACGTCCTCGCGGAGGCCGACATCGACTTTGCGTACGTCGACGGGCACCACGAGGAGCGCGCCACGCTCGAGTACTTCGAGCTCATCGTGCCTCGCGCGCCGAACGCGGTGCTCGTGTTCGACGACATCGGCTGGTCGGAAGGGATGGAGTGCGCCTGGCGCCGGATCGTCGCCGACGAGCGGATCGCCGTTGCCGCCGGGGTGGGCAGGTTCGGCGTCGCGATCACGGGTCGCGCCGGGCGGCGCAGGCGGGCGCCCTGGCGGCGCCAACCCAAGCGCCCCTCGCACCTGGTCAGCCGGTCTCGCTGAGCGCGTCGAAGATCAGGTTGGCGCCGGGGATCTCAAGCGGCGTGGGCGACTCGTGCACCCAGCTCACCACCCCGTCCGGGTCCACCAGCACCAGCGAGCGATTGCCGTGGCCGACCGCGTCCAGGTAGGCCCCGTAGCTGCGGATCACCGCGCCCTTCGGCTCGAAGTCCGAGAGCAGCGGAATCGTGATCCCGAGCTTCTCGCGGAACGCCCGGTGGGCCCACGAGGAATCGACGCTGATCCCCACCAAGCTGGCACCCTGCTCCTCGATCTGCGGCAGGACCTCCTGATAGACCGAGAGCTGGTCGGCGCACACGGGGCTGAAGTCGAGCGGATAGAAGGCCAGCACGGCCTTGCGTCCCCGGAAGTCCGCGAGGCTGACCTGCTTGCCCTCGTGGTTCGGAAGCGAGAAGTCGGGTGCCCGGGTGCCTGCCGCGATCAACGCCGCAGGCCGAGGTCCGCCACGACCTTCCGGTAGCGCTCCAAGTCCGCGCTCTCCAGGTAGCGGAGCAACCGCCGGCGCTTGCCGACCATCATCAGCAGCCCACGGCGCGAGTGGTGGTCCTTGCTGTGCTCCCGCAGGTGCTCGGTGAGGTGGTTGATGCGCTCCGTCAACAAGGCGACCTGCACCTCGGCAGAGCCCGTGTCGCCCGCCTCGCGACCGAACTTGCCGATCAGCTCCTGCTTTTTGTCCTTGGTCAGCGGCATCTAGATCATTGATTCAGGCGGGGTGAAGCTAGCACAGAGCTTTCGAGCCACCTCGACGTCGCGATGCATCTGGGCGATCAGCTCCTCCACGCCTGCGAACCGCCGTTCGCCGCGCAACCGGCTGATGAACGCGATCCTCAGCGTCCGCCCGTACAGATCCCCGTCGAAGTCGATCAGGTGCGCCTCGACGAGCAATCCACGTCCCGTCTCGAAGGTCGGGCGAACGCCCACGTTGACGGCGGCCGGTCGGCCGTCGGCGAACGCCGCATAGACGCCGTGGCCCGGGCAGACCAGGTCGTCGGACGGCACGATGTTCGCGGTCGGAAAGCCGAGCTTGCGCCCCCTCTCGTCGCCCTCGACCACGGTCCCTTCGAGCAGGAAGGGCGCGCCCAGGCACCGCGTCGCCGCCTCGATCTCGCCGGCGGCCACCAGCGACCTGACCCGCGTCGAGGAGACGATCTCGCCATCGACCTCCACCAACGGCACGACGCGGGTCTCGAACTCGTCGCGTGAGTCGAGCATCTCCGGGTCCCCCCTTGCCTTGGCGCCGAAGCGAAAGTTCTCCCCCACCGAGACGCTCTGCGCGCCCAGAGCCTGGATCAGGATCCGGGAGCAGAAGTCCTCCGCCGCGATCGATGAGAACTCGTCGTCGAAGCGGATCACGATCAGCTCCTCGACCTCCAAGCCCTCGATCACGTCCCGCTTGATCTCGAACGGCATGATCAGCTTCGGCGCTGCCTCGGGGTGAAGCACCCGCAGCGGGTGCGGCTCGAACGTCAGCACGGTGTCCGCCCCGTCGATCACCTGGCGATGACCCACATGGACGCCGTCGAAGACGCCGATCGCCAGCTGTCGCGGTCGGGACTCGGCGGCGGCAAGCTCTGTGACCCGGATCTTCATGGAAGCGCGGCCCGGAAGCCTTTCACGGGAGCCCCACCAACCGCTATGCGAGCACGACCTCCGGTCGCAGGTCAGCCCCGCGGCGCCGGGCGACCGCGAGCAGACGGGCCTCATGGGTCAGCCTCAGGGGGCCGTCGGCCTCACCGGCCGACGGAACCGGGCCTCCGTGGGCAACGCGCTCGGCCTCGTCCGGATCGAGGATCCGCTCCGGTAGGAACGAGAGGGCCGCCTCGACCGCAAGTGGCTCGCCCTTCGCGGCCTCGACCCGAAACGGGCCCACGGCGGTCCGCCGCAGGCGCTCGCAGTAGGCATCGCCGAGCGTTTCGACCAGAGTGCGAACGTAAGTGCCGGTTGAGCACTCGATCTCAAACTCGGCGCTGTCGCCCTCGTGTCGCAGGAGCTCGGCGCGGTGGACGGCGACCTCGCGCTCGGGCGTTTCCACGCTTTCCCCGCGGTGGGCGCGGCGGTAGAGGCGTTCGCCCGCCACCTTGACCGCGGAGGTCATCGGCACGCGCTGCCGAACGCGCCCCGTGGGCAGCTCCAAGCGCTCGGGCACCGCACCCGTGTGGCTCAGCTCGCCGTCCGGGTCGCCCGTCGTCGAGCGCCAGCCGAGCCGTGCCGTTGCCCGGTAGGTCTTCGGCAGCGGCAGGAAGTAGCGCTGAAGTCGTGTGGCTCGTCCCAGGAGCACAAGCAACAGCCCGGTGGCGAAGGGATCGAGCGTCCCGGCGTGACCCGCCCTCTGCCCGTGCTCGCCGCGAACGCGGGCGACCACGTCGTGCGAGGTGTCGCCGGCTGGCTTGTCGACCAGCAGCACCGCCGCCGCCGGCGCCTCAGAAGTCATGTCGGCAGGCGACAACATCGCTGCCGGGTGACGCTACAGCTGGGCCCGGACCTCGCCACACAGGAACTTGACCAGCTCGGGGTGCTCGAGGTCGGTCGAGAAGCCGGCCGCCCGCTGGTGGCCGCCCCCGCCACTCTTGCGGGCGATCACGGAGACGTCCACCCGGCCCATCGTCGAGCGCAGGCTCACCTTGCGCGCAGCCCGGCCACCGTCCGTCTTGTCGCGGATCATGGCCGCGACCTCGATGCCGTCGAGCGCCCGCACGTGGTCGATGATCCCCTCGGTGAGGACCTCGCTTGCCCCCGTATCGGCGTAGTCCTCGGCCGAGATGTAGGTGATCGCCAGCTTGCAGTCGGGGAATCGCTCGATCCGCTCGATTGCGCGAGCGACCAGACGCAGCTTCTCCATCGGCACGCGCTCATAGAGGCGCCGGTAGGTGTCGTGGACGTCCACCCCCGCCTCGATCAGCCCCGCCGCCATCCGGTGCGTGGCAGCGCCGGTGTTCTCGTACATGAACCGGCCCGTGTCCGTGACCAGCGCCACGTAGAGAGCCGCGGCGATCTCCGGAGTGAGCTCGGCGCCGAGCAGCTTCGCCAGCTCGAACAGGATCTCGGCGGTGCAGGAGGCCTGCGTATCGACCAGGTTCAGCGTCCCGAAGCGGGTGTTGTCGTGATGGTGGTCGATGTTCAGGATCTTGGCCTCGCCGCGGTGCAGGAAGCCCACCGGCATGCGGTCGATGTTCCCGCAGTCGAGGAAGACCAGGACCCGGTCGACGACGTCCGCCGGGGGCTCGTGGAAGACCTCCTCCAGGGGCAGGAAGCGGTACTCGACCGGGAGCGGGAACTCCTTCGCAGCCAGAAACATGACCGAGTCCTTGCCGAGCTGAGTGAGGATGTGGTGCAGGGCGAGCAGCGAGCCGAGCGCGTCTCCGTCCGGGCCCTCGTGGGTGGTCAGCAGAAAGCGATCTGAGGCTCGAAGCTCCTGGGCCGCTTCCTCGAGCGTCGCGTCGTTGCGCTGCGCCGTCGCGGCGACTGCCTCGCTCACTGGTCGAGCAGCCTGGACACGCGAACGCCGCGCTCCGGGGCCTCGTCGTAGTGGAAGCTCAGGGTGGGAGTCCGCTTGATCCGCATCTCGCGCGCGATCGTAGCCTGGAGCACACCGTGGGAGGATGAAAGCCCCGCGAGCGTGGCCTTGCGCTCGGCCTCGCCGCCCAGCACGCTGACGTGGACGCGCGCCGAGCGCAGGTCCGGGCTTGTGTCGACCGCGGTCACCGTCACGAATCCGATCCGTGGGTCCTCGAGCTCAGTCGCGATCGCGGACCCGATCACCTCGCGCATCACCTCGTTCACCCTCCTCATGCGCTCGGTGGGCATGATCGCGACTATAGCTCAGGCATGACGGACTGTCAGGGTGATGACAACCTGGGCGATCTCACCCACGGATGTCCGCCAGGCTCAAGAGGTCGCGCTCGAACGCGCACCCGTCGGGACAGCGCGACTCCACGAACCGCTCCAGCTCGTCGGCGCGGCCCCCCACCTCCCCCCCGCCAACCAATGCGCAGACGAGGGTCGTCCGCTGCCAGGTGTCGTGGCCGTCGACCTCCGCCACTGCGGCCCCGAAGCGCTGCCGAAGCTGCGCCTTCAGCGAATGCAGCACCTTCCGCTTGCCCTTCAGGTCGTGGGAGTCGTTGAGGTGCAGCCGCACCTCGACCACGCAGACGTATGCGCGCACCCGGCCAGGGTACGCCGTCGCCGCCGCTACTCGAGCGTCTGCTCTACCTGCTTGGTCCCGAAGAGCTCCAGCACGTCGCCCACCTTGACGTCCTGATAGCCCTCGAGCACGACCCCGCACTCGAGACCCTCCTCGACCTCCTGCACGTTGTCCTTGAAGCGGCGCAGCGAGCCGATCCTTCCCGTCCACACAACGGTGCCCTCGCGGACCAGGCGCACCTGTGCAGTGCGGGTGACCTTGCCGTCCGTGACCGCGCAGCCGGCGATCGTGCCGATGCGTGACGCCCGGAACAGCTCCTTGATCTCGGCCTGGCCGAGCGCCTCCTCGACCTCCTCCGGCTCGAGCATCCCCTCCATCGCGGCGCGGAGGTCCTCGGTGACCTTGTAGATGACGGAGTAGGTGCGGACCTCGACGCCCTCGCGCTCGGCCGCCTTGCGGGCTTCGGCGAGCGGACGGACGTTGAACCCGATGATGATCGCGTCGGAGGCCGCCGCGAGCATCACGTCGGACTCGGTGATTCCGCCCGGCGCGGCGTGGATCACGTCGACCACGATCCGCTCCTGCGGGACCTTGGCGATCTCGTCCTGGAGCGCCTCGAGCGAGCCCGAAACGTCGGCCTTGAGCACGATGTTGAGCTCCTGGAGCTCACCTTCGGTGCCCTTCGAAAAGACCTCTTGGAGGCTGATCGTGCGGGCCTGCTGACGGGCGAGCGACTCGGTCTTGAGGCGCTGGCCGCGCTCCTGCGCGAGTTGCCGCGCCCGCCGCTCGTTCTCCGCCGCCTCGACGCGTTCTCCCGCCTCGCATACGCCATCCAGCCCCAGCACCTCAACCGGGTCGCCCGGGTGCGCCTCCTGCACGCGGGCCCCGGTGAAGTCGAGCATCGCCCTCACCTTGCCCCAGTTCGCGCCCGCCACCAGCGCGTCGCCGACGTGAAGGGTGCCCCGCTGGATCAGCACGGTGGCGGTCGGGCCCCGGCCGGGATCGAGGTGGGACTCGATCACGACGCCTGACGCCGGGGCGCTCGGGTTGGCCTCCAGCTCCTCGAGCTCGGCGGCCAGGACGATCATCTCGAGCAGATTGTCGAGCCCCTCCTTGGTCTTCGCGGACACGTCGCAGAAGATCGTCTCGCCGCCCCAGTCCTCGGGCGTGATCCCCTGGGAGGCGAGCTCGTTGCGGACCCGGTCGGGCTGGGCGTCCGGCTTGTCGATCTTGTTGACCGCGATCAGGATCGGTACGCCCGCCGCCCGCGCGTGGTCGATCGCCTCGACCGTCTGGGGCATCACGCCGTCGTCCGCCGCGACCACGATCACCGCAAGATCGGTGACTTTGGCGCCGCGGGCGCGCATCGCCGTGAAGGCCTCGTGTCCGGGAGTGTCGAGGAAGGTGACGAGCTTGCCGTTCTGGCGCACCTGGTAGGCGCCGATGTGCTGCGTGATGCCTCCCGCCTCACCCGCGACCACCTCCGCCTCGCGGATCGCGTCCAGCAGCGAGGTCTTGCCGTGATCCACGTGACCCATGATCGTCACCACGGGTGGCCTTTCCGCAAGGTCCTCCTTGGCGTCCTCGTGAACGGGCTCCTCCGGCTCCTCCTCGGCGGCGCTGACGAGCTCGACCTTCTGGTCGAGCGCCGCGGCCAGCGCCGTCACGGCCTCGTCCGACAGGGTCTGCGTCAGCGTCGCCATCTCGCCCAGCTCCATCAGCTTCTTGATCACCTCGGCGCTTCCGAGGCTGAGGCTCTCCGCCACCTCGCGTACCGTCGCGCCGGAAGCGATCTTGGTCGCGTCCGGCTCGGGCGCCTCGCTCAGCGGCCTGACCGGCGGCTCCTCGAGCAGCGGCCGGCGACGTCGCCCACCGCGGCGCCGGGGAGGTCGGTGTGGCGGCGCCTGCGGCATGTGGTCGCGGCGCGCGGCCTGGGAGTCGATCACGACCCGGCGACGTTTGCGGCCGGTGGAGGCGGGCTCGCCGTCAGCCTTCTTCGTCTTCGGTGCCGGCCGCGCGGCCTTGGGCTTCGGCTTCGAGCCATCCTCGGAAGCCGCCTTGGGCGCCGCGCCGGCGGCGGCCAACGCCTTCAGGGCTTCTTCCTCCTCGACGCTCGAGGCCGCCACCTTTCCCTGGATGCCGGCCGCGCTCAGCGCCGCGAGCACTTCCTTGCTGCTCAGGCCCTCCTGCTTGGCGATCTCGTGGACGCGCTTCTTCAAGATTCCTCGGAATCGGGTTCCTCGGAGCCCTCGCCTCCAGCTTCGGATTCCTCGGACGACTTGACCCCGACGGGCGCTTCCTCGGGCGCTGCTTCAGGTGCCGCATCCTCGGGACCTTCCGCAGCGGCGTCTTCCGCCAGGGCCTGCTCGGGCTCTTCCTCCTCCCCCTCCTCCTCGGCCGCTTCCTCCTCCGGCTTCTCCTCGGCCGCTTCCTCCTCCTCCTTCTCGGCTTCGGCCTGATTGAGCTCCGCCATGGCCCGCTCCACGAGGGGGCGAACCTCTCCCTCTCCAGCTGTGGAATCGGCCAGCTTCTGGATCTCCTCGTCAGTGAGCGAGGTGAGCACCGTCACCCGATTGGTCTCGAAACGCGCCAGCGCCTGATGCTGCGGAAGGCCGCAGTAGCGGGCGCCCGGGAGGGAGGCGTTCGGGCATCGCCGACCGGCGGAGAGAACGGCGGCGCAGCGGCCGTCCGCCTCCTCGCCCTCCTCGTAGGTGAGCTCGTCGTCCTCCTGGCTGAACTCGGTCTCGGACTTGATGTCCACCTTCCAGCCGGTGAGCTTCGCGGCAAGCCTCGCGTTCTGGCCCTCGCGCCCGATCGCCAGCGAGAGCTGGTCGTCCGGCACGATCACCGTGGCCTCCTGCTTCTCGTCGTCCACCAACACCTCCCGCACACGCGCCGGAGACAGCGCCTTGGCCACGAACCGGGCCGGCTCCTCGTTGTAGGGGATGATGTCGATCTTCTCGCCGCGCAGCTCGGATACCACCATCCGCACCCGCGAGCCCCTTGGCCCTACGCAGGCGCCCACGGGATCGACGCCGTCGGCGTGCGAGATGACGGCGATCTTCGAGCGGTAGCCGGGCTCGCGCGCGACGCCAACGATCTCAACGAGGCTATCGGCGATCTCGGGCACCTCGAGCTCGAACAGCTGCTTGATCAATTCGGAGTTGCGCCGCGAGACCACGATTCCGGGCCCCTTGCCCTCCGCGTTGACCTCCGTGATCACCGCCTTCACCCGCATGCCGTGGTCGTAGCGCTCGTTCCACACCTGCTCGGAGCGCGGCAGCAGCGCCTCGACGCGCTCCCGCAGCTGGACCAGCGTGTAGCGGTTGTCGGACTGCTGGATGATCCCCGTGATCAGCTCGCCAACCCTGTCCTGGTACTCCTCGAACATCATGTGCCGCTCCGCCTCGCGGATCCGCTGCAGGATCACCTGCTTGGCGGTCTGCGCGGCGATTCGGCCGAAGTTCTCCGGTGTGACGTCGCGGGTCGTGATCTGGTCCTCGTAAGGGGCCAGCAGCTCCGGGTCGAGCTCCGGCTCCTCGGGCTCGCGGAACTCCCCGGTCTCCGGGTCGATGGTCTCCTCCTGCTCTTCGATCGCCTGGGCCATGAGCTTCTCCTCCAGCTCCGGCGGCAGAATCAGCTCGAAGACGCGGAAATCGGCGGTCTCCCGGTCGAGGTCCACGCGGGCGTACTTGGCCGCGCCCGGGGTCTTCTTGTAGGCGGACAGAAGCGCATCCTCCAGGGCGGCCATCAGGGTCTCGGCGTCGATCCCCTTCTCTTGCTCGAGGCCCCTGATCGCCTCGACGATCTCGCGGCTCATCGGGCCTGCTCCAGCGAGCGTGGACCGATCGGGCACGAGATTCGAGCGGCGGATGCGCGAAAGCGGGATCTCGACCTCGCCGGCGGGCGCGTCGAGGCGCACTCGGCGCTCATCGGCGGCCGTCAGCGTGCCCGTGAAGCTGCGCTGGCCTTCGATCGCCTCGCGGGTGCGCACCCTGACCCGGCGTCCCATGAAGCGGCGGAAATGCTCGGGCTTGGTCAGCGGGCGATCCTCCCCCGGCGAGGAGACCTCGAGTGACCACGCCTGGAGCAGGTCGCGCAACTGGTTCGTGACCCGTTCGCACAGCGCCAGGTCCACCCCATCCGGATGATCGATGTAGAGGCGCAACGTCTCCGCGGCGGGGCGTTCCAGCGCGATCAGCTCGACCGCGGGATCGAACTCCCGAAGCCTCGACTCGATCTGCGCTTGAAGCTCTTCCAAACTCGTTCTTCTCGCTTGGTTCGTGTCTCGTTCAACCCCTTCCTGCCGAAAAAATAGGCGGGCCCGTGCCCACCTCCAAAAGGGTTCGGGTGAAAGAGGTGATCTGAGTATAGCCTCGGCCCTGGTGGACTAGGCGGGGCTCATGCGAGCGCCGGCGAGGGATTGCACGGCGCCTGGTTCAGGCCTCCAGAAGCAGTGTTACGGGCCCGTCGTTGACCAGCTCCACGGCCATCCGGGCCCCGAACACGCCCCGCCGCGCGCCCAGGCGCCCACAGAATCGCTCGTAGAGGGACTCGGCCAGCTCTGGTTGCGCAGCGCCGGCGAAACCGGGCCGGTTTCCCTTCCGCGTATCGGCGTAGAGAGTGAACTGGCTGACGCACAAGACCTCGCGGTCCCGCAGCGCCTCGTTCAGGCGACCCTCGGAATCGTCGAAGATCCGCAGCGCCCTCACCTTCTCGGCGAGCCTGTCTGCGTCGGCCTCCGTGTCCTCGGGCGCCACGCCGAGCAAGACGAGCAGTCCGGGCCCGATCGCCGACACCTCGCGCGCCTCCACCGACACGGACGCCCGGCTGACGCGCTGGACCAGCGCCCTCATCGCCTTGGTCCCGAGCTAATGGCGCATCCAGGAATCGACCATCTACAGGCTCCGAACCAGACGCTGCCGGTAGATGCGGTAGTCGTCGCGCTCGGGGCGCAGGTTGGCCGCAATCGCCAGGTGGCGCCGCGCCCGGGCGCGCTGGCCGGCCAGGGTCAGCGCCCTCCCGAGGCAGAAGTGGGCGAAGTCGTTGACCGGGTAGCGCTCCACGACGGCCTCGAACTCTCGCGCTGCCTCCGGGTAGCGCCGGCTGTGGAAGTAGGCGCGCCCCAGCGCCTCACGAATCGAGCTCTTTTCAGGCGCAATTCGAGCGGCCTTCGACAGCGGCACCGTCGCCGGAGCGAAGTCGCCGGACTCGAGCAGGGACATTCCCTTTCGATACAGGTGATAGAGGGAATCGTCGGCCGGTTCGGTCACAGGCCAAGTGTAGGGAGGCCTATGCCGGCGTCCCGGCGGCGCTGCGAATCGCGTCCACGCGGTCGAGAATCGCGGCCGCGACCTCCTCCTTGGGCGCCAGGGGGACCCGCTGCTCGCCGGCGCGCTCCACGATCACCACCTCGTTCAGGGCCGAGTCGAAACCGATCTCGGCACGAGAGACGTCGTTGAAGACGATCGCGTCCAACCCCTTTCGATCGAGCTTCGCGCGAGCCCGCTCGATCGCCTTCGCGCCGTGCTCGGCGGCGAAGCCGACCAGCGTCTGGTCGTCGCTCCGGAGGGAGGCCAGGTCCGCGAGCACGTCCGCGATTTGCTCCAGGCGAAGCTCGAGGCCACCGCTTCCCTCGCGGGAGATCTTCCCCGCCCGTGCCTGGGCCGGCCGGAAGTCAGCGACCGCCGCCGCCATCAGCAGCACGTGGCAGGCGGGGAACTCCTCCCGTACGGCGGCCGCCAGCTCGCCCGCCGTCTCGACGTCGATCCGCCGCACGCCCGCAGGCTGCGGAAGCGAGACGTTCGCAGCGACCAAGGTCACGTCGGCCCCCCGCCGCGTGGCCTGTTCCGCCAGCGCCAGCCCCATTCTGCCGCTTGAGCGGTTGCCGATGAATCGGACCGAGTCGATCGGCTCTCGGGTTCCTCCGGCTGTGACCAGCACCCGAAGCCCGTCCCAGGATCCACGCGCAGCGGGCAGGAGCGCCTCAACCTCGGCCAGCAGCCGATCCGGCGACGGCAGCCTGCCCACGCCGATCTCGCCCCGCGAGGCGAGCGCCCCCTCCTCAGGCTCGATCACCCGCACGCCACGCTCGCGCAACGTCGCCAGGTTCGCCTGGGTGGCGGGGTCCTCGTACATGCGGTCGTTCATCGCCGGGGCAACGACGCGCGGCGCCGGGCAGGCGAGGAACGAGGTGGTCAGCATCGAGTCGGCGATCCCGGCCGCGAGCTTGGCGATCGTGTTCGCCGACCCCGGCGCGATCACGAACACGTCGGCGTTGGCGGCCAGCTCGAGGTGACCGATCGGGTCGTGGTCGGGCAGCGGATCGCCGGGGAAGCTGCCCCGCAGGGGATCGCGCTCGAACTCGTCGTCGAGGACCGGGGCTCCAACGATGCCCTCGAACGAGGCGGAGCCCACGAATCGCTTCGCGGCCGGGGTCATCAGCACGCGTACGCCGTGTCCGGCCTGGGTCGCAAGTCGCGCCAGCTCCAAGGCCTTGTAGGCGGCGATCCCGCCGCTTACGCCGAGCAGGATGCGGGCCATCTGGGCGACCTCACCCGCGCCTGATCAGGCGCGGTAGTGGTACTCGAGCTTTCCCGCCGCCAGTTCCTCGAGCGCGATCGTGAGGTAGTTGCCCGACGGCACGTCCACCATCGGCGGCGTGAACTCCTCGTAGCTGCCCTCCCCGAGGGCGCGGTAGTAGCTGTTCAGCTGGCGCGCTCGCTTGGCCACCACCATCACCGCGGCGTAGTGAGAGTCGGTCCGATCCAGCAGCTTGTCGACGCGTGGCTTGATCATCGCTCCGCCATTCTACTGGCGCCTCACCGGGGGTCGCGCTCCAGCTCGTCTCGCACGATCCCTTCCAGCTTCGCGGCCGCGGTCGCTATTTCGTCGTTGACGACCACGTGCTCGAACTCCGGTTGCGCTGCCAGCTCCAGCTCCGCCGTCCGGAGCCGCTCGTCGATCGCCTCGCCGGAGTCCGTGCCCCGGCCCTCGAGCCGCCGACGGAGCGCGGCGGGATCCGGAGGGGCGATGAACACCTGGACGGAGTCCGGCATCGCCGCGCGCACCTGGCGAGCACCCTGCACCTCGATCTCGAGGACCACCGAGCGGCCCTCGGCAAGCCGCCGCTCGACCTCGGCGCGCAGCGTCCCGTACCTGTTGCCGCTGTAGGTGGCGTGCTCGAGGAACTCCCCTTCGCGAGCGCGCGGTCGAACTCCTCGCCGCCGAGGAAGTGGTAGTCGCGGCCGTCGACCTCGCCCGCTCGCGGCTCCCTGGTCGTCGCCGAGACCGACAGCTCCAGGCCCTCGACCCGGCGCAGGAGCTCTGAGATCAGCGTCCCCTTGCCGACGCCGGACGGCCCGGTGATCACGAATACCTTGGGCACGGGGCCGAATCCTTACCGACGCATCGGCGTCGGATCCACCGTCAACATTGAACGTCCCTCACTACCCCCTATAACCCACATTCCGGGACGTTCGGTCTCGTGGCCCAGCCGCTGGTGCCTACGAAGACGTGCGCGCGACTAGCGCTGGAGCTGCGTGACCAGCTCGCCCCGCTGGCGCGCCGATAGGCCGCCGATGGTCTTCGAGGGCGAGATCCGGCACTGGGTGAGGATCTTGTTGGCCTTCACCCGGCCGTACTTGGGGACCGCCAGGATCATGTCGAAGGCCTTCGCCGAGAGCACGTAGTCGGGGGGATCGCGCAGAACCGCCTCGACCTTGACCTTGCCCGCCTTCAGATCCCGCTTCAACTTCGCCCGCCTGGAGCGGATCTCGTTTGCTCTCCGCAGAGCCCGCAACCGCTGCTCGTGGGTTCTCGCGGGAACAGCGGCAGCGGTGTCGACGGAGGTCGGGGCCATCGGCGGCGGCGATCATATACCCGCTGCCGCGGCCCACACAACATCGGTTCCCGCTCCACGCGGAAATTCGATTCGACCTTAGGTTGAGGTCGATGCCGGCATCCGGCTCGGAAGGTCCGAGATCGCCCCGACCCCGCCCGCTGCCAGCGCCGCTTCGAGTTCCGCGCGCACCCTTGTAGCGGCGAGCGGGTCCCGAAAGTTCGCCGTGCCGACCGCCACGGCGGCTGCCCCGGCGCCCAGGAAGTCGAGCGCATCTGCCCCCGACTCGATGCCTCCCATGCCGATCACCGGGACCGAGACCGCGGCCGCCACCTCGCGCACCTGGCCGAGGGCGAACGCCCGTATCGCAGCGCCCGAGAGGCCTCCGCTGCCTGCGCCCAGCCAGGGCCGGCGCGTTGCCGGATCGATTGCGGACGGCCTTCAGCGTGTTGACCAGGGAGACCGCGTCGGCGCCGCCCTGCTCGGCCGCCAGCGCCACCGTTGCCGGCTCGGCGACGTTTGGAGTGAGCTTGACGATCAACGGCTTCGGTGTCCGCGGGCGCAGATCTTGGACGAGCGCCAGCGTCTCCTCAGGTTGTTGCCCGACGATCAGCCCGGACTCGACGTTCGGGCAGGAGACGTTCAGCTCCAGGGCCGCGACCTCGCCCCTGCTCGCGACCCCCTCGACCAAGCGCGCGAACTCCACGTAGCTCGTGCCCATCACGGAGACAACCAGCGGCACCGGAAGCTCAGCCAAGAGCGGCAGGTCCTGGTCGAGGAACCCGTGGAGCCCCTTGTTGGGCAGGCCGATCGAGTTGACCATCCCGGAGGGTGTCTCGAAGATCCGCGGCGGCGGGTTCCCGACCCGGGGCTCAGGGGTGATCGTCTTCGAAACGAAGGCCGAGAACGGAAACTCGTCCAGGAGCTCCTCGCCGAAGACGCGACGCGCGGCGATCGCGTCGAAGGTCCCGGAGCCGTTCAGCACCGGGTGCTCGAGGCGCAGCCCGCAGAGCTCGACGCTCAGGTCCATCAGTGCCCCGATCCCGGCACCAGGGCAGTCTCGATCCGGGCGGCGTCGACCACCGGGCCGTCCACGCAGAGCCGCATGTAGCCGCCGCCGGCAAGCGGCACCGCGCACCCGAAGCAGGCGCCGAAGCCGCAGGCCATCGGCGCCTCCATGGCCAGCTCGGCCGCGACGTCCGCACGGGAGCAAATCGCCCGCACGGCCTCCAGCATCGCCGGCGGCCCGCAGGCGTAAACGGCGCCGCCGCGCGCTTCGTCTCCCTCCAGCAACACCGCCAGCAGGTCGGTGACGTAGCCGCGGTGGCCCGTATGCCCGTCCTCGCTCGCCAGCCGGACCTCCGAGCAGTCGAACAGCTCCTCCACCCCCCCGGAGTGCTCGCGGTCGCGAAACCCGAGCAAGGTGCGCACGGCCACGCCGCGCTCGCCGAGCTGCCGGCGCCAGATCGCCAGCGGAGCGATCCCGATGCCCCCTCCGACCAGGATCGCCCCGGCGGCCCCCGCAACCAGCCCACCCGGCGGCGAAAACGGTTGCCCGAGCGGCCCCGTCAGCCAGAGTCCGTCGCCCGGGCGAAGCGCCGCCAGCCGTTCCGTACCAGGACCGACGGCCTCCACCAGGAAATCGAGCCGCCAAGCGCCGTCGGCTGGCCGCGCCTCGGCCACCGAAAAGGCGCGAGGCAGGTAGGGACGCCCGTCGCGCTGGCCCCAGCCGTCGGCCGCCGCCAGCATGTAGAACTGGCCGGCGCGCGGCTCCGGGCCCGAACGATCGAGTGCCGAGAAGATTCGGTAGCCGCCCGTCTCGCGGTTGTCGGTGACCTCGCACAACCGCCGCCCCGGCGGCGCCGTGACTGCTTGCCCCTCAGACAGCCGTTCGCTGTCTGTCCGCTGGCCTGTCATGAAGCTCCTGGAGCGATCGCGGTTCAGGGCTTTGCTCGCGTTGAGCGAAGATCGCCCTCGCGGCCGCCGAGGCTCCGGTCATCGTGGTCACACAGGGGATTCCCTGGCGCACGGCCGCGGTGCGGATCTCGTGGCCGTCGACGCGGGCGCCGCTGCCGGTCGGCGTATTGATCACCAGATCGACCTCGCGGTTGCGGATGAAGTCGACCACGTGAGGAGAGCCCTCGGCGACCTTGTTGATCCCCTTCACCGGCACGCCCATGCGCGAGATCGCCTGCGCTGTCCCACGGGTGGCGATGATCCGGAAGCCCATGTCGTGGAATCTGGCGGCGAGCTGGGTGGCGGCGGGCTTGTCCGTGTCGGTCACCGTGATGAACACGGTGCCCGCGCGTGGCAACCCGATGCCGGCGGCCTCCTGAGCCTTGCCGAAGGCGGTCGGAAAGTCGGGGGCGATCCCCATCACCTCGCCGGTCGACTTCATCTCCGGGCCGAGCACCGAGTCCGCGCCGGCGAAGCGGGCGAACGGCAGCACCGCCTCCTTGACGCTGACGTGGTCGCTGGGAGCCTCGGGCAGCTCCTGGTCGGCCAAAGCCTCCCCCAACATCAGCCGGCAGGCGATCTTGGCCAGCGGGGCGCCGATCGCCTTGGAGACGAACGGCACCGTCCGGGAGGCGCGCGGGTTCGCCTCCAGCACGTAGAGCCGGCCGCCGGCGACCGCGTACTGAATGTTGATCAGCCCGATCACACCCAGCTCCAGCGCAATCCGGCCCGTTGTCTCGCGGATCTCGGCGAGCATCTCCTCGCCGAGGCTCATCGGCGGCAGCACACAGGCCGAATCCCCCGAATGCACGCCCGCCTCCTCGACGTGTTGCATGATCCCGGCCACCCGCACCTCCTCACCGTCGGCGAGCGCGTCGACATCCACCTCGATGGCCTTCTCGAGGAACCGATCGAGCAGCAACGGGTGCTCCTGGTCGGCCTTCACATTCTGCTCCAGGTAGCCGGCCAGCCCCTCAGCCGTGTAGCAGATCTCCATCGCCCGGCCCCCGAGGACGTAGGAGGGCCGCACCAGCAGCGGGAAGCCGACCTCCTCCGCGATCACCGCCGCCTCGTCGGCTGAGAGTGCCGTGCCGTAGGGCGGGTGGGCGATGCCGAGCCGCCGCAGGAGCGCCCCGAAGCGGCCACGGTCCTCGGCCAGGTCGATCGCATCCACGGGCGTGCCCAGCAGCCGCGCGCCGGCCTCCTCCAGCGCCGGGGCCAGCTTCAGCGGCGTTTGGCCGCCGAACTGCACCACCACGCCCTCTGGCCGCTCCGCCTCGATCACCGCCAGCACGTCCTCGGCCGTGAGGGGCTCGAAATAGAGGCGATCCGAGGTGTCGTAGTCGGTCGACACCGTCTCCGGGTTGCAGTTGATCATCACCGCGTCGCGGCCGGACTCGCGCACCGTCATCGCCGCGTGCACGCAGCAGTAGTCGAACTCGATCCCCTGGCCAATCCGGTTCGGGCCCGAGCCCAGAATGACCACCGAGGGGCGGTCGCCTCTATGGACTTCACTGGCGGCCGCGTCCTCGTCGGCGACTCCGGGCGCGGCCGGGTTCCTGGCGGGACGCTCGTATGCCGAGTAGTAGTAGGGCGTGCGGGCCTCGAACTCCGCCGCGCAGGTGTCGACCGACTTGAAGGTGCGAACTCCCGAGCCGGTCCCGTCTCCCTCCGTCGCCAGGGCCCTCAGCTCCCGCAGGAACCAGGGGTCGATGGAGGTCCGCTCCCCGATCTTGCCCGGGTCGACGCCGCGCCGGAACGCCTCCAGGATCAGGTCATAGCGGTCGTGAGCAGGGGTCAAGAGGCGGTCGAGCAGCTGATCCGTGTCGTCGGGTATCTGCGCCTCGGAGTCGAGCTCCCGGGAGCGCATCGCCTTCGCGAACGACTCGCGGAAGGTGCGGCCGATCGCCATCGCCTCCCCCACCGACTTCATGTGGGTCGTGAGGCCTCCCTCGGCCCCCGGGAACTTCTCGAACGCGAACCGCGGCATCTTGGTGACCACGTAGTCGATCGTCGGCTCGAAGGAGGCGGGGGTCGCCCTCGTGATGTCGTTCGGGATCTCCTCGAGCGCGTAGCCGACCGCCAGCTTGGCGGCGATCTTGGCGATCGGGAACCCGGTGGCCTTCGAGGCCAGCGCCGAGGAGCGCGAGACGCGGGGGTTCATCTCGATCACCACCACCTCGCCGGTGCTCGGGTTCGACCGCGAACTGGATGTTCGAGCCGCCGGTCTCGACCCCGACCGCCCGGATCACGCGCAGGGCCTGGTCGCGCAGCTCCTGGAAGAGACGATCGGTGAGCGTCTGGGCGGGAGCCACCGTGACGCTGTCCCCGGTGTGGACGCCCATCGGGTCGACGTTCTCGATCGAGCAGACGACGACCACGTTGTCGTTGCGATCGCGCATCAACTCGAGCTCGAACTCGCCCCAGCCCGAGCACCGACTCCTCCACCAGCACCTGGTTGATCGGGCTCGCCGCGAGGCCCTCGGAGACGACCTGGTGCAGCTCGGTGGGGGTCCGTCCGACGCCTCCCCCTTGGCCGCCCAGGGTGTACGCGGGCCGCACGATCACAGGCAGCTCGATGCGCCCGTCGGCGAGCGCCCGCTCCGCGTCGCCGACGCTGCGAACGATCTCGGACCACGGGACCCGAAGCCCGGCGCCCTCCATCGTCTCCCGGAAGGCCTCACGGTCCTCGGCGCGGCGGATCGCCTCGTAGTCGGCCCCGATCAGCTCCACGCCGAAGCGCTCCAGAACCTTCGACTCGTGAAGCGCCGAGGCGAGGTTGAGCGCCGTCTGGCCGCCGAGAGTGGGCAGCAGGGCGTCCGGGCGCTCGCGCTCGATGATCCGTTCCACGGAGTCCGGGGTCAGCGGCTCCACGTAGGTGCGGTGGGCGAACTCGGGGTCGGTCATGATCGTCGCCGGATTGGAGTTGACGAGCACGACCTCGTAGCCGTCGGCGAGCAGCACCTTGCACGCCTGGGCGCCGGAGTAGTCGAACTCCGCCGCCTGGCCGATCACGATCGGCCCCGACCCGATCAGGAGGATCTTCGGGATGTCGTCGCGCCTAGGCATAACTCGTGCGGCGGCTGCGCCGCCTTACCTGCCTCTGCCGAGACACTGCGTGTCTCGGCCTTACACACATGCCAGCTCCAGGAAGCGGTCGAACAGGTAGCGGGAGTCGTGGGGGCCCGGGCCCGCCTCGGGGTGGTATTGGACGGTGGCCCCGGCGACGTCGCGGAGCACAAGTCCCTCGACGGTCCGGTCATAGAGGTTCAGGTGCGAGAGCTCGGCGGCTCCGAAGTCGGTCTCCCAGCGGACGGGCTCGTCGCCCTCGATCCGGGGCTCTCCGTTCGGCCCCTGGACCGCGAAGCCGTGGTTCTGCGAGGTGATCTCGATCCTGCCCCGTGGCCAGGTCCTTGACCGGGTGGTTGGCGCCCCGGTGGCCGAAGGGCAGCTTGAAGGTCTCCAGGCCCACCGCTCGGCAGAGCAGCTGGTGGCCCAGGCAGATGCCGAACACGGGGCGCTTGCCGACCAGCTCGCGTACCGTCCGCACGACGTAGTCGAGCGCGGCGGGATCACCGGGGCCGTTGGCCAGGAAGACGAGGTCGGGGTCCCTCGCCAAGACCTCGTCCGGGGTGGCTGAGCACGGGAGCAAGGTCAACCGGCAACTTCGCTCGCGAAGTTGCCGAATTATTGAGAGCTTGATCCCGGTGTCGATGCCGACCACGTGCGGGCCCTCTCCCGCGAGCTCGACCGGCTCGCCGGGAGTCACGGTTCGCGCCAGGTCCGCTCCCAGCATCGACGGCTCGGCCTTCACCCGCTCGCGCGCCTCGGCCTCCGCGAACTCGCCCGGGAAGATCCCGCCGCGCATCGCTCCACGGTCGCGGATGTGGCGCACCAGGGCCCGCGTGTCGACGCCGCTGATGGCCGGCACCCCGCAATCACGCAGCCAGTCGAGCCACCCACCCTCGGCCTCCGGCGAATCCTCCGAGTTCTTGCCCTCGCGCATGATCACCCCGCGCGCCTGGGCGCGCTCCGACTCCATCGCCGCCTGGGCGACGCCGTAGTTGCCGATCAGCGGATAGGTGAAGGTGATGATCTGGCCGGCGTAGGAGGGGTCGGTCACCGACTCCTGGTAGCCGGTCATCGCGGTGTTGAAGACGACCTCGCCGGTGACCCACTCGCCGCCGCCGGGCAGCTCGCCGTCGAAGCGCGCCCCGTCCTCCAGCAGCACGTACCCGCTCATGACGGGTTCGGCGCGAAGTCGAGGATCGCCTTCTGCACCTGCTTGAACTCGTCGGTCCCGGCCCGCCCAACTAGCTCGAACAGAGCCGTTTCCACGCTGGTGATCACCGCGCCTGCGCGCTCGGCCCTGGCCAGGCCGACCTGGCGGTTCTCGTCGGAGCGCGACCCGACCGCGTCGCGCACCACGTGGACCTCGACCCCCTGGTCGAGCAGGTCGAGCGCCGTCTGATTGACGCACACGTGCGCCTCGATCCCGCAGACCAGCGCCTGGTCTCGGCCGGCGAGGTCGAACCCCTCGGCCTCCGGGGCCGAGAAGCACACCTTCTCGATCGGCGCGACGCCCGAGGGAAGCTCTTCCGCGACCTCGGGCGCGGTGTTGCCGAGGCCCTTCGGATACTGCTCGGTGACCACGATCGGGATCCCGACCGCCTTCGCTCCCTTGACCAGGGCGGCAGTGGCCTGGGCGACCTGATCGAAGCTCGGCACCGCCTTCCGGAAGCCCTCCTGGACGTCGATCACCACCAGAGCGCTCCGCTCGGGGTCGAGCTTCGGCGCGCTCACGCGACGCCCATCGCGAAGCTGCGCTGGCGGTAGGCGACCCGGCCGGCGACCACGGTCATCAGCACCCGCCCGCGCAGGGCCCGGCCCGCGAAGCAGGAGTTCTGAGAGCGGCTCTCCCAGCCCTCGGCGCCCGCCTCCCATTCGGCCTCGGGGTCGAACAGCACCAAGTTCGCCTCGCTCCCCAGGGCCAGCCCGGGAGGCCGCAGCCCGAAGGGGGCCGCACCGGCGCTCATCCGATCGACCAGCAGGGCGAGCCCGAGCACGCCGGGCAGGACCAGGTCTGTGTGCAGCACCGAGAACGCCGTCTCGAGCCCGGTCACACCCATTGCCGCCTCCTCGAACGGGACCTCCTTCTCGTCCACCGAATGCGGCGCGTGGTCTGTGGCCACGCAGTCGATCACGCCGGAGCGCAGGCCGTCGATCAGCGCCTGGCGGTCATCCTCGGAGCGCAACGGCGGGTTCATCTTGAAGCGCGCGTCGAGGGGCCTGACAGCCTCGTCGGTCAGCGTCAGGTGGTGCGGGGTCGCCTCGCAGGTGATCTGGACACCCGCCTGCTTCGCCGCCGCCACCGCGTCCACCGACTCGCGCGCCGACAGGTGCTGGACGTGAATCCGCGCGTCCTCGTAGGCGGCCAGCGCGGCGTCGCGGGCGATCATGGTCGACTCGGCGATCGAGGGGATACCGGCCAGGCCGAGGGCGGCCGAAACCAGCCCCTCGTGCATGGCGCCGCCGAGGTGCGACCCGTGGGGGCCGGCTGGCCGGGACAGGTCGTGGTCCTCCTCGTGGAGCGCGATCGGAGCTCGGACCAGCCGCTGGTATTGAAACGC
The DNA here is from genome assembly GCA_963743455.1 of uncultured Actinomycetes bacterium. Lineage (GTDB taxonomy): Bacteria > Actinomycetota > Thermoleophilia > Solirubrobacterales > 70-9 > AC-56. The sequence continues at coordinate 112,226 of CAVUPJ010000009.1, read as the reverse complement.
GCGCCGCAGCACGCGCGCGTTGGAGATCGGTAAGCCGTCGTCCGAGAACCCGGCGGCCCCAGCGTCGCGCAGCTCGGCCATCTCGGTCAGCTCCTCGCCCCCCATGCCCCGGGTTACGCACGCCAGGAATCCCGCCGGGACGGACGCCTCGTCGGCCGCCCGCTCGCGCAGCGCCCGGATGTCCGCTGCCGTCTCGACCGGTGGCTGCGTGTTCGCCATCGCCAGAATCCCGCAGTAGCCCCCCGCCGCCGCGGCGCGCGTGCCCGTCTCGATGTCCTCCTCGTGCTCGTCGCCGGGGGTGCGGAGGTGAACGTGGGGGTCGAAGAAGGCCGGGAACACCGCCCTGCCCTCGGCCTCGATCAGCTCGACGTCGCCCCCGGCCGATGGCTGGGGCTCGGCGCTTCCGGGGTCCGCCAACTCGGCGATCACCCCGCCTCGCACGACCACGTCGTAGGTGCCGTCGATGCCCGCCCGCGGGTCGAGCACCGAGGCTCGCCGCACCACCAGGTCGCCACCGGGTGCGCCGTCTGCGCCGCGCCAATCCAGCGACGCGATCGATCTCGATTCGCTCAAGCCGGCTCCTTGATCGGCGTCGGCTCGGGCAGCTCGTCGGGAGCGCCGGCGCGGACGCCGCCGGGGCGCGGCCGCTCACCCGCCAGGAGCTCGTAGAGGATCGCCATCCGGACCACAAGGCCGCTCTCCACCTGCTCGGCGATCAGGGCGTTGGAGCCGTCGACCACCTCGGGTGAGAGCTCGACCCCCCGGTTCACGGGACCCGGGTGCATCAGCAGCTGGCGTGGGCTGAGCCGGCGCGAGTCGATCTGATAGAGGGCGGCGTACTCGCGAATAGAGGGCACGAAGGACTCGCCCATCCGCTCTCGCTGCATGCGCAGGGCATAGACGACGTCGGCCTCGCCGAGATCGTCCAGGTCGTAGGTGACCCGGCACCCGAACGCCTCCGCGAACCCGCGCGGGATCAGCGTCGGCGGGCCGCAGACCGTTACCTCGGCCCCCATGGCGCCGAAGGCGAGCACGTCCGAGCGGGCGACGCGGCTGTGCAGGATGTCGCCGACGATCCAAATCCGCTTGCCCTCCAGCGAGTCGAGTCGCTGCCGCAGCGTGTAGACGTCGAGCAGCGCCTGGGTCGGATGCTCGTGCTTGCCGTCCCCGGCATTGATCACCGCGGCCTCGGTCCAGCGGGCGACGAGCTCGGCGGCGCCGGCGTGCGGCGAGCGGATCACGATCGCCTCGGGGCCGTAGGCGCCGAGGGTGGCGATCGTGTCCTTCAGCGACTCGCCCTTGTCGGCCGAGGAGCCGGGCGCCTTGATCGAGATCACGTCGGCCGAGAGGCGCTTCGCCGCCAGCTCGAACGAGGAGCTGGTGCGCGTGCTCGACTCATAGAAGAGGTTGATGATCGTGCGCCCGCGCAGCGTCGGCACCTTCTTGATGTCCCGCCGCCCGACCTCGGCGAACCCCTCCGCCCGATCAGTGATCCGCTCGATGTCGGAGCGCTCCAGGTCGGCGATCGCCAGCAGGTTCCTCATCGCCGGCCTCCACCGTGCTGGCGATCGTCACCTCGTCGACCTCATCCAGCTCCTCGACCCGGACGTACACCCGCTCCTCGCGTGAGGTGGGCAGGTTCTTGCCCACGTAGTCGGGGCGAATCGGGAGCTCGCGGTGGCCACGGTCGACGAGCACCGCGAGCTGCACCCGCTCGGGACGCCCGTAGTCGAACAGGGCGTCGATCGCCGCCCGCACGGTGCGGCCGGTGAACAGGACGTCGTCGACCAGCACCACGGTGCGCCCGTCCAGGTCGAAGTCCAGGTGCGAGGCGTGGACCACCGGCCCGGCGCCGGGCTGGCGGGCGTTGACGTCGTCGCGGTAAAAGGAGATGTCGAGGTCGCCGAACGGCACCTCGAACCCCGTCAGCTCGCCGACCAGCGCGTGCAGCCTCTGGCCCAAGACGGCGCCGCGCGTATGGATGCCGACCAGCGCGATGTGATTCGGACGGCCTCGCGCCGCTGGCTCCATCCCGTCGCCATCTGGCGCTCGGCTTCGCCACCGCTCGCCATCCGTGGCTCGCTGAGGGTTCTTCTCGACGATCTCGTTGGCGATCCGCACCAGGGTGCGGCGCAAATCGTCGCGGTCGAGGACGACCCTGTCGTTGGTGCTCACACTCGCCCCTTCCTGGCCTCTCCGGACCGGGTTAAAGGAACCGACGCGGCGAGACTAGCAGCCGTTCCCCCGGAACCGCAAAGCAGGTATTGCGCGGCTCCCTCGCAAGCAGAGCGCCGCCCGCGATCCATCGCGTCTACCGGCTGACGGGCTCCCCGTCCAACTCTGCAAGGGCGCGATCGCGAGTCGGAAAGAGCGGCACCGTCTCCCCTATCGCAGTGAACTCGAACAGCCTCACGATGTCGCTGTTCCTCGTCACCGCGACGAGGGCTACACCGGCCAGCTTCAGCTCTCGGGCGCCATTGAGGATCGCGGCAAGGCCCGTCGAGTCCACGAAGGGGCATTCGCTCAAGTCGAGCAGGACCACCCTTGCTCCGGCGTCAACTGCCGATCGGAACGGGTCTCGCAGGGCCGTCGCGTTGGCGCTGTCCAGCTCGCCACGCACGCGGATCAACTGCTCCGCGGAATCGACAGAGGCCTCTCTGAATACCTCGAAAGTGGGCTTGATCATCGGGCCTCTCCTTTGTCGTCGGTGGTGACAGGAAGCCCGCGGGTCAGGCCAGGGCGCCAAAGGGTCTCAGGAGTGAGCCGGTGCTTCGCGTGCCAGGTACTTTACGCCTTCAGGGCGCCCGGCACGAGCGACGGCCCGATGAACCAACCACAGTTCGCGGGCCTCACTACTCCGACAGCCCCACGGCCTCGAGGGCCGACTCGCTGGTCGGCGTAAGTGCGCCAACGCGACCACCTTGCCGCCACGAACGGTGTAGACCAGCCCGTAGGGCGGCATCTCGGTGGCGATGCCGCTGTGCCGCCCCCATTGACGCTGGTTGCGGATCAGCGCCGACGACCTGGTCGCCGGCAGTCCAGGATTCCGTGCACTCGAACTCGAGGTCCTTCCAGGCCGGCAACCACGGTCGCCAGTACCGTCTGCGACCCCCGTCGGGGCCGCGGTAGACCCCGGCCAGGTCAGGGAGGCCCGCGGCTGAAGGTGCGTCGCGTCCCATTCGATCTCGGGGCCATAGAAGGCGCACCGGCATCGTCGTTGACGTCGCTCGGCGAACATGTCTCAGCAGCACGCCGGACAGTCGACGTTCTCCTCCGACATCGCCCGCCAAGTATCTCTCGCGCGCCGTCGAGACGGCAACCCCGGGGTCTGAGAGGATCGCGTCGATGCCGAACGGCGAGGTGGAGCGATGAGCACGCGCGAGGACGCCCGCGAAACGATCGAGGTCCATCGGGCAGCCGGACGGCGCTTTACGGCCGGGGGCGTTCAGAGCTTTGTTCGCGACCAGGGAGAAGGTGCGCCGGTCGTCCTTCTGCACGGCGTCCCCACCAGCTCCTACCTGTATCGGAAGGTGATCCCGGTGCTCGCCGCAGCAGGGGCTTCGCGGGCTGGCCTTCGACTTTCCGGGGCTCGGTCTCGCCGACCGGCCCACCGACTTCGACTACTCGTGGTCAGGGCTCGCCCGCTGGACCGGCGAGGCGATCGACGCGCTCGGGATCGAGCGCTGCCACCTGGTCGTGCACGACATCGGCGGCCCGATCGGCTTCGAGTGGGCGATCCGCAACCCCGACCGGGTGCACTCCTTGACCGCGCTCAACATGATGCTGGAGCTGGCCAGCTTCAGGCGGCCCTGGTCGATGCGCCCGTTCGCCGTCCCCGGGCTTGGCCGAATCGCGTTGCGCACGCTCTCCCCGTTCGGCTTCTCCCAGGTCTTCTACCTCCAGGGGATCGCCGACCGGCGCGCCGTGCCGCGCCACGAGGTCTACGCCCACTACGAGCTGCTCAAGCGCGGCGACGGAGGGCGCGCCTTCCTGCGGATCATGCGGGGCTTCGAGCTGACCGACGACAAGCAGCGCTTCCTCTGGGAGGGCATGGCCGAGCGGCCCTACCCCGCTCGGATCGTGTGGGGCGAGCGTGACCCCGCGCTGGACCTCGATCAGATGCGCGTCGTGCAGAGAGTGCTGGGGGTCGACGATCCGATCCTGCTTCCCGCCAAGCACTACCTCCAGGAAGACCAGGCGACGCGCCGTCGCCCAGTCGATCGCCGATCTGGCCGCGCCGCTGGGCTAAGTCTGCGGCAGGCGTCACCGCCCGCGCCCCGTTCTCCACCAGCCGCGGCTCGCCGCGCTCGGGGAAGGGGATTTCGACCAGGTCGAAGTCGCGGGGGGCTTCCGTCGCCGGGAAGGCCTCGCGCGCCTGGGCGAGGACTTCGCGGACGTCGTACCGCGTCGAGATGTGAACCAGAGTCAAGAGCTTCACCCCAGCCTCCCGGGCCAGATCCGCGGCCTGCCGGGCGGTCGAGTGGCCGGTCTCGACCGCTCGCTCGAGCTCGCCCTCGGCGAAGCTCCCATCGTGCACGAGCAGCTCGGCCTCGTGGGCAGCCACCCGGGTCATCTCGCAGGGCGCGGTATCCCCGGTGATCACGACCTTGCGGCCCCGGCGTGGCTCGCCCATCACCTGCTCGGGGCGAACCTGGCCGTCTGCGCCCGGCACGGCCTCGCCGGCCTGAAGCCTGCCGAAGTCGGGCCCGGGCTGGACGCCCAGCCTTGCCGCCAGCTCGGGGTCGAAGCGCCCCGGCCGCTGGTCCTCGACCAGCGCGTAGCCGTTGGCGCGGACCTGATGCTCGACCGGGAAGGAGCGCACCTCGTAGCCCTCGTGGCGAACCGCGGCGCCCTCGTCGAGCTCGACCAGCTCGATCTCGTAAGAGATCCGGCCGACGATCCGGCGGAGCGCCTCGAACAGCGCCTTCAGCCCGGGCGGGCCCACGATCCGCAGCGGGCGCTCGCGGCCCTGGAGGTCGTAGGTCTTCAGCAGGCCGGGTAGGCCGAGGTAGTGGTCGGCGTGATAGTGGGTGACGTACACCTCGTCCACCTGGACCAGGCCGGTGGACCGCTGCATCTGGCGCTGCGACCCCTCGCCGCAATCGAACAGGAGCCGCTCGCCGCCTACCCGCGCCAGCAGGCAGGCTGTGGCACGCCGCGCGGTGGGCACGGAGCCGCCGGTGCCGAGGAATACCACCGAGAGGTCCATGCCCCTACGGTATCCGCGCTCCCGCCCGAGGCGGTGAGCTGCGCAGCGGGGCGGAAGACGATTATGCGCCGGACGCTCGCCTCCCGCCCCTCAGCTGGATGTGCCCTTTCCCTCGGTCGAGCCGGGGGCAGGGAGTGTCCCGACATCCAGGCCACGCTCTGCGCAGCGCGGGCAGCAGGGGGAGTCGCCGCCGAAGCGGGGCTGCCTCGCGCCACGCAGGTCTTCAAAGTCATCTCGCCAGATGCCCAGGCGATTCATCGCGGCACCTTCGGCTGCGATCCGACCGCGGCGGTCGTGGCGTCGAGCGCGCCGAGAGCCGAGACGAACAGGTCGCCGCTGCGGCGGAAGGTGGACAGCGAAAGGGCGCTCACAACCAATCTCCGAACAACCTGGCTGCCAGACCTTTCGTCCGTCCCGCCCCCTGCCAGGGGAACGTCCGCAATTTCCAGCGGGAGGGACCTCGCGTGCGCGGCCTCCAACCCGTCAGGAAGACTACTCCGGCGGACGCCCCCGCGCATGCACGGTCTTCGTCCAGCACTACAGAGCCACTCCGCGATGCATGGAGCCCGAAACGGGCAGGGCTAGACTGGGCCCCTCGGCGCCCGTAGCTCAGTGGATAGAGCGCCGGCCTCCGGAGCCGGAAGTCACAGGTTCGAATCCTGTCGGGCGCGTCTCGCCCCCCGACGCGGATCAGCGGCTGCAGGGGTGGCGAGCCCGCCACGCCTCGGCCATCTCGATTCGTTCCATCATGCTCGGGTGAGTGTCGATCAGCAGGCCCGCCCACCCCGGAGGATCGGGCTGGACCAGCGCGACGCGGACAAAGCGGCGAAACAGCGCCTGCGCCGCGCCGGGATCGCGGGTGGCCTCCAGCGAAACCCAGTCGGCCTCGGCCTCCAGTCGCTGGGAGAAAGCGTTCTGGAGCGGCGACAGGACGAACAGCAGCGCCACCACGACGAAGATCGCCACCGGCACGGCCGTGGGCTCGAACAGGCCGCCGCGACGCCGGGTGGCCAGCGCCACGAGGAATGCGATCGGAAGCGCCAGCAACGCAAACCACGCGAACGTCTTCAGGATGTGATCTCGCGATAGGTGCGCGAACTCGTGCGCCAGCACAGCGCGGATCTCTGCCCGGCGAAAGCTCTCCAGCAGGGTGTCCCAGAGAATCACGCGCTCGCTGGGGCCGATGCCCGCCGCCTCGGCGTTCGGCCCGCCGCCCAGGTTGTGCGTGTCCTGGACACGCACCGTGGTACCGGGGATACGCCCTCCTCCGCGGCGAGCTGCCGGGCGTCCGCCGCGACCTTTGGGTCACGGAGCGGATCGAGGTCGGGAATCAGGTAGGGCTGGACGAAGGCGAACAGCAGGCTGACCGCCACCAGCGCGGGTGCGGCCACAAGCCACCAGCCGCGGCGCCACACCCCCGCGAGCGCCATCACGATCAAGAGCGCGAGCGAGATGAACAGGAACCCGCCGCCCACGCTGAGGAAGTTGTTTATTGCCCACTCGACGTAGCCCTGGCTCGAGACGTCATGTTTCCGCTCCCACCACAGGGCTGCGAGGCCGAACGGAAACTGCGCCAGCCACACGAACCCCAGCCCGAGCATTCCCAGCAGCATCCCGGTCCCGATCCGGCCTGCCGCCGACTCGCGCGCGAACCGGGCGCCCCTGGCGGCGTAGAGCCCGAGAGCGACGAGGGTCGCCAGCATGGCCAGCAGCTGGTCGACACGCAGGAATGCCTCGTAGCTGGCCACACGGTCGAGCAGGGCGTCGTCGAAGTAGCGGTGCGGGTCGAGACCAGGGAGGCTCAGATCGTCGGGAACGCTCGTGCGCCAGAGCCGGATGGCCGCGAACAGCCAGGCGCCGGCCAAGGCGGCGACACCGAGCGCCGCAAGCACGCGGCGGGCCACGCGCGGCGCTCCCGTCAACCCGGCTGCGGCGCCGGGACGGCTTCGGGCTGGTGCAGCTCGAGCGAAGGCCCGGCGTACGGGTAGCGATCCGTGAGGAGCGAGACATACGCGGCGACTTGACCCTGGTAGCGCAACGCGAACACGCCCAGGTTGCGCAACCCACGCGGCATCCGGCCGAGGATCAGGCCGACGAACCACCCGAACAACGCCACCAGCGAGAAGGCGTTCCCGAGCGCCGTCACAACGATCAGGCCCGGGACGGCGAGGATCAGCCGGAAGCCGGTCTTCCACCGATTCTGCCGGGCCGGGGGCGCGATCTGGAGATCCACCGGATAGCTGCCCGCCCGTCCGGTGAAGCCGGGAAACGGGTTCGCGACCAGGTAGAGAAACGCCGTCGTGTGCGTCGAGTAGCGCAGGTAGCCCGCGATGAACCTATGCAGGGCGCCTGCTGGCCGCCCGGCAAACAGGGTCACGAACCAGTTCGCAATGGTCGCGAACACCGTCGCGACGCCCCACAAGATCAGCCACACCAGGTGTGGCAGCCAGAGCAAGAGCCGGAAGAAGACGGTGAGGCGCGAGCGCCGCAGATCGTCGTCCGTGGAGATGCGGATCGGATGGTCGGGCGGCGGCTGTCCGTACCGGGGCGCGAGCGGGTCGCTGTCCGGATATCGGTCGGTGACCAGCAGGAAGTACGCGGCCACCTGCACGGAGTACCCGAGCCCGTAGACGATCAGATCGCGCAGGCCCTGGGGCATGCGAGCACGAGCCAGCGAGGCGAACCAGCCAAGGAAGGCGGCCGCGGCGATGATCCCGAATGAGGTCCGGAAATTGCCGCCCCCGGCCTGAACGCCCGCCGCGCCGAAGGTGGAGGCGAGGAGCGCGGCCGGAACGACCAGCACGAGTCGAAAGGCCGTCTTCCACCGGTTCTGCCGCCGCGCCTCGGAGACCTCGACCTCAATCGGGTAGCTGTCCGCGTCGCCTCCGAAGCCGGGGAACGGGTTGGCCGCCAGGTTCAGGTAGGCGTCGACGTGCGTGAAGTAGCGCAGGTAGCGGACCGGCAGGTCCCCACCCACCGTCCGCCCGCTGAACAGGATCGCGAACCAGTTGATGATCGCCATCACGAGCGCGAGCAGGCTCCACACCCCCAGCACGATCAGGTGCGGTAGCGCCAGGAAGAACCGGAAGAAGACGGTGAGGCGCGAGCGGCCCAGATCGTCGCGGACGACGATGCGAGCCTGCGGGTTCGCGTCCGACGCCTCGTTGCCGCGAGGCTCGGCGGTTTCCTCCCCGTTCATCTGCTCGCCAACATACAGACGCATTAGGCGCGAATCGCGCTGTGGCCTACCGGCACCTGACCGGCCAACCGGGGATCGACCGGAGTCCCTAGCCGAGCTCTGCGAGCGCCGGGGCGCGGGCCTCGGGATGCGCGCGATACCAGTCGATCGTCCGGCGCAACCCCTCCTCCAGGCCGACCTCTGGCTGCCAGCCGACCAGCTCGCGGATCTTCGCCGAATCGACGTACTGGCGGTCGATCTCGCCCTCGGGGTTTCCCGTGCCCCGGACATCGGGCTCGACGCCCGTGCCCGCCAGGCGCGCGATCAGCTCCACGACCTCGCCCACCGGATGCGGGCGACCGCCGCCCGCGTTGAAGGCTTGGCCGCGAACCTCGTCGCGGTCCAGGGCGTCGGCGATCGCCAGGTAGGCGCGGGCCGCGTCCTCGACGTAGAGGAAGTCGCGCTCCGGCGAGCCGTCGGAGCGGAGCACCGGGGGGCGGCCGTCGAGCGCGGCGCTGACCGCCTCCGGGATCAGCCGGGAGAAGTTCGTGTCCGCGCCTCCGTAGATGTTTGCGAATCGGGTCACGGCGACCGGCAGCCCGTAGGCGGGCCAGTAGCAGCGCGCGATCAGATCGGCGGCGGCCTTGCTGGACTCGTAAGGCGCCGTCGGTCGCAGCGCGAAGTCCTCGCGGTAGGGCAGCTCGTCATGGGCGCCGTAGGCCTTGTCGGAGGAGGCGACGACGACCCGATCGACCCCGTGCTCGCGACAAGCTTCGAGCACAGCCCAGGTGCCGCGAACGTTGGTCTCGAAGGTCGCGGCCGGTGAGGCAGCCGCCGTCCCGACGAGCGTCTGCGCGGCGAGATGGAACACGGCGCTCACCTGGTGGTCGGCCAGCGTGCGAAGCAGGAGCTCGGCGTCGAGAAGGTCGCCCTCGACCTCGGTGACCTCGGTCCTCTATTCCCAGCAGCTCCAGCGCGGAAGGCCGGCCCTGGCGCGGCGGCCCGGTCCAGCGAAACGACCCGGTGGCCGCGGCCCAGCAGTTCCCTGCAAAGCCAGGCGCCGACGAAGCCGCGTCCGCCGCTGACCAGGGTGGAGCTAGCGGGCACCGGCCTCGGTGGCGGCGTTCCGCTCCCAGACGGCCCACGGCGCCCTGCCCCCGCCCCACAGGTCGTTGAGCATCACGGTGTCCTTGTAGGTGTCCATGCAATCCCAGAAGCCCGTGTGCCGGAAAGCCCGGAGCTGCCCGGCAGCCGCCAGCTGGCGCAGGGGCGCCTGCTCGAGCACGCTGTCGGCGGCCAGGTAGTCGAGGAAGCCCGGCTCGAAGCAGAAGAACCCACCGTTGACCCAGTGCTCCAGGCGTGGCTTCTCCTCGAACCCCAAGACGCGGTCGTCCGAGTCCAGCTCGGCCACCCCGAACTGGGTCCGAGGCCTGACCACCGTCACCGTGCCAAGGCCGCCGTGGTCGCGGTGAAAGGCAACCAGCGCCGCCAGATCCAGATCGGCCACTCCGTCGGCATAGGTGGCGCAGAACGCTTGCCCCGCGAGGCGCTCGCGCGCCAGGGCGATCCGTCCTCCGGTGGGGGTGTCCAGCCCCGTATCCACGCACTCGATCTCGACCGGCTCCGGCCACTCCGTCGCGGTCACGAGCTCCTCGATCATCTCACCGAGGTAGCCGGTGAGAAGCAGGAAGCGGCGCAGGCCCTGGGCGGCGTAGATCCGGATCACGTGCCAGAGGATCGGCCTCTCGCCGATCTCCACCAGCGCCTTGGGAATCGCGTGCGTGCGCTCCTGAAGGCGGGTGCCGCGTCCCCCGCAGAGGATGACCACCGGGCCAATGCCTTCCACGGCCAGCAGGGTATGGGCTGCCGAAGCGGTGGGGCCGGCCAGCTACGCGTGGCCGCCGGCGACGGCGGGCAGGATCGTCACCTCGTCGCCGTCGGAGAGCTCGGTCGCGAGGCCATCCTGGAAGCGGATGTCCTCACCCGAGACGTAGACGTTCACGAACCTGCGCAGCCCGCCGTCCTCGGTGATCCGCTCGCGAAGATCGGCATGCTGGTCGAAGACGGCGTCGAGGGCTTCGCCGACGGTGCCCCCGTCGACCTCGATCTCGCTCTCGCCCTCGGTCACGCCCCGGAGCTGCGTGGGGATCTTTACGGTGACCACCATCGGCCGGGAACCTTAGCGAGTGGCGACCGGCTCCAGCTCGGACTCGAAGGCCTCGAGCGTGGGCTCGATCTCGAGCATCCGGAAGCTCTCCCGCGTCGCGTCGAGCGTCTTCAGCCCCTCGCCGGTGATATAGACGACGACGCGCTCGGAGGGACCGATGTCCCCGCGTTCGGCGAGCTTGGCCAAGGCGGCGACCGTCACGCCGCCGGCCGTCTCCGTGAAGATGCCGGTCGTCTCGGCCAGCAGGCGGATGCCGTCGCGGATCTCGTCGTCGGAAACGGAGTCGATAGAGCCTCCGGTTTGGCGGGCCAGGTCGAGTGCGTAGACGCCGTCGGCGGGGTTGCCGATCGCGAGGCTCTTGGCAATCGTGTCCGGCCGCTGCGGCCTACAGGCATCCCAGCCCTCGGCGAACGCGGTGGCGACAGGGCTGCAGCCCGTCGCCTGGGCGCCGTTGAACACCGGTAGCTCGCCTTCGACCAACCCGAGCTCCAGCCACTGACCGAACCCCCTGGCGATCTTCGTGAACAGCGAGCCGGAGGCGATCGGGCAGACGATCTGGTCAGGCAGTGACCAGCCGAGCTGCTCGACGGTCTCATAGGCGAGGGTCTTCGAGCCCTCCGAGTAGTACGGGCGCAGGTTGACGTTGACGAACGCCCATGGCCGCGTCTCGCAGAGCTGGGTGCAGAGGCGGTTGACGTCGTCGTAGGTGCCGCGGACGCCGACCAAGCGTGTTCCGTACACCCCGGTGGCGAGCAGCTTTTGCTCCTCGAGCTCGGCCGGAACGAACACGTATGAGTCCAGCCCGGACGCCGCGGCATGGGCGGCGACGGCGTTGGCGAGATTGCCCGTCGAGGCGCAGGCGACGGTCTCGAAGCCGAGCTCGCGCGCCTTCGCCAGGGCGACCGCGACGACGCGATCCTTGAACGAGTGGGTGGGGTTGGCGGCGTCGTTCTTGATCCAAAGCTCGCCGAGGCCGAGGCGCTCGGCAAGGCGGTTCGCGCGAACCAGGGGCGTCAGCCCGGGCTCGAGTGGATCGCGGGGGCGCTCGGAGAAGGGGAGGAAATCGGCGTACCGCCAGATGCCTCGCGAGCCGGCCTGGATCTTGCGGCGGGCCTCGCCGGGATCGAGGTCGGAGAAGTCGTAGGAGACCTCGAGCGGGCCGAAGCACTGCTCGCAGACATAGCGAGCCTCCAGCGGATAGCGCGTTTCGCACTCCTTGCAAACCAGTGCTTCCAGCGCCATCGCTTCTAGCCTCTCTTCCTGTTCCGTCGGGTCCCGATCACTCAAAAAACCTCTGCCGGGCTAGTGAGCAGAGGTCCTGTTGGGACTTCCACTCACATCTCCCAGGCTCTCTACCTGTTGGAATTGGCACCTACCCCTTCGCGTTAGCTCCGGGGGGTTGCCGGGGTTTCTACGGGCCAGTCCCTCCACCCCTCTTGATGTGGCGGTTTATGTGGCCGAGGACTATACCAACCGTCAACCGGCTGCCCGATCGGTTGCAGGTCCTTCGCCCCCGGTCGCGTACCCTTAGTTGTTGACGAGATGGACCAGCGATCGAGCGAGATGTCAAGCGATGCCGAACCTCCCGAAGCCGAGGCTGCGAAGGTTGGCCCGGGCCGGCCAGCTCGTCGCGCCTGCACCTGAGCCCAAGGAGCGCAAGCCCCAGGTCGAGACGATCGCCGCCGAGGGGCTGCGCTGGGTCAACATCGAGAGCCCCTCCCCGCTCGAGTGCGCCTGGCTCGAGGAACAGTTCGGGTTTCACCCGCTCGACCTCGAGGACGTCCTGTCGCGCAACCAGCGCCCGAAGATCGACGAGTATCCCGACTACCTGTTCATCGTCCTTCACTTCCCCGTCTTCGATCGTGCGGTGGGGCGCCTGAACGCTGGTGAGCTCGACATCTTCGTCGGCTCCGACTACCTGGTCACGATCCCCAACCAGCCGCTTCAACCGGTCGATTACCTGTTCGAGCGCTGCCGCGCCAAGGAGGAGCTGCGCGAGCAGCACTTCACCAAGGGCTCCGGCTACCTGCTCTACCGGATCGTCGACGACAGCTTCGACTACTGCTTCCCGATGCTGCGCAAGATCGGCAACAAGCTGGACGCCGTCGAGGACGAGATCTTCTCAGGCCGCTCCGAGGAGATCGTGCGCGACATCTCCAACGTCAAGCAGGAGATCATCAACTTCCGCAAGGTGGTTCGCCCCCAGCGTTCGGTGCTGCGCGACCTCGAGAACGCCAAGCAGCCCTTCCTGGCGCCCACCGAGGGCGAGCTCGAGGTCTACTTCGACGACATCGCGGACGCCCACGAGCGCATCTGGGACATGCTCGAGAACTACAAGGAGGTCGTAGAGGCGCTGGAGGACACCAACGAGTCGGTGATCTCGCACCGCGTCAACGACATCCTGCGCTTTCTGACTGCGATCAGCGTGATCGTGCTGCCCCTGACGCTGATCGCCAGCATCTGGGGAATGAACGTCGGCGTTCCGGGCGAGGGCGACCCCGAGGACTTCCTCGTAGTAGTCGGCGCAATGCTCGTCCTGCTGGTCGGCATGGTCGCGTACTTCCGCCGCCGCGGCTGGCTCTAGCGGCACCCGAACCCGCCCGTTTGGGGGCGGGAACGCATGCTGTACGGTCGAGCCGATGACGAGGACCTCGCTGGCCGTGCTCATCTTGGTCGCGATCTGCGCGGCGCTGGGAGCCGTGGTGGTCGTGACGATGGAGCGCACCAAGGCCGCTGCGCCCCCGCCGAACATCGTGTTCGTGCTCACCGACGACCAGGCCTACCGCGGCACGGTGAAGCGGATGCCCTGGCTGCACCGGCACCGTCGCGACTTCGTCCGCTTCACTCACGCTTACGCGAACAATCCCCTCTGCTGCCCAGCTCGAGCGACGATCCTGACCGGGCTCTACTCCCACCGCACCCAGGTCGAGGACAACAACGACGGGGACAAGCTCGACCCCGGCTCGACGATCGCCACCTGGCTCGACGGCGCCGGCTATGAGACCGCCCTGTTCGGCAAGTACCTGAACGGCTACCCGTTCAAGGGCGAGCCCCTTGTGCCTGCGGGCTGGGACAGGTTCTCGCCATTCACCACCCAGGCGAAGTACTACGACTACAAGCTCCTTACCGGCGACCACTCGAAACGCTATGGCAGTCGGCCCCAGGACTACTCGACCCGGGTGATCGCGCGTCGCGCCGGGCGGTTCATTCGGGCGGCCCAACCGCCCTTCTTCGCCTACGTCGCGCCCTACGGCCCTCATCGGCGCCGCGGCTCGGAGCTGGCGACCCCCGACTTTCGCGACCGTCACCTTTTCCGTCGTGCCCAGGTCGAGCTGCCGTCCAACTTCAACCGGGCCGCCAAGGGGGCGCCGAGGTGGTGGAAGCGCCTCCCGCCGGTGAGCCGGCGCGTCGTGCGCCGGACGACGCGAGCCGCCTGGGCGACGCTGCGCTCCGAGGATCGACTGCTGCGAAATCTGGTCAGTGCACTCAGGCGCAAGGGGCAGCTCGGCAGGACGATCATCGTCTTCGCATCCGACAACGGCTATTCCTTCGGGTCGCACCGCTGGATTTACAAGGGCTGCGCCTATGAGGAGTGCATCCACGTCCCGTTGATGATCCGCGCACCCGGGGTGCCGACCCGCACGGTGCGGGCGATGGTCGGCAACCAGGACATCGCCCCGACCCTCGCCGCCTTGGCCGGCGTGGAGCACCCGCCCGTTGACGGCCGGAGCCTCGTGCCGCTGATCAGGGGGCGCGGGTCAGGGCACGCGATGCTGCTCCGCACCAAGGGCATGGTCCCCCCCTACTGGGGGCTGCGGACCAAGCGCTGGAAATTCGTCAAGCACACGCAGCGGCGCCCGCGAGCTGTACCGGCTCTCCCGCGACCCCGGTGAGCTGCAAAACCTCGCCGACCGCGAGCATCGCAGGGTGATGAGGAGGCTCGAGCGGCGCCTCGCCCGGCTGAGGCATTGAGCGGCGGCCCAGCCTGGCCGCCTATTCGCCGGTGGTCCGTGCGTCTTCGCCCAGCCCCGCGGCTTCGAGCGCCTCCTCGCGCCCTTTGACGCTCTCAAGCCTGATCACGGCGCCTCCACGGAAGGTCCACACCTGGAAGTAGCGCATGTCCACGGGGGTGCCGCTCTGCTTGCCGGTGGCTTGCTGGTGAACGCGGACCACGACGCTGTCCCCGGCCGCGATGAACTCCTCGCCCTCGATGACGGCGTGGTCCCAACCCTCCAGAAACCCCCGCATGTATTTGCTGATCCCCTCCGGGCCGAGATATGCCCCGGCGTCCGGGAACTCTTTCCGCAGGACGAGCACCGCCCAGGGGTCGAAGAGCTCCGTGCCCGCCCGGAAGTCTCCGCGTCCCCCACCGCTCGTAGACCCGCCGCACGACTCTCCACGTTCTCCTGCGCCATCGCTCACCCAGTATCTCGCCATCCGGCCGACGCATACGTTGCGAGGTTGGCCTGCCGCATCGGTCGCATCGCGGCAGCGGCATCAAACGGCGAGCGCCCGGCATTGGCCGGGCGCTTCGCCTGAGGCTGCGCGCATGGGAGGTGCCAGCCTCGAGTGGGTGTGCGGGCGGGAAGCTAGCGGGGCCGTAGGACGCCAGCCCTACGTGTTCGCCCAAACAGCGGATTGATTGCCTCACGCTCCCTGGGATACTCGTGGGGATGAGGCGACCCAGACGGGCGCGCGATCCCAAGGTCGAACGGCTCTCGCAGGTCCAGCTCTTCTCGACCTGTACCAAGCGGGACCTCTCCCGCATCGCAGCCCTCGCTGAGGAGATCGAAGTTCCCGCTGGCCTGGTCATCATGCGCCAGGGCGATCCCGGGCGCGAGGCTTTCGTGATCGCCGATGGTCGGGCGAAGGTGACGATCCGTGGCAAGCGAAGCGCCAAGCTCGGCCCCGGCGACTGCTTCGGCGAGATGGCTCTCCTTCACCGGGCACCCCGCTCCGCCACGGTCACAGCCGAAAGCGACATGCGACTCTTCGTGCTCGGCTCTCGTGAGTTCTCGCACTTGATCGAAACCGTCCCGATCGTGGCTCGGCGGGTACTGGCGGCCCTCGCCGAGCGGGTTCGGGAAGCTGAGCGAGCTCAGCCTCAACACTGAGCAGCCGAAGGCTGGCCTTCGCGGATTCCTGATTTCACTTGGAGGTTGACGCGGCCTGCCCGGAGTGAGAGAGATCCGCGACCGTGCATCGAGGACTCCGCCCTCACCGGGCCCACACCAAGCGAAATAGGCCCATCCGGAGACTGGCCGTTGTCGTTCTCGCCATGTTCGCCGCCGGCCCTGGCCGCACGGGGTTCGCGCTGGCGGCGGGATCTTCCACCGCGGCCGTCCCGTTCTCGCCTACAACCCGCACGCCGTGGACACCTCGGTCGATTCTACTTCGGCACGCGCACGAAGTACACCGCCGTCACCCCGACGTCGCGGATACGGCTCGACCTCTACGACGACTTCCAGTTCAACCCGAACTCCTTCCCGAAGTGCGACCCGGCGGACATCTCGGGCGACATGACCATTCAGGAGGCGATGCCGGAGTGCGGCCCCCCCGCCGGCGGCCCCGAACAACGCCTGGCTGTATCCCACGCGCCTGAGCCCCTCCAGCAACGGGACGGCGCTGTTCAACCTCGTCCCCGAGTACCTCACCGCCTGCGTACTGGCGTTCAACGGCTCGGGTTCTACGTCCGAGGTCCTGCTGTTCATCCGGGTCCAGTTGGAAGGCGTCAGCCCGATCGACTGCACCGCCCCGGCGACGAACACCGACGGCCACACGAGCTTTCTTGTGACGGGCGACCTCAAGGCGAACCCGGCCATCGGTGGCGACTACACGGATCCCGACAACTGCTCCGCACCGGATCCCCGGCGTGGCTGTACGCTCGACCTCAACGTCCCCGACGGGCCGATACGGCTGACCGCGCTCAACGTCGCGTTCCAGAGGGCCAACTACGTCCGCGCCCAGTGCGTCGATCCACCCGCAGGCAACCGGCAGTGGAACATGCGGGCGAACGTTCACCTACGCGAGTCCCGCCGGCATCCAGACGACGAACAGGTCGCAGACCTGCACCTAGCGCGTACCTAGGCTCCCGGTATAGGGTCGCTTCGAGCCGTCCGACCTTGGGAGGAGCCATGCGCCACATCTTCGCCGTACCGATCACTGCCGCAGTCGTGATCGTGTCGCTTCTCGCTGGTTGTGGAGACGACGACAGCTCGAACGGCGACACCACTGCGACCGCCGCCGCCAGCCCGGTTTGCGCGGACATCTCGACGATGCTGTCGGCAGCCAGAGACTTCAAGCAACTCGATGCGAACAACGACTCGACCACCGAGGTGAAACAGGCAATCTTCGCCCTGGGTACGAGCGTGCATGCTCTGTCGTCCTCCGTTTCCAACGCCGCCGGCCAGGCGCAGGCGAGGTTCGCAATCCGGCAAGCAGCTTCCAGTCGAGCTCTAGTCCGCCGCGGGTAAGCCGGTGTCGCAGCAACTGGTCGCGCTTGGGACCGCGATCGGCGAGTTGGAGACGTCGCTCATCCAGGCGGCGAGTGACCTCAATTGCAACCAGCAAGGCACTTAGTGGGTCGTCCGACCTGACTGGAGGCCACCTTTGGCGAGGTCTACTACTCCGGGGGATCGCTCTGGAGGCCCTCGAAGCCGCTCGGCTGTCGGAGTTCCAGTACTGGCGACTCGCGCGATCTTCCCGTCTCGGAGCGTGTCGAGTTCGGCGTAGGTCAAATCCGTCTCGACGCCGCTGAGCTTGGCCCGTCCGACTTAACCTCATGACCGCAACGACGTTGTCTTCTCCTGCGTCGATCAGCTCGATGGGCTCGATTCTGAACTCGTTGAACGTGTCGAGCCAGTCTTGCAACAGGAGCCGAGGCCCTCGAAGCCGCCGGGCTGCGGGAGTAGGGCGTCACCGTCCGTGATCTCGATCGGAACGAACCTCCCAGTCGGGCGAAGGTTCACTCATGCGGAGCCGCCCGAGGGTTACTGTTGGCCGGTGGCCCAGTCTCCCCAGCCACTCTTCGGCTCGCGGGAGAAGCGCATCGCCTACAACGAGGACTGGTGCCGGGACCTCAACGAGCGCAAGGCGGAGTGGATGAAGAGCGGCCATCCGACAGCCGGTTTCCGGTGTGAGTGCTCTGGTGCATCGGCGTGCCCGACACGCAGCTGTCCCTGGAAGCCAGCCGGCCTCGCTGGAGGCCCTGCTCGACCCGAACTCGGCCTGCGCGCGCGCGCCAGGCCGTCTACGTCGAAGCGGTGGTCAAGGAGCGCCCCCACTTCTGGCTCATCGAGAAGCACGGCGAGGCGGGGGACGTGGCCGCGAAGTTGGCGTAGCGTCGTGACCCGGCAACCGCACAGTACGGGCCGGCAGACGTGCAATACGCGCTCGACACGATCCGTATCCAAGAGGAATGCGACCGTGGCCGCCACTCGCTCGCCGGTGAGATTCGACTACGGATGGATGGGCTCGGACTGACTCCGAAGGGGAAGCGGAACCTGCGCTGGCGCGTGGCCGAGCCGGCTTAAGTGCTCGAGCTCCCAGCGGGGAAAGGCCGGCGTCTACGTCACCTGGAGGCAACGCAGTGACCACGGGCATGGTGCAGCGGAGATATGGCAGTAGGGGCGATGATTCCATACTGAACGTGTCCCGCTTTGGAATCGCCCCCCCCGACAATCTCAACGCTTTGGTTGCTCCGAAGTTGCTCAAGAAGGTGGCAACGGTGAGAGGGCTACTCCCGCAGCCCGGCGGCTTTCCATCGCCTCGGCGCGATCGCCCGAAAAAGCGATCAGTGACGGCGACCCCACCCAGCCAGGAGCCAGGTCCAAGAACGCTTGCCGCAGCGCGGACAGCGTGCCCAGGAGCGTGTCCGGGTGGCACCGCAATGCTGGCAGGACGGCTTTGGCTTCACGACCATCGCTCAATCCTTCGCCCCCGACATCGCCTACTCCGAAAGCCCGGCGGTTTCGAGGAAGTTGTCGCGAACGAGCTACTGCCGCTTGGCGTAATCCCCGAACTCACCGAAGTCGAGCGACACGCACGGCTCGCTCCCGGGGACCTCGGCGTCATGGCCCGGTGGAATCGCGAACACGTCGCCTGGGCCTATCTCAAGCTCGGTCCCGTCGTCCATATGGACGGTCATGCCGCCGGAGATGCAGTAGCCAAGGTGGGAGACCTGGCAGGAGTCGGTCCCAGCGATGGGCTTGACGTTCTCCGACCATTTCCAGCCAGGCTCGAAGACAGCCTTGCCCACATTCTTGCCGCCGATGTTGAGGACGTCGGCTTTGCCCTTTCCCTCAAAGGGTCGAGTTTCGTCCGGGAATCGAAGTTCTTGACCTCGCCTGCCATCTTTGCTCCTTTCGTGAGCCGGTTGCCGACGCGAACCTACCCGAACCCGGCCCCAACGCGCGTTTCGCTTTCTCTCGCGAGTTGCCTACTCCCGCAGCCCGGCGTCTTCGAGGGAGTTTCGTGCAGCCACCGAGCAGCTCGGTCAGGGAACGGCCTTCCAGAGCTCGCAGCCGTGGATCGGCTCACAGGCGCGGAAGAAGAGCGTGCCGGCGACGTCAGTGAGGCTGCTCGGGGAAAACGAACTTCGTGTCGACGAGCTTCGTCCCCGCGCCGGTGCCGTCGGACTTCCAGAGCCTCGTGCCGGCGTGGGCACCGTCGTTGGCCACGAAGAAGAGCGTGCCCGCGACGCTCACGAGCGAGTTGGGGTCCGAGCTCGCGGTGCCGGGGTTGAGTTCGAGGAGCTTCATCCCCGCCGCGGTGCCGTCCGACCTCCAGAGCTCCCGGCCGATCCCTCGTCATTAGCCGCGAAGAAGAGCGTCGCCGTTCGACGTTCGTGAGGGATAGTCGGGGATCCGAGCTTCCCCGACCGGGATTGATGTCCTTGACCAGCTACGTCCCCTCCTCTGGTGCCGTTGGACTTCCAGAGCTCACCGCCGTGCGTCGCGTCGCTGGCCATGAAGTAGAGCTCCCGCAACGGCTCGTGAGGATCGACCGGAGCGGAGTCCTCGGAGCCCGCGGACTGATGTCCTTGACCAGCTTGGTCCCCGGCTCGGTGCCGTCGGATCGCCACAGCTCGCTGCCGTGGTTCCGTCGCAGGCGTCGAAGAAGAGCGTGCCGTCGACGTTCGTGAGAGATTGAGGGTAGTCGCCACCGGCCGGGGCTGATGTCCTTGACCAGCCCCGTCCCCGCCGTCGGTGCCGTCGGACCTCCACAGCTCGTAGCCGTTGATCCCGTCGTTGGCCTTGAAGAAGAGCGTGCCGTGGACGTTGGTCGGTAGAGCGGGTCATAGCCCGCGCCGCCGGGGTGGATGTCCTTGACCAGCTTCGTCCCCGCCTCGGTGCCGTCAGTCGTCCACAGCTCCCTGCCGTGGCCTGTCGATTGGCCGTGAAGAAGAGCGTGCCGACGACCTCCGTAGACGAGAAGGGGAACGAGCTGTTGGCGCCGGGGCCGATGTCCTTGACCAGCTTCGTCCCCGTTTCCGTGCCGTCGGACCTCCAGAGCTCGTGCCGTGCGTCGCCGTCGTTGGCCCTGAAGAAGAGCGTGCCGTTGACGTTGGTGAGCCGTCGGGGGCCGAGCTCGCCGCCGCCGGGGTTGATGTCCTTGACCAGGTTCGTCCCCGCCGCGGTGCCGTCGGACCTCCAGAGCTCGTAGCCGTGGGTCCCATCGTTCGTCGCTGAAGCAGAGCGTGCCGCCGACGTTCGTGAGGGGCGAAGAGCGATCCCGTCGCCTTCCTGGGCCGGATGTCCTTGACCAGCGTCGCCGTAGGGGCGGCCAGGGCCGACGCGGCGTGCACCAGCACGCCGATGACCACGAGGGCCAGGGCGGACCGAACGTGCCGGCCCGTCAGCCTGACAGGGCCCGGCTTCACCCCCCGACTATCTCACCGACGCCCAGCCCTGTCAACCGCCGCAGGCGCGTCCCGGACGTTCTCCTGCGACATCGCCTACTCCGACCGCCCAGCGGCTTCGAGGGCCTCCGGGAAATTCGGGCCAGCCCCGAGCAGTTCAAGCCGGATGACTTTTCCATCGCGGAACTTCCACGATACGAGGAGCGGGTTGCTGATCCGAGCGTCACTCCCCGGCATCGTCCGAGATACACGCCCCTCGGTGATGATCTCGTCGCCCCGATCGTGGAATCGATCGATCTCCTGGAGGGCACCGGGCAGGCTCTCCCACTGCGTTCGAGCCACAGCGACGATTTCGTCGTGCCCTCGTCTGGTGCCCGGCTCAACGGCTGTGGGGGCATTGACGTACTCGGCCTCAGGATCGGTCAGGGCGAGGATGCCTTCGATGTCCTGCCGGTTCCAAGCATCCATCAGGCGGCGAACGACCTCCACGTTCTCCTTCGACATCGCCCGCGCAGTATCTCGCGCCTCTATCGCAGGTGGGAGCGTCGCCGGCAGGAGCGGCGCTCCCGGCGAGGGGACTTCCGAAAACCCCAAACGCTCCCTCGCATCTTGCTATCGGAAACCCGCCTCGCCTGGAGTCATCTCGATGCCTCCGGCCAGTCAGATGCATTGCAGCTTACTCCGAGATTCCACCGCCCAATTCGGCGCTACCTGAAACCGGGTACCGCTTGAGAAAGGATTTGAAGCCATGGCGCCACTACTCGCGTCGGGCGATCACGAACTCCACGCCGCCCAGCTGCGCCCGCCGTGAGCCACCTCAGCGGTCCCGTGACAGCGGAAGGGGGTCCTATCCCATGGTCAGCCATACCTAAAACTTTTAAAGACAACTGACAAACCCTGAAGCCAACTAACGCACGAGCCTTGTCTTCCCGGTAGGTTTCGCAAATCGAGCCTCTATCGGAATGCAGAGACGGTTCGGGTGTGCACACACAAAAGCGCCAGGCAGGGAATCCCTGGCATGACGAGAGGAGCCAAATGCCTAGGCTGAAGAGCAGAGTTCACGATGTTGGTGGCCACGACGGCGATTGCGTTCGGCGGGCTCGCCGCGCCCATCGCCCTCGCCGGCGATTACTGCCCCGAAGCCCTCCGGCGAAGAAGAAGTGCAACGCCGGTCGCGGCAACGGCAGTGAGGGCTGTGACCCTGGAAACTCGTCCACCAGCAGCGGTGGTGACACTGGCCAGAACCAAGGTGGCGACGAGGGCGGTCCGATCCGGAGGAAGGTACGGGCGCCCCGTAGCCCCCGGTTCGTAACCGCGATTGAAGGGCCCGCTTCGGCGGGCCTTTCCTTTCCCTCGGCGGCCCGAGAGAGGCCAGTCGAGTTCCCTCCCCCTCCCCCGCAGCGCGAGATACTGCGCGGGTGTCGGGGAAGGACGTGGAGAGGGTGCGAGAGGCGATGGCGGCCTTGTTCAATCGACCCCGATTGCGCGAGCGACCCGATGCACCAGATTCCACCACGACGCCAGGGCAGCGAGCGAGACGCTGTTGTTCGCCACGCCGTTGCTTGGCACCTCCGCGCTTCACCGGGCCGGACCCGCAGTCAGTTTCCGCGGCTTGGAGGAGCTCAGCGCGTTCGTCGATGCTTGGCCGGTACAACGAGTGGAGCTTCGAGGTTGCCGATGCAAAGAACACGCTCGTAGCCCCTTCGAGTACCAGGAGGTGGCGGCGCGGATCCATTCGCGTGCTGCGCCGCCGCGACTCGACGCGCGAGCGGCCCCGGCATCGAGTATCGCCCCGCGGCTGACCAGCGGCCTCCAGACATGGACGCGGTTCGCCACGGGCATGACGGCTACAAAGAGGTCTGGCGAGAGATGATCGACGCGTTCGAGGACTTTCACGCGGAACCCGAGGAGCTCCTCGACCTGGGAGACCAGCTTCTCGCCACGATTCAGTACAGGGGACATGGAACGGGCAGCGGCGTCCCGGTGAACATCCCAACCTTCCAGCTCTTCAGGCTGCGGCGGGGCCTGGTGGTCTGGCAGCAGGACTTCTCCGATCGCTCGGAGGCCCTCGAAGCCGCCGGGCTCAAGGAGTAGGCGATGTCGCAGGAGAACGACTGAAAGGCAGACGCAGATGGGTCGAATATCGCTTGGACTATCGCTGGGAGGGATCATCGTCATCGTCGGATTCATCACGATGACCTTCTGGAGCTTCTGGATCGGTGCCATCGTCACGATCATCGGGCTGATCCTGTTTATCCCGACCAAGAATCGGCCCTCGAAATCGCCGCGCTGAGCGACTAGGCGATGTCGCAGGAGAACGTGGAGATTTGGCGCAGCTATCTCGACGACCTGCTCGCAGCGAATGAATCCAACTGGGAACAGTGGCTGGCGAGGATTCCCGAAATCTTGGACCCGGAGATCAAATGGGACGCTTCCCAAACGCCCGTACCAGACCTCGCCGGGGTGTACCGAGGCATCGAGGCCGTGGTCCAGTGGTGGCGACAGTGGCTCGCCGCATGGGAAACGACCGACTACGAATATGAGCTGGTCGACGCGGGAGACCAAGTCGTCCTGCTCCTGGACCAGCGGATGCGCGGTCGCTCCACGGGGATCGAGGTGGCATTGGGGGAATACGCACAACTCGCCACCTTCAAGGAAGGCCGGATCGTCCACTGGAAGGCCTACGCCGACCAGCGGAAAGCCCTCGAAGCCGCTGGGCTGCGGGAGTAGCTGCGGAACCTGGGTACGGCTCCCTCGACGGCGACCCGCATCCGAGGTAGGGTCGCCACGCACCGTCCAACCTAGGGAGGAACCATGCGCCGTGTCCGGTCCCATCTGACCTACGCCAACGTCATCTCGACCTTGTGCCTTTTCTTGCTCTTGACCGGGGGCACCGCCGTCGCCTTGAGGGGCAAGAACTCCGTGCAGTCCAACGACATCGGCCCCGGTGCCCAGGTGAAGAAGGCCGACGTAGTCAATGACAGCCTCACCGGCGCCGACATCAAGAACAAAAGCGGGGTCGATACCTGCGTCAACACCGTTCGGCTCGGCAATCTCTGCTTCAGAGCGGAGAACAACATCCGCGTGTGGAATCAGGCAGCCCAGCACTGCGCAAACCTCGGCCTGCGCCTGCCGACGCTCGGCGAAGCGCGGGCGCTGGCGACGACGTACAACCTCCCAAATGTCGACCAGACGGAGTCCTTCTGGACCGATGAGTACTACGAGACCTCCACTGACAGTTGGGCCTTGGTCGTGAAGGACGACAACTCTGTGGGCCATACCTCGGCTGTCAACGGCACCTTCGAGACCGCCTGCGTGACGACCCCGACGAACTGAGCGATCGGACAAGCCGCCGGGCTGCGGGAGTAGGGCGCTCACACCATCCCGCCGCGTTTCGTCCCTGGTCTGGCGGGTATGCAGACACCAGGCCTCCCCTTCTTAAGGCGGGTCGTCCTGTCCCGAGACGGCCCGCTTCGTTTGTCGGCTGCCGCGATCCGGTACCGGATTCGAGGTAGGCAGGCTGGACAACAGCGCCCTGACCGAGGACGATCACCGGTGGGGGCGACGCCTCCGTCTCGGGATGGCTTCGCGTAGTCAGAGGAGAGGCCGACGGAGGCAACGTCGCCCCCTTTCGTGTCTTGAGGAGCGATCAGCCCGGAGCGCGAGATACTGCGCGGGCGATGTCGCAGGAGAACGTGGAGGTCGTCCGCCGCATCTACCAGGCCTTCAACCAGGGCGACCTGGCGCGGGCAGCTGAGCTTGTCGACCCCGACTTCGAGTGGATTCCTGATCCGCGGCGGGTTGGTGGTGCGGATCTGCCTTTACCAGGACAAGGCCCTAGAAGCCGCCGGGCTTTCGGAGTAGGCGATGTCGCAGGAGAACGTGGAGGTCGTTCGGGGGGCTTTCGACGCCTTCAGCCGAGACGACATAGAGGGCGTGTTGCGGCTCTGCGACGAGAACATCGTCATTACGCAGCCGCCGGAGTTGCCGGGCGCCTCCCCGCAACAGCGCGGCCATAGCGGAGTTCTGGAGGCCTTTGAGATTTGGCCAGAGCAATGGGACGACTATCGCATCGAGATCCACCGGATGACTGACTGCGGTGACCACGTTCTCGTCACCACGCGACAATGCGGGCGCGGCAAGCAGAGCGGGATTCAGGTGGAGATGGAGATCATGTTCGTTTTCACCGTCCGAGACGAGAAGATCACGGAAATGCAGATCTTCATGCGCGAGGATCAAGCCCTCGAAGCCGCCGGGCTGCGGGAGTAGGGCGCACCTGACGCCCCTGCGCGCCATGTGGCGCATCTTGTGGATGCGTAGACGTGGCGAGGTGCCCACCCTCGCGGTCCACGGGGCAAAGCTTGGGCGCCTCCCCCTCGTTCCTGCAAGTTCGGCGTTTCTCGGTGCCACTTCGTCTATCCCTTCCCTAGCTTCTGATACGTTCCGGACAACCGATCTACGCGCCCCTCCCTGCGCACATCCGATCGCGTAGATCGATCCCACGAAAGGGTCCGCACCATCAGCACCGGCGCGGGCCCTTTCACTGCAGCAGGGACCTAGCGGAACGTGCGTGTCCTCCTCTACCGCCGGGCGCGAGATACTGCGCGGGCGATGTCGCGGGAGAACGTGGAGATGGTCGAGACGGCTTTTCGTGCGTGGAATCGTGGCGACCGCGATGGCTGGCTGGCACCGATGCATCCCGAGGTGGAGTGGTCCTCCGCAATCCAGAGGCAGGTCGAGGGAGCGGAGACCGTGTACAGGGGACAGGCCGAGCTGGGACGCTTTTGGGACGAGTACCACGACCTGTGGAGCTTCGACATTGAGGTCGCCGAGATGCGCGATCTCGGCGACTCCGTTCTTGCGCTTGCACGGATCCGAGCGACTGGTGGGGCCAGCGGCGTCGAGGTCGAGCGGTCGATCGGATACGTATTCCAGGTCGAGAACGGCCTGCTCCGAAGGGGGCGGGCATATCTCAGCGCGGAAGAAGCCCTCGAAGCCCTGGGGCTTTCGGAGTAGGCGATGTCGCAGGAGAACGTGGAGATCGGCGAGCCGGTGAGGAGGCTCCTTGCCGCATTCAACAAGCGCGACTGGGGCGCGTTCTCCGCGGAGCTTGACCCTGAGGTGGAGTACATGCCCGTCGAGGAGCACGCCGTCTACCGCGGCCCGGAGGCAGTCAGTCAGTACACGCAGCGGTGGCTTGAGGCCTGGGACACGTTCTCGTTGGAGGCGGAGGAGGTCCAGAGCACATCGGCAGAGAACCGTGCATTTAGCGCCATTCGCCTCCGGGGCGCGGGCAAGGGGAGCGGAGTCGGGATCGACCAGCGAGGCTTTTGGGTTTACGAGTTGCAAGGCGGCAGGCTCTACCGCATCAGCGAGTACAGCGACCGAGCCGAAGCCCTCGAAGCCGCCGGGCTGCGGGAGTAGGGCGCTCACCAGAGCACCAGCACGGTCCGCAAGCGCCCAGAGGGGTCAACGCCCACTCGTTGCATTGCTCTTCAGAGCTGGTCTGTACACATCGATGAACATGGCGCGCGGGGTTAGCCATCTTCGCCGTTTCGCCCCGGAGCGCTTCGGGTAGGCGATTGGTTGGGGCCCCGCCTGCCCATGACCGGGGCTCTTGGCGGGTCGCTTGGCGGAGCGGCCCGCTCGTATTTGCTCGGGCCGGGAATAACTCGATGATGCGGTCCGTGAGTTCGTCGCGGGTCATCTCATCCTCCGTTCTCGGGGTTGGTCTTACGTCTCCGTGGGTACGGCGTGGGTACGGGAGGGGTCTGGGACTGACCCCGACTGACCCTCACTGACGCCTGTTAGCGGCCTAGTCCCGTGGCCTGACGCATACGATGCGAGGTGTGGCCAATTACCGGATCTGGGCGCCGTGGCGCCTTCCCTACGTGAGGGACGCGTCGAAGGACACCGAGTCGGAGTGCATCTTCTGCACCAAGCCGGCTGAGGACGACGACGAAGCGAATCTGATCGTCCACCGCGGCGAGCGCTGCTTCGTGATCCTCAACCTGTTCCCCTACACGAACGGCCACCTGATGATCGCTCCCTACGAGCACTTGCCGACCCTCCAGGAGCTTGACGCCGACACCGTCGCCGAGCTCATGGCCCTGGCGCAGCAGGCGATGGCTGTGCTCGACCAAAAGTACGAGCCGCACGGCTACAACGTCGGCGTCAACCAGGGGCGGGTGGCCGGCGCCGGATATGAAGGCCACATCCACCTGCACGTCGTCCCCCGGTGGGCGGGCGACACGAACTACATGCCGGTGCTCGCCGACACGCGAGTGATGCCGCAATCGCTTGAGCAGAGCTACGAGGCGCTGAAGGGCGCGTTTTGATCGCGGTCCCTCCCGGGATCTTCAAGGCCTACGACATCCGAGGCTTGTACGGCGAGGAGATCGACGGCGACACCGCCTGGCTCGTCGGCCGCGCCTTCGCCCGGGTGCTCGCCGGCCTGCGGGCCAAGGAGCCCGGCGAGCTGCGGGTCGGGACTGGGTCGCGACATGCGGGTCGAGGCGCCGGAGATGGCCACGCCGGGTGCGCGACGGCCTGGTTGCGGAGGGCTGCGCCGTCCTCGACGCCGGCATGATCGCCACGGAGATGCTCTACGAGCTGGTCGGCTCGCGCGAGCTCGACGGCGGCGCCATGGTCACCGCCTCTCACAATCCCAAGGCCTACACGGGCATCAAGCTGGTCCGCGAGGGTGCGCTGGCGCTCTCCGGCGACGCGGGGATCGGCGACGTGCGCGACACGATCGAGGCCGGGCTGCCGGAGCCACCGGGCGGAGGATCGGTCGAGGCGGTGGACGTCTACGACGACTTCCACCATCGGGCGTTGGGATTCATCGACCCGAGCCGTGTCAGGCCGATGCGCGTGGTGGTCGACGGCGGCAACGGGATGGCGGGGCCGATGGTCGGCCCCCTGCTCGAGCGTCTCGGTCTCGATCTGGTGACCACATACTGGGTCCCCGACGGAGAGTTCCCGGACCACGAGCCGAACCCCCTGCTGGCCGAGAACCGGCAGTTCATCGTCGACAAGGTGCTCGAGGAGGGGGCGAACCTGGGAATCGCCTGGGACGGAGACGCCGACCGCTGCTTCTTCATCGACGACCGCGGCGAGTTCGTGGACGGCGACTTCTTGACCGCGCTCCTCGCCCAGCAGGTGCTGAGCAGAGAGCCCGACGCGACGATCCTCTACGACGTTCGCGCCAGCCGCGCAGTCCCCGACACCGTGCGCGAGGGGGGCGGCAGCTCGTACGTGAACCGCGTCGGGCACGCGTTCTTCAAGATCGGGATGCGCGAGCGCACCGCCGCCTTCGGCGGCGAGGTCTCGGGCCACTACTACTTCCGGGACTTCTGGTGCGCCGACTCCGGAACGATCCCGGCGCTTCTGGTGCTCGAGCTGCTCTCGGTCGAGACCCGGCCGCTGTCGGAGCTGGTGGGCGCCCTTCGCGGGCGATACTTCATCTCCGGCGAGATCAACTCCGAGGTCGCCGACCAGCAGGCCAAGATGCGGGAGCTGGCGGAGCGCTACTCCGACGGCGAGGTCTCCTGGCTCGACGGGGTCTCCGTCGACTACCCGGAGTGGCACTTCAACGTGCGGCCCTCGAATACGGAGCCGCTCCTGCGGCTCAATCTCGAGTCGCTCGTCTCGCGCGAGGACATGGAGCGAAAGCGCGACGAGGTGCTGGCTCTGATCCGGTCGTGACCCCGGAGGAGGCGCTCGAACGCGCCGCCGAGGCCGGCATCCACCGGCTTCAGATCCCCACCCCGTTCGCGGTGGGGCGAGTCAACTGCTACCTGATCGAGGACCAGCCGCTGACCCTGATCGACACCGGTCCGAACTCCGGCAAGTCGCTCGACGAGCTGGAGCGCCAGCTCTCGGCCTTGGGGCGCTCGCTCGAGGAGATCGAGCTGATCGTCCTCACCCATCAGCACATCGACCACCTGGGGCTGGTCGAGATCATCACGTCGCGCTCCGGAGCCGAAGTGGCGGCGATCGACGTCGTGGTTCCATTCATCGAGAACTTCGGCGACGACGTCGAGCTCGAGGATCAGTTCGCGGCCTCGCTCATGCTCCGCCACGGGATCCCCGAGGACGTGGTCACGGCGCTGCGCTCCGTTTCCCGCAGCTTCCGCGCCTGGGGCGCGCGAGCCAATGTGACGCGGCCGCTTCACGACGCAGAGGAGCTTCGCCTGCGCGACCGTGCCCTCGAGGTCCAGCACCGCCCTGGCCACAGCCCCTCCGACACCCTGTTCTGGGACGCCGACCGGCGAATCCTGCTCTGTGCCGACCACCTGATCGCCCACATCTCCTCAAACCCGCTGATCTCCCGCTCGCTCGACGGCTCGGACGAGCGTCCACGGGCGCTGATGAACTACCTCGAGTCGCTTCGCCGAACCCGGGAGCTGCCGGCGCAGATCGTGCTTCCCGGTCATGGCGAGCCGATCGTCGACCATCGGGCGCTGATCGACGAGCGCTTCGCGCTCCACCGCCGCCGTGCCGAGAAGATCTTCAGCCTGATCAGCGAGCGCCCCCGCACGGCCTACGAGATCGCCCAGGAGCTGTGGGGCAACGTCGCCGTTACCCAGGCGTTCCTGACCCTCTCCGAGGTGATCGGCCACCTCGACCTGCTGGCCGAGGAGGACCGCGTTCGGGAGTCTCACGACGGCGACCTGGTTCGCTTCCGAGGGGTCGAGTAACGTGGCGCCGGAGGAAGGCTCAGTGCCCGCCGACTCCATCACGATCGAGGCCCCACCCCGCGCCGAGGCATCCGCGAACGGGCGCCGGTCAACGGAGCGCGCCCGCAAGAAGCGGATGCTGATCATCGTCAACCCGTACGCCACCACGGTCTCCGACCGGCTCAAGAACCTGGTCGTCTACGCGCTTCAGGGCCGCTACGACGTCGAGGCGGTTTCGACCGAGGCGCAGCACCACGCAATCGAAATCGGCCGCGAGGCCCGCGAGGGCGGCTACGACGTCGTGGTCGCCTTCGGCGGCGACGGGACGCTGAACGAGGTCGCCAACGGCCTCGCCGGCACCGATGTCCCGGTGTCGGTGCTCCCCGGCGGCTCCACCAACGTGGTTTGCCGCACGCTTGGGATCCCCAACGACGTGGTGGACGCCACCGAGCATCTGCTCGGCATCGCGGACGACTTCCGGCCCCGCAAGATCGACCTGGGGCTCGCCAGCGGCCGCCATTTCGTGTTCGCCTGCGGAGCGGGCCTCGACGCGACGGCGGCCAAGCAGGTGGACTCCAGCCCGCGCCTGAAGGCCCGCGCCGGGCGCTGGTTCTACACCTGGGCGGCGGTCTCCGGCTTCTACAGGCACTACCTCCGGAACCCGATCCGGATGCGCCTCGACGCCGACGGCCACTCCGCCGAGGGGGTGACGGCGATCGTCCAGAACTCCGATCCGTTCACCTACTTCGGCAGCCAGCCCCTGCGGGTCTGCGAGGGCGCGGCGCTCGACAACGGCACCCTGTCGGCCGCCATGCTCGGCCGCGCTGCGCAGCGCGACGTGCCGACGATCGCGGCGCGAGTGCTGCTGGACGGCCTTCGCGCCTCGGGGCATCGGCAGATCGATCACTGCGAAGGCGTCACCGAGGCCCGCCTCGAATCGGTCTCGCGCGACACCGCCGGCAGCATCCGCCCCTTCCCGGTTCAGGTGGACGGGGACTACATCGGCGATCGAGGCGAGCTCGAGATCGGCATCGAGCCCGGCGCGCTGACGATCGTTGCCTGAGTCGCCGTCAGCGACCCAAGGCTGCCGCTTCTGCGCGATCGTCGCCGGCGACGAGGCCGGCCACGTCGTCTTCGAGGACGAGAGCTCGCTCGCCTTCCTGGACAACCGACCGCTGTTCCCGGGTCACTCGCTGCTCGTCCCGCGCGACCACCACGAGACGATCTGGGACCTGCCGGACGGCCTGCTCAGCACCCTGTTCGCGAACGCTCGCCTGCTGTCGGCGGCCATCCGCTCGGCGATGGGCGCCCAGGGCGCGTTCATCGCGCTCAACAACGTGGTCAGCCAGAGCGTCCCCCACCTCCACGTGCACCTGGTCCCGCGAAACCGCAAGGACGGGCTGAAGGGGTTCTTCTGGCCGCGGCAGAAGTACGAGAGCGAGGAGCACGCCCTGCGAACCGCCGAGGCGATCCGCGCCGCGGTGCGAGAGCTGTCCGGCTAGCTCGCGCGGGGTGCCCGGTTGCTCGCCAGGTAGCCGACGTTGTGGGCGATCAGGCCCAGGCCGTCGACGGCTCGAAAGAGGGCCGGTTCGAGCCGCCCGCGAAGCGCCAGGCGAGCGATGTCCCAGGCAGTGCCGCGAAGCCCACCGAGCAGCGGCCAGCGCGGCGAGGAGCCCGGATAGCGCTGGTTGAGCCACCGAGCGCCCGCCCCGTAGCGGGCGATCATCCCCACAAACCCGGGCAGGCTCGCGCGATGGCGGTGCGTGACGACCGCGGCAGGCCGATGCTCGACCACCCACGCGGCCGCGGCCAGGCGGCGTGAGAGGTCCACGTCCCCTCCGGACCGAATCCCCTCCTCGAAGCCGCCCACCGCCTCGAACGCGGCGCGGCGAACGAGCACGTTCCCGGCCGGCGTCGCCTCGTGGCCCAGCAGGCCTCGGTCCACCCTGAGAAACGACCGCGATCTCGCGTACCTGGGGAGCCAGCCTCGTTGAGCGGGGTCGCCGACGATCAAGCCCGAGACCGCCCCGCAGTGGTCCGACGCCGGCTCGGCGAAGTACGCGTCCAGGAGCCCCGGCGCCGGGGTGCAATCGGAGTCCACGAACAGGAGCCAGTCGTTGGCGGCCAATCGCGCCCCGGCGTTGCGGGCGTGGTAGGAGGAGTGCTCCGCCGTCGCCCGCACGATCCGCACGCGCTCGCCGGCTATCTCCGCGACCGCTCCTCCCACGCTGTTGTCGGCGACGATCAACTCGTCGTCCTCTCGTAGCCTCACGCGCGACAGCGCCTCCAGCATCCGCTCGGCCTCGCCTCGCCCACCGCGAAACGGCACCACGACGCTGACCGGCGGCCTTGTGGTCGCCCTAGCCAGTCGGCGTCACGCGATAGGCGTCGAACACGGAGTCGACATTGCGGAGGCGCCCGATGCACTGGCGCAGCTGCTCCCCGTCGCCGACCTCCACCACGAACCGGTTCTTGACCATCGGGTGCCTGGTGGAGCAGTAGGCATCGATGATGTTGACCCCGGCCTCGGCGAAGGTCCGCGAGAGGTCCTCCAGCAGGCGGGTTCGGTCATAGGCGTCCACCTGGAGCTCAACCCGATAGGAGGCCGCGTTGTCTCCCTGCCAGGCGACCTGGGTGAACCGCTCCGGCGACTTCCGCAGGGCGGTCATGTTCCTGCAGTCCTCGCGGTGGATCGTGATCCCGCGGCCGAGCGAGACGTAGCCGACGATCGTGTCGCCCGGCACCGGACGGCAGCACTTCGCGAGCCGGACCATGACGTCGTCGACGCCCTTCACGTCGATCCCGTAGTCGGAGGCCTCCTGGGTCCGTCGCTGGCGCTCGTCGCGCCCCTCCAGCACGCTCGCCAGGCGCGCCTCGGTCTCGTCGCCGGCCACCGCCTCGCCCTGCTTGAGGCGCTGGAAGACCTTGTTGGCGACCGTCTTCGGCGCGATCTTCCCCTGGCCGATCGCGATGTAGAAGTCGTCGGCCTTGCGGAACCCCATCTCGCGGGTGACGTCGGCGAGCAGCGGCGAGGCGGCGATTCGCTGCGGCGGCAGGCCCCGCTTGCGAAGGGCGTCCTGGAGATGCTCGCGCCCGGTCCGCTCAGCGTCCTCGCGGTTCTCGCGCTTCAGGAAGGCCCGAATCTTGTTGCGCGCCCGGCTGGTCCGCACCACCGCCAGCCAGTCGCGGGAGGGGCCCCGCTCCTGCTTCGCGGTCAGGATCTCGACGATGTCGCCGGACTTGAGCTGGTAGTGCAGCGGGACGATCTTGCCGTTCACCTTCGCCCCCACGCAACGATGGCCGACGTCGGTGTGAACGGCGTAGGCGAAGTCGAGCGGCGTCGAGCCGGCGGAGAGGTTCTTGACCTCACCCTTCGGCGTGAACACGTACACCTCGTCCTCGAATAGGTCCACCTTCAGCGACTCGAGGAACTCGGCGGGGTTCTGGTCGCCGTCGACCTCGAGCAGCTGCCGCAGCCAGGTCATCTTCTCCCTGCCGGGGTCGCCCTTGAGGTGCGCGCCCTCCTTGTAGATGACGTGTGCGGCGATCCCGTACTCGGCCGTCTCGTGCATCTCCGGGGTGCGGATCTGGATCTCGAGTGGCCGGCCCTCGGGGCCGATCACCGTGGTGTGCAGCGCCTGGTACAGATTCATCTTCGGGGTCGCGATCAGGTCCTTGAACCTCCCCGGCAGCGGCTTCCAGATCGAGTGGATGATCCCGATCGCCCCGTAGCAATCCTTGACCGAGCCCACCAGGACCCGCATCGCGGTGAGGTCGTAGATCTCGTTGAACTCGCGGCCCTTCTTGGTCATCTTCGAGTAGATGGAGTAGAAGTGCTTGGCGCGGCCTGAGATCTCGGCCTCGATGCCCACCTGGTTCAGCTCGCCCTTCAGAAACCGGCCGGCGTCGTCTACGTAGCGCTCGCGCTCGGCGCGCTGCTGGGCGACGAGCTTCTTGATCTCCTCGTACTTCCGCGGGTGCAGGCGCTGGAATGAGAGGTCCTCGAGCTCCCACTTGATTGCGTGAATCCCCAGCCGGTGGGCGAGCGGCGCGTAGATCTCGAGCGTCTCGCGGGCCTTGTCGATCTGCTTCTGCTTCGGCAGCCCCGACAGGGTGCGCATGTTGTGGAGCCGGTCGGCGAGCTTGATCAGGATGACCCGCAGATCCGTGGCCATCGCGACCATCATCTTTCGGTAGTTCTCGGCCTGGCTCTCGTCGCGGCTCTGGAAGGTGATCTCGGTGAGCTTGGTAACCCCGTCGACGAGCTGCGCGACCGAGTCGCCGAACAGCCCCTCGACCTGCTCCAGGCTGGCGCTTGTGTCCTCGACGGTGTCGTGCAGCAGCGCCGCGCAAAGGGTCTCCGTGTCCAGGCGGAGGCCGGCGCAGATCTTCGCCACCTCCACCGGGTGGGTGATGAAGTCCTCGCCGGTGCGCCGCCGCTGGTCGGCGTGGCGCTCGCAGGCGAAGGCGAAGGCGCGCTCGGTGGCCGCGGTGTCGATCCTTCTCGAGCCATCGACGCTGTGCTCCTCGATCACCGCCAGGAGGTCGCCGAGCAGAGCGCGCTCCTCGTCGGCCAACGCTTGAGCGCGGTCGGTGAGCGGCGCCACGGGCGGGCCCTCGCCGCCGCCGGCGCCGACGCGGGTATGGCCCCGGCGGTCGGCGGGAACCATGGCGCCGTTGGGCCGGCGCCCGGCCAGCTTCGACGCGCGCCGCCGCGGAGCCCTCGGGCTCGCTCTAGCTCGGTTGTCTTTGCCTGCTTAGGAATCGCCTGCCCTCCTCGTAGCGGTCGCGGTAGGCGACGAATGCCTCGAGTTGCTCCAGGTCCTTCGCCTCCGAGGATACGACGCCGAGGGCAGGCGTGGTGTCGGACTGCTCCCAGCGAACGGCGCCCGCCTCCTCGAGCACGCGTAAGCGACGGCCGGCCACCTCTGGGGAGCAGGCATGGCGCCCGGGGCCCTCCAGGGCTCCGCGAGGGCCTCCACCGGGATCGCTCAGTGCCCTATAGAGCGATACCAGCGCCGGGCGCTGGGGCCACTCACCCTCGTGGACGCGCAGCGCGAACTCGATCTCGGCCTCCCCCCAGGCCAAGTGGAGGAAGCCGCATCGCCCGTCGAGGGCGCTTGGGGGCGCGGACGCCAGCCGCTCCAGGTGAGGAAAGGGAGGCGGGTCGATCAGCACCAGGTGCTCGAAGCGCGCCCCCATCGAGGGCAACCGCGCCAGTGCGGCCCAGTCGGCCAGGGCCACGCCGCCGCCCGAGTCGACCAGCTCAGCGATGGCCGCACGGCCGGCGTCGTCGGAAAGCCGCCCGGAGGCGAGCGCGACCCGTCCGCCCCCGAAGCGGGCCGGCGCCGCGGCGTGCTCGACCAGCTCACAGCGGCGGAGCGCGTCGGCGCACAGCGCCAGCACCGAGGCGCCGCTGGAGGCAAGGGCGGCCACCGTGGCCACGCCGGAGCTGCCGCGCCGATCCACGACCTGGCGGCGATCAGATGCCTCCGTGGCATCGACGACCTGTGGCGGCGGCCAATCGTCGAGCGGCGCCTCGCGCTCAGCGTCGAGCCGGCGCCACCATTCCCGGTCCGCGGGATATGGCCGCTCTTCGGGTTCCGCGGCGGTGGCCTCCGGGTACAGCTCCCCCAGGACAACCCGAGGCTCCACCGCCCCGTTCCACTCGTTGAGCTCCAACTTCACGGAGACATCCAGAGGTTCCGCAAGCTCAGGTCGCGACAGCTCGCCGTTGACCCCGAACGCCACCCCGAGGGCGCTGCGGGGGCCGCTCTGGAGCCGGAAGCGAGCGTGCTTGTCTCCGTCGCCCATCGCGCGCACATCGCACACCCGCGCCGAGGGCACGAGCAGTCGCACGCCGGGGTTGCCCATCCCGAACGGCGACAGCCGCTCGAGCTGCTCGGCAACATCGTGACCGAGGCTTTCGCCCCCCACCACCGCGTCGATGTCCTCCGTGCGAACGAGGTCGCGCTCGCCGAGCGCCGCGCTCGCGTGCGCGACGAAGGCGGCGCGGAAGTCCTCCACGCGGCCTGCCTCGATCTCCAGGCCGGCGGCAGCGCGATGGCCTCCGTAGCGCAGCAGGTGCTCCCCGCAGGCGTCCAGCGCAGCCAGCAGGTCGAAGCCCGGAACACTTCGCCCCGAGCCCCTGCCCTTGCCTTCACCGTCGATCCCAATCAGGACGACCGGCCCCCAGTGGCGCTCCGCGAGCCGCGAGGCGACGATCCCCACCACGCCCGGATGCCACTCCTCGCCGGCGAGCACCAGCGCGGGGGCGGAAGCGAGCTCGGCCGGGAGAGCCGCGCGCGCCCGCTCGGCCGAGTCGAGCACCAGCCGCTCGGCGTCACGGCGCTCGCGGTTGATGCGGTCGAGCTCGATCGCGATCGAGGTCGCCCTGCCGTCGTCGGCGGTGAGCATCAGCTCCACGCCGGCATCCGCCCGGTACAGACGGCCCGCCGCGTTGATCCGCGGGCCGAGGCGAAAGGCGAGGTCGCCCTCGTCGAGGCGCTCGGGCTGAACCCCAGCCGCAGCGCACAGCGCCCGAAGTCCCGGCCGCCGGGCCTGGCGCGCCATCTGGAGGCCGGCGCGAACGAGGGCCCGGTTCTCGCCCTGCAGGGGGACGAGGTCGGCGACCGTCGCCAGCGCCACCAGAGTCGAGATCGTCGGCCGCCCGCTCGGCGCCGAGAAGCGCCGCCGAGAGCTTGTGGGCGACCCCGGTCGCGCACAGCTCCCCGAACGGGTAGCTCGAGAGGCGGGGATGGAGGAGCAGGCAGTCCGGCAGCCTTTCGCCGGGCTCATGGTGATCGGTGACGATCACCTCCATTCCGGCGGCGCGCGCGGCGGCGACCTCGTCGGCGCAGGTGATCCCGCAGTCGGCCGTCAACAGCAGACCGGTGCCGCGGGCGGCCAGCTTCTCCACCCCATCGAGCGTCAGCCCATAGCCGTCACCGAGCCGGTCGGGTATGTACCAGTCGCAGCTCGCCCCCAGCTCGCGCAGGGCGCGGACCAAGATCGCGGTCGAGCAGACGCCGTCGCAGTCGTAGTCGCCGTGGACCGTGATCGTGTGCCCTTCGGCGATCGCGCTCCTGATCCGCTCGGTCACCTCCTCCATCGAGTCGAACTCGAACGGATCGTGCACCTCAGCCGCCTCCAGGAAGGCCCGCGCCTCGTCGACCGTCCGGTAGCCGCGTCGCACCAGCGTCACCGCCACCGGCTCGGCGAGCGCGAGCGCCTCCATCAGCGCCCTGACCTCGGCGTACGAATACGGCTCGAGCCGGAAGGCTCGTGCGGGGGCATTCGAATCGGACCTGCTGCCAGGCACTCGGCCAGGCTAAGAACGGGCGGGGACGGAACTCTCCCCCGGCCCAGAGCGAGATACTGACCAACGCGATGTCGCAGGAGAACGTCGCGATGTCCGTCAATGCCTGCGACCTTCAACCGTGGCGACTTCGAAACGAGCCTGGCGTTCCTTGGCGAAGACGTTGAGTGGCAACGACCCCGGGAACGTCTCGGCGCCGGCACACGTCGGGCCGGGAGGAGGTCCGCAGGTGGTTCACGCAGCTGGCTTGGAGCCTGGGAGAGCTACACGGCCGAGGCGGAGGAGATTATCGACGCTGGTCGATCAGTTGTGGTCGTGCACTACGAGCGCGGGCGAGGCAAGGGGAGCGGAATCGAGCTCGACCACCGTCCGCGCACGTCTTCGACCTGCGCTGGGAAGGTCGTGAGGAAGCGTCCATTCCCCGACCGGAACCAGGCCCTCGAGGCCGCCGGCCTGGCGGAGTAGCGGCGTGACCTAGACCCCCTCGGGCTCCTCCCTGCTGATGCCGAGGGCGTAGATCGCCGCCAGGCCGATCAGGGTGCCCGGGGATTGCGACCAGGGCGGTTGCGATGTCCGTCTGGCCGATGCTCTGGCCGGAGGCGATCTGCGCGATCGCGCCCGGTGACCATGGCCCCGGCGACCGCGCCCAGCAGCGCGCCGACGATCCCGCCCCAGAAGCGATCGGGCACGAACACCGTGAAGTGCCAGATCGCGAGCCCGATTGTGAACCAGACGACCGCCGCCATCAGCAGCTGACCGCCTGCCTGGCCGTGGGTTCGCTCATCGATTCCTCCCGTGCTTGCGGCGGCGGCGCTGCTGGGAGCGCCGCTTGCGCTGGCCCTCGGGACGGGCCGGACGCGTCGGCTCGCCAGGCGCCCCGGTGGCGAGTGGCTCCGGCCCGGGCGCTTCGTCCTCTGCCTCGGCGCCATCGCCCCGGGGCGCCGGCGATTGCGGGCGGCTGGACCGGCTCCACGGGCTCGACGGGCTGAGGCTCGACCGGCTCTGGCTCAACTGGCCGTGGGCGTGCCCGCCCGCGAGGTGGCCGTCTCACCCCGTACGGCGCCGCCGCGGGCGCCGGCTCGCCCGTCCGGAGCCCAGCCTGGCGACCACGTTGTCCTCGGGGAAGGTGGGCACGCGGCCCATCTCCTCGATCAGGTGAGCGCGCCGCGTCCGGTAGGCGGGCTCGCGCTCCTTCCAATGGGTGAGCACCGGCGTGGCGATGAAGATCGACGAATAGGTACCCGAGAGGACCCCGACCCCCATCGCGAAGGCGAAGTCCTTCAGCGTGGCGCCGCCGAACACGAACAGCACCGTGATCAGGAAGACGGTGGACAGGCCGGTGATCAGGGAACGGGTCAGCACCTCGCTCATCGACTTGTTGGCGATCTGGGAGAAGGCGGCGCGGGGCATGCGCGGGACGTTCTCCCGGATCCGGTCGAAGACGATCACCGTGTCGTACATCGAGTATCCGAGAATGGTGAGGAAGGCGGCCACGGTGCCGCTCGTCACCTCCCGGCCCGTGAGCGAGTAGATGCCCCCCGTGATCAGGATGTCGTGGGTGAGGGCGATGATCACCGGGATCGCGTACTTGGCCTCGAAGCGGATCGCCACGTAGGCGGAGATCACGAGCAGGGAGAAGACGATCGCGATCACCGCGCTGCGCGCCACCTGGGCGCCGAAGGTGGGCCCCACGCTCTGGCTGTTGAAGCCGTCGCTGCCGCCGCGCAGCCCAAAGCCCTGCTCGAGCGCGTCCCTCACCGAGCTGTTGACCTGGTCGACCGGGATCTTGCCCTGCATCTCGATCACGTTCGGGCCCAGCTTCGGGTTCTCGACGGTCTGGATCTCGGCGCTCGACGCATTGTCGACGTTGGCGTCGACGAGGGCGGAGCGTACGTCGTCCACGCTCGCCTCCCGCTGGAGGCTCGCGGTGACCTTCGCTCCGGACGTGAAGTCGATACCCAGGTTGAGCTGCTTGGTTGCGAAGGCCACCCCGCCGATCGCCAGGATCACCCCAGAGATGGAGAAGAACCAGCGGCTGGCGCCCGAGAAGTCGAAGCGCCAGCGCACCCTTTGCTCCCCGGCGCCCAGCGCGCGCGGCGATTGCAGCAGCCGCGAGCGGCCCAGCGAGCCGAGAATCGCCTGGGTGAACAGCACCGCCGTCAGCAGCGAGACGATCGTGCCGACACCCAGCGTGAACGCGAACCCCTTGACGCCCGCGGTGGCCAGCACGAAGAGGATGAACGCCGTGAACAGCGTGATCACGTTGGCGTCGACGATCGTCGCGATCCCCTTGCGATAGCCCTGGCCGATCGCCGACAGCGTCGAGCGCCCCGCGCGCGCCTCCTCCTTGATCCGCTCGAAGATGACGACGTTGGCGTCGGCCGCCACCCCGATGGTCAGGATCAGCCCGGCGATCCCCGGCAGGGTCAGCGTGACCGGGATCAACTTGATCAGAGCGAAGAAGATCACCCCATAGACCGCCAGGCCGACGGTCGAGATCACTCCGAGCACGCGGTAGTAGGCGACCAGGAAGCAGACGACCAGGATCAGGCCGACGATCCCGGCCCGGAGCCCCTGGTCGAGCGCCTGCTGGCCGAGCGTCGCCGAGACAGTGCTCTGGCTCTCGAGCTGCAAATTGATCGGCAGCGCCCCGATGCGAAGGAACTCGGCCAGGTCCTGCGCGGAGCTGATCGTGAAGTCGCCAGAGATCTGCGCCCCCGTACGCCCGTCGATCCCATCCGGGTTCTCGGCGAAGTTGATGATCGGCTGTGTGACGACCTGGCCATCCAGGACGACCGA
The DNA here is from genome assembly GCA_963743455.1 of uncultured Actinomycetes bacterium. Taxonomy (GTDB): domain Bacteria; phylum Actinomycetota; class Thermoleophilia; order Solirubrobacterales; family 70-9; genus AC-56. Next base: position 73,015 of record CAVUPJ010000009.1, on the reverse strand, counting down.
GAAGTGCTGCGAGTACTGCTCCGCGGTGGCCGGGTTTACCCCCGCCCCCACCGGCGCGGTCGCCGCGCCCCGCTGCGCGATCGTCCGGGTGACGTCCTGGAACGCGTTTTGACCGCTGTCGGTGAAGTCGAAGGTGACGTTTGGCTGATTGGTGGTCGGGTCGGAGCTGCTGCTCGGGGTTCGTGATGTCGTCGCCGGAGAGCGCCGGGCGATCCTCGAACACGTAATGCGCCGATGCCGAGACCTCGCTGAGGCTCTGGGAGAGGGTCGGGTCTTCCGACTCCTGCTGGACGACGACCGTCCCCTGAGGCACCGCGATGATCTGCGAGCCGGGCGGCTGCCTCTCGTTGCGGAACTGTAGGAACAGGTCAGTCCGCTGCGCCGCGGGGCCGGCCAGGAGCTGGTGGGAGCTGCGCTCGAACAGGTAGTGGGATGGCCCGTTGGTCGTGCACTGATCCTCTACGCACTCGGGCTTTTGCTTGGAGGCGAACTGGACCGCGTCGTAGAGGTTGGGGAAGCTGTAGACGTTCGGATTGGGGTTCGCCTCCGCAGCTGGGTCCTTCGGCAGGCCCTGCCCGGGCGGGGGCACCACGTTGGCCTCGAAGTCGTAGAAGTAGAGCTGCGAGGTAGTCCCGATCTGGTCGATCGCCTGCTGGGCGTTCTGGACGTTGGGCAGCCCGACCTGGATCCCCTTCTCCCCGAGGCGCGAGATCTCCGGCTCCGAGACCCCGAGCTTGTCGGCGCGCTCGCGGATGATCTCGATCGCGCGGTCGATCTCGTCGGCGCCGATCGTCGGGGGTTCGCGCCGTCTCCTCGCCTTGGTAGATGAGCTGGGTGCCGCCGCGCAGGTCGAGGCCGAGCACGGTCGGCTTCGACGCGATCACGATCGCCGACGCTGCCGTCAGCCCAAGGACCAACAGGAGGATCAGGAGACTGCGCCGCCGCCTACCCATCGGCGTCGCTCACCTCGGGGTCAGGACCAGCAGCAGCCCGCCGTCGTCGTCGTAGCCGGGGAAGACGTCGGCAACGGCCTCCGCGGGAAGGTCACCCTCGGCGTTCACCCGGACGCGCTTGCCGAGCGAGCGCACGCCCCACTCGAGCGTGGTCTCGATCGGGTCGGTGGTGCCGTCCCTGTCGGTGTCCGCCGCCTGGCCCCCGTCGCCCTCTTCGACCCAATGCAGCCCGAGCACGTCCTGGACCTGACGGCCGATCACTTGCGCGTCCTTGAGCCCAGTGAGCTCGAAGCCTCCCCTGCCGACGTCGAGCAGCCGCCCGTCCTTGTCGCAGACGAAGAAGGCCGCCTCGGGGGCCGGGTAGTAGTCGTCCAGGAGCTCGAACAGATCGCTTCCGCCGCACCGCGAGCAGGCCTTGGGCCGGTTCGACATCCCCGCGGTCCGCTCGCTCGACATCTCGCGGTTGCCGCAGTTCGGGCAGATGAAGAAAGGCACGTCGAGAGGGTAGTAAACGGCCGCGCCGGGGTCAGGCAGGCCCCGCCCGCCGGTGCCGGCCTCAGAACAGGCTCGCGGCCCCGGCCGGAACGGGCACGCCCAGGTGCTCGAAGCCGCGCTGAGTGATCACCCGCCCCCGGGGGGTTCGCTTGAGCAGGCCCTGCTGGAGGAGGTATGGCTCGTAGACGTCCTCGATCGTGTCCTGCTCCTCGTCCACGGCGGCGGCCAGGGTCGAGAGGCCCACGGGCCCACCTGAGAACTTGGTCGCGATCGTGTCCAGGATGGCGCGGTCGTGGCGGTCGAGCCCCACCGCGTCCACCTCGAGCAGGCCAAGCGCCTCGGTCGCGACCTCACCGGTGACGACGCCGGCGCCACGCACCTCGGCGAAGTCTCGGACTCGCTTCAGGAGCCGGTTGGCCACCCGCGGGGTGCCGCGGGAGCGCTCCGCGATCGCCCGCTCGCCCTTGGGCTCCACCTCGACTCCGAGGATGCCGGCCGAGCGGCGCACGATTTGCGCCAGATCGCCGGGGTCGTAGTGCTCGAGCCGGTGGCAAACCCCGAAGCGGTCGCGAAGCGGCGTGGTCAGCAGCCCGGTGCGGGTGGTGGCGCCGACAAGGGTGAACGGCGGCAGGTCGAGGGTCACCGTGCGCGCGCCGGCGCCCTGGCCGAGCACAACCGGAAGGCGACGCTCCTCCATTGCCGGGTAGAGCGTTTCCTCGATCGCCCGGCTGAGGCGGTGGACCTCGTCGATGAAGAAGACCGAGCCGGGCTCCAGCGCCGTGAGGAAGGCCGCGATGTCGGCCTTGCGTTCGAGCGCCGGCCCGGCCGTCTGCACCAGCGGCGCCTCCAGCTCGGCGGCGACGATGTTGGCGAGCGACGTCTTGCCCAGCCCGGGCGGACCGGCGAGCAGCACGTGGTCGAGCGGCTCGCCCCGGCGCCGAGCGGCCTCGATGAAGACCTCGAGCTGGGCCGTCACCTGCTCCTGGTTGACGAAGTCGCCCAGGCGCTTGGGGCGGAGCGAGCGGTCGAGATCCTCCTCGTCGCCCGCCAAGCGGGCGTCGGCGAGGCGCTCCTCGGCCTCGCTGCGGGCCGTGGCGCCTGCCGCCTCCTGGGCCTGCTCGATGCCGGGGTCGCGAGAGATGCTCATGTCCTCGCCCCGCTGCCGTCGGCGGCGCGCCGAAGCGCGGCGCCGATCAGCTCCTCGGCGCTCTCGCCCTCCGCGCCATCGAGCAGCCGCTCGGCCTCCGTCAGCGTGTAGCCCAGGTGCATGAGCCCATCGCGGGCGAGGCCATGGTGGTCGCCCTCCTCGGCCCCGTGGCCGGCCGGGATGCCCTCCGTGAGCTCCCCCGCCACCTTCTCGCGCAACTCGACGATCAGCCGCTCCGCGGTTCGCTTGCCGACTCCGGGCGCAGCCTGGAAGCGCTTCGCGTCCCCGGCGGCGATCGCCCGGAAGAGCTCCCGTGGCGCCCCTCCCGAGAGGATCGCGATCGCCACCTTGGGACCGATTCCCGAGACCGAGGTGAGATGGAGGAAGAGGTCGCGCTCCTCCTCGTGGGCGAACCCGTAGAGCGACAGCGAGTCGTCACGGGCCACCAGGTGGGCGTGAAGGGTTGCCTGCTTGCCCCGCGCCGGCACCGACTTGAGCGTCTCCGCGGAGACCGCCATGCGGTAGCCGACGCCGCCGGACTCGATCACCACGTGGTCGGGGCGCCGGACCAGAACTTCGCCGCGAACCGAGGCGATCATCCGACCCGGACCTCGGGCTCCGTGGCTTTTAGGGCACGCGCGGGGCGAGTGTGGCCGGCGTGGCAGATCGCCACTGCGAGGGCGTCGGAGGCGTGGTCCGACACCGGCTGCTGCGGCAGGCCGAGCAGGGCGCCGACCATGCGCTGCACCTGTTGCTTGGCGGCCGAGCCGCTGCCGCAGACCGCCATCTTTATCGCCTGCGGGGTGTAGCCGAAGCAGGGCACGCCGCGCTGGCCGGCCGCCAGGAGCGCCACCCCCCGCGCCTGGCCGACTGCGATCGCCGAGCGCACGTTCTTGCCGAAGTAGACCTCTTCGAGGGCCAGGGCGACCGGCTCGTGGCTGTCCAAGAGCTCGGAAATCGCCTCGTGGATTCGCGCCAGCCGGCCCTCGACCGCCTCGTCCGGCGACGCCTCGATGACCCCGCCGTCGAGCGCGGTCATCTTGGAGCCGGCCGCGCTCACCACGCCGAAGCCCGTGTTCGCGACGCCCGGGTCGATGCCCATGACCACGATCATGCCTACTGATTCTGAGTCGGTGCCCGGATGCCTCCCGGCGAGCCGCCGTCAGGCGGCAGCCTGCTCGAGGATCTCGGCGGGGATGTCGAAGTTGGCGTGCACCGCCTCCACGTCGTCCTGGTCGTCGAGGGCGTCCATCAGCCTGATCAGGGCCGAGGCGTCGCCCGCCTCCACCTCCACCACGCTCTTCGGCTCCATCGTCAAGCTCGGCCGACTCGATCTCCACTCCTGCCGAGTCAAGCGCCTCCCTGACCGCGGCCAGGTCCTCGGCGGCGCTGACGACCTTCAGCGAGTCGCCCTCGGCGCTCACGTCCTGGGCGCCGGCGTCGATCGCCGCGATCAGGTCGTCCTCCGAGTACCGCCCCGCGTCCATCAGCACCACACCGCGCTTCTCGAACACCCAGGCCACGGAGCCGGGCTCCCCGAGGCTCCCTCCGTGCTTGTCGAAGGCGTGGCGAATGTCGGCGCTGGTCCGGTTGCGGTTGTCGGTCAGGGCCTCGACCAGGATCGCCGCGCCGCCCGGCCCGTAGCCCTCGTACAGCACCCGCTGGATCTCCTCCGCGCCCCCGGCCGCACCGGTGGCCCGATCGATCGCCCGCTGGATGCTGTCCTTGGGCATCGAGTAGTCCCGCGCCTTCTGCACGGCCGCGGCCAGCGCGAAGTTCGCTTCGGGATCTCCGCCGCCCTCGCGGGCGGCGACGGTGACCGCGCGCGCGAGCTTCGTGAACAGCTGGCCGCGCCGGGCGTCGGTGGCCGCCTTGCGGTGCTTGATCGAGGCCCACTTCGAGTGGCCGGACATGGGCCGAATAGTAAGAGGCGGCTTGCGCTGGACGTGCAGGCGGCCAGGCCCCCGGCCCGGCCGCCATGACCCGCCTAAAAACCTGCGGCGGCCGGGCCCCGGCCCGGCCGCCTATGGCATCGGCATCCCATTGCTTTGATCCGACACCAAGCCCCTGGCACTGAAGCCTTTGATGGTGTCGCGTCCCCCAAAACAGCCTGGGAGCCGAAAAGTTGCGGAAAATAGATGCGGAGCTTGGGTGTCGGATTTCAGACCAGGAAGCGCCCGTTCTCCTGGAACGCTTCGCCGTCCAGCTCGATTCGGCCGCCACGCCGCAGATCGCAGACCAGGTCGGTGTGAACGGCACTCTCGTTCTTTCCTCCGCACTCCGGGTAGCTGGCCCCTACCGCCATGTGCACGGTGCCGCCGATCTTCTCGTCAAGCAGGACGTCGCGAGTCCCGCGGTCGATCCCGTAGTTCGTGCCTATGCCCAGCTCGCCCAGCCGGCGGGCACCGTCGTCGGTGTCGAGCAGGCTGATCAGGTACTCCTCGCCGCGCTCGGCGCTGGCGTCCACCACCCTTCCGGACTCGAAGCGAAGCCGCACGCCCGCCACCTCACGCCCTCCGACCATCGCCGGCAGGTGGAAGCTGACCTGTCCCTGGACCGAGTCCTCCACGGGCGCCGTGAAGAACTCGCCGTCGGGCATGTTGCGCTTGCCGTCGGCGGGGATGAACGTTCGCCCGGCGATCCCAAGCTCCAGATCCGTGCCGGGCGCGGTCACCCGCACCTGCTCGCGGCCCTGGGCCCAGTCCGCGAGGCGCTTGCACTCCTCCGACGCGCGCTGCCAGGCCCCGAGCGGGTCTGGGTCGTCTGCCAGGCACGCTCCGTAGTAGAAGTCCTCGAACTCCGCCAGGCTCATCTCGGCGTCGGCGGCGTAGCCATTGGTCGGGAACAGCGTGTAGACCCACCGGTGCGTCCCCTCGGCGTCGCGGCGCAAGGTCGTCTCCATCAGGTGCCGAGTCGCCTTACGGCGCCGCGATTGGCGTTCCGGAGGAACTCCGGACAGCTCGCGGGTGTTCGTCTCCGCTCCGATCCCGATTCGGCAGTCCGACGCGTCGGCCGCCCACTGCGCCAGTGGCGAGACCCACTCGAGCTGGGCGTCCGAGGCATGCTTGAAGAAGGTCGCGGCTTGGCCCTCCGTCGAGATCGAGACCACCGGATGCCCGCCCGCCTCGAGGACCTCCTTGTACACGGCCGCGATCAGGGGCTCGCCGGCGGAGGGCCCTTCGATCAGGCAGGTCTCCCCCTCCGTGACCTCGGTCGAGTAGTGGACCAGGATCCGGGCCAGGCTGTCGACACGGGGGTCCTTCACAGCTCGTTGCTGGTCGCCGGTTGCCGGTCGGTCGCCGAGTCCTCGCGGGCCGAGGTGGCGAGTGCCATCAGCAGCGCGTGCAAACGCGAGTCGTCGGTCAGCTCCGGATGAAACGCGCAGAGCACGATCCGACCCTGGCGGACGACCACGGGGTGGCCGTCGACGCTCGCCAGCACCTCGACCTGGGCGCCGTGATCCTCTATCCAGGGCGCCCTGATGAAAACCGCGCGCATCGGGTCGGGGCCGAGCCCGCCGACCTGGAGCTCGCGCTCGAAGCTGGCGATCTGGCGGCCGAACGCGTTGCGGCGAGCCGTCGCGTCCACCAGCCCTAGGTGCTCGCGATCGCAGACGATCATTCCCGCGCAGGTTCCCAGGATTGGACGGCCGAAACCGGCGTGGGCCCGAATCGCCGCCTCGAGCCCGTCGCGCTCGATCGCCTTCGCGATCGTGGTGCTCTCGCCGCCGGGAATCACCAGCCCGTCGAGGTCGTGGAGCTGCTCGGACGTGCGCACCTCGGTCGGGGCCGCCCCCAGCGAGCGAAGCATCGCCGCATGGGCCGCGAAGTCGCCCTGACTGGCCAGCACGCCGATCCGAAGCCGGGCCGCCCCCCGAGGCTCGGGCGGCGGCGGAGTGTCCATCAGGTGACCACTAAACCCCGCGCTGCTGCAGCAGCTCCCCCTCGGCCGCGAGTTGCGCGATGTCGTCGCCGCGCATCGGCTCCCCCAGCTCTATCGAGGCTGCGGCGACCCGCTCCGGGTCGTTGAAGTGGGTGGTCGCCTCGACGATCGCCAGCGCTCGCCGCTCGGGGTCCTCGGACTTGAAGATCCCCGAGCCGACGAAGTTCCCCTCGGCGCCGAGCTGCATGACGAGCGCCGCGTCAGCGGGCGTCGCGATGCCGCCGGCGCAGAACAGCGGCACGGGAAGCCGACCGCCGTCGGCCACCTCCTCGACGATCTCGACCGGCGCGCCCAGCTCCTTGGCCTGCGCCGGCAGCTGCTCGCGGCCCAGCGTGCCGAGCTGCCTGATGCCGCCGACGATCCCCCGCAGGTGACGGACCGCCTCCACGATGTTGCCTGTCCCGGCCTCGCCCTTCGAGCGGATCATCGCCGCGCCTTCGCCTACCCGCCGCAGCGCCTCGCCCAGGTTGGTGGCGCCGCAGACGAACGGGATCTCGAACGCGTGCTTGTCGATGTGGTGCGCCTCGTCGGCGGGGGTCAGGACCTCGGACTCGTCGACGTAGTCGACCTCGAGCGACTGGAGCACCTGAGCCTCCGCGAAGTGGCCGATGCGCGCCTTGGCCATCACCGGGATCGTCACGGCTTCCTGGATCTCCTTGATCACCCTGGGGCTGGCCATCCGCGCGACGCCGCCGGTGGCGCGAATGTCGGCCGGGACGCGCTCCAGCGCCATCACCGCGACGGCCCCGGTCTCCTGGGCGATCCGGGCCTGCTCCGCGGTGGTCACGTCCATGATCACCCCGCCCTTGAGCATCTCGGCGAGCCCACGCTTGACACGGAATGTGGCCCTTTCCGCCATCGCTCCCCAAATATACGCGGCGCCCGTGGAGCCGGCCAGCGCCGGTCTGGGCTAGCGACGAAGTCGCGGTAACTTCGTGTGGACCTGCCGGGTCAGGTAGGCGCCCAAGCCCGCCGAAAACGTAGGCCGAAGGCCGAGGCTTTCGGCGGAGTTACTCGGCAACGTAGCCGAGCGCCCGGGCGCCCTGGTGATTACTTCAACTTGAACGCGCGGATCCGGTCTTTGAACGCTGCCTTGTCGCGCGCATAGACGCCGTGGGCGAGCGCTTGGACGACACCCAGCAGAGCCGCGTTCGACCGCGTGAAGGAGGGGCTGTTGGAGGAGTAGTAGAGCGTCAGCTCAGCGTGCTCGCCGACCTCCGACAGGGTGGCGTCGCTGATCGAGAGCGTGCGGGCGCGGCGGTGCCGGGCGAGCTTCATCGCCCTGACCACCAGCGGGTGGGCGCGTCCGGCGGAAAAGGCGATCACCAAGGTGCCCTCGTCGACCCGGCTGAGCCGCGTGATCGAGTCCTGTCGCGGGCTCGCCACCACCTCGGCACGGATGTCGAGCAGCGCCAGGAGGTGGCGCAGGTAGCTGGCGAAGAAGGCCATCTGATCGACGCCGACGATCATCACGCGGTGGGCCGAGCCGAGCGCCGAGACGCAGGCCTCGACCTGCTCGCGGGTGAGATTGCGGGCCGTGTCCTCAACGTTCGCGTGGTCCGCGGCCAGCGAGGACTCGAACTCGGAGTGGTCGAAGTCGAAGAGCTGGCCGGCGCCGTCCTGCTCCTCGGCGCGGTTGCGGTACTCCTCGATCGCCGCCTGCTGGAGCTCCGGATAGCCCTCGAACCCCAGCGCTTGCGAGAAGCGGACCACGGTGGAGGAGGAGGTGCTGGCCCGCCGGGCGAGCTCCTCCGCGGTTTGGAACGCAGCCTCGTCGAGATGGTCGACGATGTAGCGGGCGACGTCCTTCTGGGAGCGAGAGAACTCGTCGAAGCGCTCGCTGATGTAGGTGGAGAGCGTCTTTCCGTTCGGCCGCGCCTGGCGGCCGTTGCGGGACGAACGCGACTGTGCGCTGCGAGTCCGGGACTGAGCCGGGCGAGACTTCGTGGCCGTCTTGCTCACGGCGGCATGATTCGCCCCAGCTGGGGTTTTCCCTGCTAGCCCTCGACCGGGGCCTTCGCCCCGGCGGCACCCGGCTTCGCGATGTGGTTGGATCGTCCCGTGGACGCCGAGCAGGCCCTGCTCCTCACCAACCGCAACATGATCGCGTTCGACCTCGTGCTCGGGTCGGCGGCGATTCTGGCGCCCCGCTCGACGCTCGCCGTCCTCGGGCACGACGCGCCGGCGCCCGACGCCGAGCACCTGTTCCGGCGCTGCGGCCCGATCTGGCTCACCTTCGCCGCTGCTCACGCCGTTGCGGATCGACGTGGCGACCCGCGGGATTGGTGGGCGCTGGCCTGGCTGCGAGGCACCGAGCTGGCGACCGACGCGCTGTGGTCGCGATCCCCGGCCTTCTCGCGGCCTGGTGCGAGGGCGGGAATGTGGCTGGCGGGGGCAGGCAACCTGGCGATGACGATCGGCTTCGGCTGGCTGGCCCAGCGCGAGCGCGGCGGGCGCCGGCGGCGACGCCGGCTTCGGCGCAGCTGATCCTCCGCCTACCCGCCGGCGGTGCCGCTCTGCACCACGCTGCACTCGCTGAAGCCCACTGCTTGGGCGAGCTTCAGGCGACGGACCTGGCCGGCGGCAACCTCGGCCTGGGCCGCGGCGTAGGCACCCGCGTCCCGCTCCTGCGCCGCTTCGAGGCCCTGCTCCAGCAAGCTGATTCCCTGCTCGCGCGCCAGCAGGTATTGGTCGAGCGCCTCCTGCGCCTCTGGCGGAGCGTCGAGCGCTCGGATCTGGCTCAACTCGTTCTCCGAGACTTCGATCAGGTTCTGGGTCAGCGCGACCGCCCCCTCAGCGCTGTTGGGCCACTCCTTCTGAAGCTCGGCGAACTGATCGTGCGCCCGTTCGCAGACCTCGTCGCCCCTGGCGGTGAACTCGGCCTTGCTCAACGACGTCGTATCCCCGTTGTCGAAGGGCCCTAGGTCGAACAGGGCGGCAAGAGCGACGATCACGGCCAGCAGCCCGAGTAGGCCCGCCACCGCCACCGCTGGGCCTCGACGTGTGGACTGCCCGCCCTCCGGCTGCATCGGCGGCAGGGTAGCGACCGACTCCCCCAGCAATTACGGCGACTTATCCGCTGGACGTGAGACCAAAGCGCGGTAGGCGCCCTAAAGGAATCGCTGTGGCGGCCGATTAGGGACAGCAGATAGGCTTGCTTGGGTTTTTGGGATAGGCGGCCTACTTGAGAACGCCGCTCGCTGTGCGGGCGGCGTTCTTCTGTTGTGCGTGACCCCGCTCCGGCCATAGCCGGATCAGCACCTGCAAACTGCCTTTTGGCCGCCGTGTTAGTGTCGGCGGCCCTCCCGGGTCGGAAGGAGTGACGATATGAAGCGCTTGTCGGTGTCGGCCGCCCTCGCCGTTGCCTTCGTCCTCCTCGCCGTGCCCACGAACGCCCTGGCGGGGACCGCACGACCGGTTTCCTCCTCCACGCTCGCCTTTCCCGCTGCCTTCACGGTGACGCCGGGGGGCAGCCATATCTTCTACGGCGAGCGCTTCACGGGCACGATCCGTCGCATCAACCTCGCCACCAAGACGAGCACGCCGTTCTTCAAGGTGCCCAACGTTGCGAGCGTCGGCGAGCAGGGGCTGCTGGGCCTGGCCGTCCATCCGAGCTATCCCGAGAACACTCGCGTTTGGGCGTTCGTCACCCGCACCGTTTCGGGCAGGGCAACGAACCAGCTCCTGCGCATCCGTAGCGACGGCGGCGGCTTCACGGTCCTGCGGAGCTTCCCGACCGCCGGGCGCCACAACGGCGGACGCATCATGTTCGGCCCCGACGGCAAGCTCTACGCCATCGTCGGGGAAGTCGGCAGGCCGCCCCTCGCCCAGAGCCTGGCCAGCCTGGCCGGGAAGATGCTGCGGCTGAACGCGGACGGCACTGCGCCTTCGGACAACCCGCTCGCGGGCAGCCCGATCGTCGCCTACGGCATCCGCAACTCATTCGGGTTCACCTTCGATCCGCAGACGGAGCGCCTCTGGGAGACGGAGAACGGACCGGCCTGCAACGACGAGGTCAATCTCATTCCCCTGACGCTGGCGAACCTCGGCTGGGGGCCGTCGCAGACGTGCGGACCGCCGCTCCCAGCGCCGCTCAACACGAACCAGGACGGGCCCAGCCCGGTGCTGCCGAAGCTGTTCTTCGCCACGACACCGGCGCTGACCGGGGCCGCCTTCTGCCGCCAGTGCGGGCTCTCGAGCGACGGCCGGCTCTTCCTCGGCGACTACAAGACCGGGACGATCCGCCGCGCCACGCTGACCTCCGCGCGGACTGGCATCGCCTCGCGGGCGCCGTTCTACGACCATCCCAACCCCGTGCTCTCGCTCGAGACGCCGGTTGACGGCGGCCCGATCTACTTCAGCACCCCGAAGAACATCTTCCGGCTGAACCCCTGACCCGGGGCTGACGGGCATGGGCCGGGGTGGATTCGAACCTCCGACCGACGGATTATGAGCGCCCGGCCTGCGTCGGTCGGGGTGCGCTCAGGTCCGATCCAGGCACCAAACTTGCGCGAGCGGCCGCACTCGACGCTTAGATCTGCCATCGCTCTCTCGGTTGGCCAGCTTGCCTGTGAGCCGACCCTACACCCCTGGAGAGCCAGTGGTCAAGCCGGGACGGTGTGCGGAGCACGCGGCACGTGGTCGCAACCCTCCCCCCTCGGCGCGAGATACTGCGCGGGCGATGTCGCAGGAGAACGTGGATGCCTTCAAGCGCGGGATCGAGGCGGCTAACCGCCGAGACATCGACGCGTTGTTGGAGGAGCTCGACCCCGAGGTGGAGTGGCACTCGGCGATCCTCACGGGGCTGGGAGGCGAGGCGGCGGTGTATCGAGGACACGAGGGTTTCCGCCAGGCGATCCGAGACGTGTACGAGGCTCTGGGCGAGACCCACCAGGAGTACCCGGAGATCCGCGACCTGGGCGACCGCATCGTCGCGATCGGACGCATCCGCGCCCGTGGCAGGGAGAGCAGGGCCGAGACCGACTCGCCCCATGCCTCCGTGGTCGACTTCAAGAACGGCAAGGTGATCCGGCTTCGGAGCTACCTCGATCATCGCGAAGCCCTCGAAGCCGCAGGGCTTTCGGAGTAGGCGATGTCGCAGGAGAACGTCGAGAGCGTCCGAGAGGCGGTGGTGGCCTACAACCGTGGCGACCTGGATGCATTTCTCGACGAGTACTGGACGGACGACATCGACTACCGGGCGGTCGAGGGCGCGCCCGATGACCACGGCCCGATTCACGGGAAGGCCGAGATGCGCGCTTACCTGCAGGACTGGTTCGACACGTTCGATGACCTCAAGGTCGAGCCGCTGGAAGTGATCGACGCGGGACAGGACCAGGCCGTTGCGGTCGTTCGGTTCGGCGGACGCGCCAAGCTGAGCGGGGTCGAAGTCGACCTGACCTTTGCCGCCCTCTACACGGTCCGAGATGGAAAGGTCGCGCGGGGCCGCGAGTACTGGACGAAGGAGCAGGCCCTCGAAGCCGCCGGGCTGCGAGAGTAGGGCGCTCACCTGACGCCCCTGCGCGCCATGTGGCGCATCTTGTGGATGCGTAGACGTGGCGATGTGCCCACCCTCGCGGTCCACGGGGCAAAGCTTGGGCGCCTCCCCCTCGGTTCCTGCAAGTTCGGCGTTTCTCGGACCACTTCGTCTAACACTTCCCTAGCTTCTGCTACGTTTCGGACAACCGATCTACGCGCCCTCCCTGCGCACATCCGACCGCGTAGATCGAGTCCCAAGGAAAGGGTCCGCACCATCAGCACCGGCGCGGGCCCTTTCACTGCAGCAGGGACCTAGCGGAACGTGCGTGTCCTCCTCTACCGCCGGGCGCGAGATACTGCGCGGGCGATGTCGTCGTTTCAGCCGCCACTTGGGTCGCGGGAGGAGCGCATTGCCTACAACGAGGACTGGTGCCGGGACCTCAACGAGCGCAAGGCGGAGTGGATGAAGAGCGGCCATCCGACAGCCGGTTTCCGGTGTGAGTGCTGGCGGGTGGACTGCGGTGCCCGCATGCCGCTGTCTGGAAGGGAGTGGCGGGAGGCCCGCTCGCGACCGAACCGCTTTGCGGTGGCGCCGGGCCACGTGGCCCCCGACGTCGAAGCGGTGGTCAAGGAGTGCCCCCACTTCTGGCTGATCGAGAAGCACGGCGAGGCGGGGGAGGCGGCCAAGAAACTGGCCTAGGCGGGCGGCCCGAGCCAACCTCCCTCGGCGCGAGATACTGCGCGGGCGATGTCGCACGAGAACGTGGAGGTCGTGCGGCGCTTCTACGAGGCGGGGCAGCGATCCTTCGACGCCTACTGGAAGAACCCAAGGCCGAGCGCCCCTGCACTGGAGGCAGGAGATGATCTCGACCCCGAAACCGAGGCGGTGCTCGCCTTCCTCCATCCCGAGGTTGAGTACAACGCCGTCCCCGCCGCGCTGGAGGGCGGTACCGCCCGCGGCCATCTCGGCTGGTTGAAAGCCTGGGATGCGTTTCTGGGCGCGACCGACGACTTCGGTTGGACCTTCAACGAGCTGTCGGACCTCGGGGGTGGCGAGGTCTTCGTGGCAGGCGAGATCACCGCCAAGTGGAAGGGCAGCGGGATGACGCTGACCGAACCCCGCTTCGGCGTGCTCACCCTTCGAGACGGACTGATCGTGCGTGTCGATGCCTACCGCGACCGCGAGGAGGCCCTCGAAGCAGCCGGGCTTTCGGAGTAAGTGATGTCGCAGGAGAACGTGGAGATCGTCCGGGCCGCATATGACGCCTACAACCGGGGGGACCTGGATGCCGTGCTGAGCTACGCCGCCCCGGACTTCGAACTCGACTGGTCGCGGGGGGTCGGCCCGCAACGGGGCGTTTACAAGCTCGATCAGGCGCGGCCGTTCTTTGACGACTTCGGCGACACCTTCGAGTCGATCCGCATCGAGCCGAAAGAGTTCATCGAGGTCGATGACGACGTGATCGTGCCGCAGACGGGATACACAAGGGGACGCGACGGAATCGAGACGACAGCCCGTATCACCCTGGTCTGGACAATCCGCGACGGGGCAATCCTGCGCATATGCCTTTATCAAGATAAGCAGGACGCCCTCGAAGCCGCCGGGCTCAAGGAGTAGGCGATGTCGCAGGAGAACATCGAGGTTTTCAACCGGGCGGTTGATGCATTCGACCGCCAAGATTTCGAAGCGATGCTTGAGGAACTCGACGCTGCCGTGGAGTGGTACGACGCCGTCCCGATGATGCTTGGGGGAAAGGCGACCGTGTATCGGGGACATGAGGGTGTCCGTGATCTGTGGCGCGACCTGGACGACGTTTTCGAAGAGAGGCGCGTCGAGTTCGCTGAGATCCGCGAGGTCGGCGACCGGGTCCTCGCGACCGGTCGTCTGCACGCACGCGGCAAGGGCAGCGGGGTCGAGACGGAGTCTCCTTACTGCGTCGTATGCGGCTTCGAGAGAGACAAAGTGATTCGGGTCCAGACCTACCTGGATGTGGACGAAGCCCTCAAAGCCGCCGGGCTGCGGGAGTAGCTGCCCTGACCGTTTGCCCCCTTGTCGTATTCGCCCACCGGGAGCGGAACCTCGAAGTAGTGCTTCTCCCGCGCCCGTTCGAGGACGCGCCGCAACTGGTCGCCGCCGATCACTCGCAAGGTAAACGCGGCGGGGTCACCCTGCCGGACGTTCTCAACGAGGTAGAGGAAGTACGCCTCGGGGTTCTTCCGGGCTTCCTCGACCTGGCGCGTTTCGAGCCAGAGGTCATCACCCCGGCATGACGGCTTCCCGACCGCCTTGACCTCGATCAAACGCGGCGGGCTTTCGATGTCTGCGGGCGCTCCGATGTAGCGCGTGTCGATCGGCTCGCGTCCGGCCTCGCGCTCGCGCTGCATGACGTAAGCGATGGCGGCATCCTCGATCGCCTTGTTGCCGCGAAGCTCGGGCACGGCGCGAGCCTAACTCCGCCCATGGGAAGTAGTCGCTTTGCATGGAAAGCGGCGGAAGCGCAGCCCGTCCCATGACCCAAAGCCGATGCCCAGCCGCCGAGTCGGTCAGGACTGCACGAAGGCCAGCAGGTCACCGTTGATCGTCTCGGCCTCGGTGGTCGGCATGCCGTGGGGGAATCCTTTGTACGTCTTCAGCGTCCCGTTCTGCACGAGCTCAGCGGACAGCGGCCCGGAGTCGGCGTAAGGAACGATCTGGTCGTCGTCGCCGTGCATCACCAGGACCGGCACCGTGATCTTCTTGAGGTCTTCGGTGAAGTCGGTCTGGGAGAAGGCCACGATGCCGTCGTAGTGTGCCTTCGCCCCGCCCATCATTCCCTGGCGCCACCAGTTGGTGATGATCGCTTGCGAGGGTTCCGCGTCGGCCCGGTTGAAGCCATAGAAGGGGCCCGACGCCACGTCCCAGTAGAACGCGGACCGGTTTGCGGCAACCTGGGCCTGGAAGTCGTCGAAGACGCTCTTTGGCAGGCCGCCGGGGTTGGCCTCGGTCTGCACCATGAGCGGCGGCACCGCAGCGATCAATACCGCTTTCGCCACGCGGCTCTCACCGTGTCGGGCGATGTAGTGCACGACTTCGCCGCCACCGGTGGAGTGTCCAACGTGGACGGCGTCCTGGAGATCGAGATGGGCAGTCAGCTCAGCTAGGTCGTCGGCGTAGTGGTCCATGTCGTGACCGTCGCTGGTCTGCGTGGAGCGCCCGTGCCCGCGCCGGTCATGGGCGATGACGCGGTAGCCGTGCTGGAGGAAGAACAGCATTTGGGTGTCCCAGTCGTCGGCCGAAAGCGGCCAGCCATGGCTGAAAACAATCGGCTGACCCTCCCCCCAGTCCTTGTAGAAGATCTCGGTGCCGTCATCTGTGGTGATCGTGCCCATCAGCCTCCTCTTGTCGTCGGCAGGTCGCGCACACTTTTGCATGATTAGGCAGATCCATGGGCCCGCTCAGGCCTAGGCGTCAAACAGCCGCTTTGGACGAGAAGCGATACCGCCGCTACTGGACCACCAGGACGCGCACGGCCAGCCCATCCCGAACACCGCTTAGGTCGGCTTCAAGCGTCCTGCGATTTGAGATATGCCTATCAGGGTCATAGACGATTGCAACCAGAGCGGAGCAATCCGGGTGTGAGCGATAGCGCTCGATGTCGATGATCAACTGCTCTCCGATCTGCCGCGCTCCGAGGCCACGCCTGGTCATCTTCGCCTCAACGACTGTCTTCTCGGCCTTGAGGACGAAGTCGATGCGGGACCGACCGCCGGCGCGCTCCGGCGCGAAGTCCTCAGCTCGAACATCGTCAAAGAAGATCTTGAGCAGGCCGTGCACCAGGTCTTGGAGGTCATACTCATCCTCAATCACGAAGGGCGGCCGGTTGTCGTATCGGCTCGACAAAGGCACAAGGAAGTCAGGGAGCCCGCGAGCAAGCCGTTCGACTAGGTCCAGCGAGAGCCGGTATGAGCCTTCCCCCTCGACCTCCTCCTTGGCTGATGTGAGCATGCGCCGCTGCTCCATGAGCGGTCCCCGGAAGCGGTCATCGAACGGGTGTTGCCACCGAGAGAGCCCTAAGGGGTTGTTAGCTGGGTCGTAAAGAGGGTTCGGCTCGCCCGGCGACTCGAAGAAGCTCTTAATCCGGTGCTGAAAGAAATTGCCCTCGTACTCGAAGCGAAATGCATCGCGATAGTCCTCGGGCAGCGCTTCGAGCGCCCGGGCGAGCCAAGAGTGATACGCGCCGACTAGATCGTCGATTTCCGCCTCCGTCAACCCGAGTTCGCTGTCGGCCTGGATCTGGCGGGCCCGAGCCTCAAGCTCCCGGCTTTGGGCGAGGAGCTCATCGAACGGAGAGGTTCCGGTCACGGTTCCAAAATAGCCCGCTTCGGACGAACAGCGGCAGCGAAGTAGCTACGCGCGCCGGGCGCTGATGGACTCAATATGGACTCAGGTACGCGAAGCGCCGCCCCGGAGGACGGCGCTACCCGCTTGGCTATGCGATGGGCCGGGGAGGATTCGAACCTCCGACCGACGGATTATGAGTCCGCTGCTCTGACCAACTGAGCTACCGGCCCGGATGCTGTGTTTGCGGCTTCGCTGAGCCGGATTTCACGATAGACCTCTGGCCTCCTCCCGGGCCCACGAGGGTGATCAGCGCGACATGAGGTATCCCATAGAGGAGCGGCCGGGGTGCTGTCGAAGTGCGCGATCAATGGCGGGACTCGAGGGGTCGCCTCCGTTCGGGATGGCGTCCTCTCCGGGAGCGTCGCTTGTACCCCAGGCGGCGCTCCCACTTGCAATGAACCGCTTGCGCACTGCGGGATCGGCGGCGGCGTTATCTGGCCACTTGGCGCACGGCGCTCTCCAGCTCGGAGGCGCTGAAGGCGCCCTGGAGGCGGCTGCGGACAATGCCGTCGCGGTCGATCACGAACAGCCACGGCTCGGTCTGAAGGCCGAACTCGAGCATCTGCGGGCGGTAGCCCTCGCTGGCGTTGTTGTCGTTGAAGACCTCCATGTGGATGAAGTTGACGCCTTCGCCGGCCTCGTGGTCGACCTGCTCGGCGACGTCGACCACTGGGCCGCAGACGCGACTTTCGCACAGGGCAGGCGTCGCGAACTGGAGCACGACCGGCTCCTTGCCGAGCACGTCGGCGAAGTCCACCCTGTGCATGTCGTCGGGTGGGGTGCGCGTATCGATCTTCGCCACGTCACCGCCGACGTCGGAGACGGTAGGGGTATGGATCCGAGGCGGGCGCTCACCGACAGCCGGGATGGCCTTGGAGCCGCCCACCTGGATTGTGGGGACGAATGTGGCCGTGTAACCGCCGTCCTCGCGGAACATCGCCACGAGGTCCCAATTGCCGTCTCGGTCGAGCTCGATGCTGCTGATGTAGACGAGCTTCGCCGAGTCCGGGTCGAGGTCGGTGGTCCGCGACTCGAACTGTGGCTTGACCACGAGGCTCTCGATCCGAGCGGGGAACGGACCGACGGCCCTGCCGCCGCCGCTGGGCGCCGCGTAGATTGCGACCTGGGCGTCGCCCACTTGCTCGCGCGAAACCGTGAAGATGCCGAAGCCGAAACGGTTCTTGCCCCGCTCGTAGACCGCGGCGGTCGGGCTCACCACCAGGTTGGATTGCTGGGCGCCGGAGGTCCGGAGCATCTGCGTCAGTGTGTTCCCGTTCGCCGCGGGGAAGTCCGAGGCCGCGGGGGCGGGACTGACCCCCGTCTCCTCGCCGTCGCTGTCCCCGCCGCCGCACCCGGCGCCCATCGACGACTGCCGCGACGGCGGTCGCCACGACCAGGCCCGGCCGAGCCATCCTCCTGAGGCGGGACGGCCGCGGTCCAGCGATGGCGCACGCTGCGCTCCGGTCCCGACGCTCGGCCACCCGCGAATCCTAGGGATGTGGCCTAATCGCCGGGTAAGCGACCGGGCGGTAGGGTCTCGCTCCCGAAGGCGAGGAGAGGAGATGGCTTTGGCGGAGCGAGCGGCGCTGGTAACCGGCGGATCCAGCGGGATCGGGCTGGCGATCGCCCGCATGCTGGGTGAGGACGGCTACGGGGTGACGGTGTCGGCGCGCCGCCCGGAGAAGCTCGAGGCGGCCGCGGAGGAGCTTCGCGGCGCCGGGATCGACGTGCACGCAGCGCCCGCCAACATGACGGGTGAGGACGAGGTGGCGGGGGTGGTGCAGGCCCACCGGGAGAGGTTCGGCCGGCTCGACGTCCTGGTCAACAACGCGGGGGTCGGGATCGGCGAGCCGATGGCCGAGATCACCACCAAGTACCTCGACATGCAGCTCGGCGTGAACCTGCGGGCGGTGGTCGTCGCCACTCGCGAGGCGCTGCCGATGCTGCGCGAGGCTGGGGCCGAGCACGGCAAGGCGTTGATCGTCAACACGGCGTCGATCGCGGGCAAGATCGGCCAGGCGTGGTTGTCCGTCTACTCGGCGACGAAGGCCGGGGTGGTCGGCTTCAGCCAGGCGACGCAGAAGGAGGTCGCCGGCGAGGGAATTCAGGTGACGGCGCTCTGTCCCGGGTTCGTCGACACGCCGATGACCGAGTTCGCGAAGGAGCGGGTGCAGGCCGAGGAGATGATCCGGCCAGAGGACATCGCGGAGTCGGTGCGATTCCTGCTCAATACCTCCCCGGCGTGCCTGGTGCCGGAGATCGTCTTCACCCGGCCGGACGAGCAGCTGGGCGGCTGAGCGCCTCGGAGCGTTGCTCGGCGAGCTGCTCCTCGGCCGCGGCGAGCAGGTCGCGGTACTCCTCGTACCGTCGCGCCGGCCGCATCCAGGACCAGCGCAGGCGGTCGCGGAGCTCGTGCGCACGATGCCGTTCGCCGGTGTCGACGCGACGATGCACGCGGATTGGAGCGTCGGCGAGGTCGGGCGCGGTTATGGGCTCGGCTACGTCAGCAGCGAGCGCCTCGCGCTCGGCGATCGCGGCCCGCTCGGAGCGAATCTGGGCGGCCACCGCGGCGATCGAGCCGGGCGAAGCAAGATTGTCGGCCGAGAGGCTCGTCTCCAGCAGGGAGCGGAGCGTGCGCAGCTCGCGGCGGGTCGCCAGGCGGGGGCGCTTGGCGTCGGTGTAGCGGTCCCAGCAACGGGCGAAGCTGGCCAGGCTCGTGCGCCCACCGTTGCGATGGGCGGCGAGCATCGGGCAGACGCCGCCGTCGCGATCCACGTAGGCGCCGACGATGATCGGGTTGGAGTCGATGCCCTTGAGCATCGCCTCCTTGGTACGGGTCGGCAGGGCCTCGACGGCGAACCGGAGGCGCTCGGCGGGGTTTCGATCACGGCGGCGCATCGGCTAAGGGATACCGCGCGGGGGCGCCGGGGGCGAGTGAGGCAGGGTGGCGCGCAACGGGGGTTGCAGTGAGGTCGCCGAGGCGGAGGTTCCTGGTGGCGGCGTTCGGAGACGCCGGGCACGCCTTCCCGGCGATCGCGCTGGCGCGGGGGCTGCGGCGGGCGCGGGCACGAGGTGCTGGTGGAGACCTGGGAGCACTGGCGGGAGCCTGTCGAGGCGGCGGGCCTGGGGTTCACGGCGGCGCAGGAGTACAAGACCTTCCCCCCGCCGGCGCCGGGATCGGCGGATGGCGCCTCGGCGGCGGACGCGGCGCGGGCGCTCGTGCCGCTGATGGAGGAGTTTCGCCCGGACGTCGTGGTCAGCGACGTGCTCACGGTGGCGCCGGCGCTGGCGGCGGAGAAGGCGGGGCGGCGGCGGGCGACGCTGATTCCCCACGTCTATCCCGTGCACCAGCCGGGGATGCCGTTCTTCTCCTTCGGGATGCAGCCGCCGCGAACGCCCGTCGGGAGGGCGGCGTGGCGGGCGGGGCTGCCGCTGCTGACGGCGGGGTTGAGGCGCGGCAGGCGGGAGATGAACGCGATGCGGGCGGCGGTGGGGCTGGGGCCGGTGGATCGGCTCCACGGGGGGATCAGCGCGGAGCTGGCGCTGGTGGCGACCTTCCCGCAGCTCGAGTATCCGCGGCGCTGGCCGGCGGGGGTGCGAGTGACGGGGCCGATGGAGTTCGAGCTGCCCTACCCCGAGGTCGAGCTGCCGGACGGGGACGAGCCGCTGGTGCTGGTGGCGTCGAGCACGGCGCAGGACCCGGAGCTGCGGCTGCTGAGGGCGTCGTTGGAGGCGCTGGCGGACGAGCCGGTGCGGGTGGTGGCGACGGCGAACCGGCGCGAGCCCGACGGGCCCCTGCCGGAGGCGCCGGCGAATGCGGTGGTGGTCGATTGGCTTTCGTACTCGCAGGTGATGCCGCAGGCGGCGCTGGTGGTCTGCCACGGGGGCCACGGGACGGTGGCGCGGGCGCTGGGCGCGGGAGCGCCCGTGCTCTGCTGCCCGGCGGTCGGCGACATGGCGGAGAACTCGGCGCGGGTGGCCTGGGCGGGCGCGGGGCTGATGCTGCCGTGGCGGCTGACGGGTGCTGCTCCGCTCCGGTGGGCCGTGCGGCGGATCCTGGGCGACAGGCGATTCGCGACTCGAGCCCGTGAGATCGCGGCCTGGGCGCGGGAGAACGACGGAGCAGAGCGGGGCGCCGCGCTGGTGGAGGCGCTCGCCGCCTAATCACATAGAAGCCGGCCCGGATGCCGGCTTCAAGCTCCGGGGGCGGGACTCGAACCCGCAACCTTCGCGTTAACAGCGCGTCGCTCTGCCAATTGAGCTACCCCGGACTGGGTGCCAGCCGCTGCGCCACCTCGCACAGCTGGCGGTGGCTGGCGAACGAACTCTAGAGGAGCTTCAGCTGGGAAAGTGAGGGCCGTCCTGGATAGACCCCGGATACCGGGGTCTAGGCAGGAGGGCGCGCAGCGAGCTTCGTCTCAGCCCGCCCCCGCCGCTTCCCAGTGCGCGATTCGCTCCGCGAGGTCGGCGCGGCGGCGTTGGAGGTCGACCGGCGGGTCCCCTCCTCCCTGCTGCGCGACCCGAATCCGTCCCCTCGATCATCACCTGCTCGAGCTGGAGGAGGTTGAGCTCCATCGCCTCGCGCCCCCCCGGCTCGCGCTCGGCCCTCATCACGAGCTGGGTGATCAGCGAGACCAGCTCCTCGTCCTCGCGCGGCAGGCCGCGCAGCGGCTCCTCCAGGTGCTCCGCCAGCCAGTCCCTCGCCCGCGCCACCGCCGGCGACGACAGATGCTCCGCCGTCAGCCGCTCCAGGAGCTCCCGGCCCTCCGCCGGCGCCGCGATGCACATCGCCAGGAGCGCCTGCTCGCGATGCTCGCGCGAGCTCAGCGGCCGCGGTGGAGCCGCGCGCGCCGGCCCCGGCCCATCCCCACCCCCATCCGCCTTCGGCGCGGTCCCCGCATCCGGCGCCGTGCCGCGCCCGGGCTCCCCTGTGACTCGCCTCATCACCAGCCCCGGGTCCGCGTCCAGCCGATCGCCCACCAGCCGCGCCAGCTCGTTGCGGCTGATCGACTCCGGCATCGCCGCCAGCACCGGCACCACCTCGTCCAGCGCCCGGTCCCTTCCCGCCGGCGACGACAGATCGGCCTCGTCGAGCGCCAGCCGCACGTGAAACTCCGGCAGCTCCACCGCCTGTTCGATCGCCTCCCGAATCCGTCCCGCCTCCCCCGCCTCGAGCATGTCCGCGGGATCCTCGCCGGCGGGCATCGCGGCGACCCGTAGCCGCAGCCTTCGACTCCCGGCGACCCGCTGCGCCCGCAGCATCGCCGCCCGCCCCGCCCGGTCGGCGTCCAGCGCCAGCACCGCCTCCTCCGCGTGGCCCGAGAGCTGCTGGAGCTGCTCCGGCGTAATCGCCGTCCCCATCACCGCCACCACCTCCTCGATCTCCGCCTGATGAGCGGCCAGCGCGTCCATGTACCCCTCCACCACCACCGCCCGCCCCGCCTTGGCGATCGCCGCTCGCGCCCGATCGATCCCGTACAGCGTGCGGCTCTTCCGATATAGCTCGCCCTCCGGCGAGTTCAGGTACTTCGGCTTCGAATCGGGGCGAAGCGCCCGCGCCCCGAAGCCCTGCACGCGCCCCCGCCCGTCGCGCACCGGGAACATGATCCGCGCCCGAAAGCGGTCGTAGTGGCCGCCCTGCTTCCCCTTCTGAACCAGGCCCGCCGCCGCCAGCTCCACGACGCTGAAGCCGGCCCGCTGCCCCCGCGTCAGCACCTGGTCCCAGGCGCTCGGCGCATAGCCCACCCCGAACGCCCGCAGCACCTCCTCGCCCAGGCCCCGCGACGCCAGGTACTCGCGCGCCTTGGCGGCCTCGCCCGAGTCCCACAGGTAGTGCGCATAGAACTGCGCCGTCCGCTCGAGCACCTCCCCGAGCCTCGAGCGGCGCTTTCGCGCCTCCTCCGCCCGCGGGTCCTCCTGCTCCCGCTCCATCTCCACCCCGTAGCGGTCCGCCAGCGACTCCACCGCCTCGCCGAAGCCGAGCCCCTCCTTCTCCTGCACGAAGCGGAATACGTCGCCCCCCGCCTCGCAACCGAAGCAGTAGTAGAGCTTCTCCCGCGAATCGACCGAGAACGACGGCGTGCGCTCCTCGTGGAAGGGGCACAGCCCCGTGTAGCGCTCGCCGGCCCGGCGCAGGTCGGTGTAGGCCGAGACGATCTCGACGATGTCGGCGGCGTCCTTTACCCGCTCGATCGTCTCGGTCGTGAACCGGCCGCCCGTCAGAGCCGCGACTCCTCCGGCAGCGCCAGTCGCTTGAAGGTCGCGATGCAGAAGCGATCCGTCATCCCGGCGATGTAATCCGTTGTCCGCTGGATCTGGTCAGCCCCCGCCGCACCCTCGGGGACCTCGTCGGGATGCTCGCTGTAGTGGTCGAACAGCCCCCGCAACGTGCGATGCACCCGCTCGTGCTCGCTGCGCGCCTCGGCGCCGAGATACACCCGCTCGAACATGAACTTCCGCAGCCTCAGCATCGCTTCCCCGACCTCCTCGCCCTGGACGATGTCCCCGGCCTCGCGCGAGCGCTCGACGATGTCGGTCGCCAGCCTGTCGATCCGCCGCGCGCCGGTGGGCCCGAGGAGCTCGATCTCCGCCGCCGGCAGATCATCCGAAACGATGATCCCCGCCCGCAGCGCGTCGTCGATGTCGTGGTTGATGTAGGCCACCCGGTCCACCAGCCGCACCAGGCGCCCCTCCAGCGTCGCCGGCTGCTCCGACCCGGTGTGATTGAGGATCCCGTCGCGAACCGCCTCCGTCAGGTTGAGCCCCCGCCCTTCCCGCTCCAGCACGTCCACCACGCGAAGCGACTGGCGGTTGTGACGGAAGCTCCGCCCGGCGCGCTCGCGCAGCGCCTGGTCGAGCGCCTCCTCGCCGATGTGGCCGAAGGGCGGGTGGCCCAGGTCGTGCCCCAAGCCGATCGCCTCGGTGAGGTCCTCGTTCAAGCCCAGGGCCCGCGCCACGGTGCGCGCGATGCCGCAGGTCTCGATTGTGTGCGTGAGCCGGGTGCGGTAGTGGTCGCCCTCGGGGGCGACGAACACCTGGGTCTTGTGCTTGAGCCGCCTGAAGGCCTTCGAGTGGACGACCCGGTCACGGTCGCGCTGGAACGGGGTCCGGATGGCGCTGTCCGGCTCCGGCTCGCGCCGGATCGCCGGGTAGGACGGCGTCGCCCTCTCCCACAGGTACTCGCCTTCCCAGGCGCGCACCCGGTCCTCGAGAGGCCTCGCGGAGACTGCCGGCAACTGGCTCGCTGTATTGGGCACCGCGAAGAGAGAATAGGGTCAGGCGATGCGCGAAACAGCCCTCAGTCACAGGCGCCTCTTCGGGAATTGGCGAACAGTTCGCTCACCAGCTCGCCGCCCGCGGCCACTCCTTGGTCCTGGTCGCCCGCCGGGCCGACCGCCTGGAGCGCCTTGCCGCCGAGCTTCCGACCGACGCGCACGTCGTTCCCTGCGATCTCGCCACCGACGCGCCGGGGCTGGCGGAGCGGGTCGCGGAGCTAGGAGTCGAGGTCGAGCTGCTCGTGAACAACGCCGGCTTCGGCACCTCGGGCCCCTTGCTGGACCACGATCCCGCGCGCGACGCCGAGCAGGTGCGGGTCAACTGCGAGGCCGTCGTCACCCTGACCCACGCCTTCCTCCCCGGCATGGTCGAGCGAGGGCGCGGCGGGATCATCAACGTCGCCTCCACCGCCGGCATGCAGCCGATCCCCTACGAGGCCGTGTACGCGGCCACGAAGGCGTTCGTGATCAGCTTCACCGACGCCCTGCACACGGAGCTGCGGGGAACCGGTGTCCGCGCCCTGGCCGTCAACCCGGGCCCGGTCCCGACCGAGTGGCAGCAGGTCGCCGGCTACGACCCCGGCCGCGTGGGCGTCGTCCCCGGCCGGATCCCGGCCGAGCAGGTCGTGCGAGAGTCGCTCGCCGCCTACGACCGCGGCCGCCGCTCGGTGATCCCGGCCGCACGATGCGCTGGGTCATGCGCGCCACCCGCGCCCCACGGGCGATCCAGCTCCGGGTGACGGAGCGCCTCTACCGACCGCGCTGACGCCGGCCATCGGCGCCACTACGCCGCCGCGCGCAGGCGCACGTGGGCGTGGTGCTCGAGCGTCTCCGAGACCGCGCGCTCGGCTTGGCGCAGGGCACGCTGCGAGGCGCTCGGGGCGGAGGCCAGCGGGCTGCCCAGCGCCTCGACCATGAACCGGTGCGCCTCGCCACAGAGCTCGAACGCACCCCGCTCGCAGGCGGCGCAGACGATCCCCCCGGCGGCGCCCGAGAAGCCCACCAGCCCGTCCGGCTCGCCGCAGCGCGCGCAGGAGGCGAGCTCCGGGGAGAAGCCGGCGGCCAGGGCGAGCTTGAGGCGAAAGGCGAGCGCGGTGCCCAGCCCCGCCGCACCATCGCCTGCGCCGTCCCGGCCGGCCGACTCCTCGCCGTCGAGCAGCGCCAGATAGCGGCAGAGCAGGTTGTAGGCAGGCGCATTGGCCTCGGCGGAGTCGAGCAGCCGCAGCACCGCGTCGCAGCCGCGCGCCGCCGCCATCAGCGCCGGCCCGCTCGAGCGCAGGCCGGGGTGGGCGGCGACGGTCGACGCCGAGGTCACGGTGGCCAGCTCGCCCCGTCCCTCGTGGAGGACGAGGTCGAGCCGGAAGAAGGGCTCCAGCCGCCCCCCGAAGCGCGACCGCGGCCGTCGCGATCCCTTGGCGATCGCCCCCACCCGCCCGCGGGTGGCGCTGTACAGGTGCAGCACGCGATCCGCCTCGCCGTAGCGGATCGACCGCAGCACGACCGCCTCGGTCTTGTAGGTGCCGGGCATGGAGAAGAGCTTGCACGGTCACGGCCGGACGGGCCACGCGACGATCGCGGATCGCCGCGGCGGTGACGGTGGCCGCGATGGTGCCGATCGCGATCGGCGCGAAGCGGTCGGTGGCGCCGCTGCCGGACGAGAGGCAGAAGGTGACGTCGCCATCCACGTCCGAGTGGACGGGGTCCACCGCGCGGGCGACGCCGCCGCTCGCCATTCTCGCCACGCGCGCGCAGGCCGCCTTGTCGAGCGCCGCGTCGGTCATCACGCAGACGAGCGTCGTGTTGCGCTCCTCGAGCTTCGTCCAGTCGGGCGGCCCCTCCATCGCCGCGATCAGTCCGGCGGTCGAAACAGCCGCTTCCCCCTCCTCGCCCCTCGGCCCTGCCAGCACCCGCCCGTCCTCGCCGATCACGTCGCCGAAGGCGTTGACGACCGCGAGCGCGGCCACCGTCTCGCCGCGGCCGCTCCGCGCCGCCGCGTAGCCGATCCCCGCCGCCACCGAGCGCTCCCGCCCGCGGATCTTCCCGACCGCGGCCCCGGTCCCCGCGCCCACCCTGCCTCGCTCCGGGACGCCGGCGGCCGCGGAGCCGCAGGCCGCATAGCCGGCATCCGGTCCCGGGCGCGCGCGCGGATCGCCCTCCGCGAGGTCATAGACGACAGCCGCCGGAACGATCGGCACCAGCCCCGCCGGGGTCTCGTATCCCCGCCCGCTCTCCTCCAGCCAGCGAGTCACACCGTCGGCGGCCGCCAGCCCGAAGGCGCTGCCCCCGGTGAGCAGCACCGCCGTCACCTCGCTGGTGCCGGCGAAGGGCCCGATCGATCTCGGTCTCGCGGGTGCCGGGGCCGCCGCCGCGAACGTCCACTCCGCCACGGCTCCCGGCCGGCGGGATCACCACGCTGCAGCCCGTCGCGCCCTCGCGATCCGTCCAGTGGCCGACCGCGAAGCCCTCGGGTGGCGCAGATCGCCTCGCTCACGCCGCTCCCTTGCGAACCGGCTCGCCGCGGCGCCGTCCGCCGGCGCGGCCGGCGGCGAAGGCGCCGCTGGCAGGAGGGACAGAAGTAGGTCGAGCGGCCCGCGACCACGATCCTCCGTGATCTCGGCGCCGCACCGAGGGCAGGGCTCGCCCTCGCGCGTGTGGACGAGGAACTCGTCCTGCATCGTGCCGCGCTCGCCGCGCGCGTCCAGGTAGTCGTCCATCGAGGCGCCCCCGCCCCTCAGTCCCGCCTCGAGCGTCTCGACGATCCCCTCCCGCAGGCGCTCGCAGTCCTCGGGCTTCATCGACCCCGCCGGCGAAAGCGGGTGGAGCTCGGCTCGGTGAAGCGCCTCGTCGGCGTAGATGTTCCCGATCCCGGCGATCCCGAGCTGGTTCAAGAGGAACGACTTCAGCGGCGCCTGCCGCCCAGACGCTACCCGGCAGAGCTCCTCAGCCGTGAACGCCTCCGACAGCGGCTCGATCCCGAGCCGGGCCGCGAAGTACTCGTCGAGCGCGCCGTCGTCCAGCACCACCGCCTGCCCGAACCGCCGCACGTCGGTGAACAGCAGCCGCCCCCCGCCCTCCAGCCGCATCACCGCCCGCAGGTGGCGAGGCTCGGGCCCCGGCTCCCCGCCGTCGAGCAGGAGGTTGCCGGTCATCCGCAGGTGCATGGCCAGCGTCCTGCCGCCGTCCAAGCGCAGGAGCAGGTACTTCCCGCGCCGCTCCACCGCCTCGATCGTGCGACCCGCCAGCGCCCGCTCGACCTCGGCGGGCGGCTCCGGCCGCGTCCAGCGCTCGTCGAGGACCTCGACCGACTCGATCCGCCGCCCGCGAAGCGCCGGCTCGAGCTGGCGCCGGATCGTCTCCACCTCGGGCAGCTCGGGCATGCCCTGGTTCTACTAGATGCGCCGAGGCCGCCGAATACGGCCTACCTGGCCACGGCGCGCGGATGGGCCTTGAAGTAGACCTCCTTGATCCGCTCGCCGGACAGGTGGGTGTAGAGCTGGGTGGTGGCGACGTCCGAGTGGCCGAGCATCTCCTGCACCGAGCGCAGGTCGCAGCCGCCGGACAGCAGGTGGGTGGCGAACGAGTGGCGCAGCGTGTGGGGGCTCATCTTGCCCTCCAGGCCCACCTCCTTCGCGTGACGGCGGATGATCTTGTAGAGGCCCTGGCGGGTCAGCGGGCCGCCGCGGAAGTTGACGAACAGCTTCGAGCGCGGGCGCGAGCCGATCAGCTCCGGGCGACCGGCCCGCAGGTACCGATTGATCGCCGCGGCCGCCTGGCGACCCAGCGGGACGGTGCGCTCCTTGTTGCCCTTGCCGTGCGGGCGCACGAAGCCGCGCCGCAGGTCGACGTCGTTGACCTCCAGCCCGACCACCTCCGAGGCCCGCAGGCCGCACCCGTACATGACCTCGAGCAGGGCGCGGTCGCGCTGCGCGATCGCATCGCTGCCGTCGACGCTCTCCAGCAGCCGCTTCACCTCGGCGTAGGCGAGCACCCGGGGGAGCTTCCGGCTCTTGCTCGGCGGCGTCAGCGCCGCCGTGGGGTCATCGTCGATCAGCTCCTCGCGCCGCAGGTGCCGGTAGAAGGAACGCAGGCAGGCAGCCTTGCGGTTGATCGTCGCCGGTGAGCACGCCGGGTGGCCGTTGCCGGTCGCCAGGTCGGCGAGGAACTCCGCCACGTCCGTTCGCTCCGCCTCCGTGGCGCCGCGGTGACGCTTGGCCAGGAAGGTCCCGAACTGGAGCAGATCGGTCCGATAAGCGGCGAGCGTGTTGCGGGCCAGGCCGCGCTCGAACTCCAGGTGCGCAAGGAAGTCCAGCACCAGCGCCTCGAAGCGCGCCTCGACCGCGCTGCCGTGCTCCTCGCCGCTTTTGACCGCGACCGCCATGCCCGACTGTTCTCGGTGCCACGAGCGATCCCCTGCCCGTGCAACCGCGAAACCAAACGGCCGTCGCTAGCCCGAGCGCAGCTCCTTGAAGAGCAACAGGCCGATCAGCGACTTCGCGTCCGCGCAGCCCTCGATCGCCCCGTCGAGCTCCTCCAGCGGCCAGGCCACGGCCTCGAGGCGCTCCTCGGCGTCGGGCTCGGCGTCGACGTCCTCGAGCCCGGTCGCCAGATAGACGATCACCTCCTCCTCCGCGAATCCAGGGCTGATGTAGAAGCGCTTCAGCTCGCGCCACTCCGAGGCGGCCTTGCCGACCTCTTCGGCCAGCTCGCGCTTGGCGCACTCGACGGGGCTCTCGCCGGGCACGTCGAGCTTGCCCGCCGGCAGCTCCAGCAGGGCGTCCTCCCCGACCGCCTCGCGCGGCTGGCGAACCAGGTAGAGAAAGCGCTCGTCGTGCGCCACGACCGCCACCGCCCCCGGGTGCCCGACGATCTCGCGCCTCGAGGTCGAGCCGTCCGCGTAGCGAAACTCGTCGATGCGAACGCTGGCGACGACGCCCTCCCAGATGGTCTCCGAGCCGATCCGCTCCATCGCTCGCTCAGCCCCTGACCCGAACGGCGCCGGCCAGACCCGCGCCGGCGGCGAGCGGAGCGGCGAAGAACAGCGGGTCCTGGGCGATCGTCCGCCCCATCGTCTCGCGCCGATAGCCCACTGGCCGCATAGGCCTCCAGGTCCACCGGCTCGACGGCCACGTCGTGACGGTCGTCGCAGGCCGCGTGCAGGGCATCGAGGACGCTCGGCAGGTCGATCTCGTCGGGCCCCTCGCCGCCCGTCGGCCACCCCTCGAGCTCGATCTCAGGGACCGGGATTCGAACCGAGGCGAGCAGCAACTCGAGCACCGAGGCCGTGTGGTGGCTGAGCCCGCGGTGGCGGGCGCGCGGGTCGGCCCCGGACAGGCGCGGCGAGAGCAGGGTCGGCAGCCCCAGGGCGAGCGCCGCGTGGGCGCCATCGAGCGCCGCCAGCCCCCCATGCCCGTAGGACGTCGCCGAGCCGAGGATCCCCGGCCCGGGGCCGCAGACGATCGCCTCCCACCCCAGCCGTCGAGCGGCGGCGTCGAACGCCCCGACCAGGCTGATCGCCTCGTGCTCGCCCCCGTAGGCGGGCCCGGCGGTGACGTGCCCGGCCAGCAACCCGCGCTCTCGAAGCTCGACCAGGTCGCGCGACAGGGCGCCCGGAAGCGCGCCGCCGGCGCTCTGCACGTAGCCCACTCGGAGCCCCGGGCTCGCCTGCGAAGCGGCCCAGCAGGCGGGCGCCAGGTGGCCGTGAAGCGGCAGGACGAGGACGGGCGGTGCTGCTGCATCCTCGCTCCCCTCCTCCAGCCGCACCTCGACCGGCTCGACCGCGTGCTGCAGCGAGGTGTAGTTGAGCTTCATCACCTGCTTGCCCGCGGAGCCGCCGCCACCAAGCCCTCGCGTCAGGTTGACGTGCACGACGTCGAACCCACCCGACCCAAGGCCGAGGTCGAGCGCCTCGGTGTTGACGATCACCTCATCCCCTGTGGCGGCCTCGCCGACCAGCGAGCGGTCGGCCCAGGCCGGGCGCTTCTCGCCGTCCACGTCGACGGTGAGCGGATCGGAGCTGATCACCACCCCCCGGCGAAGCTTCAGCATCGGGCCGCGGCCTCCTCGACGATCGCCTCGCACACTTCGAGCATCTGCACGATCCGCTCCGCCGCCACGCTCTCATCCGGGGTGTGATTCGCCTCCGTCCCGTTGGCGAGCAGCAAGCACTCGAATCCGGCGGCGTTGAGAGCGTTGGCGTCGCTGCCGCCGCCCGTCGCCACCTCGCGCGGAGTCACCCCACGGCGCTCCAGCGCCGCCCGCGCAACTCCCACCGACGCAGCGCCCGCCGGCAAGCGGTAACCACGGAACATCTCGTTCAACTCGATGTCGACGTCGCACTCGTGTTCGCTCGCCGCCCAGGTGCAGGCGTCCACCATCGCGCCGATCGTCTTGCTCGCCTGCTCGTCGTCGAGGCTTCGCGCCTCGCCGTCGACGCGGCAATGGCCCGGGACGACGTTCGACGCC
Organism: uncultured Actinomycetes bacterium; assembly: GCA_963743455.1. GTDB lineage: Bacteria > Actinomycetota > Thermoleophilia > Solirubrobacterales > 70-9 > AC-56. Next base: position 42,883 of record CAVUPJ010000009.1, on the reverse strand, counting down.
GTGCCACCCGAGATCACGCCGACGTTCGCGGTCGTCTCCGGGTCCAGGCGTCCCAGCCTCATCGCCGCGATCGCGCCCGCCGCCGCCGCGATGGCGCTGCGCCCATCCTCGGGACGGATGCCCGAGTGAGCCTCCGTGCCCTGGAAGTCCGCCACCAGGCGCTTGTAGGTGGGGGCCGCCGTGATCACCTCGCCGATCGGGCTGGCGTGGTCGAGCACGAAGCCGAACGGCGAGCGCAGCAAGCCCGGGTCGAGCTCCTTCGCCCCCCGCAATCCATCCTCCTCGGCGACCGTGAACAGGATCTCCAGGCCGATCGGCGGTGGGCTCTGCGCGTACCGCGCGGCGAGCTCGACCAGCACCGTGACCGCCGCCTTGTTGTCGGCGCCCAGGATCGTCTGCCCTCGGCTTCGATAGACGCCCTCGTCGAGGACGGCTTCGATCGGTCCGTCGTGCGGGACCGTGTCCAGGTGACAGCCGAACATCACCCATGCGTCCCGCTCCCCGGTGATCCGGGCGATCAGGTTGCCGGCCGTGGCTCGCGCCGCCGCGGCCGCCGAGTCCTCGGCCACCTCCACGCCCAGACCGCGCAGCTCGGTGAGCACCGCGTCGGCGACCGCGCGCTCCTCCCCGGTCGGGCTGGGGATCTCGCACAGCCGCACGAAGCGATCGAGCAGTCGCTGGTCGTCAGCCACGCCGCAAGGCTATGCGCTTGTCGCCGTCCGGGACGTAAGCTGGGACTCGTGGAAGGCACAGCAGCTTCCGGCGAGCGAGAGATCGCACAGCAGCACACCGGCTTGGGTCCCGCTCTCGATCGACTCGCCTTCAGCGCGACCCTGCATTGCCTCACCGGCTGCGCGGCCGGCGAAGTCACGGGGATGGCGATTGCAACCGCACTCGGCTGGAGCAACGCCGGTCAGATCGGGCTCGCGGTGGGGCTCGCCTACCTGTTCGGCTTCGGCCTGACGGCGCTGCCCCTTGTGCGCGCCGGCCTCGCCGCCGGGGCGATCGTCTCCACGGCACTGGCGTCGGACACGATCTCGATCACGATCATGGAGGTGATCGACAACCTGTTCGTCGTCCTCATTCCGGGGGCGATGGACGCCGGTGTTGGGGAGGCGCTCCTCTGGGCCAGCGTCGCCGGAGGCTTCGTGATCGCGTTCCCATTCGCCTTCCTCGCCAACCGCTGGCTGATCGCTCGCGGCAAGGGCTGCGCCCACGCGCATCAGCCACACCCCTGGGGCGACGTAGCGGCTCAGCCGGGGCGGCGAACCTGGACCGCGTCCTCGGCGGGCCTGGGCTGCTCGGCCGACTCAGCCGGCTCCGCCGGGCCGCGCTCGGCCGCCCGCCGCGCCGCCGCGCCGACGAACTCGCGGAACAGCGGCTCGGGCCGGGTGGGGCGGGACTTGAACTCGGGGTGAAACTGGGAGGCGACGAAGAAGGGGTGATCGGGCAGCTCGATCACCTCGACCAATCGCTCGTCGGGCGAGGTCCCGCTCGCCACCAGGCCCTCGTCCTCCAGCCGTCGCCGCAGCATGTTGTTGACCTCGTAGCGGTGGCGATGGCGCTGGTAGATCACCGCCTCGCCGTAGATCTCCCGCGCCCGGGTGCCGTCGTGCAGCTTGATCGGGTCGGCCCCCAACCGCATCGTCCCGCCCATGTCGGTGACCTCCTTCTGCTCGGGAAGCAGGTCGATGACCGGATACGGCGTCTCGGGGTCGAACTCGGCGGAGTTCGCTCCGTCCATGCCGGTGACGTGCCGCGCAAACTCGACCACGGCCATCTGCATCCCGAGACAGATGCCGAGGAACGGGATCTCCTGCTCGCGCGCTGCCTGCGCGGCCCGGATCTTGCCCTCGATTCCCCGCTCGCCGAACCCGCCCGGGATCAGGATCCCGTCCGTCGCCTCGAGCGCCGCCTGGTCGAGGTCCTCCGAGTTGACCAGCTCCACCTCGACGTCGACCCCGTGGTGGTAGCCACCGTGGCTGAGCGCCTCGACCACGGACTTGTAGGCGTCGGCGAGCTGCACGTACTTGCCGACCAGGGCGATCCGGACCGTCCGCTCGCAGGCGTCGGCGCGCCGTACCAGCTCCTCCCACTCGCCCAGCTCCGGCGACTCGGCGTCGAGGCCGAAATGGTCGAGCACCAGGTCGTCCATCCCCTCGGCGCGCAGCACCAGCGGCACCTTGTAGATGTTGTCCACGTCGCGAGCCGAGATCACCGCCTCCTCCGGCACGCTGCCGAACAGCGCGATCTTGCGGCGAATCTCGCGCTCCAGCCCGCGCTCCGATCGGCAGACGATCGCCTGGGGCTGAATCCCGATCCGCCGCAACTCGTTGACGGAGTGCTGCGTCGGCTTGGTCTTCAGCTCGCCGGCGTGGCCCACGTACGGCACCAGGGTCAGGTGCACGAACATGCAGCGCTTCGGCCCGAGGTCCGTGTAGAGCTGGCGGATCGCCTCCAGGAACGGCAGCGACTCGATGTCTCCGACCGTGCCGCCGATCTCCGAGATCACGAAGTCGACCGCCTGGGACTCGGCCAGGATCAGGATTCGCTGCTTGATCTCGTCGGTGATGTGGGGAATCACCTGAACGGTCGCGCCGAGGTAGTCGCCGCGCCGCTCGCGCCTGATCACCGAGTTGTAGACCGCGCCGGCGGTCACGTTCGAGGCCCGCGAGGTGTTCTCGTCGGTGAACCGCTCGTAGTGGCCCAGGTCGAGGTCCGTCTCCGCCCCGTCCTCGGTGACGAAAACCTCGCCGTGCTGGAAGGGGCTCATGGTCCCGGGATCGACGTTGATGTAGGGGTCGAACTTCTGCAGCTGGACCCGGAAGCCCCGGCTGACCAGCAACCGCCCGATCGAGGCGGCGGCGATCCCCTTGCCGAGCGAGGAGACGACGCCGCCGGTGACAAAGATGAACCTGGTCTCGCCGGGCCTCATCTTCCGGGGTCTGCCTTCTGAGCCTCGGTCAACCTGCCAAGCGAGTCTAGAGAGCGAAGCAGCGGAACCCCCTCGATCGTGCGCGAGATCGAGCGAAACTCGCCGTACAGGTTGAGCGCGGCGACGATCGCCAAGGCCACCAAACGACCGTCGTCCGAGAGCACGACCAGCAGCGAGATTCCCGCCAACGCGCCCACCAGGTTCGAGCCGGTGTCCCCCAGCATGGCGCGCTCGCGCAAGGTGAACACGGAGCCGACCAGGACGGGGCCGATGAAGATCCCCAAGAGCTCGAGCGGGGCGACCGTCCACGCTCCGAGGCAAAGGCCGGCGAGCAATGCCGCGAACGCCTTCTCCACCCGCCCGGGTCGCAGGTCGAGGAGGTTGAACAGGTTGGTCGTCAAGCAGCAGCAGCGCCAGGTCGGCGAGATAGTCGAAGCTCTCGCGCCCTCGCCCGGAGACGGCGTAGGCGGCGAGCGCCAGGGCTCCGACACCCTTGATCGCCCCCGTCGAGAACCGCCCCGTGAGCGCCGCCTCGGCGTGGCCCCGCCAGCCTCGTGGCGCTCCCGCCACCCCGCCCTGGCCGAGTGCGTCGTCGAGCAGCCCGAGCAGCGCCACCCCGAGCACGTAGACAGCCCAGCGCCGCAGCTCGGGGTCGAGCAGGTCGAGATCGGCGCGATCGTCGAGCAGCGCGAGCGGCGCCAGGGCCACGAGCGAGCAGGCGAGCAGGACAGCTCCTGCCGGGAAGGCGAGCGAACGGCCCCGGTAGTTCTCGCGGGTGAGCCCGGTCCGCTGCATGTCGCGCAGCCAGGGGCCGGCGAAGGCCAGCGCGACCGCGGCGGAAAGCGCCAGCCCGGCGAGCTTCACCGGGAGTTGAAGCTTGAGACCGGTGCCCTCGGCGGGGGGCGCAGGACGGGAAGCAGACGTTCGGCCGAGGCCTTGATCCCGTAATCGCCCTCGACCCCGTTCAGCGCGTAGGCGAGCGCCAATCGCCCCGACGTCAGGTCGATGCTGTCGACCGTCGCTTCGAGCCCCTGGGAGGCGTAGAAGCCGATCTGCGAGCCGTCCGAGTCGGAGCGCTCCACGCCGACCACGGGGATGCCTCCCGCGCTCTGGATCCCGTCCACGAGCCCCTCCTCGAGAGTGTCCGTTGCGTCGGACTTGGCGGCGGCAAGGTCGCTGGGCCGGTCGCGGACGACGATCACGGCATCGATCCCTCCCGGCCGCCCGCTGACGTCCGCCAGCAGCGCATCCGCGAGGCGATCGAACGGAGGCCCTCCCGTGACCAGTGACAGCCCGGCGCGCCGGGCGAGGGCGGACAGCGCGTCCGAGTCGCGGCGCACGCTGCCGGCCGGGCTTGCCGGGGGGGCCGCGTCGGCGAGCGCCCGCAGGTCGGGAGGCTCTCGCACGACTGCGACCTCCCCCAGCCTTGCCCCGGTCGGGCTGTCGCCACCGACTACGAACTCGATGTCGTCCTCCAGCTCCTGGGGCAGCGAGCCGAGCGCGACCACCGCGACCCGTTCCCCGAGCAGCAGGTCGTCCACCAGCGCCGGAAAGATCTCGGTCGAGAACTCACGCTCCCGATTCAGCTCGGCCTGGAGGTCCTCTGCGCTGGAACGGGCATCGGCGAGGTCTGAGGTGAGGCTCTTCTCCAGCTGCTTCGTTGTGTCCTCGACCACGTTGTCGCCCAGGCCGACCCCGAGCAGGATCCCGATCGCCAGCGCCAGGAAGACGGCGGCGAGCGAGGCGGCGTGATAGCGCGCCGAGTACCCCATCAGGCCACCGCTAGCTGATACCGAGAATGATCTTGAGCTTCAGCCAGATCAGGTCCACCAGATCACTGAGCGCCGGGGTCGTTGCCACCACGATCGCCAAGAGGACGAGCAGGGCACAGAACAAAAGCGCCATCTGGCGGCCGCTGACGCCGGGGTTGTACAGCCGGCTGACGCCCTTCGCGTCCACCAACAGCTCGCCCACCCGAAGCCGCGTCAGGAAGGTCGAGGACATCCCGCCGCGCGCCTTGTCGAGGAACTCGACCAGGTTGAAGTGGGCGCCCACGCTGACGATCAGCCCGGCGCCCTTCTCCGAGGCGAGCAGCATGGCGGCGTCCTCGCTGGTGCCCACGGCTCGGATCGTCTGGTGCTCCAGCCCAAGTCGCTCCAATCGCGCGCGACCCGGCGCGTGCCCGTTCGAATAGGCGTGGACGACCAGCTCGGCGCCGCAGCGCAGCGCTTCGTCGCTCGCCGAGTCCATGTCGCCCAGAACCAGATCCGGCTTCAACCCTTCCTCGAGAATCGCGTCGGCGCCGCCGTCGACCCCGACGAGCACCGGGCGGACGTCGCGGACATAGGCGCGAAGCGCGCGCAGGTCCTTGCGATAGGTGGTCCCCCTGACCACGATCATCACGTGACGGTCGCGGAACACCGTGCGGGTGCGGGGCAGCTCGATCCGCCCCGCCAAGAGCTCCCCCTCCTCGCGGAGGTGGGTAATCGTGTTCTCGGCGAACGCGGCGAGCGCCTCGTCAATCCGCTGGCGATGCTCGGAGAGCTGCTCGGCCAACTCGGGGGCAGCGAGCACGCGGCCCGCCGCCAGCAAGCTTCCGTTGCGGCGAACCTCGCCACCGACGATCGCCACCGGATCGCCATCCTTCAGCTCCTCGAACAGCGGCGCCGCGGGCGCGTCGATCAGGTGCACCCCGGCACGCGCCAAGAGCAGCGGCCCGGCGTTCGGATAGCGGCCGGTAGAGAAGGGCGAGACGTTCACAACCGCCCGCACTCCCGTCGCCACCAGGTCCTCGGCGGAGATCCGATCGAGGTCGGCGTGATCGATGATCGCCACGTCCCCACCATCGAGGCGCTTGACGAGCTCCTTGGTCTTGCGGCCCAGCCTGGCGCTGCCGTGGATGGAGGCAGGAGGCACAGGGACGGCGGGATCGTTGCCCCCGAGCCAGCGCCGCGCACGAGTTCGGACGGGCGTCGCCATCGACGGCTTGATTATCCGGAAAACTGAACCTCCACGGTCTCGGGCTCGCTCAGCTGCCCCGGCAGCGGCTCACCGGGGTCGTCCTCGAGCGGCAGCTCCTCCGGCAGCTCCTCCGGCTCCGGCAGGTCGGTTTCGGGGTCCTCAGGCAGCTCCTCGATCTGGGGTGCCTCGGGTGTCTCGGTCTCCATCTCCGCTCCTTTCCTCTCCAGTCGTAGCTTGGCGCCCGCCTACCCGCAGCGAGAGAAAGGAAACGCGGGGGCCCACTCGCCGCGCGATCTCCCCGGTACTTGCGGCGACGAGCAACTCCCTCAGGCCGCCGCCAGAAGCTCGCGTGCGTGGCGGCCGGCGGCCTCGTCGTCTCGTTCGGCGCCGAGCATGCGGACGATCTCGGCCACCAGCTCGTCGCCGTCCACCCGGTCGACCGTCGCCCTCGCCTGGCCGGCATGGGCTCGCTTCTCGATCCGGAAGTGGGCCCCCGCAAACGAGGCGACCTGCGGCAGGTGGGTGATGCAGATCACCTGGCGCTCGGCGCCCAGCCGCCGCAGCCTCTCCCCCGCCGCGCGCGCCGCGCGCGCCGCCGATTCCGGCGTCGATCTCATCGAACACCAGGGTGCCGGCGCCCGCCCCCTGGCCGAGGCCCGTGAGCGCGAGCATGACTCGCGACAGCTCGCCGCCCGAGGCGGCGTCGCGAAGCGGTGAGGCCGGGATTCCAGGGTTGGTCGCCACGCTCAGCTCAACGGTCTCCGAGCCCTTCGGCCCGAAGCCGTCGGGGTGGGGATGGAGCGATGCCTCCAGCGATGCCCCCTCCATGCCCAGCTCGGCGAGCTCGGCGGCGACCCGCTTGGTGAGCCCGCGGGAGGCTCTTGCCCTCGACTCGCCGAGCTCTCCGGCAAGCCGCGCGCGGCGCCTGCTCGTCTCGTCCAACCGGCGCTCGAGCTCGCCGGTCAGCTGCGCGGCGTTCTCGAGCCGGTCGATCTCGGCCCGGCATCGCTCCCCGTGGGAGAGCACCGCCTCGATCGAGCCTCCGTGCTTTCGCTTCAGGCGATCAACAGCATGCAGGCGCTCTTCGATCAGCTCGAGGCGACCGGGCTCGGCCTCGATTCCCTCCACGTAGGAGCGAAGGGCACTGGCCGCGTCGTCGAGCTCGACGGAGACCGCCCGGACCCGCTCGGCGATCGCGTCGAGCGAGGCGTCGACACCGTCCACCGCCGCCAGCTCGCGCTCAGATCCTCCAAGAAGGCCGCGGGCGCCGCCCAGGTCGTCGTCGGCCCCGGCAATCGCCGCCAGCGCACCCGACGCGGCCGCCCGCAAGCCCTCGGCGTGGCGCAGGCGATCGCGCTCCGCATCCAGCTCGCGCTCCTCGTTCGGGTCGGGGGCCGCCGCCTCGATCTCCGCCAGCTCGAAGCGCAGGAGGTCGAGGTCCCGTTCCCTCGCCCCCTCGCGCTCGGCCAGCTCGGCCAGCTCGCGCGACAGCGCCACGACCTCGGCGTGGGCGTCGCGGTAACGGCCGCGGCGCTCGAGCTGCTTGGGGCCGGCGAAGCCGTCCAGGATGTCGAGCTGGGCCGATGACAGCACCAGCCGGCGGTGCTCGTGCTGTCCGTAGAAAGCAAGCAAGCGAGAGCCGAGCGCCCGCAGGTCGCCCGCCGACGCGGAGCGCCCCTGCACGAAGGCACTGGTTCGCCCCGAGGCCGCGATCCGGCGCCCGAGGACGATCTCGCGGGTGTCGGCGGGAAGGCGCTCGCGCAGCTCGGCCAGCTCGGGATCGGCGAGCAACTCCTCGGGACACGCGAAGGCACCCTCCACGTAGGCCTCATCGGCTCCGGGACGGACGATCCGGGAACGCGCCTTTCCGCCCATCAGCAGGTCAAGCGAGTGGGCGAGGATCGTCTTCCCGGCCCCGGTCTCGCCGGTGATCGCGTTCAGCCCGGCCGCGAAGCGAAGCTCGGCCCGCTCGATCAGCAGCAGGTTCTCAATCCGCAGCTCGTGCAGCATCGAAGCCCTTACTAGCAGCGGCCAGGGACGGATTCGCGGCCTGCTCAGTGACGCGATGCGGCCGAACTTGTCGCCGATGCGGCGGTAGAAGTTGGACCCGGGGAGCTGCGCCAGCCGCCCGACGCTGCGGCGGAACCCGACCTCGATCTCCTCCCCGCTCCCAAGCTCGCCGACGTGCTCGCCGTCGAGGACCACGTCCACCGCCTCGCGACCGGCGGCGTTGCCGACCTGAAGGACATCGTCCGGCGCCACCACGAGGGCCCGGGCCGTCAGCGTGTGCGGGGCGATGAAGCTGACCACGTAGCCCTCGACGCCCCAGGCGAGGATCGGGCCCTGGTTGGCGAGGTTGTAGCCGGTGGAGCCCGCCGGGGTCGCAGCGACCAAGCCGTCGCAGCGCACGTGCCCGACCTCCTGTCCCCCTAGCCGGTAGGAGAGCTCGGCGACCCGGCCGAGAGGGCGACGGATGAACGAGACGTCGTTGAGGGCGATCGGCCTCGCGGCGTCGATCTCCGCCCTCAATCCAGGGAGGTCCATGACGTCGAAGTCGCCGCCGAAGGCGCGCGACAGCCCCTCGGCGAGCTGCTCGCGCTCGATCGCGGCCAGGAAGCCGACGGTGCCGAAGTTGATCCCGAACACCGGCACGCCGCTGCCCGCGTAGCGGCGGAGAGCGCTGAGGATCGTGCCGTCCCCGCCCAGCACCAGGCAGAGGTCGGGGTGCTCGGGAAGGTCCTCGCGGACCTCCATCCCCGCGGCAGCCTCGCCGTGCTTCTTCAGCTCGTCGGGGGTCACCGCCAGCGCACAGGAGACGCCCTCGGCGGCAGTGATCGCCTCCCGAAGGGCGGCCGAGGTCTGCTCCGGATGGGTGTGGGTGAGGACGACCGCGGTGCGCACCGCGGCGGCAGGCTCGGCGCGTGCGCTCACGGCTCGACCTCCCGTGCCGCGGCTTCCAGATCCTCGACGCCGGAGCCCTCCAGGCCACACCAGACGAAGCTCTCGCGGTTGCCCTTCGGGCCCGCGAGCCCGGACGAGGCAAAGCCCCTGACCGCGAGGCCCATCGCCTGGGCGGCCTCGGCGACCGATAGAAGCGCCTCGCGCCGGTCGTCCGCCGAGCGCACCACGCCCCCCTTCGCCCGACCCCGCCCCAGCTCGAACTGGGGCTTGACCAGGGCCAGGATCTCGCCGCCGGGCGCCAGGCAGCCGGCCACCGCCGGCAGCACCTTGGCCAGCGAGATGAAGGAGACGTCGATCGTCGCCAGGTCCGGCTGGTACGGCAAGGTCGGCGGGCGACAGCTCGCGCGCGTTCTTCCGCTCGATCACCTGGACCCTGGGGTCGTTGCGAAGGCCCCAGTCGAGCTGGCCGTAGCCGACGTCGAGGGCGATCACCCGCGCGGCGCCGCGCTGAAGCAGGCAGTCGGTGAAGCCGCCCGTCGAAGCGCCGACGTCGAGGCAAGAACGGCCCCCCACGTCGATCCCGAGGGAGTCGAGGGCCTGTTGAAGCTTGAGGCCGCCGCGGGAGACGAAGCGAGCATGCGTCTCGACCTCGAGCTCCGCGTCGGCCGGCACGAGCTGGCCGGGCTTGGCCGCGCGCCTACCGCCGTTCCCGATCCGCACCCTTCCGGCCCGCACGGAGGCCGCCGCGCTGGCCCGCGATCCGGCAAGACCGCGCTCGGTCAGCAGGGTGTCGATCCTGCGCCGCTCCATGCTGGCAACGGTACATGGCCGCAACGCGATCGGGCGGGATTCGGGCGACAAAAGGACGGCTGGCCGTCCCGAAGGCCGCCTCCAGCCGTCCCGCTGGATTCTTGCCTGCTCAGGCGAAGAAAACCTAAAACTCCGAAAGACCGGCGCCCGCAACAGGTGTCAGACTCGGTTCTGGTGAGCGCCGAGCGACCACTGCTCGCGATCGTGCCGGCCCGAGGCGGGAGCCGCGGCGTGCCACGAAAGAACATGCGCACCCTGGCCGGGAGGCCGCTGATCGCCCATACGCTCGCCGCCGTTTCCGAGTCGGGGGCGGCCGAGCGACTGCTCTTGTCGAGCGACGATGACGAGATCCTCCGCTGGGCCGAGCTGCACGGCTTCGAGGCGCTCCAGCGCCCGGTCGAGCTGGCGGAGCCGAAGGCCACCCTGTCGGCGCTCGCCACGCACATCGCCGACCAGCTCGACTGGTCCGGCGACGTCGGGGTGTTTCAGCCGACCTCCCCGTTTCTGCGACCCGAGACGATCCGCGCCGCGCTCCAGCGCTTTCGCGATGCCGAGGTTGATTCGCTCGCCTCCTGCGTGCGCGAGCGCCACCTGCTCTGGCTGGATGAACATGACGATCCCGCCCGGGCCCGGCCGCTGTTCAGCGAGCGCCTGAATCGTCAGTTCGCCGAGCACCGAGTTCTGCGCGAGACCGGCGGCATCCAGCTGGCCCGCGCGGCCGCGCTCCGCGCCGGCCGTCAGCTCGTCACGGACAACCATCTGCTGTTCGAGGTCGACGACGACGAAGGACTGGACATCGACACCACGGAGGACCTCGTCGCGGCCCGCAGCCGGACCTCCAGGGCCACGATCGTGTTCAGGCTCTGTGCCAATCGCGAGGTCGGGTCGGGCCACCTGAATCACTGCCTCCAGCTGGCCGACGAGCTCGCGGACCACAGGTTGCGCTTCCTGCTGCGCGACTGCGATCCCTTCGCCGGTGATCTGCTCTCGCACCATGGGTACGCCTACCGCGAGGAGTCGGACCTGGTGGCGGATCTGGCCGAGCTAGCTCCGGGCGACGGACCCAAGCTCGTCGTCAACGACGTGCTCGACACCACCGAGGCGGAGGTCCTGGCCCAGCGCTCGGCGGGCTTCAAGGTCGTCAACGTTGAGGACCTCGGGCCCGGCGCCCGCTTCGCCGATTGGGTGGTGAACGCGCTCTACCCGATCCAAGACGGCGCCGTGACCCAGTCGTCGTGGGGCCCCGCGTACGCGACATTGCGATCCGAGTTCCTCGCCCTCCCGTCGAAACGGGTTCGGGAGGATCCCGAGAGGGTGCTGATCACCTTCGGTGGCACCGATCCCTCGGGCCTTGCGCTGCGCTGCGCTCGGCTGCTTGAGGGCGAGATCGACGCTTCGATTCGAGTGGTCAGGGGTCCTGGGGCACACGAGGACGAGTTCCCACCGGGGGCGGACGTGCTCAACGGCCGGGTGAGCATGGCGGACGAGTTGGTCGCCGCGGACCTAGCGATCACTTCCGCGGGACGCACGGTGTACGAGGCCGCCGCCGCGGGGACACCGTTGGTGGTGCTGGCAGCCAACGCCCGTGAGGCAACCCACGCGCATCTCGGCTATGACGGCGGCGTGGTCTTCCTGGGCCTGGGCTCTCTGGTGGATGACCAGCAGATCGTCGACACCACCAAGCGCTTGCTTGCCGACTCGGCCCTGCGCGCGGAGCTCAGCTCCCGGCTGCGAAAGTCGATCGACGGCCGCGGCACGGCACGGATCTCAAACCGAATCCGCGCCCTGCTGGCAGATCTGTAGTGGTCCACTGATGGCCGTCGAGGTTCAGGTGAGGGGCCACGAGCCACTGGCGCCGGGCGCCTGCCGGGTGATCGCTGAGGCGGGCGCCAACCACAACAACTCGATCGAACGCGCGATCGAAATGACGCGCCAGGCCGCGCATGCTGGTGCATGGGCGATCAAGTTCCAGCTGTACAAGGCGGATCGCATCAGCGTCCCGGAGTCCCCGAAGTACTGGAGCGATGAGATCGCGACCGCGAGCCAGTACGAGGCCTACAAGCTCTCCGACAGGCTCGACTATGGCGCCTACGCCGAGGTCGCCGCGGCCTGCAGAGAGTTCGGGATCGCGTTCTTCGCGACGCCATTCGACTTCGACGCCGTCGACGCCCTCGAGGAGATCGGTGCCCCGATCTACAAGCTGGCCAGCGCCGACATCACGCACCGCCCGCTGATCGAAGCGGTCGCGTCCACCGGTAAGCCGCTGCTGCTCTCAACCGGCGGGGCGACCCTCGACGAGGTCAGGCGGGCGATCGAGTGGACGGGCATCGGACCCGAGCGCCTCGTGCCGCTCGTCTGCACGCTCACGTATCCGACCCCCGAAGAGGATGCCGACTTCGCCCGCCTGGAGACGTTCCGGCGGGAGCTCAACCCCTACCTCTGCGGCTTCTCCGACCACACCCTCGGACCCGAGGGCGCCTGGATGACGGCTGCGCTCGGTGGCGTCTGCATCGAGAAGCACTACACGCTCGACCGGTCCCTGCCCGACGTTCCCGACCATGCCATCAGCGTCGATTCAACCGAGCTCGCGGAGATGGTCCGCGCCTGCGATCGAGGCGCCAGGCTGCGCGGATCGGACTGGATCGGGGTCCGAGATTCCGAGCGCCCAGCGCGGGTGAACGCGCGCCGGTCGATCGTGCTCGAGCGCGACGTCGCATCCGGAGCCGCGCTGACGCCCGCCGACCTTGGCTTCAAGCGGCCCGGCACGGGGATTCCGCCCTACGAGGTCGAGCGCGTCATCGGGCGCCGTGCCCGCCGGGCGTTGGCGCGCGGCGAAGTCCTCGCCGAGGACGACCTCGCTTAGCTTGCACTGGCGATGATCCTGGTTCTGCACGGTGCGAAGGTGAACGCGGGCGATTTCCTGATCAGGGAGCGCGGCATGGCGATTCTCAGCCGCCTGGTCCCCGACCAAGAACTGGTGCTACACCCTCGCTGGGAGCCGGTCGAGCCCGCGGCCTTGGATCATGCCGACGCGGTCGTGCTCTGCGGCGGTCCCGGCCTCGCTCCGCGCTTCTATCCTCGTGTGTTTCCGCTCGTCGACGACCTCGACGCCCATCGGACCCCGATCCTGCCGCTGGCTCTCGGCTGGGCGGGACGAGGCTCGGGCCGGCCCGACCGGTTCTTCAGTCGCCGTAGCCTGAAGGCATTGCGCGCCATTCACTCTCATATCGGCTGGAGCGGCGTGCGCGACGACCTCTCCCTGGAGCTGTTGCAAAGCGCCGAAGTGGGCGAGGTGCGGCGCACGGGCTGCGTTGCTTGGTACGAGCAGGGATCGCTCGGGTCGCCGTTCCGGGCCCCGTCATCGGTGCGGCGGCTCGTGTTCACCCCGCCGTCCAAGCGCCGGGCGGGCGGTCTGCGCGAGACGATCTCGGTGATGCGACGGTTGCGCGCAGAACACGGCAGCGCCGAGCGCTACTGCGTTTTTCATCGCGGGCTTAGAGCCGAGTTCGAGACCGAGGTCCCAACCGCGGAAAGGCGAGCAACCGCGCTGGCGGCCCGTGTGTTGGGGTATCGGATCGTCGACGCGAGTCGCGACCTCGGCGCGCTCGACCTCTACCGCGATTGCGACCTGCACGTGGGGTACCGCGTGCACGCCCACCTCTGCGCGCTGAGCTTCCGCCGGCCCAGCCTGCTGGTGATCGAGGACGGCCGCGGCGAAGGCCAGTCGGTCACCCTCGGCGACCCACATCGGCTGCGTGCAGGTACGCCTGAGCTCGCCGACTTGGTTTCGCAGGCGCTGGCGGCCGAACGCGGAAGCCGGTGCGAGGCGAGCGAGCGAGCGGTCGCCGAGATCGAGCGGACGTGGCCCGTGATGCGCGAAACGGTCGAGCAGCTGCCGAGGTCGTGATTGTGAGCGGTCAGCCCGGCGGCGTCCAGGCGTCCCAGACGGGTCGCGGACGCGGGCCACGCTCGGCCGCTTCTACGACGTGTTCCGCCCCTGCCTTCGCCGCCGCAGCGCCCGACGCCGAGACCCAGCCGGCTGCCCAGGCCTGAAGCGCCGCCCGGCGGTCGTCAGGGGCGGCCCTGGCCACCTCGACCGCGCTCCTCAGGTCCTCGGCCGTCGAGACCACCGGGACCTCGGGATGCTCCAGGAACGGGTAGTTGGGGCGCTCGTCGGGGAATCCGAGCTCGATCGTGGGGATCCCGAGCTGCAGGCTCTCGAGGCCGGTGCCGCTCGACGCCTGGATCACCGCGGCTGGTCCGCGGCGCAGCAGCTCGAACGTCCTTCCCTCCCAGATCTTCCAGGCGGACGGCAGCGCTCGCCGAGCCTCGGAGAGCTCGGCACGCGGATGCGGGGAGGCGACGACGCCGTCGCCGAGCGCCTCGCGGACCAGCTCGACCAGAAGCTCCAGGCTGGCCGGGTCGTCGACCGGCAGCGCGAACACCGGGTCTCCGATCAGCGGATCGGGCGGTTTGGGCGGCACCTCCACGCCGGGGTTTCCGATGGTCTCCATGCCATCTCGCGACGCGCCCGCCGCCTCATAATGGTCGAGCTCGCGCGGCCCCCGAAGCGCCGCGCAGTCAACCGGGAGGTCGGCGAGTCGCGCCTCTGAGATCGCGGGCGCGTGAGGGACGTAGACCGAGGGAACGCCCGCGGCTCGAGCGGCGACCACGAGGGCCCGAGCGGCGCTCGAATGAGTGGAGCCGACCACGACGCTGCGCGGGCGAAGTTGCGTGACCTGATCCTCGAACCGCGCGAGGTCGCGCGCTGCCCTCATGACGAGCCAGTACAGCCAGCGGCGGCGGACCGGCAGCTCCGGCCCGGCGGCCGCGATCAGGTCGGCGACCAGCTCGATCGCTCCTTGTAGCCTCCGGTTGAGCCGGGCCTCGTCCACGCGTGCAGCTGGGGCGGCGCGCTCGGTGCCCAGCAGGTTGATGATCGGCGCCTGTGCCACGCGCTGGTTGTCGCTGAACGCGAACAGCAGGTGCTCGCCGGCCAGTGTCGTTTCGCGCCCTGGTAGGCGCATCTCGCGCTCGATCAGCTCGGCCGCCCGGCGACGCGTAACCGGCTTCGCAGGGTATGAGCCCTCCGCGTTCAGCCGAAGGCCGATGATCAGGTGAGGAAGACAGGCCCACGCCAGCTCGTCGCCGCCGGAGGCAGCGCGAAACTCGTCAATCCAGCCTTCGATGGCCTCGAACCGCTGCGCCCGCTGCTCTCGAACCGGCAGTCTCATGGCGCCGCATACTGGCTGATTGGCGCGGCCCTGGCCCGTGTCCGGCGCGGGCCGGGCCATGTGTGATCCCGATCACACACGAATCGCACATATGTTCGTATCTTGAAATGCGTAATGGCAGTCTCACGAGCAATCCCCCTGTCGGCGCACGCAGCGATCGAGATGATCGCCGCGCCCGCCGTCATCGCCGCTCCATTCGTGCTCGGGTTCGGCGAGGCGGCCGCTGTGGTCGCCTTCGTGATCGGGGCGCTTCTGCTCGGCTTCGCCGTGCAGGCGGCAGGCCCCGGGCGCACGATCCCGCTCTCGGCCCACGCGGGATTCGACTACGTGCTGGCGGCGTTTGCCGGCATCTCCGGACTGGCGATCGGGATCGCCACCGGCGAGTGGGCCCAAGGAGTCTTTTTGGTCGGCGTTGGCGTCGCATTGGTGGCGCTGACCGCATCAACGCGGTTCAGCGTCCCCGCAGGCGCCTAGACGACCGGCCTACCCCCCAAAAACAGAACACATATCTCTCCTCCCTGTACCCCAGAACACCCCGCCCCGGCGGGGTGTTCTGCTTTGTGGCTACAGGGAGCAGGTTTGAGCTAGGCTCGCGTTTGTGCCTGGGTCACGCACCGAAGGACTGCGTAGCGCCATCGAGCGCGCGCTTCCCGATCGTCCCTTCACGATCGAGCTCTGGGATGGGTCGCGGGTCCCGTCAACGCGCCACGGCCCGACCCTGACGGTCCGCTCGCCGCGGGCGATCGGCCACGTCCTGCGCGCGCCGGGCGAGCTGGGGCTCGGCCGCGCCTACGTATGCGGGGAGATCGACGTCGACGACCTGGACGGGGCGATCGCGCTGCTCGGCCGCTGGCACCCGCCTCCGCTCAGCCTGCCGCAGCGGCTGCGGTTCGGAGCGGCGGCGCTGCGGGCCGCGGGCCTCCATCGCCGGCCCCGGCCCCCGGCCGCCGAGCTGCGCCCGCGCGGACGCCGGCACACCAAGCGGCGCGACGCGGAGGCCGTCCGCCACCACTACGACGTCTCGAACGAGTTCTTCGCGCTGTTCCTGGACGAGACGATGACCTACAGCTGCGCGCTGTTCGAGCCCGGAACCGAGACCCTGGAGGACGCTCAGCGCGCCAAGCTCGAGCTGATCTGCCGCAAGCTCGAGCTGGAGCCCGGCCAGCGCATGCTCGACATCGGCTGCGGCTGGGGAAGCCTGGCGATCCACGCCGCGCGCGAGCACGGCGCATCGGTCTGGGGAATCACGCTCTCGGAGCCGCAGGCGGAGCTGGCGAGAGAGCTGGCGCGCGAGGCGGGAGTCGGCGACCAGGTCGAGTTCAGGGTGATGGACTACCGCGACCTGCGTGAGGAGCGTTTCGACGCGATCGCCAGCATCGGCATGGTCGAGCACGTCGGCGAGGCGCAGATCGACGAGTACGCGCGCCAGATCGCCCGGCGTGCTGGAGCCCGGCGGTCGAGTGCTCAACCACGGCATCGTCGCGGTCCCGCCCCAGGAGGGCGGCGCTCACATCGGCGGCGAGTTCTCGAACCGCTACGTGTTCCCCGACGGCGAGCTGCTCAACCTGTCGCGGATGCTGCTCGCCTTCGAGCGGGCGGGCTTCGAGGCGCTCAACGTCGAGAACCTGCACACCGACTATGCCGAGACGCTGCGGCACTGGACGACCCGCTTCGAGGAGCGCCTCGACGAGGCCGAGCGGCTGGCGGGCTCGGAGCGGCTGCGCGTCTGGCGCCTCTACCTGCGGGCCGCCCGCAACTCCTTCGAGACCGGGCAGAACGCCGTCTACCAGCTTCTCTGCAGCCGGCCGCTCACCGAGGGCGCCAGCTCCGCCCCCACCGGCGCCCGTCACGAGCCGGCGCGCCGGCGAGTTCCCCCGGAGCGCGTCCCGGCCTGAGCAAGCCGGTCCACATCGGCTGCTCGGGCTGGAACTACCGCGACTGGCGCGAAGTCATCTATCCGGAGGGCCTGCCGGCCACGGCGCTGGCTGGAGCGCTACGCGGAGCTCTTCGACACGGTCGAGGTCAACGCGACCTTCTACCGGCTGCCCTCGGAGAGCGCCGTCAGTGCCTGGGCCGAGCAGACGCCGCGGCGCTTCGTCTTCGCCGTCAAGGCCAGCCGGTACCTGACCCACGTCAAGCGCCTGAAGGCGGTGGGCGCCGGCGCGACGCGATTCCTGGACTCGCTCGAGCCGCTGGCCAAGGCGCGCAAGCTAGGCCCGGTGCTGTGGCAGCTTCCGGAGAACTTCCAGCGCGACGACGATCGCCTCGCCGAGACGCTCGAGGCCCTGCCGAAGGGACGCCACTGCTTCGAGTTCCGCCACCCGAGCTGGTTCACCGAGGAGGTCTATGCCCTGCTCCGCCGCCATCGCGCCGCCCTGGTGATCGGCGATCATCCCGAGCGCCCGTTCCAGACCCACGAGATCACCGCGAGCTGGACCTACATTCGCTTCCACTACGGTCAGCGCGGCCGGCGCGGCAACTACTCCGAGCGCGAGCTGGAGAGGTGGAGGCGCCGGATAGCCTCCTGGCGCTCCGAGCTCGAGGTCTTCCTCTACTTCAACAACGACTGGGAGGCCTTCGCCCCCCGCGACGCGCGCTGGCTCGCCGATCGGCTCCGCTAGCCGGACACGGCGTGCGGAGCGCGAAGCGCGGTCAGCACCCGCTCGGCGACCGCCTCGCCGGTGAAGCCGACCTCCTCGCGCAGCAGCGCCGGCTTGCCGTGGGTGACGTAGCGGTCGGGCAGGCCGACGCGCATCACCCGCGCCCGGGACTGCGGCGAGACGAACGCGTCCTCCAGGTGCTCCAGCACCGCGGCCCCGAAACCGCCGGGAAGGACGTTCTCCTCGATCGTCACCACCAGCTCGTGCTCGCGGGCCAGGCGCTGGACCAACTCGGCGTCGAGGGGCTTCGCGAAGCGGCCGTCCGCCACCGTGACCCGGTGATCGTGCTCGCCGAGGATGCCGGCGGCGCGCAGCGCCACCTGGACGCCGTAGCCGTAGCCGAGCAGCGCCACCCGATCACCCTCGGCAAGCAGCTCGCCCGTGCCGATCGGGACCTCCTGCGGCCGATCGGGCAGGGACGCGCCCTCGGCGGCGCCGCGGGGATAGCGGAAGGCGATCGGGCCGTCGTCGTGGACCAGCGCCGTGCGCAGCATGTGGACCAGCATCGCCTCGTCCCGGGGGGCCATCAGGACCACGTTGGGAAGCGGGCGGAAGTAGGAGATGTCGAAGGCGCCGTGATGAGTGGGGCCGTCATCGCCCACCAGGCCCGCGCGGTCCATGGCGAAGACGACGTTGAGCTCCTGGAGGCAGACGTCGTGGACGATCTGGTCGAAGCCGCGCTGGAGGAAGGTCGAGTAGATCGCGCACACCGGCTTCGCCCCTTGGAGCGAAAGGCCGGCGGCGAACAGCACAGCGTCCTGCTCGGCAATCCCGACGTCGTAGTACTGCTCCGGCAG
Source organism: uncultured Actinomycetes bacterium (assembly GCA_963743455.1). Classification (GTDB taxonomy): domain Bacteria; phylum Actinomycetota; class Thermoleophilia; order Solirubrobacterales; family 70-9; genus AC-56. The sequence continues at coordinate 24,585 of CAVUPJ010000009.1, read as the reverse complement.
CTCCTTGCAGAGCTTGTCGAGCCCGGTCCCCCCCGCCATCGCCGCCGTGATCCCGATCACCCGGCGATCACGCCTCGCCTCGGACACCAGGGCGTCCGCGAACACGGCCGTGTACTGGGGGGGCGAGGGAGGCAGCCGGCTTCTCGAGCTTCTCGATCGCCTCCGGCGAAGCGGTCTCCTTGACGGGTGCGGCCGTCCCTTCCGACCCGTCCGCCGGGTCGAGCGGGACGCGGCCGTCAACGATGGATTTCGGCTTCGCCGCGTGCCATTTCTCCATTCCCTCGAGGCCGCCTTCCTCCGCCGCCGCGAAGCCCTTGCCCTTGACCGTGTGGATGTGGACGACGACCGGCCGCTGGGCGCCCAGAGCGTCGCCGATCGCCCGGCGCAGCGCTCCCACGTCGTGGCCGTCGATCACCCCGACGTAGGCCAGGTCGAGCTCCTCGAACAGGAGCCCGGGCGCCGCGTAGGCCTTGATCGCCGCCTTGATCTCCGGGCCCAGCCGCTCGATCGTCCCCCCAAGGCCGAGTGGCAGCCGGGTGAGGCGCTCCTCGACTCCCTCGCGAGCGTGGTAGAGCGTCGGGTTGAGACGGAAGCGCTGGAAGTAGCGGGCGAGGGCGCCCACGTTCGGCGAGATCGACATCCCGTTGTCGTTCAGGACGATCACGATCGGGGTCTGGAGCCCGCCGGCGTTCTGGAGCGCCTCGTAGGCGACGCCGCCGGTCAATGCGCCGTCCCCGATCACGGCGATCACCTGGCCCTCGGTGCCGATCCCCTTGCGCATCGCCTCCTTGAGCCCAACGGCATAGCCGATCGAGGTCGATGCGTGTCCCGCGCCCATGATGTCGTGCTCGGACTCGAACACCGAGCAGAACGGCGCCAGCCCGCCGTAGGAGCGGATCGTGTCGAGCCGATCGCGCCGGCCCGTCAGCACCTTGTGCGGATAGGCCTGGTGGCCGACGTCCCAGATGATCTTGTCTCGCGGGGAGTCGAGCAGGCTGTGGAGCGCGACGGCGAGCTCACAAGCGCCCAAGTTGGCGCCGAAGTGGCCGCCGATCTCGCCGATCACGTCGATGATCAGCTCGCGTACCTCCTGGGCAAGGGCCTGGAGCTCACCGTCGTTGAGCCCCTTGAGGTCCCCCGGGCCGTTGACCCGTTCCAGCAGCCTTGGCTGCGCTTCGTTGCCGGCTTGGTGCTCGTCGCTCATCCGTGTCGGGTGTAGATGAAGTCCGTGATCCGGCTCAGGTCCCGGGGGTCGTCACCCACCGCCGAGAGGGCCTCGTGCGCCTTTCGATGCGACTCGGCCGCCAACTCGCGGGCGTGCTCGAGTCCGAACAGGCTGACGTAGGTGAGCTTGCCATGTCGCTCGTCGCTGCCATGCGGCTTTCCGAGCTCCTCGTCGCTTCCGGTCACGTCGAGGATGTCGTCGACGATCTGGAACAGGACGCCCAGCTCCTCGGCGAAGCGGCGATACGGAATTGTGTCAGGTTCCCTCGGGCCGAGCCAGGACCAGCACGACGCCGACGCTGGCGGCGATCAGACGGCCGGTCTTGAGCGCGTGCAGGGCCCGTAGCTCGGTCGCCGTCGACTCTTTGGAGGACGAGGGGACCTTGGGTATCGAGGTCGTCACGTCCACGTACTGCCCGCCCACCATGCCGTCAACGCCGATCGCCCCGAGGAGCTCGCGAAGCGCCGCCAGCACCAAGGCCGGCTCGCCGCCCTGCTGCTCGGCGAGCAGGCGCAGCGCCTCCGCGAACAGCCCATCGCCGGCCAGGATGGCGACGTTCTCGCCGAAGACGACGTGCGACGTCGGTCGGCCGCGGCGCAGCTCATCGTCGTCCATCGCCGGCAGGTCGTCGTGGATCAGCGAGTAGGTGTGGATCAGCTCGATCGCCGCCGCCGCCGGGAGCATCGACTCCGGCTCAGCCCCAAGCGAGCGCGCGGTCGCCAGCGCCAGCACCGGCCGGATTCGCTTGCCGCCGGCGAGCAGCGAGTACCGCATCGCCTCGTCGAGCCCCTCGGTCTCGGGAATCGCCGAGAAGCGCAATCCAGTCAGGTAGTTCTCGACCAGCTCGCGAAGGTCGTCCGGATAGCTGCTCACGGACCCTCTCGCGCGGCGAGCTCGCGCAGGGCACTCTCGATCTCCGCGCCCGCCTTGCTGACCAGCTCCGCCGCCTCGCGGGCGAGCCCCTCGGCATCCTCCTCGGGAAGCGCGGGGTCGCGAAGGCGCGCCGCTATCTCCCGCAGCCGTTCCACATGCTGCTCGGTGGAGCTCATGCCGGAAAACCTAGTGGGATTGAGCCTTCGCGGCAGTTCCCAGGACGCCGTTCACGAACCCGGGCGCGTCGGTGCCGCAGTAGCGCTTGGCGAGGGAGACGGCCTCGTCGATCGCCACCTCGGTCGGGACGTCGTCGCGGTGATGAAGCTCGTACAGGGCGACCCTCATGATGCTCTTCTCGAGCGCCGCGATTCGATCGAGGCCCCAGCCGCGAGCCAGCCGGGCAATCTCGGCGTCGAGCTGGCGTCGGGCTCCCTCCACGCCCTCGACCAGCTCTCGCGTAAACGGCCTTCGCGTCGTCGAGTGCCTCGCCGGCCGGGCGGCCGGTCACCTCCTCCTGGTAGAGAGCGAAGACCGCGGCGCGGCGCTGATCGGAGCGGCGCATTTTCTCGGCTCGCCGTGACGCTCAGGCGCGCGAGACGTACTCGCCGCTACGGGTGTCGACCCGCACCCGGTCGCCCTCGTTGACGAACAGCGGCACGTCCACCCGCACCCCGGACTCCAGGGTGGCCGGCTTGGTGCCGCCACCGGAGACCGTGTCGCCCTTGACGCCCGGCTGCGTGTCGGTGACCGCCATCTCCACCGCGCTCGGCACCTGCACGCCAGTGGGGCGCTCGTCGACGAACAGCACCTCCACCTCGGCGTTGGGAAGCATCCATTGCATCGCCTCGCCGGCGAGCTGCCGGGGGATCTCGAGCTGCGAGTAGTCGGAGTTGTCCATGAACACGGCCGTCTCACCGGAGTCGTAGAGGTACTGCATCCTTCGCGCCTCGGTCCGCACCGGCCGGAACTTCTCCCCCGCCCGGAAGGTCTTGTCCTGGACGCCGCCGTCGTCGAGCTTGCGCAGCTTCGTGCGCACGAAGGCGCCGCCCTTGCCCGGCTTCACGTGCTGGAACTCGAGGATCCGGTAGATGGCCCCGTCCACCTCGATGTGGGTGCCGTTCTTGAATTGGTTGGTCGAGATCACCTGCCTGAGCGTAGCGACGCTGCAAGGATGATGGCCGTCATGGCCGCCGCGACGGACACGCGCACCCCCCGGTTCAGCGCCGCGATGCGCGAGGGGGAGCGAGTGCTGCCCCTGGAGCTCTTCTTCGACCTCGTCTTCGTCCTCGCGCTCACCCAGTGCACCGCGCTGATGGCCAACAAGCCGACCTGGTCGGGGCTGGCGGAGGGCCTGCTGGTGCTCGCGGTGCTGTGGTGGTCATGGACGGGCTACACCTGGCTGACGAGCGTGGTCGATCCGGAGGAGGGCGCGGTTCGGCTCGCGATCTTCGCCGCGATGGCGGCCCTTCTGATCGTCGCCATCTGCGTCCCGGACGCCTTCGGCAGCCTGGCGCTCGAGTTCGCCGTGGCCTACGGAGCCGTCCGTGGCGGGCAGATCGCCCTATTCGTGCTGGCCAGCCGGGACGACGCGGCCCTCCGCAAGTCGGTGACCGGCCTGGCGCTCAGCACCGCGATCGGCGTCGGGCTCTTGATCGGCGCCTCGTTCCTCGACGGGCTCGCGCAGGGCGGGATGTGGGCGCTCGCTTTGCTGCTCGACATGGGCGGGCCGTACCTGTTCGGGTCAGAGGGCTGGAAGCTCGTGCCCGGCCACTTCGCCGAGCGCCACGGGCTGATCATCATCATCGCCCTGGGCGAATCGATCGTGGCGATCGGCTCTGGAGCCGACACCAGCCTCACGGTCGGCATCGCGGCCGCCGCGGTGGTGGGCATCCTGCTGTCGGCGACCCTGTGGTGGGCCTACTTCGATGTGGTCGCGCTGGTCTCCGCGCGACGGCTGGTTCGGGCGACCGAGGGCCGCGAGCAGAATGAGCTGGCCCGCGACTCCTACTCGTACCTCCACTTCCCGATGGTCGCCGGGGTCGTGCTCGTCGCGGTGAGCCTGAAGAAGACGCTGGCCGACGTCGACGACCCGCTCGCCATCGTGCCCGCCTTCGCGCTCTTGGGGGGCGTCGCCTTCTACCTGCTGGGCCTGGTCGGCTTTCGCTGGCGCCACGTCCGCACGATCAACCGGCAGCGCCTTCTCCTCTCCCTGGCGATGTTCGCGCTGCTCCCCGCTGCCGTCGAGCTGCCCGCGCTGGCGACCCTGGTGATCGTCACCGTGTTGCTGGCCGCGATGATCACCTACGAGACGATCAGCTACGGCGAGGGACGCACCCGGGTCCGCCACGACCAGGAGCTTCCGGCCGAGGCCACATTGGCCAGCCAGCGGTGAGCGGTTGACATCGAACGTCCCTGAGTACCCCCTATAGGCCACATTCCGGGACGTTCGACGGTTTGGGGATTTGTTGCTTCGTCAAGCATTTGCTAGAATTGACTCCGTAGTCAACTGACCGAAAGGAAGGCTTCGTGACGCGGATTCCGCCCGCCGCGCGTGATGGAGCCCGCTCGCGTCGCGGCCGCGGCCAGCATGCGGCCACCTCGACACCCAGGCGTGTCGAGCGACGCGCAAGGACCCATCGCGCCGAGAGCACCGAGACAACTGACAGCTTCCAGCTGTTCCTGAACCAGGCTGCCCGCTATCCCCTGCTCACCGCCGAGGAGGAGATCGAGCTGGCCCAGCGGATCGAGCGCGGCGACTTGGAGGCGAAGGAGCGGCTGATCAACTCCAACGTGCGACTGGTGCTTTCGATCGCCCGCCGCTACCAGGGACTGGGACTCTCCATGCAGGACCTGGTCCAGGAGGCCATGCTTGGCTTGATTCGGGCAACCGAGAAGTTCGACTGGCGCCGCGGCTACAAGTTCTCCACCTACGCCACGCTCTGGATCCGTCAGGCGATCCAGCGCGGCCTGGACAACACCGGCCGCGCCGTTCGCGTGCCCGCCCACGTCGCCCAAAAGCAGCGAAACGTGAACCGGGTCGCCGCCGAGCTCACCAGCAAGCTCGACCACGAGCCGAGCGACGAGGAGATCGCGGCCGAGGCCAAGCTGCCTCTCGACGAGGTGATGGCCATGCGGGACCTGACCCGGGTCACGACCAGCCTCGACGCACCGGTCACCGATGACGGCGACGCCACCCTCGGCGAGCTGCGCGCCGACGAGGCGCCCGCGGTCGAGGACGAGATCGCCGACCGCCAGCGCGAGCGCACCGTCGAATCGGCGCTGTCGAAGCTGCCCGAGCCGGAGAGGCGCGTGATCGAGCTGCGCTTCGGCACGGGCGACGAGCCGGTCGCGAGCCTGCGCGAGGTCGGGCGGGAGCTCGGCGTCACCCAGCAACGCGCCCGCCAGCTCGAGGAGAAAGCGCTCAGGCGCCTCGCCGCCGACCGCTCCCTGGCGGCCTGGCGAGAGGCCGCCTGAGCCGACGCCCCCCGGCGTTCGAGCTAGACGACCGTCCGCAGCTCCTTCGGGAAGGAGCTGAAGTTGCGGCAGCCGTCTTCGATGACGGCCACCAAGTCCTCGATCCGGACGCCGAAGCGGCCCGGGAGGTAGATGCCCGGCTCGACCGTGACCACGTCCCCGGCCTCGAGCGCCTGATCCGACCTCTGGGACACGCGCGGCGCCTCGTGGACCTCGAGCCCCACCCCGTGCCCGAGCCCGTGGCCGAAGTGCTCGCCGTGCCCCGCCGCGGTGATTGGATCGCGAGCGAGGGAGTCGGCGTCGCGCGCATCCACGCCGGCGCGGAGCGCCTCCAGCGCGATCCCCTGGGCCGAGCGCACGAGCTCGTAGACCTCGCGCGCCTCGCCGTCGATTTCGCCGACGGCCACCGTGCGGGTGCAATCGGAGCAGTAGCCGTCGACCACCGCGCCCATGTCGATCAGCAGCAGCTCCCCGGAGCGCACCTGCCGCTCGGAGGAGCTGTGGTGCGGCAGGGCGCTGTTCTCGCCGGCGGCGACGATCGCCGGAAACGAGGGGTCATCGGCGCCCAGCTCCCGCATCCGCTGATGGGCGTCGAGCATGATCTGGCGCTCGGTCCTCCCCACCACGCCCCGATCGAAGAGGAAGCCGTAGACCTCGTCGGTGAGCCGGGCGGCCTCGGCGATCGCCTGCAGCTCCCCGTCGTCCTTGTGGCGGCGAAGGCGCTCCACCAGGCCCTCGGTCGCCACCAGCTCCACGCCCTCGGGTACGAGCTGCTCGAGCTTGCGCAGGTTCTTGACGCTGGTGTGAGCGTCGTCGTAGCCGACTCGCCCGCGCAACCGCTTCGCCGCGGCGTCCAGCAACTCGCGCTCCGCCGTGGCCCGCTCGAACTCGGCCGCCACCTCGCGCTGCGCGCGCTCCAGGTAGCGAAAGTCGGTCAAAAAGACGCGATCCTCGGCGCCCACGATCGCCAGACCGCTGGTGCCGCTGAACCCGGTCAGCCAGCGCAGGTTCGAGATCGAGTCGGGGGCGGAGTCTCCGGGGCGCACCAGGTCGCCGACCAGGAGCTGGTCGAGCTCTCGCTCAGCCAGGAGGGCCGCGAGACGCTCGGCGCGGCTGGCAGCGCTCACCCGAGCGCCTGCTTCAGGATCTCGAGCGCCTCGCGGTAGCCGTCGGGGCCCTTCCCCGACACGGTCCCGGCGACAAGACCCTCGAGCACCGAGTGACGGCGCCACTCCTCGCGCGAGTGAATATCCGAGAGATGGACCTCGACGGCCGGCAGGCCGGCGATCTCGAGCGCGTCGCGGATCGCGTAGCTGTAGTGGGTCCAGGCGCCGGGATTCAGTAACGCCGCCGTCGGCGACCTCGGGCAGGCGATGGAGGTGCTCGACGAACTCGCCCTCGTGGTTGGTTTGGAAGAACCTCACCTCGAGCTCGACCTCTTGGGCGAAGCGCTTGATCTGCCGCTCCAGCTCCGGGAGCGTGATCGTGCCGTAGTGCTCCGGGGCGCGGCGACCGAGGATGTCGAGGTTCACGCCGTGCATGACCTCGACCCGGTTCCTCATCGCAGCTCCTCCACGGCGCCGCGAACGCTGTCCGCGTCCAAGCGCCTGCCGACCGCCGGCTCGCCGGCTCGCTCGAGGAGCACGAAGCCCACCCCGTCGGCGGTGCGCTTCTTGTCGAGCTCGACCGCCGCCAGGACAGCCTCGACGTCGATCGCAGGGTCGAGGCTGGTCGGCAGACGATGGCGCTCGAGCAGCTCGCTGACCTCGTCGTGAAGCTCGTCCGCGCCCGAGAGCCGCAGCGCGGCCAGCAGGCCGAGTCCCACCGCCTCTCCGTGGCGGTAGCGCTCATACCCGCTTGCCGCCTCGATCGCGTGCCCCACGGTGTGGCCCAGGTTCAGCACCGCCCGGCGGCCACTGTCGCGCTCGTCGGCAGCGACGATCTCGAGCTTGGTGCGCACGCAGGCGAAGATCACGTCGCCGAGCTGGGCCGGATCGAGCTCCCCGAGAGCCCGCACCCGCTCCCACAGCTCCGCGCCCGCGATCAGGGCCGTCTTCACCACCTCCACGAAGCCCGCCGCCAGCTCCTGGGCGGGCAGGGTGGCGAGCGTCCCCGTGTCGGCGAGCACGGCGCTCGGCAGGTGGTAGGCGCCAACGTAGTTCTTGGCCTCGGGCAGGTCCACGCCGGTCTTGCCCCCGTACGCCGAGTCGACCTGGGCGACCAGAGTTGTCGGAGCCTGCACGACCTCGACGCCGCGCTGGTAGGTCGCGGCGCAGAAGCCGGCCAGATCGCCGACCACGCCGCCACCCAGCGCCACCAGGTGGTCGTCGCGCGACATTCCGAGCCGGGCCAGCTCGCGCAGGACGCGCTCGGCCTCGGGAAGCGTCTTGGCGCGCTCGCCGGGCTCCACCTCCACCAGCCCCGCGAGCGGTTGCACGGCCTGCGCGTAGAGCCCGGCAACCGTGGAGTCGCTGACGCAAAAGCGCCGGCTGTCAAGGGGCCAGTGGCCGGCCGCCAGCAATCCCCCGCCGACGTAGGCCGGGTACTCGCCCGAGGCGCTCGACGCCCAGGCCATCCGCGTCCCGTGAGGGAGCTCGCGGAGCCCGATCAGCGAGGGCAGCGCCCGCGCCACCATCTCCTCGTCACCGGGAGGGAGAATCGCGTCCGCAAGCCCCGCATAGACCGGCTGGCGCTCGGCGTGCAGGGCCTCGAAGTGAGCACGGTCCTGGGCCAGTGGCCGGTCGCTGCCCTCCACCCGCCGCCAGGCCTCCTCCGCCGACACCTGGAGCCAGACGACGACGTGGCGACCGAGCGCCTCACGCACCCGCTCCGCGCTCACCGCCCCGCCGCCGAGCGCGATCACGCCGCCGTCGGCCTCATCGAGCAGCTTGCTCACCTGCGCGGACTCGAGGCTTCGAAACTCCTCCTCCCCGCGACGGCCGAAGAACTTGGCGATCGGCATCCCGAGCTCGCCCTCGAGCAGCTCGTCGGCCTCTATCGCCTCCAAGCCCGCGGCGCGCGCGGCGTTGGCGGCTGCCGTCTTGCCGGCGCCCATGAAGCCGATGAAGACGATCGCCGGCTGCCGTACCGCCGGCCCGGCTTGGCCCTCCTCCGGCCCGGCTAGCGTCGCCACCCGATTCGCTCCCGGTAGGCCGCCAGCGCGCCGAGCGCGTCGTCGATGTGGTCGCCGCCGAACTTCTCCCGGTAGCAGCGGGCCAGCACCAGGGCGGTCATCGCCTCCCCCACCACGGCGGCCGCCGGGACCACGGTCGAGTCGGTCCGCTCGCGAAGCGCCTCGGCGGGCTCCTTGGTCTCGGTGTCGACCGAGCGGAGCGGCTTGGTCAGGGTCGAGATCGGCTTCAGCGCCGCCCGCACGAAGAGGGGCTCTCCGTTCGACATGCCGCCCTCCACGCCGCCGGCGCGATTGGTCTCCCGGTGCCAGCCGCGGTCCTGGGACCAGAGGATCTCGTCATGCGACTCGGATCCGGGCTTGCCGGCCACCTCCCAGGCCTCCCCCACCGAGACCCCCTTGACGGCCTGGATCGAGACCAGCGCCTGCGCCAGGCGGGCATCCAGACGCTCCTCCCAGCCGGTGTGGGAGCCCAGCCCCGGCAGCAGGCCGAAGGCCCTCACCTCGAAGACCCCGCCGAGGCTCTCGTTCGCCTTGCGCAGGCGATCGATCTCCGCCACCATCGCCTCGCTCGCTTCCGGATCGAGGCAGCGTACGGGCGATGAGTCCACGTCGGCGAAATCCGCGGCGCTGAGGTCGCCGCGCTCGGGAGCGCCCACCGAGCCGATCTGGACCACGTGGCTGTGCACGCTGACGCCGAAGGCCGCCAAGAGCTCCTTGGCGAGCCCCCCGGCCGCCACCCGTGCCGCAGTCTCGCGGGCGCTGGCGCGCTCCAGCACGTTGCGAACGTCGGAGTGGCCGAACTTGAGCAGGCCGGCGAGGTCGGCGTGACCGGGCCGGGGCGTGTGGACCTCCTCGATCTCGGCGTCCACAGGCCAGGGGCTCATCCGCTCCTCCCAGTTGGCGTAGTCGCGGTTCGCCACCAGGACGGCGACCGGAGAGCCGAGCGTTCGGCCGTGGCGCACGCCGGAGCGGATCTCAACCGAGTCGCTCTCGATCTTCATCCGGCCGCCGCGCCCGTGGCCGAGCTGGCGACGGGCCATCTCGCGGTCGAGGCGCTCGCGGTCGAGCTCCAAGCCCGCGGGAAGCCCCTCGACGATCGCGACCAGGCCGGGCCCGTGCGACTCGCCGGCGGTTGTGAACCGAAACGCTGACATCGCGCCGCCAACCCTAGCGACGTGAAGGCCACCCCCTGGAGGCGCGCCTACCGGCGGGCCGCAAGCGCGAGCTGAAACGCCGCGTCAGAACCGCGCTTCCCTCGCTTGTGCTTCCCTCGCTTGTTCGAGGGGCTCGCATCGAACGGGGCCAAGTCGACCCCATGCAGCCTGAGCTTGTAGGTGCGGTCACTCTCGGGAGCGTAGGTGAGCTTCGCCTCGTCGCCCACCTTGAGCCGCAGCAGCTTGCAGTTGTTGGGCCCTGGGACGCAGCGACCATCGCCGTCCACAGAGCTGACGTCGTCCGCGACCAGGAAGAGCGCGTGCTTCATGTCCTGCGTGATGCCTGCGAAGGCGAGCATGGGCTTCTTCTCGCTGGGCAGGAACATCCCCATCTCGACGTGCTTTCTGCGGCTCAACTCGCCCGGGGTCCCGATCGAGAGGTCGAGCTGGAACACGAACATCCTCAGCCTCGGGGCGTCACCAGACGGTTCTGAGGAGGGGGGCGCGGAAGCGGTGCCGCCCGGCGAGCTGCTCGACACCGACGTTGGTTCCGACGTCGAGGTCGATCCGCCTCCGGATGTCGTGGCCCCGGTCGTGACTGGCGCGGTGACCGACGACTCCTGGACCTTCGAGGTCACCTCGGGCAGCGAGAACTGCTGCTCGAACGGGTTGTTGCCCTCGACCTGCTCGAGGCGCTTTCGATAGTTGGTCACCCCCAGCTCCTCGGTGAGGACCGCCGGTGAGGTGGCGACCTCCCCCTCCGATCCGCCCGCAGTCGCGGCAGGAGCGGGTGCCGGCGGTGCCGTGGTCGCGGAGGAGCTCGAGAGCGCCACCGGGACCGCGATCAGGGCGACCACGAGCACCAGCGCCGGCACCAGCAGCCGGCGGTCCCGCAGGTCGCGGTAGAGGTCGGTGAGGAGCTGCGGTGTCTGAACGTTCTTCATGGTGTCGACGCTGCGGTAGCGGTGGCGACTGGAGTGGTGGTCGTGCTCGACGTCGAGGCCGGGGTGGCGGGCGCCGGACCGCTCAGGGTCGCGCCCGCTGTGGTCTCCTGATCAGCGGGCGTGAGGTAGCTGGTGACGGCGAGACTGGCGGTCAGGGTCGGGATCGTGTTGGAGCTTGTTTCCACCGCGTTCTCCTCAGGAGCCAGCGCGAACCCGTCAACGGTGAGCAGGCGGCCAGTGACGTCGACCTCGCTGCGCGCCATCTCGACCATCTGGTCGAGGCTCTTCAAGAAGCTTGCGATCTCGAAGAAGTCGCCCGTGAACTTGAGGTCGTAGGGCATGATCGGCAGACCGGCCGGGCCCACGGCAGCGCCGATGGGCAGTGTCGCGGCCGCCGCTTCGGTCGGCGCCGCAGTCGTGGAGGCGGTCGAGGTGGTGGCACCCTCGGCAGAATCGGTCTCCGAGGGCGTCGGCGACTCCGACGAGTCGGAGCTGGTGGGAGGAGCGGTCGGCGCGGAGGTGCTCTGCGCATTGGACGTGAGACCGATCGACTGGAACTCGACGCCCGCGCGGTCGGCACGCCGCTGAAGCTGGACCAGGAGGCCCGCCTGATCGCCGTCGGCCGGAACCGCCTTGCCGAGCACCACCAAGCTGCGGTAGTTCGGCCTGAAGTCCTTGCGAGCTTGCTCGCCTGCGGCGGCAGTCTGCTCCGCCTGCTCCAGCGACGACTGGAGCTCGGCGATGTCCTGCTTCAGGCTGGCTGCCTGATCGCGCTTGGGGCTGATCACGAGCAGCCAGAAGGCCGCGATCATGCCGACGACGGCCAGGGAGAGAAAGATGGTCAGCTCGTTCCGCCTCATGGCGCCGTCGATTCCGACTGACGTCGGCTCAGACGTTGCCGGCGCCGTAGCGTCGGTGCCGGCGCTGACCTCCACGGCGTCGAACGCCGCCACGATGCCGAACTTGGAGATGAAATCGCGTGTGGCACAGTCCTCCGAGGAACCGCCGGAAGCCGACGCTTCCGCCGATGAGCTTCGGGGCAGGGATCCGGCAGATCCGAGTTCAGCACGGCGACGCGAGTCACGCCGCCGATGTCCCTGAGCGCCGCGAGAAAACCGGCCACCGCCTCGTGACCGGAGCCGCAACCCTGTATCTGAAGCGCCGGGCCCAGCACGCTGTCCATGCCCGAGACACCGGAGCTGGAACCGGAACCGGCGTCGCTGAGCTGTACCTCGGGGTTCACCATGGCGGTCAGCTGGGTGAGCCAAACGTCCTCCGGGATCACGATTGCCAGCTCGCGCAGGACGCGCTCCCAGTCGAAGCGGCTCTGGGCCAGGGAAGCGACCGTCTCCTCACGAGCCTGCTTCAGGGAGGCGAAGTTGGCGAAGGAGCTGACGCGCTCTGCCTGGGCCTCTGCCTCCACGAGCTGGCTCTCGAGACCTGACTTCTCGGACTCGCGCTCGGAGATCTTATTGTTCGTGAGCACCACGCCGGTGACGCCGAGCAAGGCGACGGCGAGCACCGCGACGATCACGTACGAGAGGGCACCGGTGCGCATCGGCGCCTTCTCGCCGCGGCGCTCCTCGGGGGGGATCAGATTGACCGGACGCACGCCTACTCCTCCAGGGCGAGGCCGAAGGACAGGGTCAGCCGAGCCGCGGTCAGGGGTCCAGGTCGGCCAGGGCCCGCGGCTTGCCGATCTCGAACCGCTGGCCGAGGTCGCGCTGAAGGCGCTCCAAGAGCCCGGGGATCGTGGTCCCGGGGCCGCAGGTGACAACACCCTCGATCGGCACCGCACCTTCCTGCGCGCGCGTAGTACTCGAGCGAGAGGCGGAGCTCGTCGACCAGCCGCGCGGCGCCCTCGGCGAGCGAGTCGCGCGCGGCGGCGACCGTCTCCGGGTCGCCGTCGATCCCCTCCAGCGGCTTCTCCATGCCCACGTGGACGAGCCACTCACGGGCGTGCTCGAGGGTCAGCTGTCGCCGCTCGGCGAGCTTCTGGGCGATCCCTTCGACGCCGAACGGCGAAACGCGAGTGAACAGGCAGGTCGAGCTGCGGGCAACAGCGAGATTGGTGACGTCGCCGAGGTTGCAGTAAAGCCGCGCCGGCTCACCGCCCTCCGCCGCCTCTGGTGCCGCCGCCTCCGCAGCGGCCGACCCGTCTCCCGCCGAGGTGCGAAGCGATCCCCTGCTCGTGCGGGGGTGTCGCGGGGGCCGGGGCATCGACGTGTTCGCCGGAAGCGACGGGCGCATCGGGCTCGCGGGCCAGGGCGCGGATCATCCCGAAGGCGGACAGGTCAACCCCAACCGGCCTCAGGCCGGCGCGGGTCAGCGCCTTCATCAGACCCCTGAGCGTGTCGCGGCGGGCGGCGACCGCCACCACGTCGATCTGGCGCTCACCGTTGGCGCCGGTCGCCTGGCCGACGACCTGCCAGTCGAGCACGGCCTGCTCGAGCGGCATCGGAATGTGGTCCTGGGCCTGGAAGCGGATCGCCGTCTCCAGCTCGCCGTGATCCTCGATCAGCGGCAGGCGAAGCGTCCGCACCGCGACCCGCTGGCTGGCGACTCCAACCCGGACGGCCTTCGAGAGCTTGTGCTCGGAGAACAGCTCCTTCAGCGCGTCCCCCAGTGCCTCGGGGTCCAACACCTCGCCCTCGCTGAAGACGCCGGCGCCAAGCGGGGCCATGCCGAACTTCGCGACCGCCGAGTCGCCGTTCGAGGCGACTTCGGTGGCGGCCACGCTGCCGGCCTCCACGTCGAGACCCACCACTGCCTTGTTCTTGTTCGTCGAAAGCATGCTTGCGTCAGTCCGCGGGCGCAGGACGCGCCACAGGCACTAAATCGACCAAAACATGCGATCCCTTGAAGCGGAGCGACGCCTGGCCGCCCAGAGCTGGATCCTAGCCGCCGAAGAAGCTGTCGAGGTACCAGTCGACGATCGCGTCGCCGTACCAGAGGCCGACGATGCCCCCGAGCGCCAGGAACGGCCCGAACGGGACGGCCTGCTTGCGCGCCGCAGCCCCGCCCCGGGCGATCATCACCAGCCCCACGAGGGCCCCGGCGCCGAAGCCGACCAGGAGCGCCGGGCCCACGTCCCGCCCGAGGTAGAGGCCCATGACCGCGACCAGCTTCACGTCGCCCATCCCCATCCCGCGCGGATACGCGAGCGCGACGCAGAACAGGAACCCGCCCGCCGCGGCGGCCGCGGCAAAGCGCTCCAGAAGGCTTCCGGGGTCGGTGGCGGCGGCGATCGCCACCCCGGTCACGGCTCCGACCAGCAGCACCGCGTTGGGGATCACCCGCCGCTCGAGGTCGGTGACGCGTGATCGTCACCAGCAGGGTGCAGAGCGCGAGGCCCAGGGCGAGCTCGCCGACGTCGTCCGTGCCGAGGATCAGCACCGTGGCCGCGAACAGCGCGGCCATCGCCAGCTCGGTGAGGGGGTAGCGCACGGAGATCGGCTCGCCGCAGCGGCGGCAGCGGCCGCGCAGGAGCAGCCAGGAGAGCACCGGCACGTTGTCGTAGGCGGCGATCGTCGCTCCGCACCCCGGGCAGCGCGAGCGGCCGCCGACGATCGACTCGCCCCGCGGCACCCGGTGGGCGACGACCGTCGCAAAGCTGCCGAGCGCCAGGCCGACGCAGGAGAGGAGTGGGAGAAACGGCGTCATGGTCGCGGCCGGCTGCTCATAGTCGCGTCCGAATCGGACAAGACGGGGAAGCCCTCAGGGCAGCGGCGTGGAGGTCTCGATTTCCAGCCGCGACGGAAAGTCCGGGTGGTCGTACATGAACTGCAGCACGTCGCCGGTGGTGCCGTTGCGTCGGACCGCGATCTCCATCCCCACCCGTTGGCCCGACAGCGCCGTGGTCGACGAGAAACTCATCGAGAAGCGCTCCCTCGTCCAGGCGCCGGCCGGCCACGGATTCTTCGAGTGGACGAAGAAGGCGTTCGGCGGACTCGCGAGGTTGACCAGCTGCGTGTCGCAGGGGGCGGGCAGCGGGGAGCACTCCGCGGCGGTCTCCTTGCGGATGAAGACGAACACGCAGATCGTGCCCTGCGCGGTCACGTCGTTGATCGTCCGCGTGTGGAACTCGAGCGTCGCCTTCCCGTTCATCTGGAAGTTCTGGGGCAGCGGCTGGCTCACCCAGCGGTGGATCCTGTACTGGGGAACGGGCAAGCCGCGTGTAGGTGCAGCCGTCGAGCTCCTGGCGCAGGAGCTGGAGGCCCCTGTCCTGGTCGGGGTTCAGGCTCGGCTCGACGTCGTTCGCGTAGTCGTAGAGGGGCGGGTTGTTTGCGTCGTTCGGGTCCGGGTCCGGTGGGGCGTCCAGGTAGAGGCCGTCCGGCTTGAGCGGGTTCAGGTCGTCGCAGGCGCCCCATGTCTGGTGCTGGGCGTGGTCTGCGGTGATGTCCTGTCGAGCCGCGTGGTTGCAGGTCGTATCGGAGAGGAAGAACTGCTGGGCCTCCACCGAGGTGCCTCCCGGCGGGCCGCTCGTTGGGGCGGTCGCGGCCGGGTCGGTGAAGTCGGATTGGACCTCGGTGTACGCGCGGGTGTACGAGATCGCGGCGTCGTCGAGCTTCACGATCACGACCACGCGCTTGTAGTCGCGCGCGCCGGGACACGCGTCGATGGTGGTGTTCGGGACCTTCTGGCAGTTCGGGTCGTCCCGCCAGACGACGTAGCGATAGACCTTGCCGCTGACGTCGCCGCTGGTGAATGAGGTGGGCCCCGGGTTGACCAATCCGTCCGTGAGGCCGCCGATGTTCTTGACGGCCATCTCGGCGTAGCCGGTGGGTGTGACGCCGTTCCAGCCGAGCGCGAAGTCGCTGCCGCTGATCCGGTAGCGAGGGTCCTTGGGATCGGTGGAGGCAGCAGGCGTCGTAGTCAGGGCGACGTCCTTGTAGGCGAGCTGGCGAATCTGCTCCAGCTCCCGCTGAGCTCGGTTGATGGCCACCTGCGTCTGCTCGGCTCGGAACGTGTTGCGAGTCGAGGCATCCAGGACTCCGAGCACCGCGACGACGCCGGTGGCGAGGACGAGGACCGCCACCATGACCTCGACCAGCGCGAAGCCCTCCTCGCGTCTCATCCGTTCCTCAGATCCACGCCGTCGTCGAGCGTCACGGCGTCGTCCCCGCCCTCCGCGGGGAGGACCAGCCGCATGGAGACGTAATCCGGATCGGCGCTGCTGGGCGAGTAGCCGAACACGGCGCTGCTCGACAGCCCGCTGATGAGCTGCTCGGTGGTGGTGCGTTCCCGGCTGTCCCGCCAGCGGCGCCTCCGTGCGGTCGCAGGCGCCGGCGGCGCAGCTGTAGGTGACCTTGCAGGCGATCGCCGGGGCGCTCGGGTCCGTCTGGAGCGCGCCGCCGCATTGGCTGCGCCGCACATAGGTCTGGAAGGTGATCGACGAGGAAGTGGGCGCCGGCGTCTGCTCCACGAGGGAGCTCTGGCGCAGCTCGCGGGCGAAGCGCTCCTGGAGCACCCGTCCCTGCTGGATGGCGAAGTTGCGATCGCTGATCCGTGGCTGGCTCTTGACCACGACGATGAGCAGCGTCGTTGCGGCGGCCAGCACGACGAGGGCCGTCATCATGAAGACGAGGAGCTCGACCAGCGTGAAACCCCGCTCGCACCTGAGCGCCCGCACCGTGCTTCTCATCCTCGCTTCTTCCATGGCCGGCCCACGGGCGTTTTGCCCGCCGCCTCCTTCATCGACCGGCGACGCGCTGGGGCTGAACTGTGAGGCCGTGATCCTCGACGACCTGCGCGCGCCGCTGCAAGAAATGCGAAGGGCGGGCCCGAAGGCCCGCCCTCCCATGCAGGTTGATCCTGCGATCAGGCTGAGACTTGAGCTCTAGCTCAGTCCCACTGGCCGTTGGACGGGACAACCGCCCGTACCGTCGACGTCACAGGTGCTGGTGGTGGTGCCGTCCGCGGCGCGAGCGATCCGGAACAGCTGCGTCGCGCCGACCTCCGACTCGACCTGCACCGTGTAGGTGTCGTCGGTCGCAGCGACCGGCAGCGTCAGCCGGGCACCCACGTCACCGAGCGACGCCTCGATCGCCTGCAGGCTGCCGGCCGCGTACGGCGCGGTCGGATCCGACGCCGCGCCGGCGTACGAACCGTCGTTGTCGGTCGCGTACGTCTCGATCGCGGTCTGCGCGGTCCGGACGGCCGACTTGGCCTCCGCGTCGCGCGCCTTGTCCCTCTGGCTGAAGAACGCCGGAATGGCGATCGCGGCCAGGAGTCCCAGAATGAGCATGACGACCAGGAGCTCGACCAGCGTGAAGCCGGACTCGTCCTGCGCCATCCTCTGTCGGAGCTTGAGGAGCATTTACTTCCTCCCTTGCAACTGTTGCTTTCCCGCCAAGCCCCGACTTGTCCCTGGGGCTGGCCTTTACGGTTTCCCTTACTCGGTTCCTAGTAGCTGGACCTTGAGTTCTTGAGGGGAACATCCGTCCATCTGGGTGCTGGCACCCAGGCGGGGAGCTAGCGGATCTTGTCGTAGAGGCTGAAGATCGGCAGGTACATCGAGATCACGATGAACCCGACCACCCCGCCGACCACCATGATCATCACCGGCTCGATCAAGGCGGTGAGCGACTTGATCTTGGCGTCCACCTCGGTCTCGTAGAAGTCGGCGATCTTGGCCAGCATCGTCTCGAGCTGACCCGACTCCTCCCCCACGGAGACCATGTGCTCGACCATCGGCGGGAAGATCTCGTGCTCGCCGATCGGCTGGGCGATGGTCCCGCCGCGCTTCACCGAGGCGTAGACGTCGTCCATCGCCTCGGTGACCACCGCGTTTCCGCAGGTCTCGCCGGAGATCTCGATCGCCTGGAGGATCGGCACCCCGGACTCGACCATCCCCGCGAAGGTGCGCGACCAGCGCGCCAGCGCCACCTTCTGGACCACGTCGCCGATCCGCGGGATGCGGAGCTTGAAGCGATCCCACTGGCTGCCGTCCGCGGTCGGTCTTCTTCCAGCGCAGGAAGCCGTAGATGGACGCCGCGCTGAGCACGATCAGCACGTACCACCGTTGGGTGACGAAGTCCGAGATGGCGACCGTGACCTGCGTCATCAGCGGGAGGCTGGTGTCCTCGCGCGGGTTGTCGGCCGCGATCTCCTCGAAGATCCCGATGAACACGGGCACGATCACCGCGACCATGACGACCATCACGACCAGCGCCAGGCCGAAGACGACAGCCGGGTAGGTCAACGCCGCGCGCACCTGCCGGCGCAGGGCGTCGAGCCGCTCGAGCTGGTAGGCGATTCGTTCGAGGGACTCGTCGAGACGTCCCGAGTTCTCACCGGCACGCACGACGGCGCGGTAGAGCGGGTCGAACGCGCCCGGCTGGGACTCCATAGCCTGGGCCACGGAGCTCCCCGCCTCGACGTCCTCCCGCACCCCGACGATCGCCTTCTTGAGCATCTCGTCCTCGGTCTGCGCCTCCAGCGTGTACAGCGAACGCAGCATCGGCATGCCCGAGGCGATCAGGGTCGCGAACTGGCGCGAGAAGACGGCGACCGCACGCAGGTTGACGCTCTTGAAGCGCTGGAAGATGCTCTCGAGCTGAAGCGCCTCGCGCTTCTCCGAGACGTCAAGGACGATCAGGCCGCGCTGGCGAAGCTGCTCCGAGACCGCCGTCTTCGAGGCGGCCTCCATCTCGCCGCGGGAAGGGACGCCGGCGAGGTCGACGGCACGAAAGGCGAAGGTGCTCATCCGGCCGCGCCCTCGATCACGCCGCGGCCACCGGGACCTGGGTGACGCCGGTGCCGACCAGCAGTCGCTTCAGCTCCTCCGGGACCGAGGCGCGCTGCTCGGCCAGCGAGCGCGTGATCTTGCCCGTCCTGACCAGCTGGGCCAGGTGGGAATCCATCGTCTGCATCCCGACGGCGCCCGAGGTCTGAAGCGCCGAGTAGATCTGGTGCGTCTTGCCCTCGCGGATCAGGTTGCGGATCGCGGGCGTCGGCACCAGGACCTCACAGGCGGCGATCCGGGCTGACCCGTCTGCCGTGGGCAGGAGCTGCTGGGTGACGATTCCCTGGAGGGCGACCGAGAGCTGCATCCGCACCTGCTGCTGCTGGTGGGGCGGGAAGACGTCGATGATCCGGTCCACGGTCTGCGCCGTGGACTGGGTGTGGAGGGTGGCGAACACCAGGTGGCCGGTCTCGGCGGCGGTCAGCGCGGTCGAGATCGTCTCCAGGTCGCGCATCTCGCCGACCAGGATCACGTCGGGGTCCTCGCGCAGTGCCGCCTTCAGGGCACTCGCGAAGTCGTGCGCGTCGGCGCCGATCTCGCGCTGGTTGACGATGCACTTCTTGTGCGTGTGGAGGAACTCGATCGGGTCCTCGATCGTCAGGATGTGCTCCTCGCGCTCGCTGTTGATCACGTCCACCATCGAGGCCAGGCTGGTCGACTTGCCCGAGCCGGTCGGCCCGGTGACCAGGACGAAGCCGCGCGGCTTGCGCGTGAACTCCTCCAGGACCTGCGGCAGGCCGAGCGACTCGAGGCTGAGGATCTCGGCGGGGATCAGGCGGAAGGCGGCCGAGATCGCGCCGCGCTGGAAGAAGCAGTTGACCCTGAACCGGGCCACCCCGGGGATCGCGTACGCGAAGTCGAGCTGCTGCTCGTTCTCGAACCGCTTGCGCTGGGAGTCGTTGAGGATCGAGTAGACGATCTCTCGCGTCTCCTGGGGGCTGAGCGGCGGGTAGTCGTCGATGGGGGCAACCCGACCGCGGACGCGGACCGCGGGCGGGAACCCAGCCGTCAAATGGACGTCCGAGGCCCGCACCTCCACCATCTTGGTGAGCACGGCAGCGAAATCGAGGCTCATCGAACCTCTAGATCGTCGGCAGGGGCGGGAAGCTTGAGCCAGTGGTCGGGCAGCGACCACTAGGTGGAGACGCGGGCGATCTCCTCGATCGAGGTGACGCCGTCGCGGACCTTCTGCAGGCCGTCCTCGCGCAGGGTCAGCATGCCCTGCTCGCGAGCCACCGCGGAGATCTCGGCCTCGGCCTCGCCGCTGACCGTCAGCTCCTTGATCTC
Organism: uncultured Actinomycetes bacterium; assembly: GCA_963743455.1. GTDB lineage: Bacteria > Actinomycetota > Thermoleophilia > Solirubrobacterales > 70-9 > AC-56. The sequence goes on along the minus strand of CAVUPJ010000009.1, from coordinate 4,748 downwards.
CTCGCTCATCGGCATCACCGAGTACAGGCCGATCCGGCCCTTGTAGCCCGTGTGAGTGCAGCGGGAGCAGCCGACCGGCTCGTAGGCCTCCAGGTCGGCGCCGATCCGAAAGCCCGCAGCCGTCAGCGCATCCTGGGGGATCGCGGTGCGCCTCTTGCAGTGGGTGCAGAGCTGGCGCGCGAGGCGCTGCGCGATCACGCAATCCACCGCCGACGCAGTCAAGAAGCCCTCGATCCCCATCTTGGTCAGCCGCGCGACCGCGCCCGGCGCGTCGTTGGTGTGGAGCGTCGTCAGCACCATGTGGCCGGTGAGCGCGGCCTCGATCGCGATCCGGGCCGTCTCCTCGTCGCGAATCTCGCCGACCATGATCACGTCGGGGTCGGCACGCAAGATCGAGCGCAGGCCGCCTGCGAAGGTGAGCCCCGCCTTCCGGTTCACGTTGAGCTGGTTGATGCCCGAGATCCGGTACTCCACCGGGTCCTCGATCGTGATGATGTTGCGCTCCACGGCGTTCAGCTCCTGGAGCGCCGCGTACAGAGTGGTCGACTTCCCGGAGCCGGTCGGCCCGGTCACCAGGACCGCGCCGTAGGGCTTCGTGAACGCTGCCTCGAACTTCGTCCGGCCCTCTCCCCCATCCCCAGCTCGTCGAGAGTCCGCATCGCCTGGTCCTTGTCCAGTATGCGGATGGTGCAGCCCTCCCCACGCTGGGTCGGCAGCGTGGTCACACGAAGGTCGACCTTGCGATCCTCGACGTTGACGCCCACACGGCCGTCCTGGGGCACCCTTTTCTGGGCGATGTCCATGTCGGCCATCAGCTTGATGCGCGAGACCACCCCGGAGATCATCCGCTTCGGCACCCGCGCGGTCTCGTGCAGGACCCCGTCGACCCTGAAGCGGACCCTCATCTCGCCCTCGTCCGCCTCGAAGTGGACGTCGGAGGCGCCCTCGCTCACCGCCTGCGCGAGCACCGAGTAGACCAGCTTGATCACCGGGGCGTCGTCGGCCGACTCGTGCATCTCGGTGACCTCGGCCTCGCCCTCGAGGTCCTCCTCCTCGGAGACCGCCTCCGAGACCGCGCTCTCGAGCGAGTTCATGCGCCCGATCAAGGCCTCGATGTCCTCCTCGGCGGCGACCGCGACCTGGCAGCTGAGGCCGGTCATCATCTGGATGTCGTCGACCGCCAGCACGTTGGCAGGGTCCCCCATCGCCAAAACCAGCGTCTCCTTGTCGACGTAGCCGACCGGGATCGACTTGTAGCGCCGCGCGGCGGACACCGAAAGCAGGCTGGTGGCCCCCATGTCGACCTCGTAGCGGCTGAGGTCGAGGTGGTCGAGCCCGTAGCGCTCGGCGATCGCCCGCGAGAGCTGATCGCCGTCGATCACCTTGTGCTCGCGCAAGAGCGCCTCGGGGGGCTTGCCGGCGCCGCGCGCCTCGTTCACCACCTCGTCGACCCGCTCGCGAGTCGCGTAGCCGAGCTCGACGATCACGTCGGTGACGAACATCCCCGAGTGGCCGCGATGCATGGGCGGGGTGAGCCCGTTGACGGCGGCCTCGGCGTGATCGTCCTCGAGCTTGCGGGCGGTCGCCTCGCCCGTGTCGGGCACTGGCTTCAGGTGGTCTGGGCGCTTGGTCACGATTCCGGCCTGGATCTGGCGGCCCGGCGCATCGTCTCGATCGGGGGGTCCTGTCCCGTCCAGATCCGAAGCGACGCGGCCCCCTGGCGAACCAGCACCTCGAGCCCGTCGACGACCGTGGCGCCGTGCGCTCTCGCCACTCTGGCGAGCTCCGTCTCCGCGGGCCCGTAGGCGAGGTCCACCAATTGGTGTGTCTCGTCCAACGAATCGGCACCGATGGGCAGGCTCTTGAGGCCCGCAGCCTCTTCACCGGACGCACCCATGCCCACGGTCGTGGTGTTGACGATCAGGCTGAAGCTGCCGGCTGACAGGCTCTCGTGGCCCGACGGAAGCGCCACCGCGCCCAACTGATCCGCCAAGCGCTCGGCCCTTTCGGGGGTGCGGTTCCAGATCGAAACCCGGCTGCCTTCCGTGACCAGGGCCCAGACCACCGCCCGCGCCGAGCCCCCCGCGCCGAGCACCAGGGCGCGCCTGCCGGCCGGCGAGGCCGGGAGCGAGTCCAGGAAGCCGCTGGCGTCGGTGTTCTCGGCGGCGATCCGCCCGCCGGCGAAGCTGAGCGTGTTGGCGGCGCCGATCGCCCGCGCCGCCTCGGACGCCTCGTCTGCGAGCTCGAGCGCCGCGACCTTATGCGGCACGGTCACGTTCGCGCCCACGAAGCCCTCCGCCTCCATCCGGCGCACGAGGGCCTCGAGCTCCGCCGGGGCAACCTCGATCGCCTCGTAGGACCACTCGGCGGCCAGGCCGAGCTCGGCCAAGGCGGCGTTGTGCATCGCGGGAGAGCGCGAGTGCGCGATCGGCTGACCGAGGACGGCGAGCCGCTTTCGCGTCACGGGCAGTTGGCTGGGGTGGGCGCGTTGCCGCCGTTTGCGGCGCGCGCCTCGTCGTAGGCCGCCTTGGCCTCGTTGAACTCGGCCTCGGTGGTGGCGAAGGTGTGCTCGCCGCAGGTATTGGGCTTCACCACGTAGTAGAGATAGGGCTCATCTGCCGGGCGGGCCGCCGCCTCGATCGAGTCGAGGCCGGGGTTGCCGATCGGTCCGGGCGGCAGCCCAGGGTTCGTGTAGGTGTTGTAGGGCGAGTCGATCTCGAGCTCGGAGGGGCTGATCGGCTCCGTGAAGTTGCCGCTCGCGAAGCGGACCGTGGCGTCGATCTGGAGCGGCATGTCGTTGCTCAGGCGGTTGTAGATCACCGCCGCTGCCAGCTCTCGCTCCTGCGGCACCTGGATCTCGCGTTCGATCATCGAGGCGATGATCAGCAGGTCGTAGACCGTCAGGTTCTTCGACTCCGCGTATCGCGTGTTCACCTGGGAGATGTTCTGCTCGAAGGCGGCGAGCTGACGGGACACCAGGTCGTCGCCCGCCGGGCGTCGGGGCAGCTCGTAGGTGGCCGGGAACAGAAAGCCCTCGAGGCTCTCGGCGTTCTCGGCCCCGAACTCGGCCGGGTCGAAGCCCTTGAAGCTCTCGCTCTCCTTCAGATAGTCGCCCCGCAGGCCGGTCTGCTCCGCGACCTCGGCGATCTGGCTTCGGTCATAGCCCTCCGGGATCGTGATCGTCTTGGCGGGCGGAGCCTCGCTCGTGACCTGGGCCTCGCCGCCGTCCCTCAGCCCTCGGATCGCCGCCACGGCTCCGACCACCAGCGCGACCACCGCCACCAGGGCGCCAAGGGCGAACAGCCGCCGGCGCGAGTGCACGCTGCGCTCCCGAGACTGGCGTCTGCGAGCCTGGCGCTCGAGGTCATCCGTCATTCGGGCGGCTCCTCCGGAATAACTCCGCCGGAAGCCTCGCCTTCGGCTGCCAGGGAGCCCGAAGGGCGACCGGTCATCCGAGCTTGCTCGGATGCGGCGGGTTTGGGCGCGGACGGGGCGGCAGGTTCAGCCTCCTGCACCGCGACTTCGTCCTAGCCCGGGCGGGCGCGTGGAGATACGACTCCAGCAGGTGTGCCGCTGCGAGGGCGTCGGGCGGGGCGGTTGCGCCGGCGCGGGCCGAGCGCTCGGCCAAGCGGGTGGTCAATCGCTCGTCGTAGGTCTCCACCGGCAGGTCGAGGATCTCGGCCAGGGCGTCGCGAAACGCCCGCGCCTCGGCCGCCTGCGATCCCTCGGCCCCGCTGAGGGAAACCGGCAGTCCCACGATCACCAGCTCCGCCTGTTGCTCGGCGGCCAGCTCCGCGGCCGCTCTCGGGTCGGGCGGCTCAATCACCCCAAGCGGGCTCGCGATCGTGCCGGTCGGGTCCGAGATCGCGCAGCCGGCGCGAGCGGACCCGTGATCGATCGCCAGGACGCGCATCGGGTCAGGGGCGGCGGCTATGCGCCAAGCCCGCGCCTGATCGCTTCGCGAGCCACTCGCAGCGCCTCCTCCAGGCGACTCGGGTCCCTTCCTCCAGCCTGGGCCACGGTGTCACGGCCCCCTCCCCGCCCCCGACCACCGCTGCCGCCTCCCGAACGACGTCGGCCGCCGAGAGCCCCCGCTCGACGGCGCTGTCGGTGAAGCTGGCGACCAGGGCGACCTTGCCGTCCTCGGCGCCGCCGAGGACGACGGCCGCGTCGCCCAGTCGCGCCTTGATCCGGTCGGCGAGGTCGAGCAGAGCCCCTTGGTCGGCCCCTTTCCCCTCGCTGACCACGATCCTGACGCCTGCGACCTCCTCGCCCTCGGCGCCGAGTCGGTCCGCCTGCTCCCCTGCCCGGCGGGCATTGAGCTCGGCCGCCCGGCGCTCGAGCTCCGCCATCCGGTCGGCTGCCCGGCGCGCCGCGGCCAGCGGGTCGCGGGCCGAATCCAGCAGCGCGCCCGCCTGCTCGAGAGCAGCGCTTCGCTGGCGGAACCAGTCGATTGCAGCGGGCCCGGTGAGCGCCTCAACCCGGCGCACGTTGGCGGCGCTCGAGCCTTCCGAGACGATCGCGAAGATCCCCGTCTCGGCGGTGTTGGCGACGTGGGTGCCTCCGCAGAGCTCGCGCGAGACCTCGTCGACCTCGATCACCCGGACCCAGTCGCCGTACTTCTCGCCGAACAGGGCCATCGCGCCGAGCGCCTCGGCCTCGGCGCGCTCCATGCATGGCGCGCACCGAACGGCTCGCCTTGATCCACTCGTTTACTCGATCGTCGACCTGGGCCAGCTCGTCGCCGC
>CAVUPJ010000008.1:0-144466 GCA_963743455.1 uncultured Actinomycetes bacterium | reverse complement strand
AGGCCGTGGATCGGTAGCCCGTTGGGGTCCACGCTCGGTATCGACGATGCGTCGAGCGCGACGTCAGCGCCCGCCACAGAGAACCGGTCGCGTGAAAGCCGGTTCGCCCAGGGGTGAAGCAGGGGGATTCCCATCGTCCCGCGTTCCACGACGTATTTTCCAAGGCCTCCGCGCTGGCCCAGCAGCTCCTCGCCGCGGTGGCGAAGCGAGCATCCGACCATGCCGGCGTCCGGAACGAACGACGCCTCGATGCCGCCTACGTCAGGGGTCGCGAGCGTGAGCGCCGAGAACCCCTCCATCGTCCGCTCCCCGATCATCGAGCCTCCCGTGCGCCCCGACGGTCGCGCCATAACAGGGCCAACATCCCGAGCCCACACAATGCCGAAAGGATCACCAGCCGCATGATCTAATCAGGTGCACGCCGGCCTCGTACGATCGAGAGGAGAGCATGATGGGCACCGCCCCACGGGCATCAGATGGCAGTACGGAAGGCCCTCACCGGGTGGTCGATGTCGGCGGTGGGTTCGGTGGCCTCTTCGCGACCCGCTCTTAGGCGCGACACCGGTCGAAGTAACCCTCATCGACCGAGTCAATCACCACCTCTTCCAGCCCCTGCTCTACCAGGTGCGCCACCGGGCTCCTCTCCGAGGGACAGATTGCTCCGCCCATTCGCGGCCTCCCTTCGCCGTCAACAAGAACGTCGACGTCGCGCTTGCCGAAGTCACCGGGTCGACTGGCGCGCGCACCGTGACATAGCGAGTGGTCGATAGCAGCGGTCCGCGTCCCGTACGACAGCCTCGATGTCGCTGCAGGGGCCGGTCAGTCCTACTTCGGCCACGACGACTTCTCGCGCTGGGCGCCAGGGATGAAAACGATCGACGACGCCCTTGAGCTGCGCGGAAGGATCCTCGGCGCGTTCGAGATGGCGGCCGTCGAGCCTGATCCCGATAGCCGGCGCCTGGCTGACCTTCGTCGTGGTCGGCGGTGGCCCGACGGGTGTGGAGATCGCCGGTCAGATAGCGGAGCTCTCGCGGCGGGTCCTACCGAGGGACTTCCGCCCAATCGAGCCGCAGAGCGCCCGCGTGCTCCTCTTCGAGGGGGGCAAGGAGGTGCTCGCCGGGTTCGGGAACGCCTCTCCTCTAAGGCGTCCAAGGCACTGACGCGCCAAGGTGTGGAGATACGCACCGGCACGCATCGTCACCAACATCGACCGCGGCAGCGTGGAGGTGAAGGGAGAGGACGACGAGGTCCAGCGGGTGGCCGCACGCACCAAGATTTGGGCTGCCGGTGTCCAGGCGTCGCCCCTGGCCAGGATGCTCGGCGACGCAACCGGCGCCGAGTGCGACCGCGCCGGGCGGGTCGCGGTCCAGCCCGACTGCTCGCTCCCCGGGCACCCGGAGGTGTTCGCGATCGGCGACATGGCGGTGCTCGACGGTTTGCCCGGCGTGGCCGAGGTCGCCATGCAGCAGGGCATCCACGCTTCGAGGACGATTCTGCGACGCCTTCGTGGAGAGGGCCAGACGCCGTTTCGCTACCGCGACCTCGGCAGCATGGCGACGATCTCGCGCTTCCGAGCAGTCGTCAGCTTCAAGGGGATCCGCGTGGCCGGGTTCGGGGGGTGGCTGATGTGGCTGTTCGTCCATCTCGCTTTCCTGACCGGATTCGGTAACCGGTTCACGACAATCATGGGTTGGACGATGAGCTTCTTGGGCAGGGGCCGGAGCGAGCGCACGCTCACGATGCAGCAGGTGGTAGCCAGGGTGGCGATCGAGCAGGCGGGTGGGCAGCGGTTTCTCTTGACTCTCGCCTCCGATGAGCCCGCGCAGGGAGACTGAGGAAGCGGCGTGACAGCGGGTCGGCGGCTCGTCGCTTGAGGGCGCGCGGGACGGTTAGGGCGGCCGACGCACCCAGACCACCGCGTGCGGCTGGATAGGATCGCCCGCTAACGATGCGGAAGTGGATCCCCCTCATCATGCTGGCCTCGGCCCAGTTCGTGATGGTGCTCGACACGAGCGTCATGAACGTGGCGATCTCACAGATCGTCGAGGACCTCGACACGACGATCCAGGGGGTGCAGACAGCGATCACGATGTACACCCTCGTGATGGCGGCGTTCATGCTGCTCGGCGCGAAGCTCGGCGACATCCTGGGCCGCAACCGCGGGTTCGCGATCGGCCTGGCGATCTATGGCGCCGGGTCGCTGACCACGGCGCTGAGTCCGAACCTCGGCGTTCTGTTGATCGGCTGGTCGGGGGTCGAGGGGTTCGGCGCCGTGCTCGTGATTCCCGCGATCGCGGCGCTCACCGCCGCCAGCTACGAGGGCCGCGAACGCGCTCTGGCCTACGCGCTGCTCGGCGGGGTCTCCGCGGTCGCCATCGCCGCGGGGCCGCTGATCGGCGGATGGGTGACGACCGAGTTCTCGTGGCGCTACGTGTTCGCCTCCGAGACCGTCGTCGTGATCTTCCTCCTGCTGCTACGCGGGCGGATTCCCCAAGCTGCGGCCGCCGAGCGGCGCCCCCGGCTCGACATCGTCGGCGTGGCGCTCTCCGCAAGCGGCCTCGGCCTGATCGTGTTCGCGATCCTGCGCAGCAGCGTCTGGGGGTTCGTGCAGCCGCGAACTCCGCCGACGATCGACGGCACGGAGATCACGCCGCTGGGCTTCTCGCCGGTGCCGTTCCTGGTCCTCGGCGGGCTGGCGCTGCTCGGGGCGTTCTTCGTCTGGGAGGAGCGCCGCGCCCGGCTCGGCCGGGACCAGCTGCTCGACCCGACGCTGCTGCGGGTCGCCCAGCTGCGCGCAGGGCTCTCGAGCCTGCTGGGGCAGCAGCTCGTCCTGATGGGCACCTTCTTCGTCATCCCCGTGTACCTGCAGGTCGTGCTGGGCTTCGACGCGTTCGAGACCGGCAAGCGCCTGCTCCCGCTGTCGGGGGCGATGCTCGTCTTCGCGCTGCTGGGGCCGCGGATTGCCGGCCGGCGCTCCCCGCGCACGGTCGCGCAGCTTGGGCTGATCGCGGTCAGCATCGGCGCGATCGTGATGCTGGCGACCCTCGACGTGACGCTGAATGACACCGGCTTCAAGATCGCACTCGCCATCATCGGAGCGGGCGGCGGCCTACTCGCGTCTCAGCTCGGAAACGTGATCATGTCCTCCGTCGCGCCCGCCAAGAGCAGCGAGGGGGGCGGGCTCCAGGGCACCGCCCAGAACCTTGGCTCCTCGCTCGGGACGGCGATCATCGGCGCGGTCCTGATCGCGTCGCTGGCGACCGGCTTCAGCCAGCGGATCGCCAACAACCCCGACGTTCCAGCGGCCGCACGCGAGACGATCGTTGCGAACACCGAAGGAGGGATCGACATCGTGCCGGTGAAGGACGCCGAGAAGGCGGCGGTCGAGGGCGGTCTGACACAGGACCAAGCCCAGGCCGTCGCCGCGGACTACGGCGACGCGCAGCTCGAAGCGCTGCGGCTGGCTCTCGGCGCCGTCGCCGCCGCCGCATTACTGTCGCTTTGGTTCACGCGCCGACTGCCGACGGAGTCGCTCGCGGACGGGGAGGCCAGCGGCGCGGAGCCAGCGGCCGCTGCTGCCTCGTAAAGCAGAACTGGGCGCCGCAGCGGATACCCGCGGTAGGCAGAGGAGTGCCGAGGTTCGTGCCGAACCACGGTGAATGGAGCAACAGGCGCCGTCGCGGTTCGGCGAAGCGATGCAGCAGCGCCTCCAGCGGAGGGTGCTCCGGCCGCGCGTCGCAGCATCCCTGATTGTCTCGCTCTGGGGGATCGGGGTCGTCGTCTTCGGCGTTGTGGAGCGCCTCGTCAACCCGGAGACCTTCGACAACGTCTGGCTCGCCATGTGGTGGGCGCTCCAGACGGTCACCACGGTCGGCTACGGCGACGTTGTGCCCGGCGATACGGCCGGCAAGGTGATCGCCTCCTTCCTGATGCTTGGCGGGCTCTCCTTGTACGCGGTCGTCACGGGAGCGATCACCAGTGCCTTCGTGGCGGAGGCGCAGGCTCAGAGGCGAGCCGGCAAGGAGGACCCGGTCACGAGCAGGCTCGAGGAGATAACCGCGCAGCTCGAGGCGATCCGCGCGGAACTCGCCCGCCTCGACAGCCGGACCGACTAAGGTCTTGCCAGCCCCGCAAACGGGCGGCAGGTCCGGCCCCGATGAGCACGATTCTGCAAATCCTGCCGCTGGCGTTCGTGATGATCGCCGGGCCGCAGATCCTGAGCGCCATTTTTTTCGCCACCACCGAACAGTGGCGGCTCAATACCGCCGCCTACGTACTGGGAGCGGCGCTTTCGATCAGCATCGTCGTCACGCTCGCGTTCTTACTGAGCAACGGCGCCTCCAACGCGGGAATAGCGGATGACACCATCTACTACGTCGTCTTGGCGCTGCTCCTCTACGCGATGGTGCATGCCTACCGCACCAGGAACACGGCCGAGCCACCGAAGTGGATGGGCAAGCTGCAGACAGCGAGCCCGAGGTTCTGCTTCGTGCTCGGCTTCCTACTGCTCGGCGTCTTCCCGAGCGACCTGATCGTCTCGATCTCGGTCGGATCCCACCTGTCGGTGCAGGACGCGCCCTGGTGGTATTACCTCGCCTTCCTCGCACTCACCCTGCTGTTCCTGGCTCTGCCGAGCCTCATGGTTCTGATCATGGGCAAGCGTGGGGAGGCGTTCCTTCCAAAGGCGCGTGACTGGATGAACACGAATTCCTGGATCGTCAACGAGCTCGTGCTTCTCCTCTTCGTAGGGATCGTGATCAGCGACATCGTGGGCTGATCGAGCGCCCGCAAATGCAGCGGGTTGCCTCAGGAGCCGAGCAGCTTCGCCTTCTGGGCTGCGAACTCCTCTTCCGTCAGCACGCCCTTGTCGCGCAGCTCGCCAAGCTCCTTCAGTTGCTGGATCGGGTCGGGGGACGGCGCGGCCGCCGCAGGGGGGGCCTGGTCGTACGACTGCTGCGTGTCCTGCTCGGCCCAGCGCGACGCCTGGCGGCGGGAGACGCGGTTGCTGACGGTGGTGGCGGTTCCGGCTATGACGGCAGTTCGTGCGACACCTCTTAGCAATCCTGGCATGAGTTGCTCCTTTCCTGGCTCAAGACGTGGTGGCGGCCTCGGCTTCCTCGGCAGCGTCGAGGGCGGCGAGGACGGCCTGGACCGGGATGCGACCGAAGGCGACGAGTTGACCGCCCGAGCGGCGAACCGCTGACGCAAACGGAGCGGCCCACCTGTTCTCGTACACGAGCAGTGCCGCCGAGGTGCCGGGCTCGAGCGCCTCTGCCGCCTCGGCGGCGTCCTCATCGGAGAGAAGGCCCGAAGAGGCACCCTCGAACACCTTCAGCTCCTCCACTTCCTGCCCCAGGTCCGCGATCTCCAAGCCGGCAACCGAACCGTCCTCGGCCTTGGCAACGAACGCCAGATCGAGGACGCGGATGATCCCGCGATCTACCAAGTCGACCACTAGCGGCGCCGCCTCCCCCGTCGGCTGGCGGCCCGGCCACGCGATCACCAGGTAGTCGATCGGGCCCATCTCTTCAAGCTCTTCGGTGCTCACGGATACTCCTTCCCCCGGGGAACAGCTGCCGCGTCGAGACTACTGCTGCGCCATCGGCAATGCATCACCGGGTTGGCATGATTTTCAGGCGGCAGTCACGCGTCAAGCTCAGAATCCACTCAACACGCCGCCGCCTTTCATCCAATTCGGATGACGCTCGGTTGACTGAGCTACTGTCCCCGAGGCGTGCTGGCCGTTGCCTCGGCGGCGTGCGGCTTGAGCTCCAGCCCGGTCTCGGCGAGCCAGGCCCGGAGCGCATCGTGCATCGCCCTCACGCCGACGATCGGACCGTCCACCTCGCTCCACGAGGTCGGCACCATGGCAAAGGGATGACTCTGCCAGCCGCCGATGCCGCCGTGGGAGCCCATGAACTCCTCGAACGGCGCGACCTCGTTTGCTTCCGGCTCGTAGATGCAGTTGACCAGGAGGTCCGGGCAGTGAGGAAACCCGTCCGTGCGCCGGAGATGTTCGGCGGCGTTCTCGCCGAAGTGGCGGAGCGGGTCCTCGCCGCCGACCGCATCATCCTGAAGGCGACGAGACCCACGTGGGCCGAGGATGATCGCTCCATCGTCGTCAGCGCGCACCATGACGAAACCGATTCCGGGGTGGCCGATCAAGGTCGAGATCAACCTGGGGTGCAGCCGGTCTATCTCACCCATGGTCATTCGGTGCGAGCCTTCCGTCAGATAGATCAGGCCAAGGCCGCCTGATGCGAGCACAACTGCCTCGTGCTCTGAAGCGTCCGACCTCTCCTCCTCGACTGCCTCACGGTTGGGCCCGAGCACGACCTCGCCGTCGACCAAGTTGCCCCGGGTGGCACGAGCCAGCATCCTCCCGCCGGCGTTGTCCTCGTCGCGGGCATCGGTAAGCGCGCCGCCCACCGTGCTCAACCCCTCGTCCGACGCGGCGGGCGCGAACACCTCGCCGCCCCGGAGTGCGTCCTGGACCAGATCGCCCAGCTCGAGCTGGTAGCGCTGCCGGAACGGGCGGCCCTGGCTCTGGCCATGGTCGGAGAGCACCACCAGGTGATAGGGACGGGGCGCCTGCTCCACCGCCCGCTCCAGGCGAGCGAGCTGCGCATCGTGCTGCCTCAGTACCGCGAAGGCGTCGGGCTGCTCGATCCCCGAGTGGTGGGCGACCTCGTCATAGCCAACGAAGGTCGAGTAGACGACCGGAACGCCCTCGACGATGTCGCCGAGCAGGATGGCGACATTCAGGTCACGCATGATCACGGTGATCGCCCCCCTCATCAGGGGATATAGCCCGCCGCGGTGGACGTGCTCCTCGCCTCGTCGCCTTTGGCGGCGGGCCGCCCTCAACTCCAGGAGGACATCCCAGAAATAGAGGGCGATGGTCCGGGTGAAGCCATACGGGTCGGCGAAGTAGGCGAAGTACTCTCCGGCGCTCGAGCGTCGCCGGTCCCTGATCACGCTCATCGTCGCCGAGCAGCGCGGCGCGTCGCCGGAGAACAGGTTGCCGCGACTGGCGCCGTCCACCGCCAGCAGGCCCCCGCCGTCGGAGCGCCGCCGCTCGAGCTCGGTCGCGTCCTTGCCGTGGTTGGAGACCATCGTGCGCCCGCTCTCCTTCTCGTACCAGCGGAAGGCGGGCATGTCGTGATTGCTGCCCAGCAGCAGTCCGGCCTGGCTGGCGCCGGTCTGCGAGGAGAGGTCGCACTCCCAGGGAACGATGCGGTGGGTTCCCTGCTCGAGCCATCGCGCCATGTTCGGCGCGTGGCCTTCGCGCAAGGCACGGCGCAGGACCGGTTCCGCCAGGCCGTCGATCTCGAACAGGATCACCCCCGGGACCTCGGTGCGGTTGGCGTCGCGCACGCGACGAGCCCGGCGCCGAACGATCCGCAGCTGGCGGGCGTCGTCGTCGAAGCTCAGTGCCGGAGCCAGCAGCATCAAGGCGATCGACACCACGAACGCCGCTGCGATCGCGCTCAGGAAGGGAGGCGAGTTCCCGTCGACCACCTCGATCGCGATCGCCACCACGGCGGCGTTCAGCGCGAGGGAGCCGAGGCCGAAGCTGAGCACGGTCAGGGGAAGAACCACGCGAATCACCAGCGGCCACAGCAATGCGTTGATCAGGGCAATCAGCGCGGTGGTCAGCAGCGCCGCGCGGAAGCTCGGCACGTCGATCCCCGGGATCAGCCCGACCGCCACCCAGAAGACAAGTGCGACCAGGATCCACAGGACCAGCCCGCGTATCGCCACCCCGACCGCCTGGCGCAAAGCCTGCCGGGCGCCCATCGGAGAGCTATCCGGCCAACTGCTCGCTGAAGTACTCGAGCGCCGTCCGCGTCTTGGTCAGCTGCTCACCGGACAGGTTGACGCCCCGTTCGCTTATGTACACGCGCGTTCGCGCTGCGACCACCTCGACTCCGAAGAAGTCGAGCGCGCGGTCCGCGGCATGTCGCCAGGGTCGACGGGCCGCACGAGCGCCGATCCTCATCCGGGACGGTCAGCTTCAACTCGACGCTGTCGGCGCCCTCGATCAGCCCGACCAGCTCGCGAAGCTGCTGGTCGGTCAAGGCTGGGGTGTCGGCACGGGTGGCCACGGGCGAATCAGTTGATACCGGACCCTACACCCCTACAGGGGATCGATAATCACCCAATCCGGGTGAAGTTTGCAATTTTGCTGTCGAGGCCGAGGCTAGCTCGCCTCTGCTTCGGCCTCACTCGTTACCCTCGCCGTGCGGCCGAAAGGAAGGCCGAGCAAGCGAAAGGAGTCACAAGTGAGAGGTGCTGGACGCGTTGTATTCGCAGCGTTCCTGCTGATAATCGTGGGCATGATCAACATCATCTACGGCATCGGCGCCCTCGACGATGCGAGCATCTTCGTCAACGACCAGAGGTTCGTACTCGACAACCTCAACACCCTCGGCTGGGTCCTGATCATCCTCGGGGTGATCCAGCTCACCGGAGGCTTCTCGCTGATTGCCGGCGGGACCTACGGGCGGGTGATCGGGATCATCGGCGGCAGCCTCGGCGCGATCGGAGCCCTGCTGTCGATCGGCGGAGGCTACCCGTGGTGGTCGCTCGGCGTCTTCGCCCTCTGCGTGTACGTCGTCCACGGCATCGTCGTCTTCGGCGAGGAAGAGAGAACCCCCGGAGCCCCGGGAGCCTGAGCTGACGGTCGCGGGAGCCCGTCTCGGAGGCGGGCTCCCGTTGATCAGGAACTACTGTTCGGACGAGGCGGAAACTCCCGCGCCGTCTGCCGGCGCAGGATCTCGACGCCCACCACGGCCAGCGCCGCAAGCACGACGATCACCAGGACCTGCCCGAGGTTGTTGATCCCGGGTATGAAGGACAGCCAGAGCAGGAACAGCACGGCGACGACCGCGTAGACGGCCACCGGATGGTCGCGCAGGTACGGCGCGAGGAAGCGTCGCACCGCGACCTCGTGGCGGCCGGGCCCCGCCACAAGGCCCCCGCCGATGAACGCCAGTCCGATCACGAGGGCGAACAGCGCCCGCTCGCGAAGGCCCCCGGAGAGGATCTCCCAGATGGAGGTGACGGCCGGCTCGACCGTCTCGGAGCTCGCCAACGATTCCACCCCGCTGCCGATCAGGCGCCGGGCCAAAAGGACGACCAGCGTCGCCACCAGGATCCCGCCTCCGGCGGCGATCAGCGCCTCGCGGCGCCACCCCTTGGCCAGATAGAGGGCGCCCAGGTAGAGGATGAGCGCCAGCAGCGGCAGCACGTAGCCGAGGTTGCGGAACGCGCTGACGAGGTCCTGGAGTCCGCCGAGCTGACTGGACTCCATCAAGACGAGCTCGCCGGGGTGCTGCACGACCTGGCGGCCGAGCAGGGTGGTGATTCGTGCCTCGAGCGAGGCGAGCGAGGCGTCGAGGTCCTCGACGTTCGCCTGGCTGGGATCCTTGAGCACGGCGGCGGTCCGTTGCTCCAGTGCGGTCAGCCGGCCGTCGAGATCGGAGAGCCGGCCCTCGAGGTCGGAGAGCCGGCCCTGGAGCTGGTCGGGGACCTTTTCCTCAACTCCCTTGATCTTCTTCTCGAGGCTCGCGACCGTCGCCTGGAGCTCGGCGGCGTTCTGGTTGAGCGTCTGGAGATTCCGCTCGCAGCTCCGGGCTCAGCTCGCCCGCCTGCACCTCGGAGAGGGTCGCGCGCACCGACTCGATCTCGGCTCTGAGCCGTGGTCAGGCCCTGCTGGAGGTCCTGCGAGTACTCCTGCACGAGGCCCTGGATCTGGGAGATCGTCGCCGGGTCCACCCCGAGGCGGGCGGCCAGGTCGGCGACCACGCTCCCGTATTCGAGCGTCACGTCGCCGCCGGTGGTCGAGACGTAGGTGCCCTGGTCCTCGATCAGGCTGACGAACTGCCCGTGCGCCCGATCGACGGCGGTGGAGACGAGGTTCTGAACCTGAGGCGTTGCCAGTGCCCTCTCTGCCACGTTGGTGGCCAGCTGCCTGGTCGCCGCCGCGATCGGAACCGCGAGCGGCTGGGCAGCACCTGGGCAGCTTCTTCTCGATCTCTCCCTGGACGTCGACGTTGGCGTAGAGCTGCTCGACCGTGAAGGTGGCGAGCGCCTGCTGTACGTCGGCGTCCTTGACGATCTCGTCGGTCGTGTTCACCACCTCGTCTGTGTTCAGCGTCTCGCGCTGAACCCAGTTCGCGATCAGCGAGAGAACCAGGACCACCGACGCGAGCACGATCAGCGACCAGACGATGGCGCGGTGGCGTCGCTTCGGCTCTGGTGCGGGCACAGCGGCTCGCTCAGACCGGGAGGTGTCGGGCTGTTCGGGGACTTGGATCGCCTTTTACGACAGCGCCTTCGCCTTGATCGCGTCGTACTCTGCCTGGGTGATGGCGCCCTTGTCGAGCAGCTCCTTGGCCTTGGCGATCTCGGCGGCAGATCCGCCGGCGGCCTCGCGCACGTACTGGTCGAACGCCGCCTGCTGAGCCTCGACTTGCTTCACGCTGCGCTCGCGCATGCCCATCGTGCTGCGCGATC
The DNA here is from genome assembly GCA_963743455.1 of uncultured Actinomycetes bacterium. Classification (GTDB taxonomy): domain Bacteria; phylum Actinomycetota; class Thermoleophilia; order Solirubrobacterales; family 70-9; genus AC-56. The sequence continues at coordinate 133,945 of CAVUPJ010000008.1, read as the reverse complement.
AGGTAGACGAGCACGCCGAGGAACGGCACCACGATCACGAACACCACCCATGCCGCCTTGCCCCAGCCGCTGATGTCGTGGCGGCGGAAGACATCGGCGAAGACGGTGATCGCGATCCAGATCCACGCCACCCAGGCGAAGAAGATGATCATCGTCCAGAGGATCTCCAGGAACGGATAGTCGGTCGCTACAAGCACTTTGTTGTCCTCCCAGCTGTCGTTATCGACGGGATCCTATACCGGGCGCGGGGTCCGGCTGGCAGGCGTCGTCAGTGCTAGGGAACGCTGCAATCAGTCATCGTGCACGACGACGACCGGACATGGCGCGTTCTTGAGGACCGCGTTCGACGTGCTGCCCTCCAAGCGCGCGCGAAGACCCTTCAGTCCTCGCGAACCCACAACGATCGCAGCCACCCCCCGCTTGCGAGCAAGCCCGACGATCGTGTCCGCCACGTGAACCTCGTCCGCGACCGCGAGTCCTTTGGCTTGGAGCCCAACCGACCGAGCTAGCTCAGCTCCAGCTTGTGCGGTCCGACGGGCGCGTTGATGAAGCTCCTCTTCGACCTCGCGCGCCCCTTCAATGTCCACCGGAACCGCCGGCATATCCAGACCAGCCATCGGAATCTCGGCCTCGTAGGCCAGGGCGGGCTCCCACACCGTCACCACCAGCACTGGGCGCGAACCGAATAGCTTGGCTGCCTCGCGAACCGCTCGGCCCGCCGTATCCGAGCCGTCGTAAGCGATGAGAACGGGCGGGTCAGCGGTGGTCATCCACGACGCAGTCTAAGCGGGCGCTGCCTCCGGAGCCGGGCCCGCCTCGTCGCCCTCCTCCACCCGCCGAGCGCGCGACAGATCCGCGGAGATACGGACCGCCGCGGCGCTGAGCGGGGCCGCCAGGATCAGGCCCACCGCCCCGAAGAGAGCGCCGCCGGCGATCGTGACCACGAGCACCGCCAGCGGGTGGATACCGAGCGCGGCCCCGTATGCGAAGGGCTGCACGACTTGCTGGAGAGCCCCGTTCGCGAGCAGCTGGACCACGATCATCCCGCCCGCCGCTTCGACTCCGGAGCCTCCCAGCGCAATCAGGACTGCGAACGCGCCGGCACTCCACGCACCCAGGTAGGGGACGTAGGCGGCAAGAAAGGTGACCACGGCAATCGTCCCGACAAGCGGCACGCCGAGCAGCAGCGCCCCTAAACCAACGACGACCCCGTTGAAGGCCGCGATGATCGTCACTCCGAGGAAATAGCCACGCAGTGCCTGGAGGATGCGCTGGGTGACCAGGTGAGCGACGGCCACGGGGAGGTCGAGGTGCCGCTCGCCCCACGCCCGGATCTCTGGCCCGTCCTTGAGCAGGAAGAAGAGACTGAGAGCGGTGAGGACCCCGAAGAAGACGAGCGAGGAAAGCGCCGTGATCCCGGTCTTCAGCCCGTCGAGCAGACCGGTTACGGCGGTGCTCGTCGAGGAGCTCGCCTGGTCCTTCGCGTGCTGGGCCGTTCCCGGATCCACACCCAGGTCCTTGAGCCAACCCTCGATCGTGTTCTTGGCGTCGGTCAGGTGGGCACCCGCGTCAGAGCTCTGGCTGGTGATCCCGGCGATGATGGTCACGATGACCCCTACCCCCAATGCGACGATGGCCAGCAGCAGCAGCGCGGAGCCCAAGCCTCGGGGCACACCATGGCGCCGGAGCCAGCCGACGAGCGGGGAGGCGACCGAAGCGACGACCGCCGCGGTGATCACCGGCGTCACGATGACATGGGTCAGCGAGAGCACCCACACGGCTCCGACCAGGAACAGGGTGACCCCTACCAAGAGCCACGCCGTGAAACCGATGTCGCGAAGCCAAGGAGGCGCCGCGAATACGCCGGTCAGCTCCGCCGTATCGATCTCCACGAATTCGTCCTCGGGCCCCTCGCGACCACCGTCCCCCTTTCGGCGTCGCAGGCGGCCGCGGATCAACCGACCTCCTCGTCTCATCGCCACCATTCGCGATTATGGCCCTGCGGTCAGTCGGCTCCTGGTCGTTAAGCGTCGGAGCCGACTGAGGTGACGTCGAAACCTCCCTCGATCGGCGATCGTGTCGAGCGGGCGATCGAGGATCACGCCGACGCCGAGCGGGAGATCGAACGGGGGGAGGCGGAGGCTCGACCGGCGCGCGCCCTCGCACGAACCGCCTTCTGGCTCGCGGTCACCGCGATCTCGCTCTACGTCGTGGCTCCGAGCCTGATCGACGTGCTCGGATCGTGGCGCGATCTCTCCCAGCTCGCCCTCGCCTGGTTTCCGGCGATGGCCGCTCTTCAGGGCGCCGGGCTTGCCTGCCTCTGGGTGCTCCAGCGAGTCGCTTTGAAGAGGGCGGCTTGGCGCGACGTCATCGACTCGCAGCTGGCCGGCAACGCGCTGGCCAAGATTGCGCCCGGAGGTGGAGCCCTCGGCGCCGCGCTGCAGTACCGCATGCTGGTCCAGGCCGGGATCGAGCGGGGCCGCGCCATCGCAGGGCTGACGGCCGCGAACCTCTTGACCTTCGCAATCGTGCTCGCGCTCCCGGTCCTGGTCGCGCCGGCGATCATCCGCGGCGCCGTGCCCAGAAGCCTGGTCGAGGCCACGGTGGTCGGCCTGGTGGCCTTTGCGGTTCTGCTGGCCGCCGGGGTGGCCGTGTTCGCGCTCGACGGGCCGCTCGCCTGGATCGGCCGGGTCGTGCAGCGCATTCGCAACCGGTTGCGCCGTCACGCTGCGCCACTCACCCGCCTGCCGCAGCGACTGATGCGCGAGCGGGATCGGCTGCTCGGCACCCTGGGCCCGCGCTGGAAACGAGCCCTGCTTGCAGCGGCGGGACGCTGGGCATTCGACTACGCAACGCTTCTGGCGGCCCTGGCGGCGGTCGGGTCCCACCCGCGCCCGGCGCTCGTTCTGCTGGCCTTCTGCGCTGCACAGGTCCTCGCTCAGATCCCGATCACGCCCGGCGGGCTCGGCTTCGTCGAGGCGGGGCTGACCGCCACCCTGGCCCTGGCCGGGGTCAAGGCCGGCGACGCGCTGCTCGCAACCTTCGCCTATCGCCTTTTTTCGTACTGGCTGCCACTGCCGCTCGGGCTTGTGGGCGCGATACTCCACCGCCGCCGCTACGGCCGGCCAGCTCCCGCGTGATGAGACAGGCTCCGCCCACCGTGCAGTCACGTGGTAGATGACGATTACATCGAGCAGGATCACCATGAACGCCCACAGGGCCGGCCGGGAAGATCCAGACCTGCTCAATCGCGTTCAAGCCGACGAGGACCGATCCTATACCGGCGGCTCCGGGGATCGTCGGCCTTGAGCGGCCAAGCTGCCAGCGAAGAGCCGGATTCGGAGGCGAGAAGCCGGCGCTTGGCCGTACTGCTGGCGATGGCAATGTTCGTGCTCGTCGTCGACACGTCGCTGATGAACGTGTCGATCGGGAAGGTCGTCGAAGACCTCGACACAACCGTCAGCGGGGTACAGGGCGCCATCGCGCTCGAGGCGCTCGTGTCCGCCGCATTCATCCTCATCGGGAGCAAGGTCGGCGATCTCATCGGGCGAAAGCGGGCCTTCGTCCTCGGCCTGCTCGCCTACGCGCTGGGCGCCCTCGCCATGGCTTTCTCTCAGGGCCTCACGGCAATCATCGTGTTCTGGGCGGTCGTCGGCGGGCTCGGTGCGTCGCTGCTGCTGCCGGCGATGCAGTCGCTGATCCACGGCAACTTCGAAGGTGGAGCCCAGAAGAAGGCATACGCCCTGGTGGGCGCCGCAGCGGCGATCGCGGCGGCCGTCGGGCCGCTGATCGGTGGCTTCCTCACCACCTTCCTGTCGTGGCGCGTTGGATTCATGCTGGAGGTCGTCGTGATCGTGGTCGTCCTCACGGGCCTCAAGATGGTCCAAGACGTGCCCTACACGGGCCCTCGCCGCGTCGACGTCGTCGGCGCACTGCTGTCGGCCGCCGGCATGGGCGGACTGGTCATCGGCATTCTGGTCTGGCAGGAGGGCGGGGAGTTCGTCGGCGTCTTGATCGCGGTCGGCGTGGTCGCGCTCGGGTCGCTCGCCCGCTGGCTAGTCCGCCGCAAGCGCGACGGCAAGCCGACTTTGCTCGATCCCGACCTCTTCAAGCTCGACCTGTTCCGGCTGGGTATCTCGTCGCAGATGCTGCAGAACATCGCGCTCGGAGGGACGATGATCGCCCTGCCGATCTACCTGCAGATGGTCCTGGAGTACAACGCCATGGAGACCGGCCTGACGCTCGCGCCTCTGTCGCTGACGATGTTCGGGACGGCGCTCGTCGCCGGCAAGAGGGCCGGCAGGCGACGGCCCGCGAACCTCATCCGCCTCGGATCGGGACTGCTGACAACCGGCATTCTGCTGCTGGTCCCGATCGTCCCGCGTGCGGACTCTGGCTGGGCGCTCGTCATCCCGCTGGTGATCGCCGGGTCCGGACTGGGTTTGCTGGTGTCCCAGCTCAACAACTACACCCTCTCGCCGATCTCCGACGAGCGCGTCAGCGAGGCAGCGGGCGTAAACTCCGCCGCCGGGTCCTTTGGTCTGTCGTTCGGGCTTGCTTTCGCCGGTGCCATCATGCTCGCGACCCTCTCGATCGCGTTCACCGAGTCGGCCCAGGACAGCACCGTGCTGCCGGTCGCCTCCCAGCAGCAGGTCGCGGAGGCGCTCGAAGACGACGCCGAGGTGTTGAGCAACACCCAGCTCCAGGATCAGCTCGCCGATCAGCCGGCTGCAATCCAGAACGAGATCATCCGCATCAACACCGACGTTCGACCGCTCGCCCTGCAGGTCGCGTTGCTTGTCCCGATCCTCGCCGGCCTGTTCGGGCTGCTCAATGGGTTCCGAATGGCGCGCCGCCCGGACCCAGCCCCATCGGACGGCCCAGAGATGGCAGTGGCGTGACTTCATGCAGCTCGAATTCGCTGGCGTTGCCCAATCCGTCGCCACCGCGAGTGCTGGCTGGCAGCCCCTAGCCCAGCCACTCATCCGGGTGCACACGCACGGCCAGCTGGGAGAAGTCGCCAGCGTCGCGGATCGCCTCTGCCGCCGAGACCATGGCGGCCACCGCGACCCAGAGAAGCCGGGATCCGACGCTCACTCGCTGAGCGCCGGCGTCCGCCAGGTCGCGCATCGAGAGACCCGAGCGGGCGAGCACGTTCAGCGGCTTTGCCTGTCGCTTCGGAGATCGCCCGGATCTCCTCCGTGCTCCCGATCCCGGGCGCGTAGAGCACATCGGCGCCGCCCGCTCGTATGCCTGAAGGCGGGCGATCGTGTCGTCGCGATCTGGGTTGTCGTGCAGGAAGTTCTCGGCCCTCGCTGTCAGGGTGAAGGGGAAGCCGAGGCCGTCGGCCGCCTCGCGTGCCGCGGCGATCCGCTCGGCGCCGTGGTTGAGCTCGTAGATGGCGCCCTCGCGATCCCAGTCCTCGATCGAGCCGCCGACCGCGCCCGCCTCGGCGGCCCTGGTGATGGCGCGCGCGGTCTCCTCCGGAGATGCCCATGGCCGTTCTCAAGGTCCACCGAGACCGGCAGCTCGGTCGCCGCGGCGATAGCCCCAGTGTGGTCGATCACCTGGTCGAGCGTCACGCCGCCGTCCAGCTTCCCGACGGTGAAGGCGAACCCCCCGCTGGTCGTCGCCAGCGCGTTGAAGCCGAGCGATTCGAGCACCTTGGCCGAGCCCGCATCCCAGGGGTTCGGGATCACAAACGGCTCGTCCTCGTGGAGGGCTCGAAAGGCCGCTCCCCTTTCCTCCTGGGTCACGCCAGCCAGCCTACGCCAAGGAGCGCGCGGCCCATGGGAGTGGAAGGCAGCGCCATCAGGACTCAGGACTCGAGCGTCGCGACGTCGCCGGCGGGAGACTACGCCGGTGCTCGCGCTGGTGAATACTTGTTTCGAAGGAGACGGGCGAGGAGGAGCGATGACATCGAGGGCGGACTTCACGGAGGAGGAGTGGGACCTGGTGCTGGAGGGGCCAGCGGCGGCGGGCCTGCTGGTCTCGACCGCCGAGCGCGGCGGGACGATCCGCGAAGCGTTCTCGATCGCAAAGGCCTACGCGGAGGCGCGAAAGCGGCATGGCAGCAGCGAGCTGCTCGACGAGATCGTCTCCGCCAAGCCCGAGATCGACCGCACCCGACGCTCCTCCCCCGAAGAGCTGAAACAGCACTCGCTCGGGCGCCTGCGGGACGCGGTCGCTTTGCTCGAGGCGCAGGCGAGGCCGGAGGAGGTCGAGGACTATCGGGGCTTCGTCAGCTCGGTCGCCGAGCACGCCGCGACAGCCAAGAAGGAGGGCGACGAGCCCGCCTCGGAGGCGGAGCGGGCAGCGATCGCCGAGATCGCCGCCGCGGTCGGCCGCAACGAGATCTGAATGAGCCTCGCACGGGATGCTGTCCAGATGGAGGGCGCCTGGATAACCGAGGGCGCCCCCGACGACGCCATCCCGGAAGACCCGATGACGCCTATCGCCGCGATGCGCCTAGTCAGTGAGGAGCTCGCGGTGGAGGGCATTCCGGAGCGCAACCTGGCCACCTTCGTCACGACCTGGATGGAGCCCGAGGCGCGGCGGGTGATCGACGACAACCTCCATCGCAACTTCATCGACCACGCCGAGTACCCCCAGACCTTCGAGATCCAGCAGCGCTGCATCCGGATGCTGGCCGAGCTCTTCCATGCGCCGGGCGAGACCACGGGCACGAGCACGCAGGGTTCCTCGGAGGCGATCATGCTCGGAGCCCTGTCGCTGAAGTGGAAGTGGCGCCAGCGCCGCGAGGCCGCCGGCAAGCCCACCGACACCCCGAATCTCGTCTTCGGCGGCGACGTCCACGTCGTCTGGGAGAAGTTCTGTCGCTACTTCGACGTGGAGCCGCGGATCGTGCCCCTGCAGGCGGGGAAGTACACGATCGGCCCGGAGGACATCGAGCCGCACGTCGACGAGAACACGATCGGCGTCGCGGCGGTGGTCGGCACCACCTTCACCGGTCACGCCGACGACGTGGTGGGGATCAACGACTTCCTGGTCGAGCTGAAGGACAAGAAGGGCCTCGACGTCCCCCTCCACATCGACGGCGCCAGCGGCGCCTTCGTCTGGCCCTTCCTCTATCCGCACTCCGAGTGGGATTTCCGCCTCGAGCAGGTGCGCTCGATCAACGCCTCCGGTCACAAGTTCGGCCTGGTCTACCCCGGCATCGGTTGGCTGATCTTCCGAGAGAAGTCCGATCTCGCCGAGGACCTGGTCTTCTACGAGAACTACCTGGGCAAGACCGACGCAACCTTCACCCTCAACTTCTCGACCGGCTCCTCGATGGTCCTCGCCCAGTACTACAACTTCGTCCGCTTCGGCAAGGCGGGCTACCGCAGGATCATGGAGATCATGCAGGAGAACGCGGAGTCGCTGGCCAAGGACATCGAGGCCATCGGCAAGTTCCAGATCGTCGGGGCGGGCGAGGAGACGTTGCCGCTGGTCGCCTTCAACCTCGCCGAGGAGCATCCCTACGACGAGTTCGACATCGCCTTCCAGCTGGCCGCCGAGCGGGGCTGGATGGTGCCCGCCTACACGATGCCGCCGAACGCCCAGGACGTGAAGATGATGCGGGCCCTGGTCAAGCTCAACCTGAGCCGCTCGCTGGTCGACACGCTCCATACCGACATCGCCGAGGCGATCAAGACGCTCGAGAAGAAGGGGCCCGTGAGCGAGTCGGAGCGGAAGCTGGTCAAGACCAGCGTCACCCACTGAGCCGGTAACCGTCTCGCGAACCACCGGCGGCCCCGTAAGGTGCCTCGGCAGGGACGTGGTCGGCCTTCGCTCTTGGGACGGCTGCTAGGCCGCGACCGGTTCTGGGCGCCTCGCGGGCCGGCGGCGTGTAGGACGCTCCGCAGGCTCGACCAGGCTGCGCAGGAACTCACCGGTGTAGGAGGCGGAGCTGGCGGCGATCTGCTCGGGCGTCCCGGTCGCCACCACCTCTCCCCCGGCCTCGCCGCCCTCCGGCCCCAGGTCGATGATTCGGTCGGCCGACTTGATCACGTCGAGGTTGTGCTCGATCACGACCACGGTGTTGCCGGCCTCGACCAGTCGTCCCAGCACCTCGAGCAGGCGCTGCACGTCCGCGAAGTGCAGGCCGGTGGTCGGCTCGTCGAGGATGTAGAGGGTGTCGCCCGTCGCCACCTTGGACAGCTCGGTGGCCAGCTTGATGCGCTGGGCCTCGCCACCCGAGAGCGTGGTCGCCGGCTGGCCCAGCCGGATGTAGTCGAGGCCCACGTCGTGGAGGGCCTGTAGGCGCCGCTTGATCTTCGGGATGTGGGCGAAGAACTCGACCGCCTCCTCGACCGACATCTCGAGCACGTCCGCGATCGACTTGCCCTTGAAACGGACCTCGAGCGTCTCGCGGTTGTAGCGGCGCCCATGGCACTGCTCGCAGGGGACGTAGACGTCCGGCAGGAAGTGCATCTCGATCTTGATCTGGCCGTCGCCGCGGCAGACCTCGCAGCGCCCGCCCTTGACGTTGAAGCTGAACCGCCCCGGCTTGTAGCCCCGCACTCGCGCCTCCTTGGTGCGCGAGAACAGAGCGCGGATGTGGTCGAAGACCCCGGTATAGGTCGCCGGGTTGGAGCGAGGGGTGCGGCCGATCGGCGACTGGTCGATGCTGATGATCTTGTCGACCTGGTCGAGGCCCTCGATCCGGTCGTGGGCGCCGGGGCGCAGCCGCGCCCGGTGCAGGCGGTTGGCCACCGCGCGATAGAGGACCTCGTTGACCAGCGTCGACTTGCCGGATCCCGAGACCCCGGTGACGCAGCAGAAGACCCCGAGCGGCACGCTGACGTCGACGTCCTTGAGATTGTGCTGACGCGCGCCCCGAACCAGCAGCTCGCCGCGGGGGCTGCGGCGAAGGTCGGGGATCGGGATGCTGAGCTTGCCGTTCAGGTAGCGGCCGGTCAGGGAGCCGGCCTGGCGGGCGACCTGGGCGGCCGTTCCCTGGGCGACCAGCTCACCCCCGTGCTCGCCCGCTCCGGGGCCGAGGTCGACGACGTGGTCGGCAGCCCGGATCGTTCCCTCGTCGTGCTCGACCACGATCACGGTGTTGCCGAGGTCGCGCAGCCGCCGCAGCGTGTCGATCAGCTTCGCGTTGTCGCGCTGGTGGAGGCCGATCGAGGGCTCGTCGAGGATGTACAGAACGCCCACCAGGGACGAGCCGATCTGGGTCGCGAGCCGGATTCGCTGCGCCTCGCCGCCCGAGAGGGTGGCGGCGCCGCGCTCCAGCGACAGGTAGCCGATCCCGACGCTGTCCAGGAACCGCAGGCGCTCCCCGATCTCGCGCACCACCAGGCGCGCGATCGCCCGCTCGGTGTCGGTCAGCTCCAGGGCCTGGATCCACTCCAGGGCAGCCCGGGCGCTGAACCGCGTGTATTCGTAGATGTTGAGCCCACCGACAGAGACCGCAAGGCTCTCCGGCCGCAGCCGCGCTCCGTCGCACGCCGGGCAGGGTTGGAGCGCCATCAGGCCCTCGATCCGATCGCGGGTGTTCTCCGACTCGGTGTTCTCGTAGCGCCGCTCGAGGCTGGCCAGCATGCCGTCGAAGCGCACCGTGTAAACGCGGCGGCGCCCGAAGCGGTTGCGATAGGAGACCGTGTGGCGCTCGTCGCCGGTCCCCCGAAGGAGCAGCTCGCGATCGCCCTCGGTGAGGTCCCGCCAGGGGGTGGCGATGTCGATCCCGTTCGTCTCCGCCACCGCCTCCAGCAGTCGCCGGTGATAGACCGAGGCCGCCTTCGTCCACGGATCCAGCGCGCCCTCCGAGATCGAGAGGGTCGGGTCGGGCACGATCAGCTCGGGGTCGATGACCCGCTGGAAGCCGAGCCCGTGGCAGCGCTGGCAGCAGCCGTGAGGCGAGTTGAAGGAGAAGATCCGCGGCTCCAGCTCGGGCATCGAGGTGCCGCACTTCAGGCAAGCGAAGCGTTCGCTGAAGAGCATCGCCTGGTTTCGTCCGTGCCGCTATCGGTGAGCGTCTCCACCTCGACCAGGCCGTCCGCGAGCTGCGAGGCGGCCTCGACCGACTCCGAGAGGCGCTTTCGCACTCCCTCCTTCATCACCAGGCGGTCGACCACGATCGAGATCTCGTGCTTGAACTTCTTGTCGAGGTCGATCTCCTCGTCGAGGCGTCGCAGCTCACCATCGATCCGGGCTCGCGCATAGCCCTGGGCGCGCATCTCCTCCAGAAGTCGCCCGTACTCGCCCTTGCGCCCGCGGACCACCGGCGCCATGACCATGAACCGCGTCCCGTCGGCGAGCGTGAGCACGCGGTCGGTGATCTGCTCCAGCGACTGGCCCGAGATCGGGGCGCCGCAGTTGTAGCAGTGCGGCTTACCGATCCTCGCCCACAGCAGGCGCAGATAGTCGTAGATCTCGGTCACCGTCCCGACCGTGGAGCGTGGGTTGCGCGAGGTCGTCTTCTGGTCGATCGAGATCGCCGGGCTCAGGCCTTCGATGGAGTCCACGTCGGGCTTCTCCATCTGACCGAGGAACTGGCGCGCGTAGGCGGACAGCGACTCGACGTAGCGGCGCTGCCCCTCCGCGTAGATCGTGTCGAAGGCAAGGCTCGACTTGCCCGAGCCCGAGAGCCCCGTGATCACGATCAGCGCGTCGCGCGGCAGCTCGAGGTCGATGCCCTTGAGGTTGTGCGCTCGGGCGCCGGCGATCGATATGCGGTCGGAGGGGGGCATCAAGTCAACCAACACCTGATTCTACGGGGGCGAACGGGCGTTCCCGTGGTCGCGCTCAGGCCTCGTCCACAGGACCTCCGGCCGGAACCGCGACCCGTGGCAATTCGCCCTCCTCGACGGGCGCGCAGCGCGCCTCCCGCGCCGGGCGCAGAGGGGTGCCGGCGACACCGCAGCTGAAGTCGGTGGCGGCGCGGTCCGGGGTGTCGCCATCGGTGCCCGGGCTCGTTTCGAGGACGTCGTTGGAGATCGTCAGCCAGGCGAGCGCGCCGCCGGCGAAGGCGAGGATCGCGCAGGCCAGCATCGCGACGTGAAAGCCATCGGTGATCGCGACCGGGCTTTCGTAGTCGCCGCCGGATAGCCCGGCGATCAGCGGCAGGGCCGCGACCGCCACCAGCCCGGCCGTGCGGGCGACGGCGTTGTTCACGCCCGAGGCAACGCCGGCGTGCCGCTCGTCGGCGGCGGCGAGGACCGTGGCCGTGACCGGAGCGACCACGAGCGACAGGCCGAGGCCGAAGACGACGACCGCCGGCAGCACCGCTCCGAGGTATGAGTCGCCGGGGTCGATCTCCCGCATGAGCAGCATGCCGATCGCGATCAGGATTGGGCCGAGCGTCAGTGGCAGACGGGGGCCGATTCGCTGTGCGAGGGCACCCGCTCGGGGCGACAGGACCAGCATCAGCGCGGTCACCGGCAGCGAGGCGGCGCCGGCGGCGATCGGCGTGTAGCCGAGCGCCACCTGGAGGAAGACGACGAGCAGGAAGAAGACCCCGCCGAGCGCCGCGTAGACGACGAAGGTGACGATGTTGGCGCTCGTGAACTGGCGTGAGTCGAAGATCGACAGCGGCAGCATCGGCTCGGGGCTACGTCGCTCGGCGCGCACGAACGCGACCGCGCTCGCCAGGCCGACGGCGATCGCGCCGATCACCGCCGGGGAGCCAAGCCCGTTCTCGGGCGCTTGGATCACTCCGAAGGTCAGCCCGGCGAGCGCCAGCGAGGCGAACGCGGAGCCGCGGAAGTCCAGCCGCCCGCTGATGGTCGGATCGCGCGTCTCGGGGACATGGCGGTTTGCCGCCCAAACCACGAACGCGCCGAGCGGGATGTTGATGAGGAAGATCGCCCGCCAGCTCACCGCCTCGATCAGCCAGCCCCCGACCAGCGGGCCGACCGCCGCCGCGACCCCGCCCAGCGCCGACCAGGCCCCGATCGCTCGGCCGCGGTCGTCAGGATGGAAGCTCGCCTCGATGATCGCCAGGCTGCCCGGCGTGAGCAGGGCGCCGCCGATGCCCTGCACGATCCGGGCGGCGATCAGGACCTCGATGCTCGGCGCCACGGCGCAGAGGGCCGACGCCCCGACGAACCAGACCACGCCGATGTTGAAGATCCGGCGCCGCCCGTAACGATCGCCGAGCGAGCCCCCGAGGAGGATGAGCGCGGCGAGCGTCAGCAGGTAGCCGTTGATCGTCCACTGGAGCCCTGCCACGTCGGCGTCCAGGTCGGCCCCGATCGCCGGCAGGGCGACGTTGACGACCGTGGCCTCGAGGAAGGCGATGCCCGAGCCGAGCACCGTGACGCCAAGAACCCAGCGCCCGACCGGGCTGTCGTAGCGGATGCGTCCCGCGTCGTCCATCACCAGCGAGGGTAGTCTCAACGCGTGCCCCAGGCGCCCCCGGTCAGCGGCATCTCCGAGCTGGTGCTGGAGGTCTCCGACCTCGAAGCCGCGCGCCGCTTCTACCGCGACCTGCTCGGCTTCGAGGAGACCCTGTACGGCGAGGGACGGGACGATCGCTTCTGGTATCTGATCGGCTCCAGCGCTCGGCTGGGCCTCTGGACGCCGCAGGTGGGGCTTGCGGGGGGACGAGGCGGGGTCCACGTGCACTTCGCCTTCCAGCTCCCCCGCGAGGAGCTCGACCCCCTGCTCGAGCGGCTGCGCGCGGCGGCGTCGAGGTCGAGGGGCCGATCCAGCTCGGCGCCGACCGGGCGATCTACGTCACCGACCCGGACGGCAACGTGGTCGAGTTCTGGACCCAGGACATGGCCGAGTATGCGGCGGGGGCGCGCCGGGCAAACACATGACTATCCAACGCATGGATCACGTGGGCATCGTGGTCGACGACCTCGCCGCCGCGACGGCGTTCTTCGTCGAGCTCGGACTCAAGCTGCAGGGCGAGGGATCGGTCGAGGGCGGTTGGGTGGACCGCGTGGTGGGTCTCGAGGGCGTCCGCTCGGAGATCGCGATGTTGGAGACCCCTGATGGCCACGGACGGCTCGAGCTGTCGAAGTTTCACGCCCCGTCGGGCCGGGGCGGCGACCGGCACGCGCCGGCGAACACTCCGGGCATCCGCCATGTCACATTCGCAGTCGACGATATCGACGCCGCCGTCGCCAGCGTGCGAGCGCGCGGCGGGGAGCTCGTTGGCGAGGTGGAGAACTACCAAGACATCTATCGGCTCTGCTATGTCCGCGGCCCGGAGGGGATCATCGTCGAGCTGGCGGAGCAGATCGGCTAACGGGTCGAGTCGTTGCCGACTCTCAGAGGCTAGCGTCGGCTACTTGCCGGCCTTCGCGTAGACCTCGTCGAGCAGCGAGTCGAGGTCGTCGACCTCGTAGTCGGCGGCAAGCTGCGTCCCGCGCCTCGCCGCGAGCGGTCCCATCGAGAGCGAGCTTCATCGCCACGAGGCGCGCCGCGCCGGCATCGTCGCTGGCCGCCTCGTTCGACGCCGCAGCCGGTGGCTCGGACTCGGCGTTTGCGGACTGGCCGCCCGCCTTCAGCTTCTCGATCAGCTCTTCGGTCGAGGCCTTCCCGGACTCCGGCTCGGTCGGGGCCGGCTCGGGCTCGAGCGGCTCGGGCTCGGACGCTGATTGCTCCGGCTCCGGCTCGGGCTTGACGGCCTCCGGCTTCGGCTCGGCGCTCGGCTCCTGCGGCGCGGATCCTCCACGCAGCCCGGCCTCCAGCCGCTCCAGCGCCTGCCGGACCTGGTCGAGTCGCTCCCTCGCCTCGGCCTCGGCTTTGCCGCGAATCCGCTTTGCCTCTGCCTCGGCCTCGCGCACGATCTCGTCCGCCCTTCTCTGCGCCGCGTCAAGGGCGGAGCGCACGCTCTCGCTCGTTTGCCTGATCAGCTCCTCGGCGTCCATGGCCGTCTTGAGGGTACCCCGAGTCAGTCGCCGTGGTGACAGACGACGACCGGCCCGCTGCCGTCGCTCAGGGCGCGGTGTGGCAGACGGCCTCGACGTTGTTGCCGTCCGGGTCGAGAACGAAGGCGCCGTAGTAGCGGGGGTGGTAGATCTCCCGGACGCCCGGCTCGCCGTTGTCCTTCCCTCCGGCCTCAAGCGCCGCGGCGTGGAACGCATCGACCGTTTCGCGATCCTCGGCGCTGAACGCCACGTGCGCCCCGCTGTCTGGTCCGAGCTCGCGCTTGGCGATCCAGAAGAAGGGGAAGTCGCCGCCAAACCCACCAGCCTCCGGAACTGGCTCCATCAGGAGCGTCATCCCAAGGGGCGCGAGAGCCTTCGTGTAGAAGGCCTTGCTGCGCTCGTAGTCGCTCACATCCAGTCCGACGTGGTCAAGCCTCGGCTTCATGACCGAGCCTCCTCGGGTTCCCGAAGCGCCAGCCAGGCCCGAGACAGTGCCAGCCAGGCCCGAGACTATACCGGATCATGATCAGTCGCCTTCGAGCCGCGCCCGAAACGAGTCGGCGGGCTCCACGGTGGCGCCGGTGGCGCGAGCCCGATCGGCCAGCCAGCGGTCCGACGTGACGACGCGAACCTCGCCGGGCTCAGGATCCGCCCTGAGGCGGCGGACGATCTCGTCGTCCCCCGAGTCGCGACGCGGCCGTGGGGCGTGCGCGACCTCGATCACCGTTGACGAGATCGGCGGCGACGGCGGCTGCTCCAAGACCACGGTCACATCCTCGCCGCTCGTGGCAACCCAGCGCTCGAGCAGGTCGACGAGCCGGACCATCGCCCCGTGCCGGTCCTTCCACCACGCGTCGGGACGCGTCCCGATCACGTTCATCGCGTCGATCGAGCCAGCGCACAGACGGCCAGCGTACGCGCTGCCGGCCGGTGGACGGCCCCTAGGCCCGCAGCGCCTCCAGGTCGCGGCGGAGCTCCTTGAGCTCGTCGCGGATCCTGGCCGCCTCTTCGAAGCGCAGGTCCTCGGCGGCGGCGATCATCTCCTCCTCGAACTCGACGATCAGCTTCTCGAGCTCGGCGGGGCTGCGAATCGCCTCCCCGTCGCCCTGCGCGCGCCGCCGGCGAGCCGGCGCCGCGCGCGACTCCATCGCCAGGAAGTCGGAGATGTCCGAGATCCCCTTCTGGACCGTCTCCGGCGTGATCCCGTGCTCGCGGTTGTAGGCGAGCTGGATCTCGCGACGGCGGTCGGTCTCGCGGATCGCCGCCCGCATCGCCTCGGTTTCCCGGTCCGCGTACATGAGCACCGTCCCGCGCACGTTGCGCGCCGCCCTCCCGATCGTCTGGATCAGGCTGGTCTCACCCCGCAGAAAACCCTCCTTGTCGGCGTCGAGGATCGCCACCAGCGAGACCTCCGGCAGGTCGAGGCCCTCGCGAAGCAGGTTGACCCCGACCAGGACGTCGTATTCCCCCAGCCGCAGGTCGCGAATGATCTGGATTCGTTCCAGGGTGTCGATCTCCGAGTGGAGGTACCGGACCCGGAAGCCGTGCTCCAGGAGGTAGGCGGTCAGGTCCTCGGCCATCTTCTTGGTCAGCGTCGTGACCAGCGTCCTCTCTGCCGCCTCGGCGCGCCGGCGAACCTCGTTCATCAGGTCGTCGATCTGGTTGCGCGTCTCGCGCACGCGCACCTCGGGGTCGACGATCCCGGTGGGCCGCACGATCTGCTCCACCGTCCGCACGGAGGAGCCACGCTCGAAGTCGCCCGGCGTCGCCGAGACCATCACCAGCTGCCCCACCCGGCTGAGGAACTCTTCGAAGCGCAGTGGCCGGTTGTCGAGCGCCGAGGGCAACCGGAAGCCGTGGTCGACGAGCGTCTGCTTGCGGGAGCGATCGCCCTCGTACATGCCTCCGAGCTGCGGGATCGTCTGGTGCGACTCGTCGACGAAGACCACGAAGTCGTCGGGGAAGTAGTCGATCAGGGTGTGTGGCGGGCTCCCCGGCGCCCGCTCGTCGATGATCCTCGAGTAGTTCTCGATCCCGGGGCAGAAGCCGAGCTCCTTGAGCAGCTCGACGTCGTACTCGGTCCGCTGCCGCAGCCGGTGAGCCTCGAGCAGCTTGCCGCGCTCTTCGAGCCACCCGACCCGCTCGGTCATCTCCTGCTTGATCTCGACCACGGCCCGCTCAATCGTCTCTTCCTTGGTCACGTAATGGGTAGCCGGCCAGACGGCGACGTGATCGACCTCGTCGAGCACCTCGCCGGTGAGCGGATCGAAGTGCTGGATCCCCTCGACCTCGTCGCCGAACAGCGCAATCCGGTAGGCGGTCTCGGCGTACGCGGGAAAGACCTCCAGGAGCTCGCCCTTGA
This sequence comes from uncultured Actinomycetes bacterium, assembly GCA_963743455.1. GTDB lineage: Bacteria > Actinomycetota > Thermoleophilia > Solirubrobacterales > 70-9 > AC-56. The sequence continues at coordinate 117,748 of CAVUPJ010000008.1, read as the reverse complement.
CCCGAAACGTGCCGCGGGTGAGATTGGTGTCGTTGCGGCCGTACTGCATCCCGATCAGCTTTCTGAACAGCTCGTCGCGCTGGACCCACTCCCCCACCTTGAACAGCTGCATCTGCTCGCGGTAGAGCTCCGGCGACCCGATTCCGTAGATGCACGACACCGAGGCGACGATCACGACGTCGCGCCGGGCGAGCAGCGCCGCGGTGGCCGAATGGCGGAGCCGATCGATCTCGTCGTTGATCGACGAGTCCTTCTCGATGTAGAGATCCTGCGCCGGCACGTAGGCCTCGGGCTGGTAGTAGTCGTAGTAGCTGACGAAGTACTCGACCGCGTTCTCGCCGAAGAACTCGCGGAACTCGTTGCAGAGCTGCGCGGCCAGGGTCTTGTTGTGAGCGATCACCAGCGCCGGCCGCTGCACCCGCTCGATCACCCCGGCCATCGTGAACGTCTTCCCGGTGCCCGTGGCGCCGAGCAGGGTCATGCAACGATCGTCGCCCCCCAGGCCCTCGGCGAGCCCCGAGATCGCCTTCGGTTGGTCCGCGGTCGCGGTGTAGGCGGGATTGAGCTTGAAATCGGGCACAAAGCCACGATAGCTGGGGAACTGGTCGGGGCTGGCGCTCGAGACGATCGGCGTCAGCCGAGCCCCAGGTCACCCGCGTACTCGCTGCGGTACTCCTGGCGCTTGTCGAGGACCTCCTCGACGTAGGCTCGGGTCTCCGGGAATTCGATCCCTTCCAGCTCCAGGCTCGAGCCTCCCCACTCGTCGGCGTTTGAGGGCCCGGCGTTGTAGGCCGCGAGGGCCGCGACCTCGTTGCCGTCGTAGCGGTCGAGCAGCTCGCGCAGGTGAAAGCTTCCGTAGCGGATGTTGATGTCGGGGTTGAAGAGATCCTCGACCACGAACGCGGTGCCCTCGCTCTTGGTGGCGATCTCGAGGGCGGTGGCCGGCGTCACCTGCATCAGGCCCCGGGCTCCCGCCTCGGAGCGCTCCCGCTCGCGGAACTTGGACTCGGCGTAGATGGTGGCCGCGATCAGCGCCGGATCAAGCTCCTTCTCGGCCGCCTGCTGGCGAATGATGTCGTCGTGCCGCAGCGGCAGCGTCACCTCGCGGATCGCCCCCTCGAAGTCGATCCGGCTGATCCCAACCGCCGCCCCGGCCCCGATCGCGGCCGCGGCAAGGATCGCCAGCCACCGGCGCCTGCGCGACCTGGGGCGAGTCGCCGCGCGCGTTCGGGACCTGCCGCCGCGAGAGGCTGTCTTGACCGGGCTCACGCCGCTTCGGGCGCCAGCGCGGTCAGCGCCGGGATCAGTCGCTCCACCTGCTCCTCGAGCTCGGCCAGCGAGCCGTCGTTCGAGATCACGTAGGTCGCCCTGGCGGCCTTTTCCTCCTGAGAGAGCTGTCGGCCGCTTCGGCCCTCGAGCAGCTCAGTCCCGCGGTTCCCTGCTCGCGCCGCCCGCACCGAGTCGTTCGCCACCACGCACACGGTGGCGTCGAACACGCCGTCCATGCCGGTCTCGAACAGCAAGGGGACCTCGATCACGGCGAGCGACGTCTCCACCGGCAGCGATTGGCGCCATTCGAGTATCCGCGCGCCGACCAGCGGGTGGAGCACGGACTCGAGCCAGACGAGCTCGTCGGGTTGCCCGAAGACGATCGCGCCGACCTTTGCGCGCTCCACCTCGCCGTCCACCAGCAGCGCGTCGCCCCAGCGCTCCACGAGTCGCTCGCGAACGTCGGGCGTGCCGAGGAGCTCGTGAGTCACGGCGTCGCTCGACAGCGTCGCTGCGCCGAGCCGTGCGAAGGCGGCGAGGGTCTCCGACTTGCCCGCGGCGACCGCGCCGGTCAGGCCGACGAAAACAGGCTGCTGCCGGTCGATGTCAGGCGGTGGGGGCACCGCCCGCCGCTCAGGAGCCCTCGTCCTCCGAGGGCGGCTCGCCGGTCTCCTCGCCTCCTGCGCCCTCCTGCTCTGCCTCCGGCTGGGGCGGCGGCTCCGGAAAGACCTCCTCGGAAACGTCGAGATCGGGCACTTCCTCCGGCGTCGCCTCCGCCTCGCCGGTCAACTCCGGCGGCATCAGGTCTCGGAGGGGAAGGTTCTGCGACTCGGCGCGCTTCACGCTGAGCGAGATCCGGCGGCGGTTCTCGTCGATCTCGAGGATCCTGACCCAGGTTTCGTCGCCGGGCGAGACCACCTCGCTCGGGTTCTCGACGTGGTGCTCGGCCAGCTCCGAGATGTGAACCAGCCCCTCGACGCCCGGAATGATCTCGACGAAGGCGCCGAAGGCGACCACCTTCGTGACCTTGCCCTCGAGCACGTCGCCCTGGCGATACTCCTCGAGCACCCGCCGCCACGGATCCTCCTGCGTCTGCTTCAGGCCGAGCGAGATCCGCTGGCGCTCGCGGTCGATGTCGAGCACCTTCACGCTGACCGTCTCGCCCACCGAGAGCACCTCGGAGGGGTGGTTGACGTGACTCCACGAAAGCTCGGAGATGTGGATCAGGCCGTCGATCCCGTCGAGGTCGACGAAGGCGCCGAAATCGACGATGTTGGAGATCTTCCCCTCCACCACCGCGCCGGGCTGGAGGCGGCCGAGGATCTGCTCGCGAACCTCCTTGCGCTCCTCCTCCAAGACGGCGCGGCGCGACAGCACCACGTTGTTGCGGCTGCGGTTGAGCTCGATCACCTTGCACTCGAGCGTCTGGCCCTTGAACTCGTCGAGGTTGTGCACGCGACGGATGTCGACCAGCGAGGCGGGAAGGAAGCCCCGCACGCCGAGGTCGAGGATCAGCCCTCCCTTGACCACCTCGATCACCGTCCCGTCGACCGGCTCGCCGGACTCGGCCGCCGCCTCGATCTTTCGCCAAGCCTTCTCGAAGCGGGCACGCTTCTTGGACAGCAGCAACCGCCCCTCCTGGTCCTCTTTGGTGAGCACCAGCGCGTCGACGCGCTCGCCAAGCGAGACCTCTTCGGCGGGGTCCACCGAGCGCCGGATCGAGAGCTCTGTCGAGGGGATGACCCCCTCGGACTTGTAGCCGATGTCGACCAGGACCTCGTCCTTGTCGATCCTGACCACCTCGCCGTTGACCACGTCGCCCTCCTCGAACGGCTTGATGGTCGCGTCGTAGTTGGGGATGAGCTTGCCGTCGACCTCGATCAGCGGATCAATCAAGCTCGTCTCGGGCGCCTGCGGGGCGGCGCTGCGGGCAGCCTCGGTCGTTGTGTCGGTCGCGGACACGGCGGCTAACTATGGCAAAACTCGGCGATCCCGCGGTACTCTCGCCTCCGATGCCAACGCGACGCACGAAGCGCGGCTCGAAGCGAACACCCTTGCGGCAGGACTGCGACGTGCTGGTCTGCGGGGCGAGCTTCGCCGGCCTGGCGGTGGCGCGAGAGCTGGCGGGCTCGGGGGCGCGGGTCTTGATCGTCGACCGCTACGAGGTCGGGGAGCGCCAGACCTCGGCCTGCGCAGCGCCCACCGAGTGGCTGGATGCGATGGGAGCCGGCGCGTCGATCAAGCAGACGTTCGGCCACCTGGCGATTCACACCCCGCATGTCACCACCCGCATGCACCTTCCGTGGACGTTCTCGACCTTCGACTATCCGACCCTGTGCGAGCTGCTGTTCCAGCAATGCGACGCCGAGTTCGAAACGGCAAAGGTCGACGGGCGGACGGGCACCGGGGTGCAAACGGATCGGGGTGAGCTGCGTGCGCCGCTGGTCGTCGACTGCCTGGGTTGGAGACGCGTGCTCGGCTCCGACGGCTACCAGCCCGTGGACGCGCCGCTCTCGCGCGGGCTGGAGGTGCACCCGAGCGGAGGCTCGGGGGAGCTGGAGATCTGGATCGACCGCGACTACGTGCCCGCCGGCTACAGCTGGAGCTTCCCCGCCGACGACGAGGTCCGGGTCGGCGTCGGCTCCTTCGACCCCCGCGTCGGGGTCAAGGACTCCACCGTTCGGTTGGCGCGCGACCTGGACCGTGATCCGGTTCGCTACCAGGGCAACTGGATCCCCCACAAGCTGCGCGAGGCGACCGACGGCGAGGTCTTCTTCGCCGGTGACTCGGCGGGGCACTGCCTGCCGCTCACCGCCGAGGGAATCCGCACCGCGTTCTACTTCGGGATCGCCTGTGGGCGCGAGCTGCGCCGGGTAACCGACGGCCGGGCGACGCGGCAGATGGCGCTGCAACGCTATGCGGCCTTCTCGGCGCGTCACGAGTGGCACTTCCGCTGGCTGCTCCGCATGCAGCGACTGGTCCCCAGGGTCCCTCCCCGCCTTCTGGCGAGCGCCCTGCGTGGGATGAGCCGCGACGACTTCGTGCGGTGGTCGTTCGGCCACTACCTGCGGATCGCCCATCCCGCCTACGCACGTGAGCTGGCGACGCGACCCGCGCCGCGGCGGGCGGTAGCCGCGGCGGCGTAACAAAAGCCATCAAGTAGGGGATCGAGGGGGAGGCCGGCGGAACGCCTATGACTTTCGACCCCTATAGGGGGTTCAACGTCATAAGCGTGGCCGAACAAGCGATTAGCGGACCACCAAGTACGTGCCCGCGAGCAGCAGGACCACGCCGGCGACCCGCGTGGCGCTGAGCGGCGTCTCCTCGAGCCCCAGGATGCCCAGCCGGTCGATGACCACCGCCGCCGTCAGCTGGCCCGTGATCGTGGCCGCCGCCACGCCGCCGGCGCCGATCGAGCTGACCGCGATCAGAGCGATGGTCACGTAGGCGGCGCCGAGCACGCCGCCGAGCAGGTAGTACCAGCGCACGTCGAAGGTCGAGGAGAGCCCGCCCGCCTGCCCGACCAGCGCGACGATCAGGGCCAGAAGCAGAGTCCCGACGGTAAACGAGACCAGAGCGGCTGGAAGGTTGCCCGTAACGCGGCCGAGGCCGGCGTTGATCGCCGGCTGGAGCGCGATCAGGCCGCCAACCGCGGCGGTGAGCAGCACGGCGAGGCCTCGGTCCATGGTCGCCCGGATGCTAGTGCGGCCCCTCGCAGCGTGGGTTTTCCAGATAGACCGAGCGTGATGTTGGACGCCTCCAGGTGTTGTTCGAGAAGGCCCCTCTGAACCCGGACGGGGGTTCAGCGGTAGTCCCGATCGGACGATTGACTATGCGGATGCCAACTCCTCCCAGTGCTGCTCCCCTCGCCGGCCTGGCGCTTCGCTGCCAGTCCGACTCGCGGCTCGTGCGGTTGTCCCGGGAGGGGCACGCGCGCGCCTTCGAGGAGATCGTTCGCCGCTACCGGGAGCCTTTGGTGTCCTTCGCGGGAGCGATCGTCCCGGCCGATCGAGCCGAAGACGTCGTTCAGGAGGCGTTCGCCAAGTCCCACGCTGCCCTGCTGGAAAGCGAGGCCGAGATCAAGCTGAAGCCGTGGCTGTACGCGATCGTTCGCAACCGGGCCCTCAACGACCTGCGCGACGAGCCGGCTCACGAGCATCTCGACGAGGACTTCGATGGCGTGCTTCAGCCGCCGGAGGTGGCCGCTCAGCGCGAACGGATCACGGCGCTGGTCGCGGGGGTCAAGGGCCTGCCCGCCGCCCAGCGCGATGCGCTGGTGCAGCGCGAGCTCGAGGGCCGGGGCCATCAAGAGATCGGGATCGCGCTGGGGGTGAGCCCGGGCGCCGTCCGGGGGCTGATCTTCCGGGCCCGAACCGCGCTGCGCGATGGGGCGGGGATGCTGGTCCCGCTGCCGGTGCTGCGGGCTCTTCTGAACGCGGGCCCCCTCGAGGCGGAGGCGGCCGGCACAGTGCTCGGCGGCGCGGCCGCGGGCCTCAGTGCGGGCGGGGGAGCCGGGGTCGCGGCGAAGGCGGGCTCGACCCTGGCGGTCGCCGTGCTCGCGGTCGGTTCGGGCGTGGCGATCAACAACCGCGGCGACAGCGGCAGGGATCGTGGCGCGACCGCATTCGCCAGCCCGGGCAACGCGGGCACGGGTCACTCCGGCAGCGGCCAGGGGGGCGGCGGATCGCAATCATCTGGCGAATCGGGCCATGGCTCGGGCTCCGGCTCTCACGCCGGGCCGGACGCCGGCGACGACTCAGGCCATGGCTCGGGCGATTCGGACGGCGCCGGCGACAGCTCCGGTCAGGGTGACGGCGATGAGGGCTCAGACAACGACGGCACCGAGGGCAGCGGAGGCGACGGGCACGAGGGCTCCGGAACCGGCGGTTCGGAGGGCGGCGGAGGCGGACACGAGGGCCCAGGCGGCGGCGAAATCGAGCACGAAAGCGGCGGGTCCGACACTGGCGGTTCGGAGGGCACCGGTTCCGGCAGCAGCGGCAGCGGCCATAGCGGCCCCGACGGATCTGGTGAGGGAAGCGGCGCCGATCCGAGCCACGGCGAAGTGCTCGCCAGCTCCGAGTAGATCTACTTCGCCGCCAGCCAGTCCCTGCCGAGCCCGAAGTCGACCACCAGCGGTGGGTCGAGCTCGAAGGCGGCACACATCTGGTCGCGGACAAGCTCGGTGGCGGGCTCCATCTCCGCAGCGGGGCCCTCGAACAGCAGCTCGTCGTGGATCTGGAGCACGAGGCGGCTCTCCATTCCGGCCTCGGCAAGCGCACCATGGCAGCGCACCATCGCCAGCTTGATGATGTCCGCGGCCGTTCCCTGGATCACCGTGTTGACGGCCAGCCGCTCGCCCAGCGAGCGCCGTTGCCGTTGCTCCGAGCGCAGCTCGGGGATCGCGCGACGCCGGCCCATCAGGGTGGTCACGAACCCGTCGCGCTCGGCGCTCGCAATCGTCTCGTCGATGAATCGCTTGCACGGCCGGGAAGCGCTCGAAGTAGCGCTGGATGTAGACCGCCGCCTCCTCGCGTGAGATCTGGAGGCGATCAGCGAGCCCGAACGCTGAGAGCCCGTAGGCGATGCCGAAGTTGACCATCTTCGCCTTCGAGCGCTCCGCAAAGCCGACTTCGCTGGGCGAGATGCTGAACACCTCCGCCGCGGTCGCCGCGTGCACGTCCTCGCCCGAGGCGAAGATCTCGCGCAGCACGTCCTCGCCGGCCACGTGGGCCAGCACGCGCAGCTCCACCTGGTTGTAGTCGGCCGACAGCAGCCGCATGCCGCGCTCGGCGACGAAGCAGGCCCGGACCGGCCTCCCGATCTCGGACCGGATCGGGATGTTCTGGAGGTTCGGGTTGATGCTCGAGAGGCGCCCCGTGGTGGTCGCGACCTGGTTGAAGGTGGTGTGGATCCGCCTTGTCTCCGGGTCGATCAGCCCCGGCAGCGCGTCGAGGTACGTGTTCTTGAGCTTCGTCAGCTCGCGCCAGCTCTCGACCTTGGCGATGATCTCGTGCTCGTCGCGGATCTGGGCCAGCACGCGGGCGTCGGTGGAGAAGCCGGTCTTGCCGCGGCGCTTGCGGCTCAGCTCGAGCTCCTCGAACAGCACCACGCCGAGCTGCTGGGGCGACCCGATCGTGAACTCGTGCCCGGCGAGCTCGAAGATCTCGCGCTCCAGCTCGGCGATGCGCTCGGTCATCCCCCGGCCGATCTCTGCCAGCCGCTTGGAGTCGAGCTTGACGCCCGCGCGCTCCATGGCGGCCAGGACTTCGATCAGCGGCATCTCGACCTCGCGCAGAAGGCGCTCGAGCCCGAGCTCGCTGAGCTGTTCCCGCTGGCGGCCGGCCAGCTCGTGGGTCAGGCGAGCGTCCACTGCGGGGTCGCCCGCGGCCTCCCCCTCCTCCGCGGCGAGCGAGAGCTGCCCGGGCTCGGCGCCCGCCGGGCCGGCCGCCAGGCCCGCATCGGCGGCCAGCTCGTGGAGGTCGTACGTGCGTCTGGCGGGATCGATCAGGTAGGCGGCGACGATCGTGTCGTGCTTGAGCTCGAGGCTCCCGGGTGGGGCAACCGCAAGCAGTCCGGTGCGCCCGCCCCCGCCGAGCGACTTCGCGTCGTGCGCGATCAGCGACCGGCCGCGGAGCTCCTCGGCCAGGGCGGCGAGGTCTGGGGCGTCGCCCGTCACCACCCGCTCACCGTCGCTCGCCGCCCAGCGACCGGCGGCAACGGCGATCGCGATCTCTTCGGCGGCGAGATCACCGGGGCCTCCCTCCTCCGCCTCGACCTCGATCGTCTCCTCAACCCTGCGCTCGGGCACGATCTCCCCGAACTCCTCGTCGAGCCGCTGCATCACGGCCCGCAGCTCGAACTCGGCGGCGAACTCGCGCAGACGGCTGCGGTCCGGTGTGGAGCGAACGATCTCGGCGACGTCGATCGGCACCTCGACGTCGTCCTTCAGGGTTGCGAGCCGCTTCGAGACGCGGGCATCGTCGGCGTGTTCCGTGAGGTTCTGCTTCCGCTTCGGCCCGGAGATCTGGTCGACGCTCCCCAGCACCGCCTCGAGCGAGCCGAACTCCTGTAGTAGCTGCGCCGCTGTCTTGTCCCCGATCCCCGGAACGCCCGGGATGTTGTCGGACGTGTCGCCCTTGAGCCCGATCAGGTCGGTGACCAGCTCGGGCGGCACGCCGTAGCGCTCGACCACCCCCTCGCGGTCATAAATCTTCGTTTCGGTGACGCCCCGCGAAGTGGTCATCACCCGAACCCCGTCCGTGACCACCTGGTAGACGTCCCGATCGCCCGACACGATCATCACGGGGATCTTCGCCTCCCGGGCCAGGCGAACGAGCGTGGCGATCACGTCATCCGCCTCCCAGCTTTCGACCTTGACGTTGTGGAACCCGAAGGCCTCGGCGAGCGGCCACAGATGAGGCCACTGCTCCGACAGCAGGTCGGGCCGCGGTGGGCGTTGCGCCTTGTAGTCCGCGTACTCGACCTCGCGGCCGGACATCCCCGCGTCCCAGGCAACGATGACCGCACGGGGGTGGTGGTCGGCCAGGATCTTGGCCATCATCGAGGCGAAGCCGTAGATCGCATTCGTCGGGCGTCCGTCGGCGGTCGCGATCGACTCGGGGAGGGCGAAGAACGCCCTGTAGGCAAGGCTGTTCCCGTCGATCAGGAACAGCTCGCCGTCAGCCTGGGCGGCCTTCGTGGACCCCTTCGGTTTGGCCTTCGTGGCGGGGATACGTCCATCCTAGGACGGCGCGCGGCCGCGGAACGGGGCAGCGCCCACCATCGATCGCGGGGCGGGTTCCGCCGCATACCGGCAATAACCCGCCCACGCCCGACCTTGCCCCCCGGTACTCGCCCTGTCCGCGCCACACTTCGCCCCCCTACTGCCCTTTCGCACCAGTCCCGCGCGCCAACGCACGCATAAGATCACGGCCATGCCTGCGATCCCCTCTGTCAGCGCCCAGTTCTCGGTCACGGTGCGGGTCGAGCTCGACGCGCGCCAGGAGCCGCTGGGCAAGCTCACCGCGCAGATCGCCGAAGCGGGGGGCGCGCTCCAGGGCGTGGACCTGGTACCGGGCGCCGGCAGCGAGGGAAAGCGCGTCCGCGAGTTCACGATCGACGCACGCGACCAGGCGCACTGGGAGCAGATCCTGCGGGCGATCGGCTCCACGCGCGGGGCTCGAGTGCTCGACTACGTGGACCGCACCCTTCAGATGCACCGCGGCGGCAAGATCGAGCAGCACAACAAGTACCCGCTGAAGACCCGCGACGACCTCTCGATGGCCTACACGCCCGGGGTGGCCCGCGTTTGCCAGCAGATCGCCGCCGATCGCTCGAAGGCGTTCGAGTACACGATCAAGCGCAACACCGTGGCCGTGGTCTCAGACGGCAGCGCCGTGCTCGGCCTCGGCGACATCGGCCCGGAGGCCGCGATGCCCGTGATGGAGGGCAAGGCGATGCTGTTCAAGGAGTTCGCCAACGTCGATGCCTTCCCGATCTGCCTCAGCACCCGCGACCCGGACCAGATCATCGACACCGTGAAGCTGATCTCGCCGACCTTCGGAGGCATCAACCTGGAGGACATCTCGGCACCGCGCTGCTTCGAGATCGAGGAGCGCTTGAAGGGGGACCTCGACATCCCCGTGTTCCACGACGACCAGCACGGGACCGCCGTGGTGGTGATGGCGGCGCTCTTCAACGCGCTGAAGATCGTCGGCAAGAGCATCGAGGACCTGCGGGTCCTCGTGGTCGGGCTCGGCGCCGCGGGCGTGGCGGTGACCAAGATGATGCACGCCTCGGGGGTCAGCCGCGTGATCGGCTGCGACCGCCAGGGAGCGCTGTCCACCGAGCGCGAGGACTACGCGGCCGGTGAGATGAGCGAGATCAAGCGCTGGTACGCCGAGAACACGAACCCCGAGAAGCTGAAGGGCCAGCCAGCCGAGGTGATCGAGGGCTGCGATCTGTTCATCGGCGTCTCGGGGCCCGGGATCATCCCTGCCGAGGCCTTGGGGAAGATGGCCGACGACGCGATCGTGTTCGCGATGGCCAACCCCAACCCGGAGGTGATGCCGGAGGAGGCCGAGCCGTACGTGCGGATCATGGCCACGGGCCGCTCCGACTACCCGAACCAGATCAACAACGTGCTCTGCTTTCCGGGCATCTTCCGTGGCGCGCTCGACGCGGGGGCGCCGCGAATCACCGAGGAGATGAAGCTGGCGGCGGCCCAGGGCATCGCCGAAGTCGTGCACGATGAGGACTTGAGCGAGGACTACATCATCCCCAGCGTCTTCGACCGCGACGTCGCGCCCGCGGTCGCCGCAGCGGTGGTCGAGGAGGCGCGTCGCGAGGGGATCGCGCGCGTCTCCGAGGAGACGGGAACGTTCGCGGCGGTCGAATGAACGCCAACCGCAGGGAGGTAGCGATGCGCGTACTCGTAACCGGTGCCAGCGGCTCTCTCGGCTCGGCCGTCTGCGACGCGCTGCTGGCGCGCGGCGACGAAACGGTGGGGTTGACCCGCGACCCGAAGCGGGCGCGGCAAGGAAATCCGACCGTCACCTGGCATGCCTGGAACCCGGCCGTCGAGCGCCCGCCGGCGAGCGCCCTGGCGGGGGTCGACGGCGTCGTCAACCTGATCGGCGAGCCGATCGACCAGCGCTGGACCGACGACGCCAAGCAGCGCATCCGCGAGAGCCGCGAGCGGTCCACAAAGAACCTGGTGGATGCGATCAGCGGCGCCGAGCCGCGCCCGACGACGCTGGTGAGCCAATCGGCCGTGGGCTACTACGGCGATCGCGGCGAGGCGGTGGTGGACGAGTCCACCGGCCCGGGCTCGACCTTCGACGCCCAGGTCTGCGTCGCCTGGGAGGCAGCGGCACACGCGGCTCGAGGGGGTTGGGGTGCGCGTCGTCGTGGTCCGCACCGGCCTGGTGCTCGATCCCGAGCACGGCCTGCTCAAGCAGCTCCTGCTCCCCTTCAAGCTCGGAGTCGGCGGTCCCCTGGCGGGCGGCGCGCAGTACATGCCGTGGATCCACGTCGACGACGAGGTCCGCCTGCTCCTTTGGGCATTGGACACGGACCAGGCGTCCGGCACCTACAACGCCACAGCGCCCAACCCGGTCACGAACCGAGAGTTCTCGAAGGCCCTCGGGCGGGTCCTCGGCCGCCCTGCGGTCGTCCCGGTGCCCAAGCTCGTGCTCAAGGCCAGGTTCGGCGAACGAGCTGGGAGAGGTCGCCGGCCGGCGGCCAGCGCACGATTCCGCGCCGCGCCCAGGACGCCGGCTTCGAGTTCCGCCACCCTGAAGTCGAACCGGCGCTCCGAGACCTCCTGCGCCGCTGACGGCTACGGGGCCTGCAGCGCGGTCTCGAAACGCGGGCGGCCGTCGACGATCCGGTATCCCGCCAGCCGTCCGAGTGTCGTGTTCCCCACCTCGTCGATCGAGTAGGTGCCCAGCACCGAATCGCGGTCCTGGGTGTCGAAGAAGGCGTCGACGACGGCGCCACGCTCATCGCCCTGATCGCCGGCGCGCCGGATCGAGTCGAGGATGAGCGACATCGCCTCATAGCCGTAGGCGCCGTAGCGCCCCGGTTCCTGCCCGTAGCGCTTCGTAAAGGAGCGAACGAAGCGCTTCCCCGCCTGCGGCAGCTGCGAGGGGTCCTGAGCGGCGGAGGTGACGAGGAGCTTGCGGGCGGCTGCCCTCGGCTCGCGCGCCAGCAGAGCGTCAGTCGCCATCACCGTGCCCTGGAAGCCCGTCAACAAGGAGGCCGGCAGGCCCGCCGGGCTCGCCGCCGTAGTAGACGAGGTCATCGCGGCCCCGCGCGAACCTGGCACCCGGCAGGCTCTGGCGAAACGCCCCGACCATCGTCTAGCCGAACTCGGAGCCGTCCGAGACCGTGCCCACCCGTCGAACGCCGAGCCGGTTTACCCATCTCGCCGCCGACTCCGCCTGCACCTCGTCGCTGGGGATCACGCGGCCGAAGGTGCGCTCGCCGGTCGCCTGGAGCTCCTCGGGCACCTCGTCGCCGGCGCCCAGGAACGGCTGTGCCAGGTCGACCGCGGCGCTGGCCGGCGAGACCTGGAGCATCCGGGCCTCGTTTGTGATCGGCAGCGAGGCTCGGGTTGCGCCGGAATGAAACTCGCCGAGATAGGCGATCGCCGAAGAGTCCTCCGCCGCATCGCGAGCGTTTGCGGCGGCGACCGCCGGGCTCCAGCGAGCACGCGCACCTCGCCCGCTTGTGTCGTCGAGATAGACGGCGCGCACGACAAGCTCGCCCGCCCTTCCTTTCGCGTCGGCGAGCGCGAGCTTGGCGGCGCGGACCACGTCGCGGCCCTCGGAGGCGTCGGGGCCGCGCAGGGGCATGCTGACGTAGACCGTCACGCGCTCGCCTGCCTGGATCCCCTCGCCCGCCGCGCAGCCCGCGACGCCAATCGCAAGCGCGGCGAGCGCCATCGTCGCGGCGGCGATCCGGATCACCCGGTCACGTGCGGCCAGTGGACTCGCTAGCCGAAGAACGGCGAGGCCACCTCGTAGTCTTCGGGGGGAACGGTGCGGAGCTGCTCGACCGCCTCGCTCAGAGGGACCAGCGTGATCTGGGTGCCGCGCAGCGCCGGCATGGTCCCCCAGCGCTCGTCGTGCGCCGCGTCGATGGCGGCGACTCCCAGCCGTGTGGCCAGCACGCGGTCGAAGGCGGTAGGGGTGCCACCACGCTGGGTGTGCCCGAGCACGACCGCACGCGTTTCGAAGCCGGTCCTTTCCTCGATCTCGCGCTCAAGCCGCTGGCCGATGCCACCGAGGCGGACGTGACCGAACTCGTCCTTCTCGCCGCCGCTGACCTCGATCGTCCCCGCGGCGGGCACGGCTCCCTCCGCCACCACCACGATGGAGAACACCCGGCCACGCGAGTGGCGGCGGCCGATCAGCCGGCAGACGTCCTCGATGTCGAAGGGACGCTCGGGAATCAGGATCACGTCGGCGCCGCCGGCCAGGCCCGAGTGGAGCGCGATCCACCCGGCGTGACGTCCCATGACCTCGACCACCATCACCCGGTGGTGGGACTCGGCAGTGGTGTGGAGACGGTCGATCGCCTCGGTCGCGACCTGGAGGGCGGTGTCGAAGCCGAAGGTCAGGTCCGTGGCGGCGATGTCGTTGTCGATCGTCTTCGGGACGCCGACCACCGCCACCTCGTGATCCTCGTACAGGCGCGCGGCGGCGCCGAGCGTGTCCTCGCCGCCGATCGCGATCAATCCGTCGAGGTGGAGCGTCTCCATCGTCTCGCGAACGCGCTCGGGGCCATTCTCCCGCTTGAACGGGTTGGTTCGGGAGGTGCCGAGGATGGTCCCGCCGCGAGGCAGGATGCCACGGGTGCTCTCGATCGTGAGCTCCTCGTGCAGGTTGTCGAGCGGCCCCAGCCAGCCGTCCCGGAAGCCGACGATCGCGTGCCCGTAGTGATCGATGCCCTTGCGGACGATGGCCCGGATGGCGGCGTTGAGGCCGGGGCAGTCCCCGCCTCCGGTGAGCACACCGACGCGCATTGGGTCAGGGACGCAGCAGCGCGATCAGCGGCGCCGACACGCGCACCACGACCCCGACGAAGAGGATTGCGAGGAAGATCAGGAAGCCGACCGCGCCACCGAGCCCAAAGGCATAGGCGACCATCATCGTGCTCAGCGCGACCACCGTGTACACGGTCAACTGCACGGCCGGGAATCTACTCGACCGCGCGACCGCGGTCGGCGAGCGCCTGGCGGGTCGCATGGATGAACTGGCTCACCGCCTCGACAGCCGGGGCCGGGCCGTCGGCCTCGGCGACCGCGCGGACTAGCCGGCTGCCGATGATCACCCCGTCGGCGATCCTCCCCACGGCCGCTGCCTGCTCCGGAGTGCCGATGCCGAATCCGACCGCGGCGGGCACCGAAGCGTCGGCGCGCACCGCGGCGACGAGCTCCGCGAGCCCATCCGGCAGCCGATCGCGCTCTCCGGTGACCCTGGTATCCGAGACCACGTAGACGAATCCCTCGGCGCGCTCACAGATCTGGCGGCGGCGCTCGTCGGGCGTCGTGGGAGCGACCAGAGGCACCAGCGCGATACCGGCGCCGCTCAGCTCCGCGCCGATCTCGCCGGCCTCCTCCAAGGGCAGGTCCGGGACGATCACGCCCGGAGCCCCCGCGTCCGCGAGCATGCGCGCGAACTCGCTCGCGCCTCGGGCCAGCACCATGTTCGCGTAAACCATCGGCACCACCGGGAGGCGCCCGGCGAGCCGCTCGCATATCGACAGCACGCGCTCCAGGGTCGCCCCGGCCGCCAGCGCCCGGGTGGCTGCCGAGTGGATCACCGGACCGTCGGCGAGCGGGTCGGAGAAGGGAACCCCGAGCTCGATCACGTCCGCGCCGGCATCTGCGTAGGACCCGGCGACCGCAAGCGAGGTCTCGAGATCGGGGAAGCCGCCCATCAGATACGGCATCAGCGCGGCCCTGCCGTCATCGCGCGCTGCGGCGAACGCGTCCGCGATGCGTTCGCTACCCATCGAGCTGTTCGAGGCGAGCAACCGCCTCGGCAAGATCCTTGTCCCCGCGTCCACTAAGACAGAGGACGTCAAAGCCCTCGGCTGAATCCTGAAGTCGCCGGGGAGGATTCGGCCGATCGAAGAAGCCAGGCGATTGCGTGCGCGGGCTCGAGCGCGGGCAGGATCCCCTCCAGCCGAGCCAGCTCCCGGAAGGAGCGCAGGGCCTCGGCATCGGTAACCGCCTCGTAGCGCGCGCGACCGGTGTCGCGAAGGTGGGCGTGCTCTGGGCCGACACCCGGGTAGTCGAGCCCCGCCGAGACCGAGTGGGCCTCGAGGATCTGCCCCTGCTCGTCGGCGAGCACTGAGGACAGCGCTCCGTGCAAAACCCCGGTTCGCCCGGCGACCAGCGACGCGCCGTGGCGGCCGTCGAGCCCCTCTCCCCCCGCCTCGACCCCGATCAGCTCCACCTCCTGGTCGTCCAGGAAGGCATAGAAGGTCCCGATCGCATTGGAGCCTCCGCCGACGCAGGCGATCACCCTGGCGGGAAGTCGCCCTTCAGCCGCCTGCGCCTGCTGGCGAGCCTCGTCGCCGATCACCCGCTGCAGATCGCGCACCAGCGCGGGGTACGGCGCCGGCCCCACCGCGGAGCCGATGATGTAGTGCGTCGTGCGGACGTTGGCGACCCAGTCGCGGATCGCCGCGCTCACCGCCTCCTTCAGGGTCCGCGCCCCCGCCTCGACCGGGACGACCTCGGCTCCGAGCAGGCGCATGCGCTCGACGTTCGGCGCCTGCCGGCGGATGTCCTCGGTGCCCATGTAGACGACGCATTCGAGGCCGAGCAGCGCGCAGGCCGTGGCCGCCGCCACGCCGTGTTGACCGGCGCCGGTCTCGGCGATCACGCGACGCTTCCCCATCCCGCGGGCGAGCAACGCCTGGCCGATCGCGTTGTTGATCTTGTGGGCGCCCGTGTGGGCGAGATCCTCCCGCTTCAAGTAAACCCGGCGCCCGATCCGCTCCGAGAGACGGTCGGCGCGGTAGAGCGGCGTCGGCCGCCCCACGTAGTCGCGAAGCAGGGCGTCCAACTCCCTGCGGAACCCGGGGTCGTCACGGGCGGCCTCCCAGGCGGCGGACAGCTCGTCCAGGGCGCCGATCAGGACCTCGGGGACGTAGCGTCCGCCGTAGACGCCGAAGCGGTCCTGGATCGCGGCCGCGCTCACGCCACCACGTGCGGGTCGACCGATCCCCGCTCGGCGCTGTCCATGAACCTGGCCATCAGCGCGTGGTCCTTGACGCCGGGCTCGGCCTCCACCCCGGTCGCCACGTCGACGGCAAATGGCCGGGCGGCCGCCACCCCAGCGCCCACGTTCTCGGGGGTGAGCCCCCCGGCCAGGATCAGCGGCACCGTGGATCGACGCCCAGCGAGCAGCTCCCAATCGAAGCTCTCACCGGTGCCCCCCGGCGCCCCAGGTCGGTGGGCGTCGAGCAGGTGGAAGTCGGTGCGGTACGCCCCGGCGGCTCGGATGTCCGCCCGGCTGCGGACCCGGAGCGCCTTGATCACCTTGCAGCCCGTCCGCCGGGCCGCCTCCCGGCAGAAGGCGGGCCCCTCGTCGCCGTGGAGCTGGATCATGGTCAGTGCCTCGTTCTCGGCGGCCGCGGCCAACTCGTCCAGCGTCGGATTGACGAACACGCCGACGATCTCGAGCCGGCGTTTGAGCGTGGCGCCGATCTCGGCCGCCACCTGTGGCTCGCAGAAGCGCGGGCTCTCAGGGTGGTGATTCAGCCCGACGGCCCAGGCGCCGAGATGCGCCGCCTGACGCCCGTCTTCGAGATTCGTGATGCCACAGAACTTGACCCTCACGCCTCACATAATGCCGACGGCCCCTCGGCTCCGCCTGCGGAGCCGAGGGGTTTGGGCGCTCAGACCGGCCCGGGTCTAGTAGCTGGGCCCTTACCAAATGCCCGGCAAGAGACGAGCCGTCCGCCTGGCGTACGCCTCGTACGGCTCGCCGAGTTCCCGTCTAAGCATCGTTTCCTCGTGGCGAATTCGATTCACGACCGCAGCCAGCGGCAGGAACAGGGCCGCGGCGAGGGCACCCCAACTGTCGAGCGCGATCCCGAAACCGAGGGTTGCCATGAGCATCCCCGTGTAGCTCGGGTGGCGCACCAGCGCGTACGGACCGTCGTCGATCAGGCGCTGATTTGCCGCGACGGTCACATCGACAGTGAAGAACTCACCGAGCGTTCGGACCGACCAGGCCCTGACCGCCATGCCCAGCCAGGCCACGGAGAGCCCGATGACGACCGGCAGCCAGCTCGGCCCTGGCAGCGCGCCGTGCCCGGCCAGGACGAACGCAAGCGTGATCCCTCCGACGCACCCGGCGAGCATCCCGAGCCGGCTTGGATCGCGCTCGCCTAAAGCCTGGTTGCGCACCTGAAGCACCAGCTCCCCAACCGCCCACACGCCGAATGTCGTGAAGAACGCCGCTGCTGCCAGCGGCGAGTGATAGACGAGCGGTCGCACGGCGTGAGGGTATTCGTGCAGGGGGTGGGCCGGTGCTATCGGTGCCGCGGGCGTGGAATTGATGAAAGACCAGCTCGTCGAGACCCATGGCGTCCTCCGTCAGGGCCGTCGGCCCCAGGACTGGATGACCGTGAACGTGGTGCCCCATCTGCCCGGTTCGGCCAACTCGCCCTCGGCCTCCCGGCGTAGCGAGGCGAGCTCGTCCTCGCTGAGCGTCTCGAGCAGTCGCGATTCGAGCGCGACGCTGAACTGAAGCGGTAGCCGCAAATAGGGGTGGCCTGGTTTGAGCGCGATGACGTGCGCGTCTATCTCGGGCTCCTCAATGCCGATTTCGCGGAGCAGTTCCGGAAGCCCGCGGCCCGCCTCGCCTCCCAGGGCGGCAAAGATCTCCGAGAGCAATCGGATCAGTCGCTCGGCCGCCGGGGCGGGCGGGTTGAAGTGCCACGAGCCCAGGTCCCACTCCTCCAGAACAAGTGAGCCACCGGGCCTGACCAACCGCCGATGCGATGCCACCTGCTCACGGCCGCGTCCAAGCGGAGCGATCACGTAGCGGGCGTGGACGAGATCGAAAGACTCGGGCTCCAGCTTGCTGTCGAAAAGATCATCGACGGCGAGCTCCACGTTGGCGATCCCTTCTGCCTCCAGAAACGAACGGGCGGCATCGAGCAGGCGCTCGTCTATGTCGGTGCCTACCACCTGGCCGGAGGGGCCGACCCACTCGCTGAGGATCCGAAGCCAGCCCAGGGCTCCGCAGCCGACGTCCAGGGCGCGTAGACCGGATCCGTCGCCGACCTTCGTGAGGAGTTGCCGCCCGCTGGGTTCCCACACGCGCGACTGCAGCTGCAGGCGCTCCAACTCCGAGGGCTGGTCGGCCAGCAGGTACTCCTCATGCGACATCCACGAGCAGTATCTCCCCTCCGGCTTCGGGGCTCAAGGCAATCCCCAGCTTGCGCGAGAAGGAACAGCGCTCCGAGCCGCAGGGGCTCTTCGGACGGACTCTCAGCCGCGGGCGTTGGCCGGGCGGTCGCCCAGCGTCACGGTGACCGTGCGCTTCTGATCGCCGTCGACCAGGCTGAGCTCCACCTCGTCGCCGGGCTGCTTCTGGTTGACGACGCCGATGACGTCGTCCATGCCGGTCACATCCTGGCCGTCGATCGCAGTGATCACGTCGCCGCCGGCGCGGACTCGCTGGCCGCCAACCGAGACCGTGGCGCCGCCGCCCTTGACGCCCGCCTTGTCCGCGGGGCCATCCGAAACGACACTTTGCACCAGCGCCCCCTGTTCGACCGAAAGGTTGAGGACATCGGCGAGTTGCGGGGTGACGTTGGCTCCGGTGATTCCCAGGTAGGCGTGCTCCACGGTGCCGTCGTCGAGAAGTTGCTGGACCACCTCGTCCGCGGTGTTGATCGGCACCGCGAAGCCGATGCCGACGTTGCCGCCTCCTCCGGCCGACTCGATCTGGGAGTTGATTCCGATCACCCGTCCGTCAGCCCCAAGCAGCGGCCCTCCGGAGTTCCCGGGGTTGATTGCGGCGTCGGTCTGGATCACGTTGTTGATCGTGAACCCGTTGGGAGCCCTGATCTCGCGCTGCAGCGCCGAGACGATCCCCGTGGTCACGGTCCGATCAAGCCCGAACGGGTTGCCGATCGCGACCACGGGATCGCCCACCTGGAGCTGGGACGAGTCACCGAGCGCCAGCGGGTGGAGCTGATCGGAGGGCGCGTCGACCTCGAGCAGCGCCACGTCGGTGGAGGGATCCTCGCCCACCACCCGGGCGCTGACCGGCTCGGAGCTGTCGAGGTCTCCCAGCGAGACCTCGATCCTTTCCGCGCCGTCCACCACGTGTGCGTTGGTGAGCACGTGCCCTTCTCGGTCGATCACGAAACCCGAGCCGGTCGCTGACCCGCCGCCACCGCCGAATGGGTCAAGCGGCGACGGAGGCTGAGCCGCGGACTCGGCGCGGACGAACACGACGCCGGGGGAATCCTTCTCGTAGATCTGGTTCACCGTCAGCCCATCCGCCGCTTGCCTGGCGCGGGGCCGACTGGGGGAGCGGGGCCGCGGCGAGTGTCGAGCCCTGATCCCCGTCGTCGGACGACTTCACCCATCCGGCGGCAATTGCGATCAAGCCGACGATCGCGACGACGAGCCCGCCCATCAGGGCGGCACCGAAAGAGGTGCGGGCGAAGCGCCCGAGGGCGGCGGTCACGGTGCTCACCTTGCTCACGCCCGGAGCTTCGGGGATCTCGCTTAAGGCCGGCTAACGGGAGCCTTCAGCGACGGTAAGAATCGCGAGGAGGACTCGGGTCACTCCTCGGAGGCGCGCTCGAGGTAGTGCTCGCGAGTGGCCTCTTGGTCGCGGGTGAGCTCGCGGACGAGCTCCTCGGGGTCCTCGGCGCGCATCAGGGTCTCTCCGACCAGCACCGCGTCCACCCCGATCCGCTCGAGCTCGTCGAGCTGCTCGCGGCCCGCGTAGCCGGACTCCGAAACGACGGTCTTGCCGGCCGGGACGTCCGTGAGCAGCTCCACGGTCGTTTCGACGTCGACGCTGAAGTCGTCGAGATCGCGGTTGTTGATCGCGATCACGTCGGCATCGATCGTCAGGGCCCGCTCCAGGTCGCGCTGCTCGTGAACCTCGATCAGGCAGTCCAGGTCGACCGCCCTCGCCTCCCCGTAGAGAGCGGCGAGCTCCTCGTCGTCCAGCGCCGCGACGATCAGCAGCACCGCGTCGGCCCCGTTGGCCGCCGCCTCGTAGAGCTGATACGGCTCGACGACGAAGTCCTTGCGCAGGATCGGGAGGTCCGAGGCCTCCCGGGCCGCGCGCAGGTCGTGCAACGAGCCTCCGAAGTGGCGCTCCTCGGTGAGGATCGAGAGCGCAGCTGCGCCACCGCGCTCGTACGCCCTGACCGTGTCGGCCACGCCGGCGCCGGGCCGGATCTCACCCGAGCTCGGGGAGCGCCGCTTGAACTCGGCGATCAGGGACAGGCCGGGGCGCACGAGCGCCTCGCTGAAGGGGCGGGCCCCGTCACGAGTGCCCAGCCTGGCGCGCAGGCTCTCTGGCGGGACCTCCTCGCTGCGGCGGCGGGCGTCCTCTCGCGCGCCCGCGACCAGCTGCTCGAGCCAGCTCATCGTGCGTGAAGGCTACCCGCTAGTCAAGGCCGGGCCAGCTCGCCCGTCAACTCGACCAGCCTGCGAAGCACGTCGCGTGCTGCCCCCGAGTCGATTGCCTCGCCGGCTCGCTCGATTCCCTGGGCGAGCCCATCGGCGCCTCCGCCGACCAGAATCGCGGCTCCGGCGTTGAGCACCACGACATCCCGTGCTGGACCGCCATGACCCTCAAACACGCCCGTGACCGTTGCCGCGTTCTCCTCCGGCTCACCGCCCGCGATCCGCTCGATCTCGGCGGGCTCGACCCCAACCTCCTCCGGCCGCACGAACCACTCCTCGGTGGCGCCCTCCTTCACCTCGATCACCCGCGTCTCGCCGCTGACGCTGATCTCGTCCACGCCGTCCGCCGCGCAGACGACCAGCGCCCGCTCGCAGCCCAGGCCGACGAGCGCCTCGGCGACGGTCTCCTGATAGCGGCGGTCCGAAACGCCGAGCAGCTGCCTGGTGGCGCCGGCCGGATTGGTGAGTGGCCCCAGGAAGTTGAAGATGGTTCGCACGGCCAGCTCCTTCCGCACCGGCACCACGTGCTTCATCGCCGCGTGGTGTCGGGGGGCGAACATGAACCCGAAGCCGATCTCGTCGATGCACCGAGCGACCTCCGCGGGGCCGAGCTCGATCCGCACGCCGAGAGCCTCGAGCAGGTCGGCGGAGCCGCAGCGGCTGGTGTTGGAGCGATTGCCGTGCTTGGCAACCGCGCACCCGGCTCCCGCGGCGACCAGCGCGGCGGCGGTGGAGATGTTGAAGGTCGAAGGGCCGCCACCCGTTCCCGCGGTGTCGACCAGGTCGTCGCGCCCGGTCTCGACCTCAGCCGCCAGCCGCCGCATCGTCCTCGCCAGCCCCACCAGCTCGGCGACCGTCTCGCCCTTGGCCCGCAGCGCGACCAGGAACGCGCCGGTCTGGACGTCCGCGGCCCGGCCCTCCATGATCTCGTCGAGCACGGCCGAGGCGTGGTCGGCGGTCAGGTGCGTGCCGGAGCAGACGGCGTCAATCGCGCGTGTCAAGACGTCGTTCGGCATCAAGCGAGCGAAGTTGCGGAGGATGTCCTTTCCGTGGGGCGTGAGCACGGACTCGGGGTGAAACTGGACGCCCTCCGCCGGCAGCTCGCGGTGCCGCACGCCCATCACCACATCCTCGAGCGTCGCGGTCAGCTCCAGCTCATCGGGGAGCTCGGGGTCCGCGACCAGCGAGTGATAGCGGCCGGCGCGCAGGGGGCTGCCCAACCCCCGCAGGACGCCCTTGCCGTCGTGCTCGATCTCGGCGTCCTTGCCATGGATCGGATCGCCGCGGATCGTCCGCCCGCCGAACGCCTCCACCAGGGACTGGTGGCCGAGACAGACGCCCAGCGTCGGAACGCCGGCCTCCGGGAAGGCCCGCGCCGCCTCGATCGAGACTCCGGCGTCCCCGGGAGTGCACGGCCCCGGAGAGATCACCAGCCGATCGGGCTGTCGACCGAGCAACTCCGCGACCGTCGCCTTGTCGTTTCGGACCACCTCCGGCTCGGCGCCCAGCTCGCCCAGGTACTGGACCAGGTTGTAGGTGAAGCTGTCGTAGTTGTCGATCACCAGCGCTTTCATGGCCACTCCGGCTGGCTCACCGCCAGCTCCACCGCCTTGAATATCGCCTTCGCCTTCGTCACCGACTCCTCGTACTCGTAGTCCGGCCTCGCGTCCGCCACGGTGCCGCCGCCGGCCTGCACGTGGACGATGCCGTCCTTGACCACCACGGTGCGGATGTGGATTGCCGTGTCGAGGTCGCCGGTGAAACCCACGTATCCCACCGCGCCGCCGTAGGAGCCGCGCTTATGGGGCTCGAGCTCGTCGATGATCTGCATCGCTCTGACCTTAGGCGCTCCGGATAGCGTCCCCGCGGGCAGCACGGCCCTCAGCGCGTCCATCGGGGTGACGTCAGCGCGGAGCTGTCCGGAGACCTGGCTGACGATGTGAAGCACGTGGGAGTAGGCCTCGACCGCCATCAGCTCGTCCACCCGCACCGACCCGTACTCGCAGACCCGGCCGAGGTCGTTGCGCCCCAGGTCGACCAGCATCAGGTGCTCGGCGCGCTCCTTCGGGTCACGCAGGAGCTCCTCGGCCCGGTGGCGGTCCTCCTCCTCGCTCGCCCCGCGCGCGTAGGTGCCGGCGATCGGCCGCGTTTCGACCTGGCGGCCGGTGATCTTGACGAGCGGCTCGGGCGAGGCGCCGGCGAGCTGGAAGTCGCCGAAATCGAGGAAGTACATGTACGGCGACGGGTTGATCGCGCGCAGGCCGCGGTAGATGGAGAAGGGCTCGACCGGCGCGGCGGCCGAGAAGCGCTGTGACGGAACGACCTGGAAGGCGTCGCCCGCGTGGATGTACTCGACGATCCGCCGCACGTTTGCCTCGAATTGCTCGCGGGTCATGTTGGAGCTGAACTCGGGCGCAGTCGAGGACACCGCCGGCGTTGCCGCCCGAGGCACCGGCCCGCGGAGCCGCTCGCGCAGGTCCGCAAGCGTGGCCGCCGCCCGGGCGTAGGCGTCGTCCACGTCCGTTTCAGCGTCACAGAACGCGTAGGCCAGCAGGGTCAGCTCGTGGCGCATGTGGTCGAAGACCACCAGCACGTCGCTGACCATCAGCGCCATGTCCGGCAGCCCGATCGGGTCGGGGTTCGGCTCGCCGAGCGGCTCCACCGTTCGGACCAGGTCGTAGCCGAAGAACCCGACTGCGCCGCCCGCGAAGGGTGGTAGGTCGTCAACCCGCGCCACCTGTAGTGGCCCAGGTGGTCGCTCACCGCCGCGTAGGGGTCGGGGGCAGCGTGGCTGGCGCGCGGCTCGGCCCCGGCCGGCGCGTCGCCCGCCCACTCGCTGAGCACACCGTCCTGCCAGCGCAGCACCGCCCTGGGGCTGAAGCCAAGAAAGGAGTAGCGGCCCAGGCGTCCCTGCTCCGCCGACTCCAGCAGGAAGCACGGGCCCTCGGTTCGCAGCTTGAGGAAGGCCGAAACCGGGGTCTCGCAGTCGTCGACGAACGACAGGCGGACCGGGATCGCATTTGCCTCGCGGGCCAGCTCGCGTGCCCGCTCGATGCTCGGGTCGAGCGCGAGCTCGGTCTCAGCGCTGATGGCCATCGGGCCGGGGTCCGGGCCCGGGACGCTCAACGGCGACGGCCATTCAGCATCTCCAGCACGGACGCAATCGAGATCCCGCGCGAGACGAGCAGCACGTGCAGGTGGTAGAGGACGTCAGCGGCCTCCTCGGCGACCCGCTCGTCGGACTCCGAGCCGGCGGCGCGGGATACCTCGTCCGCCTCCTCGCGCACCTTGTCGGCCATCCGCGGCGGATCGTCCAGCAGCTCGACCGTGTACGAGCCGTCGGGCCGGCGCTGCCGGCGGTCGAGCAGCGTGCGCTCGAGGGTCGGCAACGCCTCGTAGGCGGCGGCGGTGGGCTCTCCGTCGGCGGGTGGGGCGTCCGGGGCCGGGTCCGCGCTCCCCTCGAGGTCGCGGTAAAAGCAAGAGCGCTGACCCGTGTGGCAGGCGGGACCCGCCGGGTCGACCAGCGCAACGAGGGCGTCGGCGTCGCAGTCGTAGCGAATCTGGCGCACGCGCTGCACGTTGCCGGACGTCTGGCCCTTGTGCCAGATCTCCTCTCGGGAGCGGCTGTAGAAGTGAACCTCTCCCGTGGCGCGGGTTCGCCTGAGCGCCTCGTCGTTCATGTAGGCGAGCGTCAACACCTCGCCCGTGCGCCAGTCCTGCATCACGCAGGGCACCAGGCCGTGCTCGTCGTACCGGACCGCCTCGATCGGCGATGAGTGCTCCATTTGGAGCAGTTTACGAGCGGGAGTGCACCTGACCGGTCTCTCGCCCGAACCGGGTGTGGCGTGCTCCGCCGCCCGGCTTCGCCGCGTACATGGCCAGGTCCGCATCGCCCATCAGCCGGTCGAGATCGACCTCGGGATCGCTCGTCAGGACGATTCCGGTGCTGGCGCGCAACGAAATCTGATTGCCGTCGACTACGAACGGCGCCGAGATGACCTCGGCGATCCGCGATGCGATCCGCTCCGCCGCCTCGGCCTCCACGCCCTCGCAGAGGAGCGCGAACTCGTCGCCGCCGAACCTCGAAACGGTGTCGCTGGGTCGCAGGATCGAGCGCAGCCGGTCCGCGACCTCGATCAGGATTCGGTCGCCCGCGTCGTGCCCGAAGTTGTCGTTGACGGCCTTGAACTGGTCCAGGTCGCAGAACAGGAGCGCCAACGAGCCGCCTCGCCCCAGGCGCGCCTTGGCGAGCTGCATCCGGTCGGTGAACAAGGTGCGGTTGGGCAGCCCTGTGAGGGGATCGTGCATGGCCTGATGAGCGAGCTTCGCCTCGGTCCGCTTTCGCTCCGTGACGTCCTGCATCTGAGAGATCAGGTACAGGGTGTCCCCAACCTCGTCGCGGACGGGAGAGAGGCTGAGCGAGACCCAGACGAGACGCTCGTCTTTGCGGAGGTATCGCTTCTCGGTCACGTACCGCCGCCGCTGGCCGGCGACCAGCTGATCGAGGGCCTCGACCTCGGCGTCGACGTCGTCCGGGTGCGTGATGTCCGCGAAGGACATTCCCGTGAGCTGCTTCGTCGTGTATCCGGTCAGGTCCGCAAGCGCCTGATTGACCTGGAGCCATTTCCCGTCCGTGCTGACGAGCGCCATCCCGGCCGCGCTGTCGTGGAACGAGCGGCGGAAGCGTTCCTCCGCCTCGCGCAGGGCTCGCTCGCTCTTCCGGCGCTCGGAGATGTCGTGGAGGAAGGCGTTCAGCCGGTAACCGCCGTCAACCGGCAGCGCCGACACCGTGATCTCGACCGGGAATTCCCTGCCGTCGCGACGCATGGCCGGCATCTCGAAGCGACGCCCGAGGAGCGTGTGGTCGCCTGTGCGCAGCAGGTGGTCGAAGCCCTCGCTGTAGACGGCACGGAACCTCGGCGGGATGACGGTCTCGGCGAGCTGACGCCCGATCACCTCCTCGCGCGACCAGCCGAAGTCGCGCTCGGCCTGCTGGTTCCAGTCGACGATCCGGCCATCGGGGCGGGCCGCGATGAACGATTCGTGAGCGGTCTCGAGGATCGATCGATACTCGATGAACCGGGCGCGAACCTCGAGCACGAGGCGGTGGACGGCGAGCCCCAAGGCTCCCGCGATCACCAGCCAGAGCAGGGCCCGCAGCAGCTCGTCCCCGGGCGGGTAGTCGGGGGCGCCGACGATCAGCGCGGGCGCCGCCAGGGTCAGGAACACCCCAGCCGCCGAGACGAGCAGCTGGAAGCGCGTCCCGTAGAGCGCATACCAGAACACGGGCACGAGCACGAGCGCGGTCAAGATGGACCCGTCCGCCCCCGTGGCGTCCCGAAGGAGGGCGACGATCGCGAAGTAGAGCAGCGGCGGAGCCGCCTGCGCCCAGGCCGGAAGCCTCCACGCTCGTGCCCGTGCTTGGTCTGGATCCATCCGCGACTCCTCTGGCGGGTTCGAGTTCATCATCTGTATCGGCTGGATTCCACGTTCGACTGATACCACGTTTGAGGTAGTCCGCCAGGCGGGGCCGTTTGATCGTTGGGCCCGGGCCGGGCTATTCGATCCCGATTCGGTCGAGCAGGGCGTCGTCGCGGCGCCAGTGCTCGCGAACCTCGACCCGGAGGTCCAGGAACACCTGGGCGCCCAGCTCGCGCTCGAGCTCGCTGCGCGCCGCGGTGCCGATCTCGCGGACCATACGCCCGCCCTTGCCGACCAGGATTCCCTTCTGGGATTGGGTCTCGACCCAGATCTGGGCGTGCACTTCGACCAGGTCCCCTCCGCTCGCTCACGCCACTTGACCTCGTCGACCGCCACCTCCACCGCGTGTGGAATCTCCTGGCGCGTGCGGCGCAGCACCTGCTCGCGAACCAGCTCGGCGAGATGAACCTGGCTCGGGAGGTCGGAACGGTCCTCGGGCGGGTAGGCGAACGGCCCATCCGGGAGCAGCGAGGCGAGGTGGGCGATCAGCGGCTCCAGGCCCGCTCCCGTCCGCGCGCTGACCGGGAACAGCTCGTCCACCGCCTGGAGCTCCGCGGCGGCCGCCAGCACGGTGGCCGTCTGCGGGCTGCGGAGGCGATCGCATTTGTTGACCGCGCAGACGACGGGTGTCCCCTGCTTCGCGCCCAGCAAAGCCCTGGCGATGAACCTGTCGCCGGGGCCGACTCCCTGGTGCCCATCGACGACGAGCAGCGCGGCGTCTGCGTCGCGCAGCTCTCGCTCGACGCGTCGCTGCATTCGCTGGGTGAGCGAGTCGCGCGGCCGCTGCACCCCAGGCAGGTCGACCAGGATCATCTGCCAACCCGCGGAACGGTCGGTGGCGATGCCGCGAATCGCCCGGCGGGTGGTCTGAGGACGGTCGGAGACGATCGCCACCTTGGCCCCCACGATCGCGTTGACCAGCGTCGACTTGCCCACGTTGGGGCGACCGGCGAGACCAATGAAGCCGGCTCGCGTCATCGTCGCTCTTCGTCCCTCGCTTCTCGATCGCCGGCGGGCCGCAGCGCCTGCATCACCGTGGCCTCGAGGGCCAGCATCTCCCCCGCGTCGATTTCGTGGTCGTAGCCGCAGAGGTGGAGAACGCCGTGGACCGTTGCCCGATTGAGATCGGCCGCGTGCTCGGGACAGATGACGACATCCCCGAGCTCGCGTGGGCCGGGGATCCCCTCGGCCCCGTCGATCGGAAACGACAGCACGTCGGTCGGCTCGTCGCGACCCCGATGCTCGCGGTTCAGTTCGCGGATCCGATTCGAGCGCCACGAGCTCCACGGAGAGATGCCCTTCGACCACCCCCGCCGCCCGCAGGGCGGCCTCGGCCGCCGGTCGCAACCTCCCGGGAACGTCCGCCAGGTCCAGGGGCGCCGGAGTCAAGCCTTCTTGCGGCTCTCCCGCTCGTACTCGCCGTAGGCGGCGACGATGCTCTGCACGAGCTGATGGCGAACCACGTCCTCCCCGCCGAAGCGGATGAAGGAGATGTCGGCAACCTCCGCCAGGATCTCCCCGATCACCACCAGTCCGGAACGCTGGTCGCGCGGCAGGTCGATCTGGGTGATGTCACCGGTGACGACCATCTTGGAGCCGAAGCCGAGCCGGGTCAGGAACATCTTCATCTGCTCGGGGCTGGTGTTCTGAGCCTCGTCCAGGATCACGAACGAGTCGTTAAGAGTTCTACCCCGCATGAACGCCAGCGGCGCGACCTCGATGATCCCGCGGTCGAAGTAGGTGCTGACCCGCTCGGGATCCAGCATGTCGTAGAGGGCGTCGAACAGCGGCCGCAGGTACGGATCCACCTTGGCCTGGATGTCGCCGGGCAGGAACCCGAGGCGCTCTCCCGCCTCGACCGCCGGACGGGTGAGGATGATCCGGCTCACCTCGCGCGCGTCGAGCGCCGCCACCGCCATCGCCACCGCGAGAAAGGTCTTTCCGGTGCCCGCGGGACCGATCCCGAAGGTCACCGTGTGCTCTCGGATCGAGTCCACGTAGCGCTTCTGGTTGACCGTCTTCGGAGCGACCTTGATGCTCCGGTGGCGCCAGATCACGTCGTCCAGGATCTCGGCCGGTCGCTGGCTGGCGTCCATCGCGCCCGTCACCGTGTCGACCGTCGCGGGCGCCAGCTCGTGGCCACGCTCGATCAGGCCCACCAGCTCATCCACCACCGCGGCGGCGTCCCGAACCTCGCCCTCGTCCCCGTCGAGCGTCAGCACGTTTCCCCGCAGATGCAGTTCGCAGCCGATCCTGCCCTCGAGCTCGCGCAGCACGGAGTCCTCGGATCCCGCCAGCTCCGCGGCGACCGTGTTGTCGAGCGTGAGTTGCCTGCGTGCCAAGTCGCCGACGCCTAGCCGCCGGCGAGGCGGTCTCGGACCGCCCCGCTGACCCGCTTTCCGTCGGCCCGCCCCTGGACTCGCGGCATCACCAACGACATCACCTTGCCCATCTCGCTTGGCTCGGACGCCCCGGCCTCGTCGATCGCCGCGCTGACCAGCTCGCCCAGCTCCTCGTCCGTGAGCTGCTCCGGCAGGTAGGCCTCGATCAGCTCCGACTCGGCCTCCTCCGCCGCCGCTCGATCCGCGCTGCCGCCCTTGCGAAACGCCTCCGCCGCCTCGAGCCGCTTCTTGCGCTCCCGCTGCAGCGCGGCGATCTCGTCCCCCTCGCCGTGCTTCGCCTCCTGCTGAAGCGCGTGGGCGACCAGGCGCAGCGCGCCCACCCGGTCGCGCTCACCGGCCTTCATCGCCGCGCGGGTATCGGCTTGGACTCGCTCGAGGATGGTCATCGAGTACAGCGTAGTGGCGTCACGGGCCCAGGTCGACGTGCTCGATCTCGCCGAGCGGCATCTGAAGGAAGCGGGTGCCCAGCTCGCGGAACGCATCCGCGTCGCCCGTGCACAGGAAGCGGTACTCGCCCTCGTCCTCGCTCTCCGCCTCCAGGCCCCTGGCCTCCAGCGCTCGCTGGGCGGCGGCGGCCACGGCGTGACCGGCGGTGACCAGGCGCACGTCGCGGCCGAGCATCCGCTGGAGCATCGGGGCGACCAGCGGGTAGTGGGTGCAGCCGAGGATCAGGGTGTCGACCTCGGCGCGCTTCAGCGGCGCGCAGTAGGTGCGCGCCGTGTCCATGACCCGCTGATCGAACGGGAACCCGTTCTGGATGATCGGGGCGAGGTCGGGCGCGGCCACCTCCGTCACCTGGAGCTCGCGCCCCTGTGCGTCGAGAGCGCGGCGGTAGGCGCCACCCTGCACCGTGGTGGGCGTGGCGAGGACCCCGATCCGGCCGCTGTCGCTGATCGCCGCCGCGATCTCCGCTTCGGGGTCGACCACCGTCAGCACCTCCACCCCGTGCTCCTCGGCCACCTGCCGCACGACGTCACGGCCCGCAGAGGTCGCCGAGTTGCACGCCACCACCAGCAGCTTCGAGCCTCGGTCAAGGAGGAACCGGGTGCACTGCGCCACCCGAGGGCGAAGCCAGTCCACGGACTTCGTGCCGTAGGGGAAGCCGGCGGTGTCGCCCAGATACAGGTAGCTCTCGTGGGGTAGCGACACCAGCAGCTCGTGGAGGACGGTGAGCCCACCGATCCCCGAGTCGAAGACGGCGATCGGCAAGGACGCGCGCGGCTCGCTCATGCTCGGAATGAGATCGCGATCCAGTCGCCCTCGGAGCGGCTCAGGTGCTCGCTCAGGCCGTGCTCGGCGAACGCGCGGCGGGCGTCCTCCGCCTCCCGCGCCAGGAGCCCGGAGCAGATCAGCCGCTCGGGCGCTCGCTCGAGCCGGCCGGCGATCTCGCCCAGGATCGGCGCCGTCAGGTTGGCCAGGACCGTCGGCGCCTCGGGCGGCGGCTCGCGCCGCAGGTTCGCCCGACGCAGCTCGAGCTCGACCCCGTTGGCGCGGGCATTCGCGCGGGCCGCCTCGAGCGCCGCCGGCTCGTGGTCGCAGGCGACGATCGGGCCAAAGCCCAGCTTCGCCGCGGCGATCGCGAGCACGCCCGAGCCCGTGCCCCAGTCGGCTAGGGCACCGTGAGCGCCGCTCGCATCGGCCAGCTCCAGAAGCAGCTCGAGGCACATCCTGGTGGTGGGGTGGGCGCCGGTGCCGAATGCCTGGCCAGGATCGATCACGACGTCGACGGCGCCCGCGCGAGGCTCCGCCCATGAGGGCCGTACCCAGAGGCGTCCGCCGACGTCCAGCGGTTGGTGGAAGTCCTGCCAGCGATCTGCCCAGTCGTCGGGTATCTCGGCCGAGCTGACTGCGACCAGCCCTTCGCCGGCGATCGCCTCGAGATCGGGCAGCGCCGGCAGCTCGCCCGCGGCGCCGTAGATCGCGTACTCGACCCAGTCATCGCCCGTCTCCTCCTCGACCCCTCCCGGCGCCAGCTCGACGAGCTCGGCGAGCACCCGCTCGGCGAGCTTCGGATGGCAGCGAACGGCGAGGCGGATCACCTGCCGCGCCTGGCTCGGCGCCGGCGCCGCGAGCTCGACCTTCCATCGCCCCGGGAGTTCGCCGAGCCCAGCGACTCATCCAGTCGCTCGGCCAGGTGTTGCTGATCCTTGCTCAGGTCGGCGGGCACGTAGACGTCGAGCACCACGTGCTGGTCGCCGCGCGCGGCGCCGCGCAGCGACGGCAGTCCCAGGCCTCGGACGGCGATGTGCTCGCCGGGCTGGGCACCGGCCGGGACCTGGACCTCGCGCTCGCCGTCGAGGGTGGGGACGGTCACCGTGCCGCCGAGCATCGCTCGGGTGGCCGGCAGCTCGACGATCGTCACCAGATCTTGGCCGTGTCGCTCGAACCGCTCGTCCTCGGCCACCAGCACCTGAACGTAGAGGTCCCCGGACCTTCCCGGGATCTCGCCGGCGTGCCCGGCGCCCGAGATCCGGATCCGCTGGCCGGACTCGATCCCCGCGGGAACGTCCACTTCCCAGGCGCGCATTCGCACCGTCCGTCCCTGCCCGTCGCACTCCTTGCAGGGCTTTTCGGGCGTCCGGCCCTGTCCGCCGCAGCTGGGGCAGGCGCCGGTCCGCATCACCTGACCGAACGCGACCCTCCTCACCTCACGCAACTCGCCGCTGCCGCCGCACGTCTCGCAGGTCCGAATCGGGGTTCCCGGCTCGGCGCCGTTGCCCCGGCAGCGCTCGCAAGTCGAAGCGGCCTCGACGGACACTTCTCGGGAGGCGCCCGTGAGCACCTCGGCGAGGCTCACCTCCACCTGCGCAGCGAGGTCGCTGCCGCTTGCCGGCCCGGTTGGGCCGAATCCGAACAGCTCGCTGAACAGCGGGTCGCCGCGACCGAAGAACGCGGACAGCACGTCTTCGAAGCTGCCGAAGGCGTCCGTGCGCGGGGCCCAGCCGCCCGAGCGCAGGCCCTCGTGCCCGAAGGCGTCATAGGTGCCGCGGCGGTCCGGGTCGGAGAGGACCTCGTAGGCCTCGGCGGTCTCCTTGAACTTCTCCTCAGCTTCCGGGTCGTGCCTGTTGACGTCGGGGTGCAGCTCGCGCGCCA
This sequence comes from uncultured Actinomycetes bacterium, assembly GCA_963743455.1. Lineage (GTDB taxonomy): Bacteria > Actinomycetota > Thermoleophilia > Solirubrobacterales > 70-9 > AC-56. The sequence goes on along the minus strand of CAVUPJ010000008.1, from coordinate 86,314 downwards.
GCCTGCGAAACGCCTTCTTGATTTCGCCGTCGCCGGCGCCCCGGTCCACGCCGAGGACCTCGTAGTAGTCGCGCTTCACCCTTCGTAGACCGTTTCGAAGAAGCGGGAGAGCTGGCCCGCGGCGTCGCGCACCGAGGCGATCGCCGTCGCGTAGTCCATGCGCAGCGGCCCGACCACCCCAACCGTGCCGAGGTTCCGGTAGCCGAGGCCGTAGTTGGCGCCCACGAGGCTGACCGAGCGCAGCTCCGGAGCGGGGTTTTCGTCGCCGATCCAGAGGAACACGGAGCGTTCCTCGAGTGCCGAGCGGAGGATGCTGAGCAGGCCGGCCCGCCGCTCCAGGGCGCGCATCAGCGCATCCACGTGTGGCAGGTCCCCGGCGTGGTCCTCGGAGAGCAGTCGCGCCGCGCCGTCGACGTAGAGGTCTGCCTCGGCGCGCTCCTCCAGCCCCGTGAACGCGGCCGTGATCTCGCCGATGAACGCCGCCTCCGCCGCGCTCAGCTCGTGATCGGCGAGCCGGTCGGCGATCATTCTCGCGCCGAGGCCGAGCCCCGCGAGCCGCTCGTTCAGGTAGCTCGAGGCCCACTCGACCAAGCCCGGGTCCACCTGCGTCTCGAAGGTGAAGACGCGCTTCGTCACCGCCCCGTTCGAGGCGATCGCGACGACCATCACCACGCGCGGCTGCAGCAGCAGCACTTCGACGCGATGGATGCGAGCGGTGCCCGCGGGAGGGGCGGTCGCGACAGCGAGCAGGTCGGTGATCCGGGACAGCTCGGACGTCGTCTCGCGCATCGCCTCGTCGACCTGGCGACGCATCTGGGTCAGGTCGAGGCTGGGCGCCAGCGGCGCCTGCAACCGGCGCCCCGAGGCCAGCAGCGAGTCCGCGTAGAAGCGGTAGCCGGAGTCGGTGGGCAGGCGTCCCGCCGAGGTATGCGGGTGAGACAGATATCCGGCGCCTTCGAGCTCCGCGAGCTCAGCGCGCACGGTCGAGGGGCTCCAGTCGACGTCCACGCGCTCGGCGATCGCCTTCGAGCCCACCGGCTTCCCGGACTCCAGATAGGCGTCGACGAGGAGGCTGAGGATCAGCTGCTGGCGCTCGGAGAGCATGGTCGAGGTCCGATTTTAGGCCTGGACCCCCATCGGCCCGGCACCCCCGCCTGCGCGAGGGTCAGTCCAGCTCGAGCTCCGCCTCGGCGTTGCGGATGATCCGGTTGTCCCCCTGGGCGGCGACCGTGTCGGTGACGATCCGGCCGTCGCGGGTCTCCTTGACCGTGGCGCTGACCACGATCTCCTGCTCCGGGAGCCCCATGCCGCGGAACTGGACCGCCAGCCGCTTCAGGGCACGGGGGTCGCCTCCGGCGGCCTCGGTGTGGGCGCGGGCGACCTGCGCCATCGAATAGAGGCCGTGGAGGATCACTCCCGGCAGCCCGACCGACTTCGCGAACTCGGGGTCCGTGTGGATCGGGTTCGGATCGCCGGACGCCGCCGCGTAGCGCTTGGTCAGGCCGGCGTCCGGGGTGACCCTCAGCTCCGGCAGCGAATCGCCCTGCTTGAAATCACTCATCAGCGTCCTCCCTTCAGTTGAATGACTTGCGGGCGCCTTCGGCGCCCCATTCCTGACCTGCCTGCTTTCGGGGCTAAAGCCCCTCATTCTGCAAACTCCGCGGACGATGTCGGTCCAGATGGCGCGGACCGTCTGCTCGCCGTCCTGGTTGGTGGATAGGGACTCGAACACGTAAAAGCCCCTGCCGTCCTGCTCGTAGATCTCCTTGCAGGTGGCGGCGGTGGTGATCAGGTCGCCCGCGCAAACGGGCTCGCCCCACTCGAACTCCTGGCCGCCGTGGACCATTGCGGGGAGGTTGATCCCGACCTCGGGATCGAGGATGGCCGGCCCCAGCGCCGGAGCGCTGTAGACGACGCAGAACATCGGCGGCGCCACCAGATCGCGAAAGCCGGCAGCCTTCGCGGCCTTCGCATCGTGGTGGACGGGGTTCTGCTCGCCGACTGCGGTCGCGTACTGGGTGATCCTCGCCGCCTCGACCTCGAACGAGGCGGGGTCCCAGGACTTGCCGATCGCGTCGGTCTTCACGGGCATGACGAAGCCGATTCTATGCGTCCTGCTTGGCCTCGCGGCTGAGGCGCTCGGCGGCCGCCAGCGCCGCGTCGCGATCGAAGTAGTAGTGGAGCCGCGTGGCCTTGCCGTCGTGAACCTCGTAGAGCTGCGCGATCCGCATCTCGACCTCCACCCCGCTCCCCGCCCCGCGCCCGAACTGCCGCACCGTGACCACCTCGTAGTCCTCACCGACGAAGTCGATCCCCTCCAGCTCCAGCCGGAACTCATCCCAGGCCTCGCTCCACTGGGCCAGCCACCGCAGGAAGCCGTCGTGGCCGTGGTACGTGCCTGCATTCGGCAGCTCGGGTGGCGTGTAGACCTCGACCTCCTCGTCGAGCTGCTCGAGCACCGCCTCGATGTCGCCGCGGTTGTAGGCGTCGATGCCCCGCCGCGCGAGCTCCGCCAGCTCCCGCTGCCTGCTCTGCTCCACGGCTAGGGCCCGGCCCCTTCGAGCCCCTCGCGCTGGCGGGTCGCCGTGAAGGCATGCTCGATGTCGTTGTAGAGGGCAAAGTAGACGCACAGGCCGTCCTCGCCGAGCTCGAACACGAAGGCGGAGTCCGCCTCCGTCTCGAGCCCGCTGCCCCTGCCGCGGCCGCGCTGATGCACGACCGCCACCGCGTGGCGCTCGCCGACCGCCTCGACCCGCAGCACCTCGAGCTCGAACGACTCCCAGGCCTCGTTCCACTCCGCAGCCCAGCGCAGGAAGGCGTCGATCCCGTGGAAGGTGCCGCGGTTCATGAGCTCGGGCGGCGCGTAGGTCTCGACCTCGGGGCTAAGCATCTCGAGGGTGCCCTCGAGGTCGCCGGCGTCGTAGAGCTCGATCCCGCGCCGGGCGAGCGCGATCCTCTCCTCGGCGCTGGCGCTCATCGGTCGTCCTCGACTTCCAGCACGGACAGGAAGGCCTCCTGCGGCACCTCGACCCTACCCACCTGCTTCATCCGCTTCTTGCCGGCCTTCTGCTTCTCGAGCAGCTTGCGCTTGCGGGTCACGTCGCCGCCGTAGAGCTTCGCGGTGACGTCCTTTCGCAGCGCCTTGACCGTCTCGCGGGCCAGCACGCGGGCGCCGATCGCGGCCTGCACCGGGACGTCGAAAAGCTGCCTGGGGATCGTTCTCTGCAGCCGCACGACCAGCGCCTTGCCCGCCCGGTAAGCGTCATCGGAGTGAACGATCACCGACAGCGCGTCCACCCGCTCCCCGGCGAGCAGCACGTCGAGCTTCACCAGGTCCGAGGCGCGGTTGCCGATCGGCTCGTAGTCGAGCGACGCGTAGCCGGCGGTCCTCGACTTCAGCTGGTCGTAGAAGTCGAGCACGATCTCTGCCAGCGGCAGGTCGTACCGGAGCTGGACTCGCTCCGGCGAGAGGTAGTGGATGTCGACGTGGGTGCCGCGCCGTCCCTGGCAGAGCTCCATCACCGCTCCCACGTAGCCGGCCGGCGCGATCACGGTGGCCCGGATGTACGGCTCGAGGACCTGCTCGATCGCTGCCGGATCGGGCATCTCGGCCGGGCTTCGGACCTCGACGCGCTCGCCGCCCCCCAGCGCGACCTCGTAGCGGACGTTGGGCGTGGTCGCCAGCAGCTCGAGGCCGTACTCCCGCTCCAGCCGCTCACGGACGATGTCCATGTGCAGGAGGCCCAGGAAGCCGCAGCGGAAGCCGAAGCCCAGGGCCTGGGAGGTCTCAGGCTCGTAGCTGAGCGCGGCGTCGTTCAGAGCCAAGCGGTCGAGCGCGTCACGGAGGTCCTCGTAGCGATCGGTGTCGAGCGGGAACAACCCGCAGAAGACCACCGGCTTCACCTCGCGGTAGCCGGGCAGCGGCTCGAATGCCGGCTCCTGCTTCCGAGTCAGCGTGTCACCGACGCGGAGCAGGGCGACGTCCTTGATTCCGGTGATCACGTATCCGACCTCGCCCGCGTCCATCCCCTGCTCGGGCCGCATCTGCGGCACGAAGAAGCCGATCTCGTCGATGTCGGCCTCGGTTCCCGTCTGCATGGCCGTGATCCGCTCGCCTTTGTGGAAGGCGCCGTCCACCAGGCGGACGTATGCGACCACCCCCCGATACGGGTCGAACTCGGAGTCGAAGATCAGCGCCCGCGGCGGGGCCTCCGGGGTGCCACGCGGCGGCGGGATCCTGGCGACGATCGCCTCCAACACCTCCTCGACGCCCTCGCCCGTCTTGGCCGAGATCCGCAGTACTTCGTCCGGATCGCCGCCGACCAGGTCGGTGATCTCAGCCGCCACCCGCTCAGGCTCGGCGCTCGGCAGATCGACCTTGTTGAGAATCGGAATCAGCTCCAGCCCGGCCTCGACCGCCGCGTAGGTGTTGGCGACGGTCTGTGCCTCGACGCCCTGAGCCGCATCGACGACCAGCAGCGCGCCCTCGCAGGCGGCGAGGCTCCGTGAGACCTCATAGGAGAAGTCCACGTGCCCCGGGGTGTCGATCAGGTGAAGGTGGTACGTGGCGCCATCGCCGGCCCGGTAGGAGACCCGGACGGCCTGCGCCTTGATGGTGATCCCCCGCTCGCGCTCCAGCTCCATCGAGTCGAGGAGCTGCGGCCGGTGCTCGACGCCAACGGTTCCGGTCAGCTCGAGCAACCGGTCGGCGAGCGTCGACTTGCCGTGGTCGATGTGCGCGATGATCGAGAAGTTGCGGATCCGGTCCATGGCTTCGAGGGATTGAGTATGGCGAGGGGATTGTCGGGAAAGGCCGGGGGTCCTCAGGCCTCGCGGCGCCGGAAGAGCCGCCAGATCTGCTCGGCCTCGGGGATCCGGAGCAGGGTGATCGCGGCCGCGTAGACCGCCGCCCCCGCCGCCAAGCCGGCGCTCAGCGAGACGATCTGGGCGGCGAGCCCTCGACCCAGCGCCTCGTCGAGGACGTACCAGAGCCCGTAGCAGGCGCCGGCGAGAGCCGCGGCGGCGGCGGCGACGCGAATCGTCGTCCAGATCAGCCTGGCGAGCTCCAGACGGCCGAGCTGGCGGCGCAGGACGATCGTCTGCGCGAGCACGCTTGCGCCGGTCGCGATCACCGTCGCGGCGACGATCCCGGCGACCTCGAAGGGCCCGTAGAGAGCCAGGGCGGCGGTTGCGGTGATCAGCAGGTTGCCGCCCGCGATCGCCGTTGGGACCCAGGGCCGCTGGAGGCTGAAGAAAGTACGGGACAGGAGCAGGAAGAGACCGTTGAAGGGAAGCGACAAGGCGAACCAGAACAGCGCCGTCGCCACCAAGTCGGTCGACGCGGCGTCGAACTCGCCGCGCTGGTAGACCAGCCTCACCATCGGCTCGGAGAGAACGAGGATTGCCGCGGCGGCCGGGGTCAGCAGCAGAACGATCTGCCGCATGCCGTTGGCCATCGTCGCGCGCAGGTCCTCGAAGTCGCGCCGCGCCGCGAATCGGGCCAGGGTGGGAAAGAGGACCGTGGTCACCGCCACCGAGAAGACTCCCTGCGGCAGCATGTAGATGCGGAACGCCTTGTCGATCGCGGCAGGCGCGCTCTCGGAGACGAGGAACCCCACCGTGCTGTTGATCACCAGGTTGAAGTTGATCAGCCCGAGGCTGAGCGTCACCGGCAGCATCAACAGCAGCACGCGACGCACGTTCGAATCGCGCCAGTCGGCCCTGCGAACACGGAACGGTGCGATCAGGGCGCGCCGAAGGCCGAACGGGGTGTTACGTAGATCGAACACCGGCATCGCCAGCTGGATCACGGTCCCGACGAGCACCCCGATCGCATACGCATAGATCTCCTTGTCGTCGGGAAACGCCGGCGCGAGCCCGACGAGTACGGCGATGATCGCCACGTTCCAGAAGAAGGGCGAGATGGCGAACACCCCGAAGCGGTCGAAGCTGTTGAGGATGCCCACCACCATCCCCGTGACGCCAAGCAGGACCAGGATTGGGAAGAGGAGACGTGAGAGGACCACCGCGAGGTCGGCGACCGCCTCATAGGAGTCGGGCACGAACAGCGGCATCACCACCGGCGCCAGGAGAATGAACAGCGCGGTGATCGCGCCCAGGACCAGGGTGACGAGGAAGATCAGGGTGGAGGCAAGGCGAAAGGCCTCCTGCCTGTTCCCCTTTTCGAGCTGCTCCGTGAAGACCGGGACGAACGCCGCCTGGATCGCCGCGTCGGCAAAGAGACTCCGGACCAGGTTCGGCACCTGGAAGGCGATCGTGAACGCGGACATTGCTCCGGTGACGCCGAAATAGCTGGCGGCAACGATCTCGCGCACCAGTCCGGCGATCCGCGACAGGCTGGTGGCAAACGAGAAGAAGGCCGTCGAGCGTGCCAGGCGACCGGCCCGCGCGTGCGAGGACTCGCGCGCGGCGGTGATCGCCTCGGTCCCCGGCTCCTCTTCGGCCACGATGTCCACCGGGCCCGAGTCCAACCCGCGGCCGCCGTACAGGCGCTCGCGTGCCCGCCGTTCGTCCTCCCCGCGCTGGTCGAGTCCCTCGCGTCCCATCAAGACGCCGTCGCTATAGTCCGCCGTCGCCCGGTGGCCAACATCGCTTCACAGCGCAAGCGCATTCTCCGCTCCGAACGGGAGCGGCTCGAGAACCGCCGCCTGCAAAGCGCCGTCAAGACGCACTTCCGGCGCTTCGAGCGCGCGGTGGACTCGGGGGACGGCTCGGCAATCGCCGAGGAGCACCGGCAGCTCGTCTCGCGAATCGACAAGGCGATCCAGAAGGGCGCCCTGCACTCGAACAACGGTGCCCGCAAGAAGAGTCGTGCCGCCCGGCTGCTGAGTCGCGCCGCCGGGTAGTGCCGCGTCGGGGCGACCGCCGCTGGCTCACCTGCGGCGCGCCAGGGCTCAGACAGCACCGGCGCCGACGCCGGCCGCTCGTCGAACCGTGAGGGTCAGCGCCACGTCGTCCGGGTATTCGGAGCCGCCACGAGTCCACCACTCGAGATCGGCGATCGCGCCGGTGGCGGCTCGAAGCTCCGCCGGCGAGGCGCCCCGCAGACGCTGCAGCAGCATCTTGGCCGCGTAGGGATGCATCTTGAGCCTGGCCTGAACCTCCTTCTGCGAGCTCCCAGCCTCCAACTCAAGGAGCGCGCTGTGGGCTTCGCGCAGCCGTCGCGCCGCCTGGTAGACCAGCGGCGTGACGGCCTCGCCCTGGGCCGCCAGGCGCTCGGCTGACCGGAGGGCCATGTCCGGGTCGCCGGCGAGGATCGCGTCCGAGAGAGCCCAGGCGGCCTCCTCGGAGGTGTCGGCCACCATCGCCTCCAAGTCGCGGACCGTCACCTCTTCTCCCGGCTCTGCCCACAGCGCCAGCCGCCGAAGCTCGTTGGCGAGCCGCAGCGTGCTTTCCCCCAGCCTCTCGACCAGGAGCCGCGCCGCCGCCGGTTCGAGCCGAAAGCCCTGCCGGCTCGCCTCAGCGACGAGGCGGGCGGGCAGCTCCCGTGCCGTAGGCGCCTGGTAGCGGAGAACCTCGCCACCGGCGGCCTCCACGGCCTCTGCGATGCCCTTGGGCGGCCTGGCCTTGGGCGCGAGCTCCCGAGCCACCAGCACCAAGGTGAGGTCCGGTGGCAGCTTGCCGAGCTCGGCAATGACCGCCGCGGCTTGCTTGGCCGTCCATCGCTCGATGCCGTCGGCCAGCAGGTAGCGCCGAGATGCCATCAGCGACAGCGAGGGAATGGCGGCGACCAGCGCGTCGGCGTCCGGCGCCTGCGGGCCGGCGGCCGGCGTGAAGCTCTCCAGCGCTCCGGGGCCGCTTTCGCGCTCAGCCCGCGCCCGCAGCCGTGACAGCGCGGCGTCGATCTTTCCCTCGTCCGTGCCGGCGATCAGGTAGGCCGGCTTGATCGCGCCCGAGCGACTTGCACCCTCACTCGACATTGCCGCCGAGTGTATTCGCAGGCGCGGCCGGTTCGGCCACCACCGGCCACTGGAGAATCAGACGCGGGCGTTAGACGTTGAGGATCAGAATGCTGAGCCCGCCGAGAACGACGGCCAGCCCGGCGAGCCAGAGGGCCAACCGGCCCCGCCGGCCCGTGATCGCGAAGCCCAGCGCGGCCAGCGCGGCAAGGCCCGCGGTCGCCCCTCCCCACCAGCCGAGACCGAGGGTGATCGTCTTCTGTAGTGAAGAGATGCTGTAGCAGTCGCCGTCGGACGAGGCGCGTGCCGAGCCGGACGACATCTCCTGGCAGGTGGGCGTGCCGCCGATGTCGCTCATTGCGACCACCATCACCGCACAGCCGAACGCGAGCACGGGCGCTAGCACTATCCCTGCCAGACGCCAGTAGCCGACACCGGCCCTTCCTTGGCCCAATGACGAGGCTTCCAACAGGCACTACGGTAGCGCGAAGGCCCGTCGTTCGCTCGGACGACCACCAGCCCGCACTACTCGTCCTCGGTTTCAACTCGCCAACCACCCCGTCTGACCTCAATCGCGACCTCGCCTTCTTGGTCGGTTCGCAAAGCCGCGACCCGGTGCTCGGCGAGGGTGGCGAGGGTCGCGGCGGTCGGATGGCCGTACGGGTTGTCCGCTCCGACCGAGATCACCGCGAGACTCGGCGCGCTGCGGTCGAGCAGGTCAGCGAGGCCGGTGTCCTCCGAGCCGTGATGAGCCACCTTGAGCACCTCGACCCGTCCGGGGTCGATCGGCACCGCCTCGGCCTCGGCGTCGGCGGCGAGCAGCAAGTCAAAGCGCCGCCAGCGAGCCAGGAGGACCAGCGACGATTGGTTCGGGTCGTCGGGCGGGGACTCCTCCAGAAGCGCCCGCGGCGGCCACAGCACCTCGATCCGAAGCCTGCCCGACTCGACCTCCGACCCCTCGGCAATCGCCAACGTGCGGACTCCGGCGAAGCGAGCATGCCGGATCAGGTCCGGGCTGGGCTCCGAGTAGAGCAGCCGGCGAATCGGGAACGAGCCGAGCAGCTCCCGGATCCCGCCGGTGTGATCCGACTGGTCGTGGGTGACGATCGCCGCCGCCAGGCTCGAGATTCCCTGGTCCTCCAGCTTTCGGCGCAGGTCGGCGCCCGGCGGGCCGCCGTCCACGAGCACCGGCTCGCCGTTGGCCGGGTCGAGCAAGATCGCGTCGCCTTGGCCGACGTCGAGGACGACCACGCGCAACCCGGTCGCGGTTTCCCCGGCCGTCTCACCCGACCGCCAAAGAACGGAGAGGACGAGACTCGAGGCCACGACGCAGATCGCCAGGACGAGGGGCCTGCGGCGAGCCGGCGGCGTTGCCAAGCCCCTCCGGCGACGCGCCCAGCCGAGCAGTACCCACAGAGCCAAGGCGAGCACGGCATACGCAGCCAGCACCCCTGTTGGCTCAGCGAGGGGGACGCTTGCCGTGGCCCATCCCGGCGAGCCGAGCCAGTGGGCGACCTGGGCAACGTAGGCGGCGAGCACGCCCGCGAGGCCGGTCAGCGGCTCCACAGGGAGCCAGGGCAGCTGGCCGGCGAGCGCGGCCAGCATCCCCAGCCACATCAGCGGCGCCACCGCGGGCAGCGCGAGCAGATTGGCGGGCAGCGAGGCAACGGACACCGTCCCGAAGTCGTGCGCCATCAGCGGGGCAGTGGAGAGCGTCGCCGCAATCGTCACCCCGGCGCCCTCGGCGAGGCTCCGCCGCAAGCCGGCGACCCGGCTGCGACCGCCGCCGTTTGCAAGCGGGCCGAGCAGGCAATCGCGAATCGGGCCGGCCCAGAGCAGGATCCCGATCACGGCGGCGAAGCTGAGTCGCCAGCCGGCATCGCCGCTGGCCCGCGGGTTGGCCGCCAGGGTGACGAAGGCGGCGAGCAGGATCGCGTACCACCGCGAGCGCGGCCGTCCGGCGAGCGCGGCGACCATCCCTGCCGCACCCATCACGCCGGCGCGCTGGATCGAGGGGCCGGCGCCGGTGACCGGCACGTAGATCGCGATCAGCGCCAGGACGCAGAGCAGACGGGCTCGGACCGGGATCCCGAGAAGCGCCAGGAGCGGCAGCGCCAGCAGGGCGAGCAGGATCACGTTCTGTCCCGAAACGGCGAGAAGGTGAGCGAGCCCGGAGCGCTTGAAGTCGTCGACCGTGGCCGAGTCGATGCGGTCGTCCTCACCCAGGACGAAGCCCCTCAGGAGCGCCGCCTCTGCCTCCGGGGTGCCGCTTTCCAGTGCGACCTCCGCCCGATCGCGGATGCGGTCGACCAGCGCCGCGGGGCCGGCGCGCCGCCGGCCGGTGAGCCGGACCCGGTCGGCGGCGAGCACCTGGCGGATGCCGTAGCGCGCCAGATAGCCGGCCTCCCAAGGTTGGGGATCTCGAAGCGTGCCGCTGGCGCTCACCTGGCGACCGATCGGAAGGTCCTCGACCGGCTCGGTGGACTCGATTGCGAGGCGGCCGTCCGCGGTCTGGATTCGGACCCTCACCTGGCCCTGCGACCGGCGGGGCACCGCGGTCACGAATCCCCGCGCCGTCGTCGGCTGCCCGATCGGTCCGTGGAAGGCGCCACGGTCGATCGCCGCCAGGCGCAGGGCGCCCACCGCCAGCCCGCACGCCGCCGCGGCGAGGGCGAGGAGCGCCAGCCAGGCGCCATGCGCGCGCGCCGCGCTCGCCCGGGCGGGCTGCGATCAGGCCGACCCCAGCGGCCAGCCCGAGCGCGAGCATCGGCTTGGCCATGTCCACGCTCCACGCGGAGAGCGCCGGCGAGAGCGCGAGCCCGGCGGTGGCGCCACCGAGCACGGCGAAGCGCCAGGCGATCCCGCTGCGCCTCACCTGCGGTGCCAGGTCAAGATCCCTAGGGCTGGAGGCGGGACCGGAGGGCGTCCATCGTGGCCGGGCCGATGCCGTCGATCTGGTCGAGCTCATCGACCGACGAGGTGCCCCCTTGCTGAGCGCGAAACTCGACGATCTTCTGGGCGGTGACGGGCCCGATTCCCTCGATCGTGTCGAGCTCCTCGACGGTGGCGGTGCCAAGGCCAATCGGTGCGTCGGTCGTCCCGGCACCACCCGAGCCTGCAGCGACCCCAGCAGGGCCTCGCAGCGCTGCTGGGCATGACAACTTGCTGCCCGTCGGTGAGCGGCGCCGCCAGGTTGAGCCCCTCGACCTCGGCGCGGGCGGTGGGTCCCCCGGCGCGCTCCACGGCGTCGCTGACGCGGGACCCCGCCGGCAGTCTGTAGACGTCGGGCTCCTTCACGGCTCCCGCCACGTGCACGACCACGTCGCCTCCGCCCTGGGAATCGACGCTGAAGTCGCCTCCGGAGGAGGTGGATGAGCCGGACGCCGGCGAGACGGTGACTCCGCCGGCGGGGGAGCCCGGCTCCTCGGCGGAGCGGATCCAGCGCGCTCCGACCAGCAGCAGGGTGACGGCGACGGCGCCGTAGACCAGCAGCTGCGAGCGGCTCAGCGAGCGCATCGTCCCGATCGTGCCGGTGGGCGCCCCACGCGTGGCTCTCGCACCGTCAGCGATCGGGCACGAGATCGCGCCGATTTCGCAACTCGGCGCCGGTAGCGGATCCGGAACTCCGTCAGGCCCTCGGGCTCCTCTTCCCGGACTTCCACCCGCTCGACCAGCGCGCCGCGGGGTCCCTGGCCGCACCAGGCGACCATCGACTCGACCGCCTCGGCCTCGCCCTCGAAGACGGCCTCCACGCTGCCGTCGGGCATGTTGCGCACCCAGCCGCCGAGCCCGCGCGACTGCGCCATCCGCCGCGCGGTGTCGCGAAAGAACACCCCCTGGACCCTGCCGTGGACGGTGACTCGCTTACGAATCACCAGGCGCTAAAACTGGCCGCCGGTCGCCCAGGCTAGCGACGAAGTCGCGGTACCCACGTGTGGACCTGCCGGGTCAGGTTGGCACCCTAGCCCGGCGGCAACGTAGCAACCCGAGCAGCTCGGATCACCGGTCGCCTTCGGTCCCTGGCGAGGCTGCCGCCGGAGTTATTCGTCCTCGTAGTCGTCGTAGTTGGCGGCCTGCGCAGCGAGGCGGCGGCTGTAGAGCTCGTCGGCGGAGACGGCCGGCGACTGCACGGAGACCAGCGCCAGCGTCTCGGTGCCGTCGTTGGCGACGGCATGATCGGTCGCGGGCGGGATCAGCACCAGATCGCCGACCTCGAGGCGCTGAGTATCACCGGTCGCCGACATCGCGCCGTTGCCGTGGACGACTACGTAGACCTGCTCGGCCTCCTCGTGCGAGCGAAGCTCCTCCGAGACACCCGCCGGGACCTCCAGCCAGTTGACCGACATGGTGCGAGCCCCAAGCTCACCCGCGTCCATCAGGATGTGGGGCCGGAGCCGGTGCCATTCGGTGACGGCAGCGTCCGAGAACCGCCTGACAAGCATGCGCGGGCTTTCTAGCAGACCCGGGGCGAGCGCGTGTCACCGCTCAACGAACCACCAGGTTGACGAGCTTGCCGGGGACCACGACCTCCTTGACGATCTCCTTGCCGTCCAGGTGGCGCTTCACGGCCTCGGTGCCGAGCGCCAGCCGCACAAGCTCGTCCTCCGGGGCGTCCACCGCAGCCTCGATGCGGGCGCGAAGCTTCCCGTTCACCTGCACCACGAGCGTGAACGTGTCGCTTTCGAGCATCGTGGGGTCGGGCTTGGGCCAGGGGTCCTCCCACACCCGGCTGCCCTCCACCGCCTCGTAGACCTCTGCCCCGAGATGGGGCGCGAAGGGAAACAGGAGTGAGCCGGCCGTGGCGGTGGCGAAGCGCAGCGCCGCCTCGCCGGCCGGGTCGCCGTACAGGCCGTCCTTGAGCCGGTAGGCCTCGTTGACGAGCTCCATGACGGCGGCGATCGCCGTGTTGAACGCAAAGCCGCGCTCGATGTCGCGGGTCACCTTGTCGATCGCCCAGTGCGCTTTCGCGAGCAGGGCACGGGAGTTGTCGGGCTGGTCGCTCGTCGCTCCGCGCTCGTCTCCCGGGGTGGGCTCGGTCCTTTCGACGACCTCCTCCTTCAGACGCCAGAGTCGCGCCAGGAAACGGTGGACGCCCTCGACCCCCTTGTCGGTCCAGTCGGCGTCCTGGTCCGGAGCGCCGATGAAGAGCACGTAGCTGCGGGCGGTGTCGGCGCCGTAGCGCTCCACGTACTCGGCGGGATCCACCACGTTGCCCTTCGAGCTCGACATCTTCGCCCCCTCGCGGGTGATCATCCCGATCGTGAACAGGGCGTCGAAGGGCTCCTGCACGTCGAGCAGGCTCAGGTCGGCGAGCGCTTTGACGAAGAAGCGCGCGTACATCAGGTGCAGGATCGCGTGCTCGACGCCGCCGATGTACTGGTCGACGGGCATCCAGCTGCGCACCACCTCGCGGTCCCAGGCGGCCTCGTCGTTGAGGGCGTCGCAGTAGCGCAGGAAGTACCAGGAGGAGTCGACGAAGGTGTCCATGGTGTCGGTCTCCCGGCGGGCGGGCCCACCGCACCGCGGGCACTCGGTCGCGACCCAGTCCTCGGCGCTGGCGAGCGGGCTCCTGCCCTTCGGCGCGTAGTCCTGGACGTCGGGAAGCAGCACCGGGAGCTGGTCCTCCGGGACGGGGACGAGCCCACAGCCGTCGCAGTGGACAACCGGGATCGGGCAGCCCCAGTAGCGCTGGCGGGAGAGCAGCCAGTCGCGCAGGCGATAGTTGACGGAGGGCCGGCCGCGACCGTCCTTCGCCAGCCACTCGGTGATCGAACGCGTCGCCTCGGGCGAGCTCATGCCCGTGAAGTCGCCTGAGTTGATCAGGCGCTCGTCGCCGGAATGGCCGACGAAGGGCTCGTCGTCCGGCGGCTGCTCGCCGGTGGGTTCAACGACCTGGCGGATCTCGAGGTCGAACGCGCGGGCGAAGTCGTAGTCGCGCTGGTCGTGCGCGGGCACCGCCATGATCGCGCCGGTGCCGTACTCCATCAGCACGTAGTCGGCGACGAACATGGGGATCCGCTCGCCGTTGACGGGATTGGTGACCGTGCGGCCGAGTGAGACGCCGGTCTTGGGGCGCTCCTCGGAGCTGCGGTCCTCGGCGGACTCGGCGATCGCCCGGTTGACGTACTCGTGCACGCGATCCTCCTCGGGCGTGCCGGCCGCGAGACGGAAGACGTCGGGGTGCTCGGGGGCGAGCACGAAGAAGGTGGCGCCGAACAGGGTGTCCGGCCGGGTGGTGAACACGGGGTAGTCGATCCCCAGCTCCTCGCAGCGGAAGGTGACCTCGGCGCCCTCGGAGCGCCCGATCCAGTTGCGCTGCATCGTCTTCACGTGCTCCGGCCAGTCGATCCCCTCGAGGTCGTCGAGCAGGCGGTCGGCGTAGTCGGTGATTCGAAAGAACCACTGCTCGAGCTGGCGCACCTCAACCGGGGTGCCGCAGCGTTCGCAGCGCCCGTCGATCACCTGCTCGTTGGCGAGCACGGTGGCGTCTTTCGGGCACCACTTCACGGCAGCCTCCTTGCGGTAGGCGAGGCCGCGCTCCAAGAGCTTCAGGAAGATCCACTGCGTCCAGCGGTAGTAGGAAGGGTCGCTGGTCGACAGCTCGCGCGTCCAGTCGATCGAGATGCCCCAGCGGCGAAACCAGCGCCGGTAGGAGGCGATCGACTGGTTGGTCGCTTCGCGCGGGTGGACGCCGGTCTTGATCGCGTTGTTCTCGGCCGGGAGGCCGAAGGCGTCGTAGCCCATCGGCTGCATGACCCGGTAGCCGTTGCGCCGCTTGTAGTGGGCGATCGCGTCGCCGATCGCGTAGACCTTGAGATGGCCGATGTGCGGCTCTCCGGAGGGATAGGGGAGCATCACGAGCACGTAGCTCTTGGGCTTCGTGTCGTCGAACGCCGGCTGCCCGGGGTTGGGCACCTCCCAGGTGCCTTCGTCCCCCCACACCGTCTGCCAGCGGCGCTCGATCTCCTGCGGGTCGTAGGGGTCCACCGGCGCTGAGTTTACGAGTCGCCGGCGCGCGTCTATTAGGACGGCAGGGACTCGACGAAGTCGACGAACTTCTTCGTGTCGCGCAGGGCCGGCCCGTGGCCGAAGAGGACGAGCTTCGGCTCCAGCGCGGCGAGCATGCGCGCCGAGCGGCGGTTCTCGACGGGGTCGGGGGTCAGGTAGGGCTTCGGCTCGTGAAGGCCGGGGATCGTCGTCAGTTGGTCCATGTTGGTCAGCACGTCGCCGATCACCAGCACTCCGTCGGACTCACGCCAGAAGACGACGTGGCCGGCGGAGTGGCCGGGGGTGAAGAGGACTTTGAAGCCGGCGACCTCCTCGCCCTCGCGGAGCTTGCGGTCGACGGGATGGCCGGGGCCGGTGAAGATCTTCAGGTAGAAGCGGGCCACTGGGTGGCCGGGCTGGCGCTGGCGGATCAGATCCGGGTTCTCGGCGGCGTCGGCGTCGCCCTCCGGGACCCAGAAGGGGATGCCGAGCGCCTCGCAGACGGCGTGGCTCGAGCCCTGGTGGTCGGGGTGGGCGTGGGTGAGGGCGTGGGCGGTCACGTCGTGGCCGCGGAGCTGGCGGAGGATCGACCCGCGAGACTGGCGGGTGCCGGCGTCGACCAGGACGTCGTCGAGCAGGTAGGCGTTGACGGAGTTCGGCAGCGGGAGCGTGTTCAGGTGCCAGACGCCGTCGGCGAGCTGCTTCACGGGGCGCAGCGTATCCGAGCGCTTAGCGCCTACCGGGCGCCCAGTTGAAGGGGACCGGAGAGCTCGCCGGAGAGGAGCTGGTGCACCAGGGGCTCGTTCGAGCCGAAGATCGTGTCGGCGTCGCCGGTGGCGACGATGCGGCCTCCGTAGATCACGGCGACGTAGTCGGCGAGCTTGCGGGCGGCGGTCATGTCGTGGGTGGAGACGAGGAAGGTGGCGTCGATGCTGCGTTGCGCGTCGCGGATCAGATCGCAGAGGAGCGCCAAGCGCACGCCGTCGATGCCGCTGTCGAAATCGTCGATGATCACGATGCGGGCCTCGAGCGCGAGCGCCCGCGCAAGCGCCGTGCGCTTGGCCATCCCGGCGGAGAGTTGGTCCGGCATGGCGTCGGCGCGCTCGCGCATCCCGACCATCTCGAGGTGATCCAGCGTCACCTGGTCGACCTGCTCGGGCGACAGGCGAGTCCGGGCGCGCAGCGCGAAGGCGACGTTCTCGTACACGTTGAGCGAGTAGAAGAGGCCGCAGGTGAAGGGCAGGGTGCCCTGGAGCACGGCGCTCATGCCTCGGCGAAGCTCGTAGAGCTCGGTTTCCGTCAGCTCGGCGAGGTTCTTGCCTTCGACCACCACGGATCCCGCCGAGGGCTGCATCAGCCCGACGATGTGCTTGACCGTGACCGTCTTTCCCGCGCCTGACGGGCCGAGCAGCACGGTGATCGCGCCCTCGGGAACGGCGAGGTTGACGCCATCGAGCGCCCGCGTGGAGCCGAAGCTCTTGACGACGTCCACGAGCTCGATCGCGGGGGCGGGCTGTCGATCGGCGGGCAGGCTTCGATCATACGCCGGCTTCGGCGATCGGTCCGGCGGCGCCAACAGCGGGTGACCTCGGCGGCCGCACGCCGCCGCTGCTTCACGCGAGGGTCTCGCTCAAGCCCTCGCTGGCTCCCCTTCAGGAGCTCGCGCTGACCGACCAGCCTTCCCTGCTCGCGGATCAGGACCTCGATGATGTGCCACTCCGTCGGCGTGAGTCGAACGGTTTTTCCGTCTGGGCCTTGGGCGCTCTTGGCGGCGAGGTCGATGGTGAAGTGCTCGGTCGTCACGCCGGGGAGATCCTGCCCGCTCTCGATGCGGCGAAGCGCGGCCCGCAAGCGCGCCAGGAGCTCGTCCATCGCGAATGGCTTCGTCACGTAGTCGTCCGCACCGGCGTCGAGGGCGACGACCTTGTCGCCCTGCCCCGTGCGGGCCGAGAGCACGATGATCGGAGCCCGGGTCCAGCCGCGTAGTCCCTCGATCACCTCTACCCCGTCCAGGTCCGGCAGCCCCAGGTCGAGGACAACCACATCGGGCGGCAGGCGCGAGGCCGCGGCCAGCGCCGAGTGCCCGTTCTCGGCCATGATCACCTCGTAGCCATGCGCGCCGAGGTTGATCTTCAGCGCGCGGCGCAGGCCGCGGTCGTCGTCGACGACCAGGACTCGCGTCATTCGGAGTCCGCGGCAGCGTCGCGAGATGCAGGTTGCCTCCCCGCCAACGGCAAGCGCAGGCGCATCGTCATCCCACCACCGGGCGTACGATCGGCAACGAGGACGCCGTCCATCGCCTCGACGAACCCCCTCGCCACCGTCAGACCGAGGCCGAGCCCACCCCGCTGACGGTCGTCGGCGCTGCGGAAGGGCTCGAAGAGATCGGCCTCCTCCTCCTTTGCCACCCCCCGACCATGATCGATGACGGCCAATTTGGCGCTGCTGGCGCCGGCGAGAGCGGTGATCTCGATCGGCTCCGAGCTTCCCCCGTGGCGGATGGCGTTGTCGATCAGGTTGACCAGCACCCGTTCGAGCAAGCCGCGGTCTGCCCTGACCGGGGGCAGATCCTCGGGCACACCGACCTCCACTTTGCCGACCGCATCGGGCTGTGCCAGCAGGGCCGCTGAGACGACCTCGACGAGGGACACGACCTCGGCCTGCACCGTCAGCTCGCCGGCCTGCAGGCGGCTGGCATCGAGCAGGTTGTTGACGACGCTGCTGAGCCGGTCCGTGGACTCCTCGATCGTGGCCAGCAGCTCGTCGCGGTCGCTCTCAGACCAATCGACGTCACGCTGGCGCAGGCTGCTGACAGCGGCCTTGATCCCGGCAAGGGGCGTGCGCAGATCGTGGCCGACGCCAGCCAGCAGAGCGGTGCGCTGACGGTCGACGGTCTCCAGCGTCTCGGCCTCCTTGGCCTTGCCGCTCAGCTGACGGCCCTCGTACGCGGTCTGGGCGGCCGCAGCGAACGCCTCCAGGATGCGCTGGTCCTCGGCGAAGAGCGCCGGCCCTCGACCCACCATCCGCAAGTGCGGCCCGATCGGTACGTCGAAGCGCAGCGTCGCCTCGCTTCCCGGAGGGGCCCAGCCCGCTTGCTCGGCGTCGACCCACTCCCCGCTTCCGCGCTGGCGCACCTTCAGCGTCACCGACTCCATCCTGAACGCCTTCCGCGCCCGTTCGAGGACGCCGTGAAGCGTCTCCTCCTTCTCGAGCTCGGCGCCTGCGAGCTCCGACAGCGTCTCCGCCTCGGCGCGCGCCTCCTCCGCCGCCTGCAGCCGCCTTCTCGCCACCTCGACGGCAACGCTTACAGACGCCGCGACGCCCACGAACACCACGAGGGCGACCGCCTGATCGGGGTCGGCGATAGTGAGCTCGTGAACCGGCTCGACGAAGAAGAAGTTGATCAACAGCGCCGCGGTGACGCCGGAGGCGACCCCGACGACGATCCCGCCCACCACGGCGATCGCGATCACCGCGACGAGGTAGAGCAGCACCTGTCCCTCGAGCGACAGCACGCCCTCCAGCGCGTCGAGCAGAAGGGTGAGCAGCGCCAGCAGCACCACCGCGAAAACGAGCCCGGTTAACTGGCGCCGTCGCGTCAGCCCGAGTCTCGGGGACCGGCTCTTGGGCACCGCCTCGTCGAGCAGGTCCTCGGCGCGAACGTGGGTGACGCCGGGCTCCTCCCTCATCGCAGCACCCATGGAACGCTCGTCACCGTCACCGAGGGCTCGAACAGCAGCCGGGCCTTCAGTCGCAGCGCGGTTTGGTTGTGGAGCAGGTTCTGCCACCAACGCTCCACGACATATTCGGGGATCACGATCGAGATGACGTCGCCGGGGTTCTCGCGCTGCAGCTGGCGCACGTAGCGAAGCAGGGGGCGGACGGTCTCGCGGTAGGGCGACTCGATGACGACGAGCGGAACCGGAACTCCACGCCGCTGCCACTCACTCGGGAACGGGTCGTCGACCTCGTCGGCTGCCACTCTCACCGCGCGCAGCGTGGCCGGGTTCGTGGCCTGGGCGAAGGCGAGCGCGCGAAGCGTGGGAGCCAGCAGGTTGGAGACCGGGACGATCGCGTGAATCTGGCCGGGCATCACCACGCCGGAGGCGGTGGGGGCGAGCCGCCGGCCGATCGAGCCCGTAGTGCGCCTTGATCGCTTTCATGATCAGGAAGAGGATCGGCGCAGCGAGGACTACGATCCACGCGCCCTGGGCGAACTTGGTCACCAAGACGATTACGAACACGAGCCCGGTGGCGACCGCGCCGGCGGCGTTCACGGCCTGCCTGCGCCGCATCGGAGCGCGCTCTGCGTCCATGGCATGTCGAATCTCACGCGCCCAGTGACGCACCATCCCCGCCTGGCTGAGGGTGAAGGACAGGAACACGCCGAGGATGTAGAGCTGGATCAAGCCGCGTCACGTCGGCGTTGAAGGCGACGATCAGCAGACCGGCGACGAGCGCCAGCATCACGATGCCGTTGGAGTACACCAGCCGATCGCCCCTGTTGGAGAGCTGGTGCGGCAGGTAGTTGTCCCGGCCGAGCAGCGAGGAGAGCACAGGGAAGCCGTTGAAGGCGGTGTTCGCGGCCAGGATCAGGATCGCCGCCGTGAAGCCCTGCAGCAGGTAGAAGGGCAGGGTCTCACCGAACGTCGCCAGTCCCACCTGGCTGAGCGCGGTCTTCTGCTCGGCGCCAGGCGCCAGCCCGATCAAATCGCCGGCGCTCTCCGCCATGTGCACGTCGGCGGCCAGCGCCAGCGCTGTGATGCCCGCGAACATCGTCGTCGCGAGCGCCGCCATGATCAGGCAGCGTGGTGGCCGCGTTGCGGGCCTTCGGCTGCTCGAACGCGGGCACACCGTTGGAGACCGCCTCGACTCCGGTCAGGGCGGTGCAACCAGACGCGAAAGCCCTCAGGACGAGGAACACCGTCAGCAGCCCGCCGGTGTCGGTGGCCTCGCGGATCTGGTAGCTCGCGCTCTCCGCCGTCAACCCGGCGCCGAAGGCGAGTTTGAGGAAGCCGACGGCCAGCAAGGCGTAGATACAGAGCACGAACCCGTAGGTGGGGACCGCAAACGCGCGCCCGGATTCCCTCACCCCGCGAAGGTTCGTCGCCATCAGCACGACGACGAATCCCAGGGAAAGCTCGACCGCGTAGGGCGCGAGCGACGGCACCGCGCTGGTGATTGCGGCGATCCCGGCCACCACCGAGACCGCCACGGTGAGCACGTAGTCGATCAGCAGCGCCGAGGCGGCCGTCAGCGACGCGTTCTCACCTAGGTTCGCTCGGCTGACGGCGTAGGCCCCGCCGCCATTCGGATAGGCCAGGCAGGTCTGCCGATACGAGATGACGACGATCGTCAGGAGCGCCACCACCGCCAATGCGACCCAGGACGTCAGGTGCAGCAGGGTCAGGCCTCCGAGCGCGAGCACGATCAGGATCTGCTCGGTGGCGTATGCGACCGATGAAAGCGGGTCAGAGCAGAACACCGGCAGGGCGATCCGCTTCGGCAGAAGTGTCTCCTCCAGCCGGTCGCTTCGCAGCGGCCTGCCGATCAGCAGCCGGGACAGAACGCCCGCGCCCGTGGTCATGCGCCGGTTGTAACCGCTAGGTCGAGCGCAGCCGGCGATCTTGGCGCTTTCCTAACGCTCCCGATCGCGTTCTTAGCGCCTTCTTGACGCCCGTCGATTGCCGAGGCTTCCTCGCTTTTCGCTTCACGCGACTCGCAATCGATCGACGGGCACGCTGCCGATGCACCATGCGATATGCCATCGAGAAGGGTGCGGACATCGTCTGCGCCTTTGCTCGGAGTCCTCACACCATCGGCAAAGACGTTGGCGAACTCGCGGGCGTGGGGAAGACTGGCGTTCTCGTCCAAAATTCAAAGGACGCAGTTACGATTCTTAAGGAGAAGAAACCGGACGCCTGCATCATTACCACTGCGAGTTTGATGCAGGATCTCAAGCGCCCCT
Organism: uncultured Actinomycetes bacterium; assembly: GCA_963743455.1. Classification (GTDB taxonomy): domain Bacteria; phylum Actinomycetota; class Thermoleophilia; order Solirubrobacterales; family 70-9; genus AC-56. The sequence goes on along the minus strand of CAVUPJ010000008.1, from coordinate 65,440 downwards.
TCATGGATTGTGCCGAGAGTGGCGTGAATGTCATTACCACGTGTGAGGAGGCCTTCTATCCCTGGAACTCCTCGTACAAGACGACCCAACTGCTGGACGAGTTGGCGAAGAAGAACGGCTGCACCCTCTGTGGCTCCGGATATCAGGATGTGTTCTGGGGAAATCTGATCACAACGCTTGCGGGCGCCACTCACACCATCAAAAGGATCATCGGGAACTCCAGCTACAACGTTGAGGATTACGGCATTGTGTTGGCGAAGGCTCATGGGGCAGGCTTGTCCCTTGCGGACTTCGAAAAGGAGATTGCTGCCGCCGACCAGATCTCCGGCGCGGAACGAACGGCAATGATTGAGCGGGAGGACTTCTTGCCGTCCTACATGTGGAGCGCAAATGGTTGGCTCTGTGCCCAGCTAGGACTCAAGGTCAAGGAACAGAGCCAGAGGTGCGTTCCCCAGACCCACGACAAGGAACTTCGTTCCGAAACGCTTCAGATGACCATCCCGGCTGGAAACGCGACGGGAATGTCCGCAGTGGTAACGACCATCACGGAGGAAGGGATTGTCATCGAAGCCGAGTGCATCGGCAAGGTCTACGCAGCAGGTGAGTTCGATCAGAATGTCTGGACCATTCAGGGAGAGCCCAACACCGAGGTCATCATCAACCGACCGGCAACCGTCGAGTTGACCTGCGCGACCATCGTCAACCGCATCCCCGATTTGATCGCTGCGGCGCCCGGCTTCACCACCACTGAAAAGATGCCGACTAATGCGTTTCGCGCAAGGGATCTCAGTTTCTACGTGTAATAGTCCAGCCAGCCGTCCCGGTCGAGGTTGCCAATCACTGATTCGGCCGCGTCGCAGACCACATGGTGCTTAGGCGCCCACTTCCCGGCAGAACTCGCGCAGGGCCATCGGCGAAGGCAGGGCTCACGCTCGGCTTCTCGCGGCAGGACACCCGCATTGAGTCGGGGAAGGCCGAAACGGCGGCCTCGTAGCCTTCCTTCGTGAAGAGCAAGCAGGGATCGTGCTCGGCGAGGAGCAACGGCTTCGCCAGCTCCCGTAGAGCATCCCCAATCCAGTCGCCGGGGTCCGCCATGCCTTCGCGCACGTAAGCCTGTGCCACGCCCGTGGGGATTCGCTCGAGCATCTGGTCGGCGAGCTCCTCGCCATAGAAACCCTGGGTGATCTGCGTCAGGTGCCGAATGAACGTTCGGTCATCGAGCTCGGCCACCTGGCTGAAGGCCGATCGAACCTCCGCGTTGACGGCGGGCGGGTCCGCATCGGGGCTGAAGCTCAAGCAGGCGTGCCCGAGCGCAAGCCCCTGGACGGCCTCCCGATGCCGTGACGCGAACTTCAGCGCTGAGGCGATCGCGAACTCGTCGGCGGCGATCACGCAGCTTTGCCATCCGCGGCGATCGACCTCCGCGGCCGCTCGCTCGGCCACGGCCGAGGCGTCATACGCGGCGGGGGGAGCCTCATCGCCCACGCCTGGGGCATCGAACGCGGCGACCTCGGCCCATTCCTCAAGCTCTGGCCGTACTACCCACTCCAGCTCGCAGTAGCCCGGGATGAGGAGGAGTTGGGGTCTGGTCACGGGCAGGCTGCCGATGATACGTCGCCCTCGGCGATCGGCAACTGCGGGTGGGCCGGGACGAGGCGGACGCAGGGCTTGCCGCGGCGGGTGACGAGGAACTCCTCGCCGGCGACGGTGCGCTCCATGTACCAGCCGAAGTGGTTGCGGAACTGGTGGGCGCCGACTTGCTCCGTGCTTGTGTCGGCGCACTCAGGAAGCGGAGTGGAGCCAGTGGGACTCGAACCCACGACCTCTCGCCATGCCATGGCAGCGCTCTCCCAGCTGAGCTATGGCCCCAGACAGCTGGTGATCGGCCGCCCATATTAGCGCCGCCCTCTGGCCGTTCCTGGGCGGGACGAGCCGGAGATGAGACCTGGTACTGCCCGGCGACCAACTCGATCGGAAGCAGGTAGCAGCTCCCTCGAGCTCGGCGCAGTAAACGGCCACGATTGCATCGACCTCGTCGGGCGCGTACGTCGGATCGCACATACCCACTAGGCTGAAGCGAGCTGCTCACCAAATGCACAACGATCACGTCTCCCTTGTAGGTCGCCCACTTGCACTGCACCCGGAGCAGCCGCGATTCCCAATGTCGAAGATCAGGTCGTACGCGGCCGTGCTCGACATGGGCTTGAGCACCGAACGCCGAGCTTGATCGCCGCCGCTGCGATCGCTCGCCTCCGCTATCGCTGCCCTTCTGATTCCGCTGTCGTGCACGAACACATGTTCGCATGCCGCCCGTCGCGCGTGGCGCGCAGAATGTGCCGAAAGGGCTACGGGATGGAGTCGAGAGTGCGGGCGCGCTCCGCGTTCTCCACGATCAGGTCCACGAACCGCGGCCACAGCTCGCGCGGCAGGTCGTGCCCCATCCCCTCGATCAGCTCCAGCTCCGCGCCCGGAATCGCCGCCGCGGTGGCCTTCCCTCCCGAGACGTCGATCAGCGCGTCCTCCGTCCCGTGGATCACCACCGTCGGCACGTCCAACCGCCGCAACGCCTCGGTCCGATCGCCCGAGGCCAGGATCGCCAACAGCTGCCGCGCCGTGCCCTCCGGGTGATAGCCCCGATCGAAGCTCGCCCGCGCCAGGTCCCTCAGCCTCTCCTCATTCGCCCCGAACCCCGGCGAGCCGATCACCCGGAACACCTGGACCGCAGACTCCGCGAACCCCTCCCGATCCGCCGGCGCCGGCGTAAGCAGCGTCGGCAGCGCCTCCGGATGCGGCTGCCCGACCGCCCGATCCCCCGTGCTCGACATGATCGAGACCAGCGACAGCACCCGCCCCGGATGCCGGATCGCCAGCGTCTGAGCGATCATCCCGCCCTGCGAGACGCCCACCACGTGCGCCGCCTCCACCCCCAGGTGATCCAGCAGCCCGGCGCAATCGTCCGCCATCTCGTCCAGCGTGTAGCTCGCCGAGCTCGCGTCGCCCATCGCCGCCGCCATCAGGTCCGGCCGTCGCCCGCCCTCGATCTTCGTCGACCGCCCCACGTCCCGGTTGTCGAACCGCACCGCACAAAACCCCCGCCCGGCCAGCAGCTCGCAGAGCTCCTCGTCCCAGCCCAGCATCTGCACCCCCAGCCCCATGACCATGAGCACCGTGGGGTCGGACGGATCTCCGAACGCCTCGTAGGCGAGCTCGATCCCGTTCACAGGAGCGATCAACTCCATCGCTTCACCCTAGCTGGGCGGCGCCCAGCGCCGCCGGCCGCGGACTACCCGTCGACGTCCAGAACCACCCGGTCCGAGCGCGTGTCCCGGACCTTGAACTCGAACGGAGTCCGCTGTTCGAGCTCCCACAGCAGCTCGACCGGATGCTTGAACCTCATCGCCAGCGTCGCCCGGCCCTGCGCGAAGCGAGTCACCGAGATCTCCGAGGTCGCGCCGATGCCGCCCGCCGCGTCCTCGAACCCGACCAGCTGCGAGAAGTCGCTCAGCGGCCCCACCTCCACCTCGACCACCCCTTCGAACAGCTCGCCCACCTCGCGCTCGCCGGAGCCGTTGGTGGCCGAGAGCAGGCCCGGCAGACCATGCGTCTCGTCCTCCTCGATATCCGCGCCGACCCGCTCGATCGCCTCCTGCAGCGACTCGATCAACCCCTCGCGCGCCTCGCTTCGATCATCGCCCAGCTCGTCCATCCGCCCTGCCAGCTCGGCGGCCTCGCGCAGCGCCCGCAACCGCATCCGCGTCGCCTGTCCCCGCGCCTGGCGCCGTACCCCCTCCAGATCGTCCGCCAGCGTGCTCAGCGCCCGCAGGCTCTCGTCGCCTCGCTCGCGCGCTCGCGCCAGCTCCGCCCGCGCCTCGCGCAGCTCCCGCTCGCGCTCCACCACCCGATCCGCGAGCCCGGCGGACACCTGGCCCAAGTCGCGGATCCGTTGTGCCCCCCACGCGACCTCCCTGCGGCGGGCCTCGAGCACGGCCTCCTGCGCAGCGATCGCCTCGTCCACATCGCGGGGGCGAAAGCCAAACAGGGATCTTCTGAAGCGAGCCTTGGTGCCCATCGTCCCGCGGGCGCCGAGCGCCCACGATGCGCGAACGCTAGGGCGCCCGCCGGACGGCACCCAGCTCGAGCCGCGGCGCCTCTCCCCACAGCACCTCCAAGCGGTAGCGCTCCCGCAGCTCCGGCACGAACACGTGGAACACGCAGGCGAGATAGTCCATCAGCACCCAGCGCGCCCCCTGCTCCCCCTCCACCGTGGCGGGCAGCAGGCCGTGGTCGTGCTTCAGCCGCTGGTGGACGTCCTGGTGGATCGCCTTCGCCAACCGCTCGTTGCGCGCCGTGCAGATGACCAGGAAGTCCGTGTACCCCACCAGGCTCCGCATGTCGAGCGCGACCAGATCCTCGGCCTGCTTGGCGTCGGCGACCGCCGCGATCTGCCGCGCCAGCGCCTCCGAAGAGAGCCGGTCCCGGCCCCTTTCGGGCACCGCGCTCATGCCCGGTACAAGCCCCGCTCGGCGATCAAGTCCACCACGGCGTCGGGAACGAGGTGGCGAATCGGCTTCCCCGCCGCCACCCGAGCGCGAATCCCGGTCGAGGAGACGCCGATCTCGGGCATCCTCACGACCTCCGCCCGCCCGGCGCCCCCCAACCGCTCGAGCGCAGCTTCGGCCTCGTCGAGCGCCGTCCCCGCCCGCGCGGCGATTCCCAGCCGCGCCAGCTCCAGGATGCGCCGCGGCTCGCGCCAACCCTCCAGGCCCGCCGCGATGTCGGCCCCCATCAGAAAGACGAGCTCATCCCCGGGCCGCGCCTCGCTCAACAGCTCCAGCGTGCGGAACGAAAACGACGGCCCCTCCCGGCTCGTCTCGACGTCCGAGGCCTCCAGCGCGGGATCGGTGTCCGCCGCCAGCCGCGCCATCTGGAATCGCACGTCACGCCCAGGCTCGGGATCGATCCGCTTGTGCGGCGCCTCGCCTGACGGCACCAGCAGCACCTCCTTCAACCCGAGCTGGAACGCCGCCTCCTGCCCGAGCACCAGGTGCCCGATGTGCGGCGGGTTGAACGCACCCCGAGAACGCCGATCGCGGCGACCGTCCCTCCTAGTCCCCTTCGGCGTGATGGCTCAAGCGCGAACCTGGCCGTCGCCGTGGACGACGTACTTGAAGGTCGTCAGCTCCCGCAAGCCGATCGGGCCGCGAGCGTGAAGCTTCTGTGTCGAGTTCCCGATCTCCGCCCCCATCCCGAACTCGAAGCCGTCGGTAAACCGAGTCGACGCATTCACGTACACGACCGCCGCGTCCACGCCTTCGGTGAACCCCTCGGCCGCCTCGTCGGAGGACGTCAGGATCGCCTCCGAGTGGCCGGTGCCGTGCCGATTGACGTGGTCGATCGCGTCGGAGAGCGAGTCGACCACGCCGACGACCATCTTCATGCCCAGGTACTCGGTGTCCCAGTCGACGTCCGCCGCCGTGCCCACCGGCGTCCCGCCCGCGGCCGCGCGCGCCCGCTCATCGCCGACCAGCTCGACCCCGGCGTCGCTCAAGTCCGCCAGCACCCCGGGCAGGAATCGCTCGGCCACGCTGGCGTGGACCAGCAGCGTCTCCGCGGCGTTGCAGACCCCCGGGCGCTGGACCTTGGCGTTGTAGGCAACCGCGCGGGCCGTCTCCAGGTCCGCGTCCTCGTGCACATAGACGTGGCAGTTCCCCGCCGCCGCGTACATCACGGGCACCGTGGCCGTCGACTTCAGCGCCTCCTTCAGGCCCCCACCGCCCCGGGGAATGATCAGGTCCACGAGGCCCTCGGCCGTCGCCAGCTCGGCGAGCTCGGCGCGGTCTTCGCCGTCGAGGATCTCGACCGACCCCTCGGGGAGCCCTGCGTCGACGACCGCCTCGCGCACGACCGCTGCCAGCGCTCCGTTGGACCGCGCGGCGTAGCTCGATCCCCGCAGCACGATCGCGTTGCCGCTCTTCAGGGTCAGCGCGGCGCAATCCACGGTCACATTCGGCCGGGCCTCGTAGACGACCGCAATCACGCCCAGCGGCACCCGCACCTTCTTCATCCGCAGGCCGCTCGCAAGCGTGCGCTCATCGAGCACCTCGCCCACCGGGTCCGGCAGCGCCGCAATCGCGCGCACCCCGTCCGCCATCGCGCCCACCCGCGCCTCGTCGAGCGCGAGCCGATCGCGCAGCGCGTCCGTGAGGCCGCGCGGCGCGCTCGTCGGCGAGGTCCGCTGCGTTCGCCTCGAGAATCTCCCCGCTTCGCTCGCCGAGCAGCTCGGCCAGCCGCCCCAACGCGGCCTGCTTGATCTCCGTCGAGGCGGTCGCCAGTTCGCGCGAGGCCTGCTTGGCTGAGGCGCACACTTCGGCGACGGTGCGGGTGGCTGTGGCCATGCCGACAGGGTAGCTTGCGGTTCTCCACGATCGTGGCGGAGCAGCGGCCGACCCGCCACAGACCTGACCTGAGTGCTTGCACTCAGGTCAGCACGAAATAATCCCGATGCACCGCCTCCGCGGAGGCGTTCGGGATCTGCTCCTGCACCTGCGCGGACTTCAGGCCCTTGATCCGGGCGAGCTCGGCGGCGGAGTAGTTGGCGATGCCCTTGCCGACCACCTCGCCGTCGCAGACCACCTCGACCGCGTCGCCGGCCGCGAACTCTCCATCGACCTGCGTGATCCCAACCGGCAGCAGGCTCGAGCCGCGCTCGCGCAGCACCGTGGCGGCGCCCTCGTCGACCACGATCCGCCCCTGGCTCGGCTTCGCGTAGCGGAGCCACAGCTTGAAGCTCGGGGTGCGCTCGGGGTGCGCTGCGAACCGCGTCCCGACCCGGTCGCCCCGCGCGGCGGCCGCCAGGCTCCCCGGCTGCGTCCCGTCGCAGACGACCACCGGGATCCCGGCCGCGCTCGCCATCTCCGCCGCCGCCACCTTGCTGCGCATCCCGCCCGAGCCGAAGGCGGAAGTTCGATCGCCGATCCGGTAGTCGCGCAGCTCCGAGAACTCCTTCACCTCCTCGATCAGCTCCGCCTCCGCGTTCGCGCGCGGGTCGGCGGTGTGGAGCCCGGCCGTGTCCGTGAGCAGGACCAGGACGCGCGCCTCGAGCAGGATCGACACCTGCGCGGAGAGGAAGTCGTTGTCGCCGAAGGTGATCTCGTCGGTGGCCGTGGTGTCGTTCTCGTTCACCACCGGCACCACCCGCCAGTCGAGCAGGCGGCGAAGCGTCTGGCGGGCGTTCAGGTAGTGCATGCGGGCCGACATGTCGAACGAGGTCAGCAGCACCTGCGCCGCGTGGACCTGGAGCGCGCCGAGTCGCTCCTCGTAGGCGCGAAACAGTGAGCCCTGTCCGACCGCCGAGGCCGCCTGCATCTCGTCGATCGCGCTCGGGCGCCGATCCAGCTCCAGCAGGCGCATCCCCCGCGCGATCGCCCCCGAGGTGACGAGCACCACGTTCTCGCCGCCCCCGTGGAGCTCGGCGACCTGGCCGCAGACGCTGTCGAGGACCGCGGAGCGCAGCGCGCCGTCGTCGTCGGCGACGATCGAGGACCCGAGCTTGGCGACCACCGTCATCGGGACCTTCTTAGCATGCGGGCCGACGGCTGACCCGGAAGGAGCTCGAAGGCCAGCTCGCCGATCCGCACCTCGTCGCCGGGCTCGAACCCCGCCGCGCGAAGGGCGGCAAGGACCCCGATCTCGCCAAGGCGCTGCTCGAGGTAGGCGAGCGCCTCGGGGTTCTCGAGATCGTGCCGGGCGGCGAGCAGCTCGATCCCGCGACCTCGAACCTCGAACACCCCGTCCTCGACTCGCGCCACGTCGAAGCCCTGATCGCCCTCGGGCCGGTAGACGATGTGCTCCGCCTCGAACCCGGGCTCCGCGGCGGGCGCCGTCCCGGCGGCCTCCTCCTTCCGCACCTCCGGCACCGCCTCCAGGACCGCTCGCCGAAGCTGATCGATCCCGGCGCCGTCCACCGAGGAGACGGCGAGCACCCCGAGGACCCTGCCGCCGAGCCGATCGCTCCACTCGGCCACCAGCTCATCCGCCCGCTCGCCGGGCACCAGGTCGCGCTTCGAGAGCACGATCAGCTCGGGCAAGAGCTCCAGCCCGGCGCCGTGGGTGCGCAGCTCGTCCCGCACCGCCTCGTGCGCCGCCGCCGGGTCCTCGCCCGAGATGTCAACCAGGTGAACCAGCGCGCCGCAGCGCTCCAGGTGGGCGAGGAACTCGTGGCCGAGCCCGGCGCCCTGCGCGGCGCCCTCGATCAGGCCGGGGATGTCGGCCAGAACCAACTGGCGCTCGTCGGACTCGAGCGTGCCGAGCACCGGCTCGAGGGTCGTGAACGGGTAGGCGGCCACCTTCGGCGCGGCCCGCGTCAGCCGGCGCAGAAGCGACGACTTCCCGGCGTTCGGCTGACCCACCAGGCCGGCGTCGGCGAGCAGCTTGAGGCGCAGCTCGATCCAGCCAGACTCGCCCTCCAGCCCCCGCTCGGCAAAACGGGGCGCCTGGCGGGTGGAGCTGGTGAAGCGCTTGTTGCCGTGGCCCCCGGGGCCACCGGCTGCCACCACGGCGCGCTGGCCGGGCTCCACGAGGTCGTAGCTACGCAGCTCGAGGCCCTCGATCTGGGTGCCGGGCGGCACCGGGATCGGCCGGTCCTCTCCCCGCGCCCCGTGCTGCTGCTTCCCCCGCCCGTGGGCGCCGCGTCCCGCACGGAAGTGCCGCGCGCGGTGAAGCGAGGCCAGGTCGCGCTTGGACGGGTCGCAGACCACCACCACGTCTCCGCCTCGACCCCCGTCGCCTCCGTCGGGCCCGCCACGCGGCACATGGGCCTCGCGCCGAAAGCTGACGCAGCCGTCGCCCCCGCGCCCTCCCTCGACGTAGATCTTCGCCCGGTCGTAGAGCATCGTGCCGAGAGTAGCCTCGCCCGGGCCAGGGACGAAGTCCCGGTAGCAGCGTGTGGACCTGCCGGGTCAGGCCGGGCCTGCCCGCCGAAACTGGCCGAGGCCAGGCTTTCGACGAAGTTATCCCGCGGTAGCAGCGTGTGGACCTGCCGGGTCAGGTCGGCGCCCTAACCCGCCGAAAACGTAGGCCGAAGGCCGAGGCTTTCGGCGGAGTTCTTTCGGCGGAGTTATTCCTTGACCGAGACGACGCGCCCCTTGTGGGACTGCCGGAAATCGACCACGCCGGGGCGGGTGGCGAAGATGGTGTGGTCGCGACCGAGGCCGGTGCCGTCGCCCGGGCGGAAGCGGGTGCCGCGCTGGCGCACGATGATCTCGCCTCCCCCGACCTTTTGCCCCGCGAAGATCTTCACCCCCAGGTACTTGGGGTTCGAGTCGCGCCCGTTGCGGCTTGAGCCGAGTCCCTTCTTGTGAGCCATCAGCTGTCCTTCTTAGCAGATGAGCGACCGCCGCGCCGTCGAGGAGGCCTTGCGCGTGGTCTGCGACTTGCCCTTCGCCGGCCGGCTTCTTCGCAGCGGGCTTCTTCGCCGCGGGCTTCTTCGCTGCGGGCTTCTTGGCCGCGGGCTTCTTCGCCGCGGGCTTGCCTTGGTCGTCGGGCTTCTTGGTCGCCGGCTTCGTCGGCGCCGGCTTCGTCTCGGCCTTCTCCGCCGGCTCGGCCTCGGCCTCGGCCTTCGCCGCCGGCTTGCGGGTCAAGAGCTTGACGTCGGTCACCTCGAGCCGAGTCAGCTCCTGGCGGTGGCCGGCGGTGCGGCGGTAGCCCTTCTTCGGCTTGTACTTGAAGACGCGCAGCTTCGGGCCGCGAAGGTGCTCGGCGACCACCGCCTCGACCTTCACCTTCTCGAGCCGGTCGCCCTCGAGCACCACCTCGCCGTCGCCGCGGTACATGACCGCGCGCAGGCTGACCTTGGCTCCCTGGTCGGCGCGCAGGTGCTCGACGACCAGGCTGGTGCCCTTCTCGGCGCGGTATTGCTTGCCGCCCGTTTCGACTATCGCGTAGCTATTGGTCACTGATCACCATTGGAGTCGGAGCCGTTGGATGCCCTGGCGCGGGAACGGCGCCTGCCGCCTCGCCGGCCGCGGCGCCGTTTGGAGGCCGGCGATTCTACGGAACCGCCATCCGGGGAGGCCGCCTTGGAGTCCGAACCGTCCGAACCGTCCGAACCGTCGCCGCCCCCACCGATCAGGGAGGCCGTAGCCGCCGACCGCTCGACGCTCTCGATCCGCACCAGGCGGCGATCGCCGACGAACTGCCCGCCCCCCGTGACGCTGACGATGTAGGAGTCCACCCGGGCCACGGCGTCGTCGACGTTGTACATGTGCGGCTCCTCGATCCGGACCAGCACCTCGTCGCCGACCTGGAACGGCAGCGCGCGCTCCTCGATCTCGGCCCGGGTGCCGCTCTCCACCACCTCGAAGGTGTCCAGCGGCAGCGCCTCGCCGCCCTCGAAGTGGAAGTGCTTGCTGGACTTCTCCTCGAGCTCGTGCAGGGGGCTGCCCTCGCGCAGGAGCTGTCCCGCCACCCGCGGATTGACTCGCACCAGGAAAGCCTCCGGAACGTTCCGCTTGGCGCCGCCCTCGACCAAGTCTCGCAATCGGCGCACCACCTGGATCGCCACCGTCTCCTCAGACTCGACCACGCCCTCCCCGTCGCAGGTGGGACAACGCTTGGTGAGGATCTCCCGCACCCCGTCGGTGACGTTCTGGCGCGTCATCTCGACCAGGCCGAGCGGCGACACGTCCATCACGTAGCTCTTCGTCTTGTCGGCGTCGAGCGAGCGGCGCAGCGTCTTCAGGACCTGGTCGCGGTTTCGCGCCCGCGCCATGTCGATGAAGTCGATCACGATGATCCCGCCGATGTCGCGCAGGCGCAGCTGGCGCACGACCTCCTCCGCCGCCTCCACGTTGACCCTGGTGATCGTGTCCTCCAGCCGCCCCTTGCCGCGACCGGTGAAGCTGCCCGTGTTGACGTCGATCACGGTCAGGGCTTCGGCGTAGTCGATCATCAGGTAGCCGCCCGAGGCCAGGTCGACGCGGCGCGAGAGCACCGACCGGTACGCCTCCTCGACGCCCTGGCGCTCGAACAGCGGCTGGGAGTCCGTGTACAGCTCCGCGTAGGAGACCAGCTCGGGGGCCGTGCGCTGGAAGAAGCTCGTCACCCGGTGATGCTGCTTCGGGTCGTCGATGATCGCCCCGTCGAACTCCTTGCTGAGCACGTCGCGCAGGACGCGGATCGAGAGGTCGGCCTCCTGGAACACCATCTCCGGCGCCTTGACCTCCGCGGCGCGTCGCTGGACGACCTCATAGAGCTTCCGCAGGTAGGCGATGTCGCGCTCGAAGTCGGCCTTGCGGGCGCCCTGAGCGGCGGTGCGGACGATCACCCCACCCTGGCCCTTGTGAATGTTCTGGAGCAGCTTTCTCTGGCGCTCGCGCTCCGACTCGGAAAGCCTGCGGCTGGCCCCCACTCCGGCGCCCTGCGGCATGTAGACGAGGTAGCGGCCCGCGATCGAGAGCTGCATCGAAAGCCGCGCTCCCTTCGTCTTCAGCGGGTCCTTGACCACCTGGACGAGGACCTCCTGGCGGGGCTTGATCAGCTCGTCGATTCGCCGGCCCTTGCCGCGCCCGCGCCGGGGCGCCGCCTCACCGCCCGGAAGGACGATCTCGTCCACGTGCAGAAAGCCGTTCCGGTCGAGGCCGATGTCCACGAAGGCGGCCTCCATGCCGGGGAGGACGTTGTCGACCACCCCCTTGTAGATGTTGCCGACGATCGACCGCTGGCCGCGGCGCTCGACGTAGAGCTCGCCCACCTTCCAGCCACCGTTCGATTGGGCCTTCTGCTCGCTTGGGCGGGCCGGGCCCTTGCCCTCGAGCACCGCGACGCGGGTCTCGCCGGCGTCGACTGAAACAAGTATGCGCTTTTTCAAAGACTCACCTCAAGAGTTGGGTTGAGATCCGCTCAGCGGAGCAGATCTGCCCTGCTCTTGGAGGTGAGCCGCGCCTGGACGTAGATGCTCTGTAGGAGGCCAATCGCCATGAAGGTCACGACGACGGACGATCCCCCGAAGCTCATCAACGGGAGGGTGATGCCGGTCACCGGCATGGTTCCGATCGCAACGCCGACGTTCACGAACACCTGGCACATGAACATCGCGGCGATCCCGCCTGCTATCAGGCTCCCGTACAAGTTCTTCGAAAGCGTCATGATGCGCAGCGCCCTCCAGATAAGCAGGGCGTAGAGGGACAGGACGAAGGCAGCACCGACGAAGCCGAATCGTTCTCCGATGACGGAGAAGATGAAGTCGGTGGTGCGGTCAGGGACGAAACCGTTCTCGGTTTGCGTCGAATCATCTCCACGTCCCGTCTTGCTGCCGGATCCGATCGCGATCAGAGACTGATTGATCTGATACGTCGCGTCGCGGGGGTCCGAGCTCGGGTTCAGGAACGATGTCAATCGCTCCTGCTGGTAGTCCTTGAGGACCGGATGCCCGATCGCCGGCGCGATCAGCAGCACCGCCGAGACGGCGGCGGCCAGCAGCACGCCGAGGAGGGCGAAGTGCGTCCAGCGCACCCCGGCCACGAACAGGACCGCCAGTGTGATCACCACGTAGGTGACCGATGTCCCGAGGTCGGGCTGCAAGAACACGATCAGCGCCGGCACGAAGCCCATCAGCAGGAGCCGCGCCGTTTGCTGGCGCTCGTTGACCCGACGGGCGCGATCGATCGCGAATCCGGCCAAGGCCGCGATCAGCAGCACCTTGGCCAGCTCCGACGGTTGGAACGTGAAGAAGGGAAGTTCTATCCATCGCTTTGAGCCTCGCGTAGCCTGGCCCAGAAGCAGCACCAGGATGATGCTGCCGATCATCGCCGTGTAGAGGCCGACGCGTAGCTCCCTGAAACGAGAGTAGTCGACTCGGGCCAGCGCCAGCATCAAGGCGATGCCGATCACCGCGTAGGTCGCCTGGCGAATTACGTAGTAATAGGGCTCGTGGGGAACGTCGCCGCCCGTCACCGCGCCCAGCGTGAAGAGGCCGAAGCCGATCAGCCCGAGGGTGGCGAACAGAAGCAGCGGGTCGAGGCGGAGCCTGCCGCGACGCTCGTCTGCCCCGGCGGCGCGCCGCTCGTCGAAGGGGCGCGGATAGGCGTCCGAGACCATCATTCGTAGGCGCTCCCCGCAGCGGCGCTCGGACCGGAGCAGGAATCTCCCCGGAACTTCTTCTCGGCCTTCTTGCGGCCGGCGCTCTGGGCGCTGTAGTAGGCCTCGAGGACCTTGCAGGTCACGGGCGCCGCGGCCTCAACGCCGAAGCCACCTTGCTCGATCGTCGCGGCAACCACGATCTCGGGGTTGGGATACGGGGCGAGTGCCACGTACCACGACTGGTCCGACTGCCCGATGCGCTCAGCGGTTCCCGTCTTGCCGGCCATCGGGATCGGGAAGTTGCCGAACACCGCGTACGAGGTCCCGCCAGGCGACTGCGCGGCCTGGTGAACGCCCCGCAGGATCGCCTGCTGGTGCTCCGGGGCGATCTCGACGTGACGCTGCGGCGCCGGATCGATCTCCTGCACGGCGCGCCCGCCCGCGTCCTCCACCTCCATGCCGACATGAGGCCTGACGACGTCGCCTCCGTTCGCGATCGCGGCATAGGCGACCGCCATCTGGAGCGGGTTGGCCTGGAGGTCTCCCTGGCCAACCGCGAGGTTGACGTTGTCGCCCACGGTCCACGGCCGGTCCGTCTCGCCGATCACCACGTCCGCCCCACCGGGCGAGTCGGGATCGTCTGAGTGGTTGTAGAGCTGGTTGCGCCACTCGGGAGACGGCAGAAGGCCGGCGCCCTCGCCGGGGATGTCGATCCCGGTCGCGTGTCCGATCCCGAGCTCCGAAGCCCAGTGCTGCTGAGCGTCGTCGCGCGCGTACAGGTCGGCGCCCAGGTTGTAGAAGAAGACGTCCGAGGAGACCTGGAGGGCCTCCGGCAGCTGGAGCGCCCCGTAGGCAGCGCCCCCGGCGTTCTTGAAGCTGAGGCCGCCGATCGTGAACGTGCCTCCGTCGACGATGGTGGTCGTCGGCGTCAGGACCCCGCTCTCCAGCGCCGCCACGGCCGTGATCGGCTTGAAGGTCGATCCCGTCGGGTAGAGGCCCTGGGTCGCGCGGTTCGTGTACGGGGACCCTGCCTCGTCAGAGAAGATCTGGTCGATGGTCGACTGAGGGATCAGCGGCTTCGTGAACACGGAGGGGTCGTAAGTCGGCGAGGAGCCGAGGCCGAGGATCTCGCCATTGCGCACGTTCATGGCCACGAAGGCGCCCGGGGTGCTGAAGGACCCCAAGGCCGCCTCGCCGGTCGCCTGCACGCGGCTGTCGATGGTCAGCAGCAGGTTGTCCCCCGCCCGGGGCTCCGTCTGCCTGAGCACGCCTCCCGTCGGCCGGCCTTGGGCATCGACCTGGACCCGGGTCATGCCGTTGCTGCCTCGCAAGACGTTGTCGTACGTGTTCTCGACGCCCGACTGGCCCACCTGGTCGCCTGGGACCAAGCCCTGGTAGCGAGCCTCCTTGAGCTGGTCCTCGGTCACCTCCCGCACGTAGCCGAAGATCTGCGCCGCCAGGCTTCCCTTCGGATAGTTGCGCACGTACACGTGCTGCACGCTCACCCCGGGGTAGCGTGCCTGGTTCTCCCGGAGGTAGTAGACGAGGTCGTAGTCGACGTCCCGCTTCAGGGTCACGGGGTTCGCCGGCAGCTCCTTGGTCTGCTTGCGGAGCTGCTTCTCGATCGCGTCAGGCGACATGCCGATCGCCTGGCCCAGCCGGGCAAACTCCTGCCGGCGCTCGCGACGAGAACGCGGCAACTCCGTCGGCTGGAGCTGGAGCGCCAGCGCGGCCCGATTGGCGACAAGGGCACGTCCGTTGCGATCCAGGATCTCGCCGCGAGGCGCGCGCGTGGTGATCTCGCGCACCTGATTGTTCTCGGCCGCCTTCAGGTACTTGTCCCCCGACAGCACCTGGAGGTACCAGAGGCGGAAGAAGATGATCGAGAACATCACCAGCGCCAAACCGCTGAGGATCGCGACGCGAAGCGCGAACTGCGCAGGCATCAGCGGGCGCTCGCGCTCGCCGAACATCACGAAACCCGGGCCACGCGCCTGATGCGGCGCCCTCGCGCCCTGCCCGCCCGCGACAGGCCGCGGGTGATCGGGCTCCTCGCCCCGAGCACGGCGAGGTCGTCAACCAGCGCCGGGCGCAGCGCCCTGCGGATCAGCGGATAGATCGGGATCGTCAGGATCACGGCCAGCAGGCCCTGGACGAGGATCTCCCTCAACACCAAGAGGCTGACGGTCGTCTGCACGCCCAACATGAGCTGGATGGCGGCAAAGCCCGCCGCGGCGGCGGTTGTCAGCACGCCCGCCAGGATCGGCGGGATGAGCGAGTTGGAGACCTCCGCGCCCTCGCGGTAGCGACCCGCCAGGTAACCGGCACCGAGCAGGACCAGCGACGACACGCCGAGGGTTTGGAGCAGCGCCGAATCGAGGAGCAGCCCCGTGGCGAACCCGCACACCGCCCCGATCATCCCGCCGCCAAGCAGCCCCAGCGAGACGACCATCAACGGAACCACGTTCGGCGTCGTCCCGAAGAAGCTCAGAAAGGAGAAGAACGAGATCTGGAGCACGATGGTGACGACCACGATCAGCGCGATCCGGAGGCCGATCCGCCAGGTGACGATCATCCACGCACCCCCGGCCGCTTCGGCCCCTCGGTGGCGACCTGCACGAAGTCGAGCCCACGGATGTCGGCGTACGGATCCACGTGCACTCGCTGGTAGGGCTGCTCGTCGCCCACCGACGTGTCGCTCACCTTGCCGATCGGAATCCCGGGCGGGAAGGCGGAGGAGATCGCGCCGTTGCTCCAGCCCGCCGTGACCAGGATCTGGCCCCGGTGGATCGGCTGGCTGCGGTCGATGAAGTCGAGCAGCAGGTCACTGGGGTCGCCCACCTCGGGCTCGGCCACGCCCTCGGGGCCATCGGGCAGGACCCGTGCCGAGACGGCGCTGCGATCGTCGGTGATCAGGGTCACCACCGCCGTGCCGCGGGTGACGTCCGCGATCCGGCCGGCGAGCCCGTCACCGGTGACCACCGGGTCGTTCACCTTCACCCCGGCGCTGGAGCCCTTGTCGATGGTGACGGTCGAGTACCAGACGGTCGGGGAGCGGCCGATGACGCGCGCGGTCACCGGCGTATAGCCCGCCAATGTGCCCTGCCGGTCGAGCCCGAGCAGCTCGCGGAGCTGCCGGTTCTCGCCCTCGGCCGACTGCGCCTCGGCAAGCTGAGTGCGGAGCTCTTGGAGCTCTGAGCGCAGATCCTCGTTCTCGCCCCTCGCGTTGAAGGTCTCGTCGACCCAGTTGATCAGGTCGCGGGCCGGCTTCAGCGCCCGGGTGGCGCCCTCCTCCAGCGGGCCGAAGACCGATGCGACGGCCCGCTGCATCGAATGCAGTGGACCGCCCTCGCTCTCCGAGAATTGGGTCGAGAGCAACACCAAGGCCGCAACGACCAAGAGCACCAGGATCGCGCGGCGCCTTCTGACCTGCTTCCGGTACACAGCCCGCCGGCGCCGCCCTATCCGGAGCCGATCAGGCCGCGGCGATGCGAGTTTCTGCTCATCCGGTGGATCGCCTCGAACTCCTCCAAGGACCGGCCCGAGCCGACCGCCACGCAGGTCAGCGGCGACTCCGTCAACTGGGCCGGCATCTGACACTCCTCGCGAAGGCGATGATCCATGCCCTGAAGCAGCGCGCCGCCGCCGGCCAGGGTGATGCCCCGGTCCATGATGTCGCCGGCCAGCTCCGGCGGGGTGCGGTCGAGGGTGTCCTTGACCGCCGCGACGATCTGGTTGATCGGCTCCTCGAGGGCGGAGCGCACCTCGGTCGAGGTGAGCATGATCGTCTTCGGCAGGCCGGTGACCATGTCCCGGCCGCGGATCTCGGTGGTCACCTCCTCCGGCAGCGGCGCCGCCGAGCCGATCTCGAGCTTCACCTCCTCCGCCGTCTGCTGGCCGATCAGGAGCTTGTGCTCGTGCTTGCAGTAGTTGACGATCGCGTCGTCCTGCTCGTCGCCGCCGATCCTGATCGACTCCGAGACCACGATCCCCCCGAGCGAGATCACCGCGACCTCGCTGGTGCCGCCGCCGACGTCCAGGACCATGCTCCCGGTGGGCTCCCCGACCGGGAGCCCAGCCCCGATCGCGGCCGCCATCGGCTCCTCGATCAGGTAGGCCTGGCGGGCGCCGGCCGACAGGCAGGCCTCCTCGACGGCGCGCTTCTCGACCCCAGTCACGCCGGAGGGAACGCAGACCACCACCCGCGGATGCGCGAATCGGTTCTGGTGGACACGCTGGATGAAATGGCGCAGCATCTCCTCGGTGACGTCGAAGTCGGCGATCACACCATCCTTGAGGGGCCGGATGGCGCGGATCGTTCCCGGGGTGCGGCCGAGCATCCGCTTCGCCTCCACTCCCACGGCGTGCACCTCGCCGGTGCGTGAGTCCACCGCCACCACGGAGGGCTCTGAGAGCACGATGCCGCGCCCCCGGACGTACACGAGCGTGTTCGCCGTGCCGAGGTCAACGGCCATGTCACGGCCGCCGAAACCAACGAGGTTGCGGAATAGACCCATCAGTTGGGAATAGTCGAGGACGTGGTCGGTGCGAGCGGAAACTCGTTGTGCAGGCGGACGGGGCGGGCGTCCAAGGGGCCTCGCCGCGCGCCGAGTGTAGCGAACGGCAGCGCAGCCTCAATTGCAGGATGAGGCCCAAGATCGAAGCTCGATGTCGAGCTGAGGTTCAGGGATGCGCCGCGCGCGGCCCGACCGGGCCCAGCAGCTCCGGCGCCAGCTCCAGCAAGAGCCTCACCGGCAGGCCGACGACGTTCGAGAAGTCGCCCTCCACCCTCTCCACGAGAATCGAGCCGAGGCCCTGGATCGCGTAGGCGCCAGCGCGGTCGCGCCACTCGTCGGAGGCAAGGTAGGTCTCGAGGGTCGTCCGGTCGAGCTCGCGGAAGGTGACCTCGGTCTGGGCCACGCCAGAGCGCTCGACCGGCCCACCGCCCGCAGGCGCCGTGCCGTGCAACACGACGCCGCTGAGCACCGTATGCGTGCGGCCCGCGAGCGCCTCCAGGCGCTCGCGGGCCTCGTCTGGCCCGGCCGCCTTGCCGAGCAGGCGCCCGTCCAGGACCACCTCGGTGTCGACGCCGAGCGCGATCGCCCTCCCCTCCGCCGCGTCAGCGGTGCGCTCCCCCGGCTCCTCCGCAGCCCTCAGGCCGGCGGCCGCCTTGCGGCGGGCGTTCTCGACCACCACCTCCTCCGGCACTCCATCGGTGAGCTCCTCGACCTCGGGGACCACGACCTCGAAGGGGATCCGAAGGCCGCTGAGGATCTCCCGGCGCCTCGGCGAGGCGGACGCCAGGATCAGCTTCAATCGAGGTCGCTGAACCAGAGGGCGATCTCGCGCTCCGCCGACTCGTCGGAGTCGGAGCCATGGACGAGGTTGAAGGTGACCTCGATCGCGAGCTCGCCCCGGATCGAGCCGGCGACGGCCTCGAGCGGGTTGGTCGCCCCGATCACCTGCCGCGCAGCCGCAACCGCCTGGGGCCCCTCGAGCACCGCCGCGACCAGCGGCCCACGGGTGATGAACTCGACCAGCTCGCCGAAGAACGGCTTCTCGGTGTGCTCGGCGTAATGGCGGCCGGCGAACTCCTCGTCGATGCGCAGCTGCCGCAGGGCGACGATTCGCAGGCCCTTGCGCTCGAATCGCGCCAGCACCTCGCCGGTGAGGCCGCGCTCGAAGGCGTCCGGCTTGATCAGAATCAGCGTCCTGCCGACTGTCTCGCGCACTCGGCGCTCACGGGGCGGGAAGGCTACCGGTGTGCGTGGGCGGCCAGCGCGTGGCGCTTGAGGTGATTCACGTACAAAGCACGAGCGTCGCGGACGGGCTGCCCTACTTGCCCTGAAACCCACGCCGTTCGCGCGTGATCGAGCGTGGCACGTGCCCGGCCTACGACGCCGGGGCGGGCCTGGGTCGCTCGTCGCCGGGGGCCTCGCGGCTCGGCGGAGCGGCAGCGGTCGAGCGGCCCGAGGCCGGCTTGCGCTTGCCGGCGGCGGAAGCCTGGCGTGATGAGGCGGGGCGCGCCGTGCGTGGCTTACCGGAGCCGCCTTGCTGGGCGGGTGAGCGCCGGACGGTAGGCCGCTTGGTGCGCTTCTCGGCAGGGCGCTTGGCGCGCGTCTGCCGGGCGCTGCGCTGTGCTGCCGGCTCACTCTCCGAGGCGCGGCGCGCGGGCTCACGGCGCGGCACGGGAGCGGCGCGGCGCTGCGGCGTCTCGCAGTAGGGGCAGATCGTCCAGCGTGGGTCGATCGGCTTCCGGCAGGCCTCGCAGGGGTCCTTTACCCGAGCCCTGCAGTCCGGACAGCGCAGGTACGTGCGCTCGATCGGGTGGCCGCAGTTCGGACACGACGCTTCCTTCAGCTGCCTGAGGCGGAGCTCTGCGGCACGGATCTCCAGCTGACGCTCTCGAGCATCCTCGAGGTACTCGGGCGGACGAAGGATCGCGTAGACGACCGTCCCGACGAAGGGGAACAGCGAGGCGCCGGTGGCGCAGAGCACCAACACGGGGTCCTCGATCCGGCGCCGGGCGTCAAGGAAGGTCCAGGCGACCAGCGCGATCCAGACGACCACGCAGAACAGCACGACGAGGTTCACGAACAGGTTGAGGCCGTCGTCCGTGATGCCGAATAGGGCTACGGGCATGGCAAAAGGCGCATGAGCAGAGGGCGGAGTGTACTTCGTTACCTGCGGGACAAACCCTGGTTCTGGACGCCTGTCTCCACCTCGGCTACAGGAAGAGCCTTCCGAAAAGGTAGCCGAGCCCGAAGAAGACCAGGATCACGATTGCCACGACGGCGGCGACCAATCCCATCATGTGCAGGAGCTCTGAGCGCGCCTCCCGGTTCATGCGTACGGCAGAAGGTAGTGCGAACCGGTGATCAACGCCACGCCGCCCCGCTCCCTCGCGACCGCCGCTGCGCGCTCGACTGCGGCCTTCGGCTCGGGGACGACCTCGGTCGCGGTGAGCCCGGCGGCCTGGGCCAGAGCGGCCAGTTGCGCCGCTTCCAGCGCCGACGCCCCGGGGCGACCCACGCGCGCCAGACGCTCGCCCGGAAGCTGTGTGCAAATGGCGAGCTCGAGGTGTGGCGCTAGCGCCTCCAGCACCCCCGCCGCGTCCTTGTCGGCCAGGATCGCGAGACAGGCGACGATGGGCGCATCGCCCACCGCCTCCGGCAGCGCGTCGGCCAGTGCCCGGGCGCCATCGGGGTTGTGCGCGGCATCAAGGATCACCGGTGGGTCGCCCTTCAAGAGCTGCACCCGGCCCGGCAGCGCCAGCCCCTCGGCGACCTCCCGCACAACGCCGGGGTCGAGCGCCCCCAGAGTGGCCTCGGCGGCCGCCGCCGCGACCGCGAAGTTTCGACGCTGATAGGCGCCTGGGACGGAGAGCCGCAAGCCGGGGGCGGGATCGCCGGCGACGATCAGGCGCGCGTTTCGCTCGGCGGCGGTTCGCTCAGCCAGCTTGCGGGCGTCGTCACCGAGCCTCCCAACCACCAGCGTGGTGTGGTCACGCAACACGGCGAGCTTCTCGGCGGCGATCGCCTCCTCGGTCTCTCCCAGCCACTCCGTGTGCTCCAGGCCAACCGAGGTCAGCACCGTGGCCCCCGAGGGCAGCACGTTGGTGGCGTCCAGCCGGCCGCCGAGCCCAGCCTCGATCACGCCCAGCTCGACCTGGGCGGAAGCGAGAGCGACGAAGGCAGTCGCCGTGACTGCCTCGAACTGGGTCACCGACTCGCCATCCGCCAGCGTCCGGTTGACGACCTCGATCGACTGAGCCACCCGTTCCGCGGCCGCTGCGAGCTCGCCGGCATCGATCTCGGCGCCACCGATTCGAATCCGCTCGGACCAGCGCGCAGTGTGCGGGGAGAGATAGACGCCCGTGCGCTTGCCGTGCGCCTCGAGCAGCGCCCCCGCCATCTCCGCCACCGACGACTTGCCATTGGTGCCGACGACGTGGATCGAGGCGAAGCGGTGCTGCGGCATTCCCAGCACCGACACCAGCTTCCTGATCCGCTCCAGCCCGAAGCGCCAGCCGAGCGGCTCCAGGGAGACCAGGTAGGCCTCGGCGTCGAAGCTGGTGGCCACGTGCGAATAGGCCGGGTTCAGCCTTCGAGCTCCTCGAGCTCGGCCCGGTAGCCGGTGAGCTTCTCGCGCTCGGCCTCCACGACCTCGGCTGGGGCATTGCTCACGAACCCCTGGTTGTCCAGCTTGCGCTCGGCGCGCTCCACCTCCGAGCGCAGCGCCTCGCGGCGCTCCGCGATCCGGCGGCGGACCTGGCCCGCGTCAACCCCCTCCGTGGGGAGGATCTCCACCTGGCCGAACGAAGCCAGCGGCTCGCCCTCGGCGCCGTCGAAGGAGAGGCGCGCCAACCGTGCGACCAGCTCGTGGGGCGGCTCACCGCCACCGTCGGCAACACGGGCGGGAAGCACGCTGGCCGGAGCAACCCCGACCAGGTCGCGCCACCGCCGCACGCTTCGGGTGAGCTCGATCGACGCCTCGACCTCTCGCTCGGCGGCATCGTCGAGAAGCTCGCTGTCGACCTCGGGAAACGGGTGGACGACCAGCATCTCGGGCCGCCCCCCGCTCGCCACCGAACGCAGGTAGCCGTAGATCTCCTCGGTGACGAACGGCGTCATCGGGTGGGCCAGGGCGAGGGTCCGCTCGAGGACCCACAGCAGGACCGCCGCAGCCTCTGCCTCGCCCTCGTAGAGGCGCGGCTTGACGATCTCGAGGTACCAATCGCAGAGCTCGGACCAGAAGAACCGGTACAGCTCGAGCGCGGCGTGGGCAAAGTCGTAGGAGTCGAGGCTGGCGGTCACTGCGCCGATGGCGCGCTGCAACCGCGAGAGGATCCAGGCGTCCTCGACCCGTGCGCCCGCCGGCGCGGGCTCGACCTCGGGGGCGTTGAGCAGGATCAGTCGCGACGCGTTCCACATCTTGTTCGCGAGGTCCTGTCCCTGCTGGATCCGGTCGGCCGAATAGCGCACGTCTTGGGCCGAGGACATGGCGAGCAGCCCGAAGCGGACGCCGTCGGCTCCGTGCGCTTCGATCTCGTCGAGCGGATCGATGCCGGTCCCGAGGCTCTTCGACATCCGCCGCCCGTCCGGGGCGTGGATCACGGAGGTGATGTAGACGTCGCTGAAGGGAGTCTCGTCCGCGAACTCCAGGCCCATCATCACCATGCGGGCTACCCACAGAAAGATGATGTCTCGAGCCGTGACCAGCACGTCCGTGGGATAGAAGGCGCGCAGCTCCGGCGTCTCGGCCGGCCAGCCGAGGACCCCGAACGGCCACAAGGCGGAGCTGAACCACGTATCCAGCACGTCCTCGTCCTGGCGCAGCTCGCCCTCGCAGGCTCCGCAGCGCTCCGGCGCCGCCTCTGCAACGTAGGTCTCCTCGCAGGCGTCGCAGTACCAGACCGGCAGCCGGTGCCCCCACCAGAGCTGACGCGAGATGCACCAGGGGCGCAGCCGGTACATCCAGTCGAGATAGACCAGCTTCCAGCGCTCCGGGGCGAACCGCACCTGCCCGCGCTCGACGACCTCCGTCGCAGGCTTCGCCAGCTCCTCCATGCGGCAGAACCACTGCAACGAGATCAAAGGCTCTATTCGCTCGCCCGAGCGGTGTGAATGGGGCACCGAGTGCACATACGGCTCCTCCCCCCGGACCAACCCCTGCTCGCGAAGCGCTGTCAGCACCGCCTCCTTCGCCTCCTCGGTCGTCAGGCCGGCGAACCCCTCCCCCGCGTCGGCGGTCATTCGACCGTCCTCGCCGATCACGGCCACCTCCTCGAGACCGTGCGCGCGCCCGATCTCGAAGTCGTTCGGGTCGTGTCCTGGGGTGATCTTCAGCGCGCCGGTCCCGAACTCGGGATCCACGTGCTCGTCGGCGATCACCGGCAGGCGGCGGCCAACCAGCGGCAAGACGCAATGCCGGCCGATCAAGTCCCGGTAGCGCTCATCGGCCGGGTTCACGGCGACGGCGGTGTCGGCCAGCATCGTCTCCGGCCGAACGGTCGCCACCGTGAGCACCTCGTCGGAGCCCTCGATCGGATAGTCGATCGCGTACAGCGTGTCCTCAACCTCGCGGTTCTCGACCTCGAGATCGGAGATCACGGAGCGCGAGCCGACGTCCCAGTTGACCATGTAGGTGTCGCGGTAAATGTGGCCCTTCTCATAGAGGCCGACGAAGACCCGATAGACGGCGCGCACGTAGCCGTCGTCGAGGGTGAAGCGCTCCCGCTCGTAGTCGCAGGAGGCGCCAAGCCGCTTCAGCTGCTCGACGATCTGCGATCCGTACTTCTGCTTCCACTCCCAGGCTCGCTCGAGGAAGGCTTCGCGGCCGAGCTCGTGCCCCGACGTGCCCTCCGCCCGCAGCTCCTTCTCGAGCACGGCGTGCACCGCGATGCTCGCATGGTCGGTGCCGAGCGCCCACAGGGTGTTTCGGCCCCGCATCCGGTTGAGCCGGACCAGCGCATCCTGGATCGTGCTGTTCAGCGCGTGGCCCATGTGCAGGGCGCCGGTCACGTTCGGCGGCGGGATCGCGACCGAGAAGTTGTCGGCGGCAGTTCCCTCGGCCGGCGGATGGAAGTAGCCGCCCTCCAGCCAGCCCGCGAGAATCCGGCCCTCGACCTCCGAGGGCTCGTAGCGGGTGGTGGCCTCGAGCCGTGCGCGGCGCTCCGCGTCCATCGAGGCGCCGATGTTATTCAGGCAGCGGCTCGTGCTGCCTGCGCCGGATCAGGCCGACTCTTCCTCCAGCTCGTCCAGCTCCACCGGCTCGTCTTCGGCCGCCTCCGTGACCAGCGTCGGCGCCAGCCCTCGCTGGATCGTCTCCTTGGTCACCACGCACTTCCGCACGTCGCGGCGCGAGGGGAGCTCGAATTGCACGTCGAGCAGCGTCTCCTCCAGGATCGAGCGCAGGCCGCGGGCGCCCACTTCGCGCTCGAGCGCCTTGTCCGAGATCGCTCCCAGCGAGTCCTGGGCGAACACCAGCTCGATCTCGTCGAACTCGAAGAAGCGCTCGAACTGGCGGGTGAGCGCGTTGCGAGGCTCGGTGAGGATCGTGATCAGGTCGTCGCGAGTCAGCTGGTGGATCGCCGCGACCACGGGCAGGCGGCCGATGAACTCCGGGATCAGGCCGTACTCCATCAGGTCCTCGGGAAGGACCTGCTCGAACAGCTCCCCGGTGTCCTTTTGGTCACGGGAGCGAATCGAGGCGCCGAAGCCGACCCCCTTGTGCCCGATTCGCCGCTCGATCAGCTTGTCGAGGTTGGCGAACGAGCCGCCGCAGATGAACAGGATGTTCGTGGTGTCGATGGTCAGGAACTCCTGGTGCGGGTGCTTGCGCCCACCCTGCGGCGGCACCGAAGCGGTGGTGCCCTCGAGGATCTTCAGCAACGCCTGCTGCACTCCCTCGCCGGAGACGTCGCGGGTGATCGAGGGGTTGTCCGCCTTGCGGGCGATCTTGTCCACCTCGTCGATGTAGATGATCCCCGTCTCGGCCTTCTTGACGTCGAAGTCGGCTGCCTGGATCAGCTTCAGGAGGATGTTCTCGACGTCCTCGCCCACGTAGCCGGCTTCGGTCAGGGCCGTGGCGTCGGCGATCGCGAACGGGACGTTGAGGATCCGGGCCAGGGTCTGAGCCAGCAGCGTCTTGCCGCAGCCGGTCGGCCCGAGCAGGAGGATGTTGGACTTCTGGAGCTCGACCTCCTCGTCGGCGTTGTTCGCCATCTGGACGCGCTTGTAGTGGTTGTAGACGGCGACGGAGAGCGCCCGCTTGGCCGTCTCCTGGCCGACCACGTACTCGTTCAGGACGTCGTGGATCTCCTTGGGTTTCGGCAGGCTCTCGAGCTCGAAGCTGGGCGGCGCCGCGAGCTCCTCGTCGATGATCTCGTTGCAGAGATCGATGCACTCGTCGCAGATGTAGACCCCGGGCCCGGCGATCAGCTTCTTGACTTGGCGCTGCGACTTCCCGCAGAAGCTGCAGAGAAGCTGCTCGTTGGCGTCGGTTGGGCGTGCCACCTCTGTTCTCCCTTCAACGACTACGCCGGACCGTCACCCACCGCAGGTTACGACACGGGCGACGCCGGCTTGGATCCTCGTTGTTACTAGGTGGGGACGCGCGTCCCTGCCGGCGGGGGCGGAGTTGCAAATCGCCGTGCCCGGTAAGGTGCGCGCCGAACAGGTTCGGGGGAGGCTCGAGCCGGAGCAGATGGAGGGACGAGTGAAGCGCATAGTCATCGGTGCAGGCCTCGTCGGCACACTGGTGTTCGCGGCCGTCGCGGTTGCCGCCATTCGGCACTACCACGGCACGGTGCGGGAGGGCGGCGACCTCAGGTTCGTGACCAAGGTGCGCGACGGAGAAACGATCAAGGTCAAGAGGTTCGTCTTCAGCGGCGTCCCGATGGAGTGCGACAACGGCTCCTCAACAGTGGGTGACGCCGGCTCCCCTCCACCGGCGATGAGGGTGAACGACGAGCACAAGTTCGGCGGCAAGTTCACCTCCGCGAGCGGTCGCAAGCACATGCGCATTCGCGGCAGGTTCCGGAATGACGACCAGAACGCCCGGGGCATCCTGCGCGTCAGGGGCAACTTCGGAGGCGGCGCGACCAACTGCCACACGGGCAAGGTCCACTGGAGAGCGAAGCACGGCGACTGACCCTGGGCGAAGAACTCGGCCCAGACGCGGGTCGAGGCCGGTCCGGCGGGGTGATCGTCAGTGGTGCTCGATCACCCGGTCGACGATGTTGTACTCCCGGGCCTCTTCGGCACTCATGAAGTAGTCGCGCTCGGTGTCCTTGGCGACCTTCTCGACCGGGTGCTCGGTGTGCTTGGCGATGATCTCGTCCAAGCGCTGGCGGACGTCGATGATCTCCTTGGCGTGGATCTCGATGTCCGCGGCCGGGCCCTGGAAGCCGCCTGAGACCTGGTGGATCAGGATCTTCGAGTTCGGCAGCGCCATCCGCTTGCCATTGGCGCCGCCGGCGAGCAGCAGCGCGCCCATGCTCATCGCCACCCCGCAGCAGATCGTCTGCACGTCGGGCTTTATGTACTGAACCGTGTCGTAGATCGCGAGCCCCGCGTACACCGAGCCGCCCGGCGAGTTGATGTACATCGAGATGTCCTTGTCGGGGTCCTCGGACTCGAGGTGGATGAGCTGGGCGACGACGAGGTTGGCGATGTCCTCGCTCACCGGTGTCCCCAGGAAGACGATCCGCTCGTTGAGCAGGCGCGAGTAGATGTCGAAGGCGCGCTCGCCGCGCGAGGTCTGCTCCACGACCATGGGGACAAGGGGACTCATCGCGCGAGCAGTCTATAAAAGCGGCCACGCCCGCTCGCGCGGGCGCGGAGCGCCGAGCGTTAGCGATCCTCGCCCGGGGTCCAGAGGCCGGATTCGCCGCCCTCTGCCCTCTCCTTCTCGGGCGTCCACAGCTTCTCGCGGGCGGCGGCCTGCCCCTGCGGGATCGGCTTCGCCGAGCCGGCGATCAGCTCGGCCGCCTTGCGCAGCCGAAGCTCGGAGCGAAGCAGCGCGTCACGGCCGTCGGCCCGAAGGCGCTCCAGCAGCCGCTCCGGGGCCTCCCCCTCTTCCGCGCCGGATTGGAGCGCCTCCAGCAGCTCCTCGTCCGAGACGTCGATGTCCTCGGACTCGGCAACCGCAGCCAGGGTGGCCTCGCGACGCAGCGCCCGCTCGGCGTCGGACTCCAGGTCGCGTGATCGCCTGCTCACGCGTCTTGCCCTGCATCTGAAGGAAGGCCTCGGCGGTGGCACCTCGCGAGGACAGGGAGCGCTCGAACCGCTCCCACATCTCGTGGGCGCGGGCATGGATCAACTCCTTCGGCAGCTCGATCTGGGCCGCGTCGGCGGCAGCGTCGACGGCGGCCTCGCGGAACTCCGCCTCGATCCGGCTCTCGAGCGCGGCGGCGATTCGCCGGCGAAGCTCGTCGCGAAGCTCGTCGAGCGTCTCGAACTCCGACGCCTCGGCGGCGAACTCGTCATCTAGGTCTGGGAGCTTCTTCTCCCGGACCTCCTTCACCGTGACCGCGAAGCTCGCCTGCTTGCCCGCCAGGCTCTCGGGCCGGTGGTCGTCCCCGAATCGGACCTCCACCGTCACCTGGTCACCGGCCGCGGCGCCGGCGAGCGCCCGGTCGAACTCCGGCAGCAGGCTCTCGGCTCCCAGCTCGACCATCAGGTCGGTGGCCTCCGAGCCCTCGAACGCCTCGCCGTCGATGGTCCCGGAAAAGTCGATCACGACCAGGTCACCGGCGGCGGCGGGGCGATCCACGGGGTCCAGGCTCGCGAAGCCCTCGCGCAGACGATCGAGCTCGGCCTGGACTGCCTCGTCCGGGACCTCGAGCCTCAGCCCTGCCGACCTCCAGCCCCTTGTACTCGCCGAGCTTGGCCCCGGGCCGCACCGCCACCTCGATCGAGAAGGAGAGCTCCTCGCCGGCGCCCGGAAGCGAAGAAACGTTCAACTCGGGGTCGCCGACGGGAGCGATGCCGGTGTCCAGCAGCGCCCGCTCGTACCACTCCGGGAGCGAGTCGCGGAGCGCCTGCTCCAGCACGGCCTCCCGTCCAACGCGCTGGATCACGAGCTGTGGCGGGACCTTGCCCTTGCGAAAGCCGGGCATGCGCATGTCGCGCGCGATGGCATGCGCGGCCCGCTCGAGCCGATCCTCGACGGCGTCGGGCTCGATTCCAACCTCGACGCGAACGCGTGAGTCGCCCAGCTCGGTGACGGAAGTCTTCATCCCCGCCTGAGCTTATTGGTCACCCCACGGACCACGGCGGCCGTGAAGTCGAGGAGGAATGCAAGGAGCCTCCCGACCGGTCCCGTCACGAGCCAGGCGAGGAAGCGATCCTTAGTCACCGGCGATCCGCTCTCGGAGCCGCTCGCCCTGGCCGGCGGCCACCGCCCGCGCGGCGCGGGCCTCGTCCAGCGGCACCCCGCGCTCCGCAGCCAGGTCGAGCAGGGCCTGGCGCTCGTCGCTCTGCTGCGCGGCGCGGAAGAAGAGCCAGGCGAACAGGCCCATGGTCACGAGGCCCTGCTCGACCATCATCACGACCCCGGCGGCGCCCTGGTCGACCAGTGGCGAGATCCCGTGCGCCGCCTCGCCCGCAGCGTAGTCGGGGTAGAGCGGCGACCCGGCCCAAAGCAGCACGTTGGCGAGCACGGCGCCACCGAGCCGGACCACGATCACGTAGACCAGGCGGGCGCCATTCCCGAACCACTCGGGCTTCGGCAGCGGGCCCAGGAGGGCCATCCACATGGCGATCCCGAAGCCGACGAAGCAGAAGTGCTCCAGGGCATGCACCGCCTCGCTCGAGATCGCCGCCTGGTAAAGGCCCGGAACGTGCCACAAGTAGAGATTGGCGAGCCAGAGCGGCAGCGCCACGGCCGGCTGGCTCAGCGCGCGTAGCCAGCCGAGGCCCCTGGCGGCGAGGAGCGGCTGAAGCAGCGGCCCGGTGAGCCCCAGCACGATTCCGAGCGCGCCGAGGTCCGCCAGCAGAAGGTGCTGGGCCATGTGGGCCCAGAGCAGCTCGTAGTCGAGCGCCGCGAGCGGCGAGACCAACGCGATCAGGATCAGGAGGATTCCCAGGGCGAAGCTGGCCTGGCGCCAGACGGGCACCGGCCGGCCACCCAGCGCCAGCGAGCGGGCGCGGACGGCATACAGCGCCGCCACCACCAGCACGGGCGCGACCTGTAGCGGCTCGAACGCCCCCTCCACGTGGGCGACCGGGGGTTCCACGCGCTCAGAGGTTAGGGCCTAGCTCGACAGGGCCTTAGAGCCACTTGATCCGCTTGAAGAAGCGGTGAAGCACGAGCGTCGAGGCAAGCATCCCGAGCAGCGCCAGGGGGTACCCCACCACCAGCCGAAGCTCCGGCATGTGCTCGAAGTTCATCCCCCAGATGCTGGCCAGGAAGGTGGGCACGGCGATGATCGCCGCCCAGGCCGAGATCGCCTGTACGGCCTTGTTCTGCTGCACGCCGATCAGCGACAGGTTGGCCTCGAGGATGCTGGTCAGGAGCTCCCGCTGCGAGTGGATCTGCTCGTCGATTCGCCGGGAGTGATCGGCCACGTCGCGGAAGTAGCGCCGGAGCTCGTCCGTCATCACCGGGAAGGCGCCGTGCTCCAGCGCCTCCAGCGGCCCGAGCAGGGGGAACACGGAGCGATGGAACTCGATCACCTCGCGCTTCAGGAAGTAGATGCGCTGGCTCGAGTCGCCGCCCCCGGTGAACACCTGCTCCTCCACCTCCTCGATGTCGTCGTCGATCCCGGCGGTGACCGGCTCGTAGTCGTCGACCACCTGGTCCAGCACCGCCCAGGCGACCGCGGCCGGCCCTGCGTCGAGTAGCTCCGCGTGGGGCCCTTCGAGCCTCCGGCGGGCGGGCTTCAGGTCACTCGCCTCCCCGTGACGCACGGTGATCGCGTAGCCGCGTCCGAGGAAGATGTGGATCTCGCCGAAGTGGACCCGCTCCTCGGTCTCGTCGTAGCGGGCGGTCTTCAAGACGATGAAGTAGTGGCCCTCGTACTCCTCGAGCTTCGGACGCTGATGGGCGTGGACTGTGTCCTCGACGGCCAGCTTGGGAAGGTTGAACGCACGGCCCGCCTCAGCCAGCTCCTCCGGGGTCGGCTCATGCATCCCCAGCCAGACGAATCCCTGGCCGCCCTTCAGGCACTCCAGGGCCCGGTCCAGGTCGATCGAACCCTCGTGCTGGCGCTTGCGGTCCTCGTAGTAGGCGCAGTCGACGATCATGGCGCTGGCGGTGCGGGCGGCGGAGATGGCGTCGCCTCCCCGATTCACCGCCCGCCCGTCCGTTCCTCCACGTGCCGACTATTGGTCGCCGCCGGCTGGCCGATAATCGGGGCGTGAGGGCTTCCCCTCAGAGCCGACGCTCGTGGATCGGGGCGGTGAGCGTCGTCCTCTGCGGCCTCGGGCTCGGAGCCGCGCCCGCGCAGGCCGCGAAGCCGCCGAAGGTCGGCGGGTGCAGGGTCTTTCCCGCCTTCAAGGGACCCCTCACGGCGCGCTCGGCCGCGAACCAGACCGCCTGGAACCAGAGGGTCTCGCGGGCCCCGATCGACCGCAACTCGAGCGACTACGTGGCCCGGATCACCAGCCTCGGCGGCAACCAGGTGGTGCACCCCGACTTCGGGGGAAACGGCCGCTACGGAATCCCCTTCACCACGGTTGGCCGGGACCAGCGCCGGGTGCGGGTGAACGTGACCGGCTACCCGGCCGAGAGCGACTTCGGGCGAGCCCCGATCCCGCGCAGGGCGCCAGTCGAGAACGGCTCCGACCGCCACGTCTTGGTCCTCCAGCGTCACCGCTGCGACCTGTTCGAGATGTTCGACGCCCGCTACGTCGGCGGCCCCGGCCACCGCTGGAACGCGGGTTCGACCGCCCGCTTCGACCTCCGCTCCAGGAAGCTTCGCGAAGACGGCTGGACCTCGGCCGACGCGGCGGGCCTGCCGATCCTTCCGGGGCTGGTGCGCTACGGCGAGGTCCGCGCGGGCCGAGTCCGCCACGCGATCCGGGCCACCTTCGCCGAGACGCGTCGCGCCTACATCCATCCCGCCACCCACTACGCCTCGAGCCAATGCCATCCCGACCTGCCGCCGATGGGGCTTCGCCTGCGGCTGCGGCGCGCTTACTTCAGGCGCAACCTGCACCGCTTTCCCCGCGGCAGCCAGTCGCGGGTGATCTTCCGGGCGCTCTTCCACTACGGGATCATCAACGCCGACAACGGTGGCAGCGGCTCGAACTGGTTCATCACCGGCGCCAGCTCGAAGCGCTGGAAGGACGCCGACCTGAACCGCCTGAAGACGGTCCCCGGAACCGCCTTCGCGGTGGTCGATTCGCGGGCCCGGATCAGGACGCCGTGCTAAGCGAGCACTCGGAGCCGACGGCTAGCTGAAGCTGACCCGAGCCGGCTCGCGCTCGGCGTCGTCCGTGATCTCGAAGAACTCCCTCTCTTCGAAGTTCCGCATCGAGGCGACGACCGAGTTCGGGAACACCTGGATCTTGGTGTTGTACGTCTGCACGTTCGAGTTGTAGATCCGGCGCGCGGCCTGGATCTCGTCCTCGAGCTCGGTCAGCTCCCGCTGGAGCTGCTGGAAGTTCTCCGTGGCGCGAAGGTCCGGGTAGTTCTCGGAGATCGCGCGCAGGTCGCCGAGCACGGCGCTCAGCTGGCCCTCGGCGGCGCTCGGCCTGGGCGGGTCCTTGTGCCTTCATGGCCTCCGCCCGCGCCTCGGTCACCTTCTCGAAGGTCTCGCGTTCGTGGGTCGCGTAGCCCTTCACGGTCTCAACCAGGTTCGGCACCAGGTCGTGGCGGCGCTTCAGCTGCACGTCGATTCCGGACCAGGCCTCGTCGACGCTGTTGCGTGCCCCGATCATCGAGTTGTTGATCCCGATGAAGATCAGCACCGAGCAGGACGACAAGCGCGACGATGACGATCACTGCGACCATGGCCGCAGCTTACAGGGCACCCTCCAGCTTCAGCAGGAAGCGCTTCATCTGCGGGCCGCCGCCGTAGTTTCCGATCTCGCCGCCGGCGCGAATCACCCGATGGCAGGGAACCACGATCGGGATCGGGTTCGATCCCAGCGCGGTGCCCGCCGCCCGGGAGGCGCGGGGGTTGCCGGCCCGCTGGGCGGCCTCGCCGTACGTGATCACCTCGCCGAAGGGCACCCGCGCGGTGGCCCGCAGCACGCGCCGGTAGAACCCGGGGTGGCTGAGCCGCCAGTCGAGCGGCAGCTCGAAACTGTCCCGCCTGCCCTCGAAGTACTCGTCCAGCTCGCGGCGCGCCTGGTCGAGGCGAGCGGGGAACTCGAGCACCCGCGGCGAGACGTCCTCGGCCAGGCGGGCGAGCACCTCCTCGGTCCGCTCGTTGGGAAGCGCGACTCGCACCAGGCCCTTGGGCGTGGCCGCCACCAAGCCCGTGCCGAGCGGAGTGTCCACGGTCGCGTAGGCGAGGTCCACCAGGCCCTCCTCGTTGGCCCTGGCCGCCAGCCGGTCGACGAACTCGCTCATCTCGCCATCTCCTTCAGCTCCGCCGCGCTCGCGCGCAGCTTCGTCAACGCCTCGTGGACGCTCTGCCGCGCCGCCTCCTCCGACGTCCCCAGCGCGGCGCCGACCTCCCGGTAGCGAAGGTCGACGGCGAACCGCAGCACCACCGCGGCGCGCTGACCCGCGGGAAGCTCCGCCACCGCGGCCCAGATCTCGCTGTGCCGGGGGCTCATCCCCAGGGCTCCGTCCGCCGAGCCCGCCTGCGCCCGCCCTCCCCGGCGGTCGATCAGCTCCTGGGGCTCGGCCACGGGCTTGGCCCGGCCTGCCCGGGAGCGATGGTGGTCGATTGCCTTGCGGCGCGCGATGGTCAGGACCCAGGCTCGCAAGTTGCGTGGCTCGGCGCGCGGGTAGGCGCGCAACGCGGCCAAGAAAGGTCTCCTGAAGGCAGTCCTCGGCATCGTTCGGGCCCACCATCCCGCGCAGAAAGGCGCCGACGGGCTCCAGGTGCTCGTCGAGAAAGGCCTGGAACGGCGGCAATGCGTGGGCCATGGCGCTCATGCAACTACAGAAACGAATCGGGCATGGAAAACGTGAGGCGGTGAGTGGCCGCGTCCAGTTTGGGATTCACCGGAATATGTCCGGTGAATCACTCAGTCGACCCGCCCGGCTACTCATAGCCGGGCTGACTAATCCGCCTCGACGAGAAACGCCTCGATGCCCTGGACCCGGACTCGGCTCCCCTCCGGAAGGCTGACGTAGACGCCGCCCTCGCGCTCGAGCTGCGCGCGAGGGCTCATGAAGACGATCCCCGAGAACCGGCCCTCGCCGTCGAAGCGCAGGTAGTGGGACTCGGGCGTTTGTGTCCTGGTGCCGGGCGCGGGAGGGCCAATCGCGGCGTACAGCACGTCGCTGGGCGGGTCGTACGTGACGTGCGAGAACGTGTGCGGCCCAGCCCTGAGACTCACCCGTTTCAGGCTAGCGGTTGCCAGTTGGAACACGGCAATCGCGCATTCGAAAAAAGGAAAACCCTCGAATACGCACAAATGGCAAGGGCAATGAAGGAGGACGCGGGTTCAATCCGCACCATTCACGCCCTGGCGCTGGCGGTGGACGCCAAGGACCGCTACACGCGCAACCACTCCGAGCGGGTCGCCCTCTACGCCACGGCGATCGCCGTGCGCATCGGGCTTCCGACCGAGTACATCGAGCAGATCGCGATCGCCGGCACCTTGCACGACGTCGGCAAGATCGCCATCCCGGACCGAGTGCTCCTGAAGCCGACCGGCCTGACCGAGGCCGAATCCGCGCTCGTCCAGCGCCACTGTGAGGAGGGCGAGCGAATGGTGCGCGCCCTCGGCCTGGCCGAGATCGCCACCTGGATCCGCCACCACCACGAGCGCTGGGATGGCGAGGGCTATCCGGACGGGCTGGCCGGCGAGCGGATCCCGCTGCCCAGCCGGATCGTCGGCGTCGCCGACGCCATGGACGCGATGACGACCGCGCGCGCCTATCGCCAGGCGCTCAGCCTGGAGCAGGCCACCCAGGAGCTGCTGGAGCACGCGGAGAGACAGTTCGATCCCGAGCTTGCCGGCTGCCTGGTGGAGTTGCTCAGCGAGGAAACCCTGACGCTTCCCCCGTCCTGACGGCTCCTTCAAGAGGTGGCGCCGCTCACTCGCCGGCGGCGTCGTCGATCGCGAACCAAGCACACTCCATGTCCACCCGCGCCCCTCGGAACGGGATCCCCTCGGCTTCGAGCAGCCGCCGTTGACGCGCTCCCTTGGCCAGGGACCCGTCCGCTCGCACGACTCGCTGCCATGGAACGTCAGGGTCCTCGCAGGCCGCCATCACAGCACCGGCGAAGCGAGGCGCCGTGGGACACAGGTCGCCGTAGGTCGTCACAAAGCCGGCGGGAACCGAGCGCACACGCCGCAGCACCAAGCGGGCGCTGGCAGAGTCGAGCATCCGGGCCAGGATCACGCGGCCTCGGAGTAGGCCGCCTCCGCGCCGGCCGGCTCGGCCTTGGTCGCCATCTCCGCCTCGGCCTGCTCCTCCGGTTGGAGGACCGTCGCGGCGACGACGACGGCCGCCGCCACGAGGCCGGCCCCGATCAGGAACGCCAAGTGGTATCCGCTGGTCAACGCGGAGGCGGTGGCCTCTCCGCCATCAATCAGATTGTTACTGCGCGACGCCGACAGGGTCGCGAGCACGGCAAGCCCCAGCGCACCGCCCACCTGCGCGGAGGTGTTGACGAGGCCGGAGGCGAGGCCCGCATCACTCTGGGTGGCGCCCGACATCGCCAGGGTCATCAGCGCGGGAAAGAGAGGCCGGCGCCAAGGCCGAACAGGATCATCGGCGGCAGGACGTGCTCCACGTAACTGCCGTCCACTGGGGCACGCGTGAAGAGGACGAGCCCGACAGCAATGAGACTCATCCCGGGGAGCAGCGTCTTCTTGGCGCCAAAGCGCATGATCAGCGGCTCCGCGTATCGGATCGAGAGCGTCCCCATCACGAGCGTCACCGGCAGGAACGCAAGGCCGATTTCCAGTGCCTCGTAGCCGAGCACCCGCTGTAGGTACAGGGACCCAAGGAAGAACATCCCGAACATCCCCGCGACCGAGAGCGCCTGGACCACGTTCGCCCCGGAGACGTTTCGCGAGCGGAAGATCCGCAGTGGCATGATTGGGTTGTCCGTCCGCGCCTCGCGCACCACGAACGCAGCGAGCAGCAGGAGCGAGCCGGCGCCGAACCCAATTGCTGCGGCCGAGCCCCAGCCGTGCTCGGCCGCCGGGGAGACGATCGTGTAGACGCCGAGCATCAACGAGCTCGTGATCAGGACCGCGCCCGCGATGTCGGCTCCCTTCCCGAAGCCGATGCCCTTGTCGCGCTGGAGCAGTCGCACAGCCAAGATCGCAGTGGCGATCGCGATTGGGATGTTGACGAAGAAGATCCAGTGCCAGTTGATCGCATCGGTCAACAGACCCCCCGCGAGCAGGCCGACCGAGCCGCCACCGGATGCCACAAAGGCATAGACGCCGATGGCCTTCGCCTGCTCGCGCGGCTCGGGGAACATCGTCACGATCATGCCCGAGGATCACCGCAGAGGTCATCGCGCCGCCAACTCCCTGGATGAAGCGGGCCGCGACGAGCATCTCCTGGCTCTGCGCCAAGCCGCAGAGCAGCGAGGCGACCGTGAAGACGCCGAGACCGGCCAAGAACATGCTCTTGCGGCCGAGGAGGTCGCCGAAGCGCCCGGAGAGCAAGAGTAGGCCGCCGAACGCGATCAGGTAGGCGTTCACCACCCAGGCGAGGCTCGACTGCGAGAAGCCGAGGTCATCCTGGATGGAAGGGAGCGCAACGTTCACGATGGTGATGTCGAGGACGATCATCAGCATCCCGGCGCAGAGCACGTAGAGGGCGATCCAGCGGTTCTTGTCGGTGCCTGAGATTTGCTCGGTCATCGCATTTGCCTCCTCTGCGTCAGTGCTGCTCCTTTGGCTGCCAGAAGGCGACCTCCGCGCCGGCGGGAGCGGCAACGACGCTCCGCCAGCCGGCTGGTCCCTCGCGGGGCTCCAGCAGCACGGAGCCGCCGAGTTGGCGCGCCCGCTCCGTGACCTCGGCGATCTCGGCGACCTTCACGTACGGTAGCCAAAGCGGGTTCTCGGTATCGCATTCGACGATGCCGCCGCCGAACCCCGCGCCCAGCCCGAGCGCCCAGTACGTTCCGCCGCCGGCGTCGATCCGCTCGGGGCGCCAGCCACATACCCGGGCGTAGAAGCCGCAGGCGCGCGGCAGGTCGCCGGTGTGCAGCTCCAGGTGGACGACTGGTTTCGACGAGTGCTCGCATCGGCTCTCGCCCCTTAGACCGGCGGCGATCCTCGGACTAATCGGTGGGAGCGATGAGTTCGGGTCGCCGGACCGGTCTAATCTCCCGGAGGATGAGCGCCGCTCCCACAAGTCCAACCGCGCAGGATCGAGAGCTGCTCGAGGCGGCCCAGGGCGGCGACGAGGGTGCTTACCAGCGCCTTGTCGAACCCCATCGCGGCGAGCTCCACGCTCACTGCTACCGGATGCTCGGCTCGGTCCACGATGCCGAGGACGCGCTCCAGGAGGCGCTGCTGCGAGCCTGGCGAGGCCTGCCCAGGTTCGCAGGGCCGAAGCTCGCTTCGCTCCTGGCTCTACCGGATCGCGACCAACACCGCGCTCGACGCGATCGAGAAGCGGCCCAAGCGCGTGCTGCCGGTCGACTACGGGCCGCCGATCGATCCCCACGACGGCCCCCACCTGCCTCTCGCCGAGTCGGTCTGGGTCGAGCCCTACCCCGACGAGGCCCTCGGCCTCGAGGACGGCTACGCGGCGCCCGAGGCGCGCTACGAGCAGCGGGAGGCGGTCGAGCTCGCCTTCATCGCCGCGCTTCAGCACCTGCCGGCCACGCAGCGGGCGGTCCTGATCCTGCGCGAGGTGCTGGGCTTCTCGGCCAAGGAGGTCGCGGAGACGCTGGAGACGAGCACGGCGTCGGTGAACAGCGCCCTGCAGCGCGCCCGCAAGGCGGTCGACGAGCGCACGCCCGAGCTGAGCCAGCAGGCGACGATGCGCTCGCTCGGCGACGACGGCGTACGCGAGGTCGTGCAGGGCTACGTGGACGCGTGGGACCGCGGCGACATCGACGCGGTGGTCGCGATGCTGACCGACGACGCCTGCTTCTCGATGCCGCCGGCTCCGAGCTGGCACAAGGGTCGCGAGCAGCTGACCAAGTTCTTCGGCGCCGGGCCGCTCTCGGGCGACTGGCGCTGGCGCCACGTCTACGTGCCCGCCAGCGCTCAACCGGCGCTCGCCTTCTACTGCTGGGACGAGGCGGCGGGAACCCACCTCCCGTTCGCGCTCAACGTGCTCACCGTTCGCGATCGGCGGATCAGCGACGTCACCGCGTTCATCTGCCGGGCGACGGACTCTCGCGACCTCGATGCCTACCGGCGCTGGCCGGAGGAGGCCATCGTCCCCGAGAGGTTCGTCGACTTCTTCGAGCGGTTCGGCCTGCCCGACCGGCTGGACTGACCCGGCCCGCGCCGAGGACCGATTAGTCCTCGGACCGCAGCCGGTCACTAATGACAAATGAGATTCCAGGAGAGGAGCTAGCCATGTTCGCGGACACCAAGGCATACAGCGGCTTCGCCGTTGACGACCTCGAGAGGCCCGGGAGTTCTACGGCCAGACGCTCGGGCTGAAGACGTCGGACGTCTCCGAGGAAGGCGGCCTGATGTCGCTCGACCTCGCCGGTGACCGGCCGACCCTGGTCTACGAGCAGCCGGACTGCACCCCGGCCAGCTACACGATCCTCAACTTCCCGGTGGAGGACATCGATCAAGCGGTCGACGAGCTGGCGGCGCGGGGCGTGCGCTTCGAGCGCTACGACAGCTTCGAACAGGACGAGAAGGGCATCGCTCGCGGCCCGGGGCCGTCCATCGCCTGGTTCAAGGACCCGGCCGGCAACGTGCTGTCGGTGCTCCAGGAGCCGTAGACCCGTCAACGTCCCGGAATGTGGCCTATAGGGGGTACTGAGGGACGTTCATCTCGCAGGGTTGGCTACTTCAAGGCGCCTCATGCGGCCGGACACGCTCACCGTGGCTGATCCCCATCTGCCGAGCCGCCGCGACCGTGGCCAGGAGCAGTGCCGCCACGAGCAGGCAGGGCAGCGCGTCACCGGCTCCGCTGGCCGCGGCGCCGCCGCCGATGCCGCCGAGGACCTGTCCCGACGCCCATGCCACGTTGATCAGCCCGGCGGCGAGCCCCTGGTGCAGGCCGGTCGCGTCGGCGGAGTCGCTCAGCATCGCCAGCGCCGGCGCGAAGCACAGGCCCGCCCCCAGGGAGCAGGCGATCAGGACGGCCAGGATCACGCCGAGCGTCTCGGCCGCGGGGACGAGCGCGATCGCGGCGGCGCAGACCAGCATCCCCATCGTGTACGGGCGAAGCCTGCCGACCCGGTCGGAGAGCCGGCCGGCCATTGGCGCGAGCAGCGCCTCGAGCCCCGCTCCCACCATGAAGCCGGCGGCGACCAGGCCGGCGCCGCCGCCGAGCTGGTCGATCCGCAGCGGGACCAGCACCTCGATCACGCCGAACATCGCAGAGGGCGCCGCCACGTACCAGGTCGCGCGCAGCACCGAGGGGCTGGCGATCGCCGCCCCCACCTCGCGCAGGCGATGCTGCTCGCCCCGCGCCGGCTCCGGTATGCGCAGCGCCGCGAACGACAGCGCCACCGTCAACACCAGGACCGACGCGAAGACGAGCTCGGTGCCCGCCTGTGCAGCGAGCGCTCCGAGGGCGGGCCCGAGCAGCGCCCCTGCGATCGCGATGCCGAGCACGTTCCCGATCACCGAGCCGCGCCGATCTCTCCGGAGTGGCCATGATCAGCCAAGTCAGCGCTCCGGCCCAGGCCAGGGCGCCCGCCACCCCCTGGACGAAGCGGGCGGCGTCGAGCAACACCACGTCTTGCCCAAAGCCGAAGACGAGGCTCGCCACGCCGAGCAGCAGCAGCCCAGCGACCAGGGTTCGCCGCGGACCCACCCGCGCCGCCATGAGCCCGGCCGGCAGCGAGGCGGCCAGGGTGCCGGCCGCGTAGGACGCGGACAGCACGCCGGCCGCCGCCTTGGAGAGCCCCAGGTCGTCGACATAGTCCGGCAGCAGCGGGGTGATCGCCGCGTAGAAGACGACGTCGAGGAAGACGACCGTGGACCCAAGCAGCAGCAGGCGGCGCATCGATCCATCCTGCCAGCCCCGATCATCCCGCCAGCCCCGACGCCGTTGCCGGGTCGTCTGGCGCTAGCCCGTGATGGGCGTGCTCCGCAAGAGCCCCCAGTTGCCCACGTTGTCGCGGTAGAGCACCGCAACGTGCCGTCGCTGTCCGATCTGGGCGCCGCTGAACGTCCTCGAGACCGCCTGGCCCGGGGCCGCCGGTGGCGGCCGCGTTCGCAATCACGCTGCCGTCGCTCGGGTGGCGGATCGGGGCGCTCGAGACGAGCACCTGGTAACGGGCCTCGCCGCTGTGGCTGCCGCACAGCCAGTCGTCGCCCGGCTGACTCCAGCGCACGGTCACCGACCCAGAGGCGTTGCGCCTGGCTGTCAGGTTCCTCGGAGAGCCGGGTGGCCGCCCATCCCACCGGTGATTGGCTGTGCCGTGCTCGTCGTGGTGGAAGGTCCACCATTCGTTGTTGGAGCCGCCGCACGCCGGAACGGAGGTCTTCCACAGGAACGACCAGCCCTCGCGTGTCACCGCGGCGACATCGAGCTTGCCGTCGCCGTCTGCGTCGCCCACCGCGGGCGTCGACTGAGTCCAGCCGCCGGTGAACTTCGGCCAGCCCGCCGCCTCCCCCCCGGTGGGACCGTAGGCGTGAAGCTGGTACAGGCCGGTGCCGACGAGCGCCTGACGCTGCGGCCCGCCCCCCGCCACGCGGGCGATCGAGGCCTGCGAGAGGAGCTGGAAGTCGTCGGTGGCGCGTGGATAGCCGGGGAGGGCGGCCCCCGTTGTCGCGTTCCAGGCCTGCTCGACGTGGCAGAAGGGGAGGTTCTGGTTCACGGCAAGGAGGTTCGCGACGCCGTTCAGGGTCAGCCCGCCCTTGAGCACCTCAGGCGTCCCGTCCCCGACAAGATCACCGACGGACGGATAGTCGGCGAGGTTGACCACCTCGCCCTGATCGGGGCAGTTGGCGGCCGCGTCCTCGAAGGTGCGGATCGTCGAGCCGTCGCTGTCGACGAGCTTGGGTCCCTGGCCGGAGAGCGAGGTCGCCGCGGAGACCGAGACCTCGTCGGTGCGATCGCCGTCCACATCCAGGACCGCGGCGTCGTTCCCGGGAAGGACCATCGGCAACAGGTCGCCGGCGAGCACCCCCACGTCGACCGGCCAGCCGTCCACGATTTCCCCATCGCCGTTCACCGCGTACACGGGATTGGAGCCGCGGCCTGTGCCGAGGAAGGCGTTGAAGATGTCGAAGATGCTGCCCGGGAACTGCGGGTCCTCGAGGTCGCCGGGGACGACCTCGTTGGTGGCGATGATCACCTCGCGTGGGAGCTGCCCGTCGAAGTCGGCGATCGCCGGCGAGGTGACGATCTCCGCGCCGGGCGCGCCCGGGCTCGACAGCTTCACCGGGAACCCGGGCAGCGAGTCGCCGTCTCCGTCCCACGCGTAGAGGTGCTGGTCAAGCGCCCCCGCGACTATGTCGAGCTTCTGGTCACCGGTCAGGTCGGCGAGCGCCGGTGAGCCCATGAAGCCGCGCTTGAGGTGATTGTCTTCCGTGAGCTGACGGTCCGCGGCGTCGAAGCAGGGATGGGGAGCGCCCGGATTGCAGGGATCGGAGAAGGCAGGGTTGACGCGCACGGGGAAGCCGGCTACGCGTGAGCCGTCCAGGTTCCAGGCGTAGAGGCGCTCCCCCGCGGTGGCGACGATCTCCGCCTCGCGATCGCGGTTGATGTCGCCAATCGCCGGGACGCGAAGGGATTCGCGCGGGATCGGCAGGGACGCGTCGATGGGATGGTTCCGGGCCAGCTGGATCCGGTCGGTCCTCACGGGGTTCCCGCCGTTGAAGCTCTGCACCGGGGTTCCGTCGAAGTGGAGCGCGTAGAGCTCGCCGCTCGAGGTGGCGAGCAGGACGTCCAGCTTGTTGTCGCCGTCGACGTCGTAGAGGCGGGGGGCCGTCTCGCCGCCCGAGCCGGTGACGTGCCCGGCTGCGGAGGCCGCCGGGCCAAGCGGCTTCGGCCAGCCGGCGAGGTTGCCGTCGTCGCGGTAGGCGAAGAGCGTCTTGCGGTAACGGCCGATGTTGTTCGGGTTGGCCGCCTCGTGGACGGTCAGGCGGATCTGGAAGGCGTGGCGCTCGGGGTCGGGATTCGGGTAGGGATCGGCGGGCCAGGCGCCGTCCGCGGCCGCGCCCGCGGGCCGGCCGGCGTCGTTTGCCACCTCACCGTTGCAGTTGTCGGCCAGGTTTGTGAGCAGCGACTTCGAAAGCGTTCCCAGGACGCCGTTGACGGGGCCCGTCCCGTTCGCCCCCGGGACGTTTTGGAAGCTCGAGTCCGGGGCGTCCTGGCCGCAGGCGTACTGGACCGACCATGCACCCACGTCCCCCGCGTGCGGGGCGGCAGCGCGGCCCCGGATCTGGAGGCCGGACGCAGGCACCCGGCGCGACATCCACCGGCGAGAACCAATCAGGCGCGTTGAGCTGGGCCTCCGGCGGGATACAGGTGCGCCGGGTTCCGCAGCGCCAGCCAGCGGGGATCGGCTGGCCCGGCCGGAGCTGGATCCGGGCCATCGCCGCGGCCATGTTGACGCGGCCGTAGCCGAAGTGCGAGTCCCAGCCCGTGTTGGCCTTGTCGGGCTGCCCGATCACGCCCGTGTTCGCGGGCAGGACGTCCTCGGCGGTCATGGTCAGGAGCTGGCGGGTCTCGTTGCCGCGCAGCCCCGCCGGGAGCCCGCTGCCGGCGAAGACGGTGCGGGCGTACGACTCCAGGAGGCCGGCGACCCCGGCCGCCTGGCCGGTGTTCTCGGACCCCGTCGTGCCCATCAGGACGATGTCGGCCTTGCCCCCGTACTGGGTCAGGTTGGAGTTGCGGAAGAAGCTCGTCGTGAACGGCTGTGCGGTCGGGGTGACGCCGATGCTGCCCAAGCCATCGAGGAACTGCTGACAGCCTTCCTCGGAAGTCGTCCGGCGGATCGGGAAAGACGTCCCCGATCCCCGGCAAGCCGCCGGGACCGGTGCAGGTGTTGTTGGGCGCGGTGTCGGGGAACGAGCCGGCCACGTAGACGGCCTCGTCGTAGTTCGTCGGGTAGTTGTGGTTGGCGCTGTTGATGTCGCTCGAGACGAGCATCAGCGCCATGCCCTTGCTGTCCGCGTAGCGCACGGCGCTGCGCGCGAACTGCGTGTTGGTCAGCCCGCCGATCGCGCCCTCCGCCACGCTCGCGCCGTTGTCGGCGGCGTAGGTAAGGGCGAGCGCCCAGTTGTCGGTGGGGGGAACGAAGGAGTCCCAGATTCGCAGCGGCATCAGCTGGCACTTCGGACACAGCCCGGTCTCGCCGGCCGCGTTGTTGGTCTCGGCGAGCGCCTCCATGGCGCGCCCGGTCCCGTGGCCGTCGGCGCTGCAGCAGCTCGAGGCGTCGAAGGGGTCGTTGTCGTTGTCGAAGAAGTCCCAGCCGGCGATGTCGTCGCGATAGCCGTTGGCGTCGCTGTCGGATCCATTCGAGAAGGTGGCGATCAGGTCGGAGGCGTCGAGGATCGCGTCGGCGTTCGGCGCCCGGATCCGTGCCCGAGGTGTCCTCGCCGGCGCTGTCCGACACGCGCGGGTCGTCGGCGTAGTCGCTGACGTTGAAGGCGCCGTCGCCGTTGCAGTTGTAGGCGGCGCAGTCCGTCCCGTTGGCGTGCTTGGGCAGCGGCAACTCCCCCGTGTTGAGGCGGACCTTGTCCACCAGCTCCTCTTCCTGCCAGCGGATCCCGGTGTCGAGGATGGCGACCGACACCGCCGGGAGCCCGGTTGAGTACTTCCAGGCGGTGTCCGCGCGGACCCCCGAGATCTGCGAGCACTGAGGGATCTCCGGCGTCGACGTTGGCGTCTCGGCCCTGCTGGTCGAGCTGGGCGCAGTTGACGTACTGCGTCGGAACGCCCGGTGCCTCCTGGGCAGTGTCAGGCCGGAAGCCGAACGACCCGAACTGCTCCTCGAAGTAGCTGTCGCATACGCCCGACGGGGGGTCGGGGTCGTCGGCCTCGCAGCGGTCGAAGCGGGGGTCGTTAGGCGTGTTGGTCCGCGGGCTCTCGGTCGGGTCGGTGCCCGGAAAGGCAGCGAGCGCGGCGCATGGCAAAGCGAGCGCGATCAGCGCTGCTCCCACAGCCACGGTCCTCCTCCGCATGGGCACTGGAAACTACCACCCCGGTTCGAACCTGGCGCCGAGCGTCGCCGGCTCGTTCTAGTCGGCGACGGCGAGCGCGGGCGCCGTCGGATCGCCGAGATCGGCCGGAGCGTTCTGCCGCCGCGACCTGGCGATGAAGGGCAGCGAGCACGCCGAGATCGCGCCGGAGAGCAGATAGGACGAGGGATAGCCCCAGACGTCGGCGGCACGGCCGAGGATCGGCTGGGCAACCACCCCGCCGCTCGAGCTCATCAGCGAGTCGAAGGAGAGGATCGTCGCGCGTTGCTGCGACGGGATCATGCCGTTGAGATACGCCTGGCGAATCGGCATCACCGCGGCGAACAGGAGGCCCCAGGCAACGATCAGGCCGATCACGGCCCAGAAGCTCTCGATCAGCCCGATCAGCACCAGGCTGAGGACGCTGAGCACCTCGGCGACCAGCAGCGCGGAGGTGCGCAGCCGGAACAGCTTGCGAACCTGCGGAGTCGCCAGGCCGCCAAGGATCTGTGACCCGGCGACGATCGCCGCCACCAGGCCGGCTATCCCGTAGGCCTGCGGGTCGCCATAGAGCTCGAGCAGATAGGGCTGAAGGGCGTAGAAGACGTAGATGCCGACGCCGCCCGTGAACGGCGCCGCCAGCATCAGGTACTTGACGGCGGGCACGCGCCAGCCGTACTCGATCGAGTTCGCGGCGATGCCCTTGATCTCGGCCAACGGACGGGCGCCCCTCTTCGGCGTGAAGCCGATGTCCCGCATCAGGGCGAACGCCAGCGCGAACATCACAACCAGGACCGCTGCTCGAAGGACGAACGGCGCGCCGAGGCTGATCGCCTGGGCCAGATAGCCGCCGCCGATCGACCCGGTCAGCATCCCCACCCCCGTGAGCACCTGCCCGCGGGCCAGGACGGACTCCAGCGTTCCCTCGAAGTGGGCGGCGTCGAGCGCGTCGACCAGCCAAGCCTCGGTCGCGCCCGAGAAGAAGGTGAAGCCCAGGCCCAGCAGCAGCGAGACCGCGGCCCACTCCCAGAACGGGGCCTCGATCTCCCACAGAAGGACGTAGAGCACGGTCGTCACCGCCAGCGTCACCGTCCCGAGCAGGAAGGAGGTCCGCCGACCCCACATGTCGGCGACGATCCCCGTCGGCACCTCGAACAACACCATGCCGGCGGTGAAGAAGGCGTTGGCGGCGAAGGCCTCGAAGTTGTTCAGCCCGGCGTCGAGCAGGAAGATCGTGTTGAT
Source organism: uncultured Actinomycetes bacterium (assembly GCA_963743455.1). Classification (GTDB taxonomy): domain Bacteria; phylum Actinomycetota; class Thermoleophilia; order Solirubrobacterales; family 70-9; genus AC-56. Next base: position 21,242 of record CAVUPJ010000008.1, on the reverse strand, counting down.
GCCCCAGATCAGCGACGCGGCCAGGGTGTTCCCCAGCAGGAGCGTGTAGTAGGTCCGCTTGATCGTGGTCGCGGTGGGCATCTCGGGCCTGCGCGCGCGAGGATATGGAGCCGGGCCTGCACCCAGCGGGCCCGTGCAGGCAAGATCAAGAGACGCGAACCAGACCGGAGAAGGAGAAAGGCCCCATGGCAACCGCTGACGCGACGCACAAGTACGACGGCACGCTGCTCGAGGTCCAGCGGCCGCTCTCCCCCGTGCAGTGGTCGGCGATCCTGGGATCGATCGCGGTGCTCGTCTGGAGCGTCCCGGGCCTGATCGTCAACCCGGACTTCGCCACCGGGGACGCGGCCACCGCCGAGCGCGTCCTCGCCGTTGACATGAACGGCTGGCACGCGCTCTCGGGCTTTCTGGTGGCGATCCCCGGCCTGCTCGTCGCCACCCGCCCCCGTCTGGCGGCGCTCTTCGTAGTGGCCGCGGCCGGGGGCCTGATCGCCACCGGCGTCTGGGCGCTGCTCGACGATCAGGTCGCGGCCGGGCTCTTCTACTTCCCCAACAACGAGGCGGACGCCCTGCTCCACTTCGGCACCTCGGCGATCTTCCTCGCCGGCGCCGCCCACTACTACCTGGTCGAGCGACCTCGAAGGCTCTGATCGGCGGCTGCTACCCGCTCGGCTTCGGCCTCGGCGGCATGCCGCCGCTACCGCCGCCACCGGACGTGCACCCGCGTAGGTCGACGCTCACGGCCTCTCCGCGATCGACCGTCACCGCCTCGGTGTCCGTCTTGCCCTGCGGGGTCCTGCAGCTCAGGCTCCAGGCTTCGTGCGTCCCCGGCACGGGCGCGGTCGGAGGCCCGAACGAGAGCGTCGCGGTCCAGTTCTTTGCCTCCTCGTTGGTCGCGTACCAGTTCTCGACCCGAAGCCGGTAGTCGCCCGGCGGTGGATCGACCACGGTGAGGTCCTCCGGCCCGCCGGCGTTGGTCGAGCTTGCTACCTGCTCGTAGGTGCCGAGGTCGTTGCGCCGGTAGAGGCGCAGGTCGAGGTCGTCCGGGCCGAGCTCGGTCTCCCCCGCCGGCCACTCGAGATGGAGGTCGAGGCGCCCGTTGTCGTCGGTGGAGGGGATCGTGAAGTCGCGTTCCTCGTAGGAGCCGGGCACCGGGGCGCCGGCGGCGGGCACGAACGGAGCGCTGGGATCGTGCTGGAAGCTCTGCGGCGGGCTCGTCGGGCCGGTCGACTCGCGGCCGGGCAGGCCGCGGAGCACGTCCGGGCGCGTCGAGGGGTTCGTGTGCCAGACGAACCGACCGGATGCGGGCACCACCATCTGGGTCTTGAGCCGGTCGGTGAACAGGATCGGGGTTCCCGCCGGGTCGTAGATCCGCAGCCCGTTCGCGTCCGCCCCCTGCGGCGAGGTCGTCGTCTGGAACGTCTTCGAGAGCGTCAGCACCGTACCCGGCACCGCCTGGCCCTTGATCACCGAGTGCCTGGTGGGGTGGAGCGTCGATTTGAGCGCGACGTAGTAGGCCTCGCGATTGCCCTTGCCGGCGTGCGCCCCCTTGCCATGCCACTCGGAGACAACCCCGAGCCGGTACGGGGGATGGAACCCGACGCCCGCGTACGAGCCGGCGATGTCGATCACCAGGTCGGAGTTGGGCTCGCCGGTGCCGATGTCGTTGGTCACGCTCTGCGCGGCGCGTCCGATCTCGAACGTGAACCCGAACCCGGCGGTGGCGAAGTAACTCCAGTCCTCGGTGGTGCCGGTCGTGTCGTAGAGCTGGTAGCCCTTCCAGTTCGAGTAGCCGTTTTGCGCCGCCATCTCGGCGCCGAGCTGCCGGTACTTCTCCTCATCGATGACGTCGCCGTGCGCCGCGACTCCCGGCGGGCGGAGGATCAGGTCCGAGTAGGTGTGGTTGGTGATCAGGGTGGTCACCTGGCGGTTGGAGACCAGCCACCGCACGTTCCGGGTCTCGGGCTCCGAGAACGGCCCCTGCCCCCAGAAGGTGTCGCTGGTCGGGTCGGGGGTCGCCCCCTGTCCGCCCCAGAACCCGCCGTAGTTTCGGTTCGGGTCCACGCCGTAGGTGCGGTTGGACGTCTCCGAGCAGGCGCCCGGGCGCGCCTCGTAGCCGCTTTCGCTCGCGTTGAGCTGCACCATGTGACAGTTGCGCCGCTTGTAGGCGAAGCCGGGGTCGACAACCGGCTGTCCGGAGTCGATCGGCGCCGTGCTCGCGGTCGGGTCGAGTGCCTTGTTCGCGAACGGGACCTCGCGCGTGAGGTTGAACCCATCCGGGTTGACGACCGGGACGACGATCGTCCGCGTCCGGTTGACGAGATCGGTGGTGCGCTGGCTGTGGCCGTAGTTGTTGACGAGCTGGTATGCCCACTCGATCGCATGCTCGCCCGAGGGCCACTCGCGGGCGTGATGGAGGCCCATCTGCAGGAACACCGGCTTGCCGTCGCGAACGCCGGGGTCGCGGGTGATCTCGATGCCCTCGATCGGGCGTCCCTCGCGGCTGGGGTGGGGCAGGGTGATCAGACGGACCAGGCCGGGGCGGGTCTCGGCGAGCCGCTTCATGTCGGCTGAGTAGTCCGGCAGGCGGCGGTAGTTTGTGCGCCGGCTGGGCATCACCAGGCCCGGGGGGCGCGGCTGACTCAGCCGGAGCGCCGCCCGGTCGTGCCTGACGAGGTCCGGGATCACGACCCTGTAGGTGAAGCCGTTGGTGGTCAGCGTCCGCACGTCGTCGGCTCCGTGGAGCACGACGTCGAGATAGGTCGCGGAGCCGTGCTCGGTCAGGTCGAGCCCGGTGGCGAGGAGGCGATCCTTGGCAGCCTGGGTCGGGGTCGAAACGCGGACCAGCTGGACGCGGTTGTCTCCGGTCGCCTTCGGCAACGCCCAGCCCGCGACGCGAAGCCGGACGGTCCCGACCGGCCCGGAGCGGCGACAGGCCTGAACGGTTAGGCGCTGCCCTTTGACGGCGATCCCCTCGGCGAGCTCGACGTTGCCGAAGTGGGCCGAACCGGCGACGGTGCGCCCCTTGCCGTCGAAGACGCCGAGATCCCAGTCGCCCCCGGGCTGGCCGTTGAGCCGCGCGCTGATCACCCCGGTCGCCGGGGCGGTCACCTGGCGCTGGACGTACCCCGCCCCGCCGGCCAAGAGCTTGGCGTGGCAGGTCCGCTTCACCGACGCCGGCGTCGACAGATTGGTGGACATGAGCTCCGCGCCGGAGGCGGGTGCCGCGAGCAGGGCCATTCCCGCACCCGCGAGGCAAGCTGAGCGACGAAGCATGGCGTTCCCGAACCCGTTCACGTATCCCGTTTTCCTGGGGCCGCCCTGCACGGCCCCAGGGTCGATTTCCCCATACTTCCCGGAGGAGACGGGATTCAAACATCCGCCCGAACGAAGGAGGAAGGGCCATGAACATGCCGCCGGTCGTGTCGCCGCAGGAGTGGGAGGCCGCGCGCGAGGAACTGCTCGTGAAGGAGAAGGAGCTCACCCGCGCCCGCGATGCGCTGGCCGCCGAACGCCGGCGGATGCCGAGGATGGCCGTGGAGAAGGAGTACGCCTTCGAGGGCCCGAACGGCCCGGCGAGCCTGCTGGACCTCTTCGACGGGCGCCGTCAGCTGATCGTCTACCGCTTCTTCTTCGACCCCGACGTCGACGGCTGGCCCGAGAAGGGGTGCCCCGGCTGCTCGTTCGTTGCCGACCAGGTCGCCCACCTCGCTCATCTGAACGCCCGCGACACCACGCTCGCGTTCGCTTCGCGCGCGCCGCAGCCCGAGATCGAGCGCCTGAAGGCGCGGATGGGCTGGGACATGCCCTGGTACACGGTCACCGACGATTTCGATACCGACTTCGGGGTCCGCGAGTGGCACGGCACCAACGCCTTCTTTCGCGACGGCGAGCGGATCTTCCGCACCTACTTCGTGGACAACCGCGGCGACGAAGCGATGGGCAGCACCTGGACCTACCTCGACATCACGGCCCTCGGGCGCCAGGAGGAGTGGGAGGACTCGCCGGAGGGCTACCCGCAGACCCCGCCGTATGGGTGGTGGAACCGCCACGACGAGTACGGCGACGCCAAGTGATCGCTCACGCCTGAGGCGCCACGCGGTACTTCAGGTGAGTCACTCCGGGCGCCTCGACGGCCCGGACCTGCTCCAGCGCAAGGTCGGGGCCGACGCCCTCGAACAGCCGGGCGCCGCCGCCGAGCACCAGCGGGACGACGTTCAGCTCGAGCTCGTCGACGAGCCCGGCCGCCAGGAACTGGTTGATGGCGTCGGCGCCGCCCCCGACCGTGACGTCCTTGTCGGCGGCCGCCGCCCTGGCCTGCTCCAGGGCCGACGCGATCCCGTCGGTGACGAAGGTGAACGTCGTGTCCGAGAGCGTCAGCGGCTCGCGCTCGTGGTGGGTGAGCACGAAGACGGGCATGTGGAAAGGGGGATCGTCGCCCCACCATCCCAGCCAGGGATCGTCGCCCCACGGGCCGGGCCCGCCCCCGAACTTCCCCCGGCCCATGATCTCGGCGCCGACGTTCGCCTGCGCCTCCTCGAGGACGGCGTTGCTCGCATTCACCTCGCCGCCCTCCCTGCCGTGGTGCTCGCGGAAGGCCCTCAGCGGGAAGGCCCAATCGTGCAGACTCTCGCCGCCCTCGCCGAGCGGGTTCTCCTCGCTCTGGTTGGGTCCGGCAACGTAGCCGTCCGCCGAAACCGTGATCTGGGCTCTGACCTTGCTCATGTCTCTGTCGACCGAGTCGGCCATGCTTCGCATGCCTCGCGTACGTGCCGGTGGTCGGTGCCACAGCAGCCGCCTAGGATGTTGAGCTCGGGCAGCTTGGAGGCCAACGCCGCGTAGCGGGCGCCTAGGTCTGCGGCGTCGCCGTCATCGAGCTCGGTGGCCTCGTCGAGCTCTGCGTGGCTCATGGTGGAGGCGTTCGCGCGACGCCGCGGATGCGCGCCTTCCATGTCCCGTCGCCTTCCAGCACCTCGTCGAAGTGGGTCGGATGGGCACAGTTGATCATGTAGTAGGCGGGTCCGCGGTCGGTCTCCTCGTCGACCTGCTCGATCGCCTCGCCGAGCTGCTGGCCGCTCGGCAGCCGACCGTCGGTCTCCACCGTGAAGGAGATCGCGACGGGCATGTCCGACTCCGTAGCCGCCCGCGTCACGCCCAGCGCCTCCTCGGCGTAGGTCATCGTGATCGTTGTGACCATGTCCGCCGCGGTCCGCGCGAACGTGCCGATCTGGGTCGAGTGGTATTCCTGGGCCGCGGAAGCGCTCAGGATCTCGACCGGGTTGTAGCCGTCGTCGTGCGGTCCGACGCAGCCACTGATCACGACCGGCGTGTCGGCCACTCGTACTCCTCGCGCAGCTCTTCCATCAGCGCGATCGCCCTGCGGGTTCATGTCGGCCAGCTGCTCGTGCGAGTAGCCGAGGAACCGCCCAACGGGGGCTGGCCCGCCAGGTGGGGCTCTCGCAGTACGAAGCCCGCGCCGTGGTCGCGCGCCGTAGCGCGGCGCAGGGCTCGAAGTAGCGGCGCAGCGTCTCCGCGCCCTCGTCGTCCTTGAGCAGGTCGAAAGCGGCGAACAGCGGGAGGTCAATGCCGTTGTGGAAGATCAGCGTGGTCTCAATCCCGCCGTCGGTGAGGAACAGGCCGCCGTCCAACTGGGGCAGGTGATGACGATGCTTCATCAGGGCTCCTCTCTTGCCTAGAGCGACGCTAACCCACCGTTGCGTCGGCCAGTAAGGGGTGAGCGACCGGACTCGAACCGGCGACCACCTGGACCACAACCAGGAGCTCTACCAACTGAGCTACGCTCACCGCGCGTCACTCAATGTACCGGGAGGAGCGCCCGCCGAATGATGCCTGCGTGCCGTGGGATCGAGACATCCCACAGCAACGACGAGGCGGAATACTGCCCGGACCATGTCGCGGGAGAACGTCGAGGCTGCAGCGAGGCTCTACGACCTCTACGAGCGGGGCGACATCGATGGGATGCTCGCCGGGATGGACCCGGAGGTCGAGTTCGACGTCTCCGACCGCCTGCCGGACGAGGGCGTCTTCCGCGGCCGCGAGGCGTACCGGTCCTTCTTGGAAGCGGGATTTGACGTCTGGGCTGAGTTTCGCGTCGAGGTGGAGGAGTTGCTTGACGCAGGGGACGCCGTCGTCGCCTTCATCCGCTCGGTTGCCGTCGGCCACGGGAGCGGGGCCGAGGTCGAGGAGAGCATCGCCCACGTCGCCTGGATGCGAGACGGGACTCCGTATCGCATCAAGGTCTTCGCGGACCGCCAGCGTGCCCTCGAAGCCGCCGGGCTCTCCGAGGGGTCTTGATCGCGGGCTGCAAGCGCCGCTGCGGGTCTCCTCAATGCCGCCTCGGCGGTTTTTCCACCTATCCTGCAGCTGCAGCCCCTGTAGCTCAGTTGGATCAGAGCGGCTGCCTTCTAAGCAGCAGGTCGGAGGTTCGAGTCCTCCCGGGGGCACTGACCCTGGTCCTTGGATTGACCCTGGTCCTTCAGGACTGCAGGAGACCTGAGGCTAGACTCGATCTGCGTCGGGGTGTAGCGAAGTCTGGTATCGCGCGCGCTTTGGGGGCGTGAGATCGCCGGTTCAAATCCGGCCACCCCGATCTCAAGGAGCTGGCATTGGGCCCCCGCAGCTAGGGTTCCGCCGCGATGGCGGAGGTCCGGCCACTCCAGGCGCTGCACTACAACCTGAGCGCGATCCCCTCGCTCGGCGGACGTCACCGCGCCGCCCTATGACGTCATCGATCCGAGGCTGCGAGCCGAGCTGCTCGCCCGCTCGCCGTTGAACGTGGTCGAGATCGACCTGCCGCAGGCGCCCGGCCGGCGGCGACCCGTACGAGCACGCCGACGAGACGCTCGAGGCCTGGACCCTCCAGGGCGTGCTGACGGCCGACCGCGAGCCGGCGATCTGGGCGCTGACCCAGGACTACCAGGGGCCCGACGGCAGCCCGCGCACCCGCCACGGGTTCCTCGCCCGGGTGCGCGTGACCGAATACGGCCCCGGCCTCGTCCGCCCCCACGAGCGCACCCAGCCCGGGCCCAAGGAGGACCGCCTGCGGCTGACCGAGGCCACCCGCCACAACCTGTCGCCGATCTTCGCCCTGCACCCCGGAGATGCCTGGCGCCACATCGAGCCCCAGCTGGGCGCCGACCCCTGGGGCGAGGTCACGGACTCCGACGGCACCGTGCATCGCATCTGGCGGGTCGCCGACCCCGCCGTCCACGAGGCGCTCGCCGCGGAGCTGGCCGACGCCGAGCTTCTGATCGCCGACGGGCACCACCGCTACGAGACCTCCCGCACCTACGCCGACCAGATCGGCGGCGAGGGCCCGCATCGCTACACGCTCATGTGCCTGGTCTCGCTCCAGGACCCCGGCCTGACGATCTTCGGCACCCACCGCCTGCTCAGCGACCTCGACCGCGGCGCCCAGGAGCGGCTGGCCGAGGGGATACGCGAGCACTTCGAGCTCGAGGAGGTGGACCGCGGACGACCTCGATCCCGCCGGCAGCGACGGCACGGGCGTCTTCGGCTACATCGACGCCCACCACCGTCGCGGCTTTCGCCTCCGGCTCAAGGACACCGCCGCGATCGACGAAGCGCTCGCCGACCAATCGGAGGCCTACCGGCGTCTCGACGCGGTGATCCTCGAAGAGCTGATCCTGAAGCGCACGCTGGGGCTCTCGGACGCAGACATCGCCGCCAAGCGCGGCCTCGGCTACGCGAAGGGCGTCGCCGAAGCGCTGCGCCTGCTCGACGAGGGCGCCTATCAGGCCGCCTTCCTGCTTCGCCCCACGCCGGTCGAGCAGGTGCGCGAGATCGCGGCCCACGGCGAGACGATGCCCCCCAAGTCCACCTACTTCTTCCCGAAGGTGCTGACGGGAGTGGTGTTCAATCCACTGAGCTGATGAAGATCTACACGCGCAAGGGCGACGACGGCACCACCTCGCTCTGGTACGGCGGCAGGGTCGCCAAGACCGACGCCCGCACCGAGGCCTACGGCGCCCTCGACGAAGCCGGCGCCGCCCTCGGCGTGGCCCGTTCGCTCTGCGGCCCCGACGACGCGGAGCTCGCCGCCGACCTGGTGGAGCTGCAACGGCAGCTGTTCGTGGCCGGTGCCGAGCTGGCAACGGCGCCTGAGGCGGCCGGGCGCCTCCAGGACGGGGTCAGCCGGGTCACCGACGCGATGGTCGAGGGGCTCGAGCCGATCATCGACCGCTACATGGAGCGGGTCGACCTGCCGCCGAAGTTCGTGCTCCCCGGCGGCACCACGCTCTCCGCCCAGCTCGACGTCGCCCGCACGACGATCCGTCGCGCGGAGCGGCGCGTCGTCGCCCTGAAGCAGGCCGACGGGCTCGCCTCGGAGGCCGTGCTGCGCTTCCTGAACCGGGCTTCCGACCTTGCCTTCGCCATGGCCCGCTTCGCGGACGTCGACGATCCGGAGCTGTTCGAGGGCCGCGCCGCGGAGGCCGGGGATGGTTAGGGCCACGGCTCGACGCCGCCAGGGATACACCCACGACGTCGAGATCCAGGGCGGCCACCGCCTGGTGATCGACGAGCCGGAGGAGTCCGGCGGCGCCAACCAGGGCCCCTCCCCCACCCGCGCGCTTGCCGCCACCCTCGCCGCCTGCACCGCGATCACGATGGAGATGTACGCGAACCGCAAGGGCTGGGAGCTGGGCGACGTCGAGGTGGAGGTGGAGATGGAGTACGGCTCCTCCCCCGTGCCGAGCTCGTTCGTGGTCATGCTGCGACTGCCGAAGGGGCTGACCTCCGAGCAGGCCGAGCGCCTCAAGGTGATCGCCGGGAAGTGCCCGGTCCACCGCGCCCTGCGCCACGAGACCGAGATCTCGATCGAGGACCGGGTCGAGCTGGTCTAGGAGTCACGTGGACCTGGGGCTCGACGGCAAGGCCTGCGCGATCACCGGCGCCAGCCGCGGCATCGGCCGCGAGGTCGCCCGCCGGCTCTGCGCCGAGGGCGCCAGCGTGCTGCTCGTGGCCCGCTCCGCCGACTCACTCGCCGACGCCGCGCGGGAATGCGCGCTCGCCGGCGGCCGGGCCGAGCCCCTGGCCCTCGACGTCACCGAGCCGGATGCCGGCGAGCGAATCCTCGTCGCCGCGACCGACAGCTTCGGCCAGCTCGACGTGCTGGTCAACAACGCCGGCACGGCCAAGTGGCGCCCCCTGGACGAGGTGCCCGACGAGGACTGGCAGGCGGCCTGGGAGCTGAACGTGATGGCGCCCTTGCGGGCCATGCGCGCGGCCGCGCCGCCGATGGCCGAGCGCGGCTGGGGGAGGATCGTCAACGTCAGCTCGACCGCCGCCAAGCGGCCCTCGGCGCTGATGCCGGAGTACTCGGTGGCCAAGGCCGCCGAGCTCTCGCTCTCGCGCCTGTTCGCCGACCGCTACGCCCCCGACGGGGTGCTCGTCAACGCCGTCTGCCCAGGCCCGACCAAGTCCGAGCTCTGGATGGCCGAGGGCGGCCTGCTCGACCAGTCGCAGCAGGTCGGAGGCCACGACAGCCGCACCGAAGCGCTCGACGCGGCCGGCGCCAAGCGGCCGATCGGCCGCCTCGCCGAGGTCGAGGAGATCGCCGACGCGATCGTCTTCCTCTGCTCGGAGCGCGCCTCCTACGTCGCCGGCGCCGCCTGGAGCGTCGACGGCGGGACCGTGCAGGTGATCATCTAGTGGCGGCCCCCTGAGCGTGGTCGACGCCCTTCGCAGCGTCCTGCTCGACCCGGTGGAGGCGGCCGCGATGAAGGCGCCGGGCGGGACCGACGCGGCGGTGCTGATCCCGATCTTCGGCCACCCCGAGCAGCCCGGCCTGGTGTTCACGGAGCGCCGGGCGGACCTGCGGCGCCACCCCGGCGAGATCTCGTTTCCCGGCGGCCGCCAGGACGATCCGGCGGAGGACCTGATCGCGACCGCGCTGCGCGAGGCCGAGGAGGAGATCGGGCTCGACCCCGCCGACGTCGAGGTGATCGGCGCCCTGCCCCCGGTCGGCACCTTCGTCACCGGCTACAAGGTCCACCCGTTCGTGGGCCTGATCCCCGAGGGGCTCGCGTTCAAGCCGAGCCCCAGCGAAGTGGCCGCGATCCTCCTCTTCCGGCTCGACGAGCTCCGCGCCGGCTTCGCGATGCGCCGCCTGGTGCGGCGCGGCGTCCCCTTCCGCACCCCCACCTACACGGTCGGCGAGCACCTGATCTGGGGGGCCACGGGCCGGATCGTGGGCGACCTGCTGGAGCGGCTGGGGCCCGGCTGACTCTCAGCTTCTTCGGGACGCCGGTCAGCCGCTCGGCGGCGGCCAGCATCGCCTCGGTCCAGGCCTCCCAGTCGCCGGGGTCCTCGCGCGACGATCTCGACCGGGATTCGCCACCGCTCCCCCGCCTCGCGGACGATCTGGGCGCCACGCTCGAGGTGATGGCGCGGCACCTCCCCCCCGGCCTCGTACACGAAGCCACGAACCGGCGTGTCGACGATCTCCTCCATCAGGCGCTCCAGCCGCGGGCCGTGGATGGCGGCGATCGCCTCGGGCTCGCCGAGCGCGGAGCCGAACAGCCAGAAGACCAGCGCCACGTCGCCGACGTGATCGAGGACCGAGCCGACCCGATCCGGGTCGGCGATGACCGCTTCCAGCCCGGCGGCCAGGATGTCCTCGGAATTGCCCGGATCGCGAGTGGTTCCGCGAGCCTGCCATCCAGCGCCGACCAGGCGCCTGCCCAGTTCCTGGCCGCGACATCCGCAGCCGACGATCAACGCCCGCGCCAGGCTAGTCCTCGAGCTCCGTGAGCCGCTCGTCGTGCGAGGGCCGCTGGCGCTCCCGGAGCGCCTCGTCCTCCTGCGCCATTCGCGCGGCATCCGCCCGCGTCAGCTCGCGCTCGCCGCGGCGGCGGCGCATCTCGTTCTGCGCCTCGATCATCTGCTGGATGTCCTCGCTCTCCAAGCGCGCCTCGTCCTCGTAGGAGCGCGTCGGCCGCCAGTCCACGAGATCGGCGCCGCTACCCGGGTACGCCCGTGCCAGGAGGACGAGCACCAAGACGATGAAGCCGACCATTCCCAGGGTTAGGAGAATGAAGTCCATGGAGCCCTCTGCCGCAACCTTAGACGCTTTGATCGTCGACGCCGTTCGGACGCCCATGGGCCGCTATGGCGGGGCGCTTGCCGGGGTGCGGCCCGACGACCTCGCCGCGCACGTGCTCGCGCAGGCCGTCCAGAGAACCGGGATCGACCCGGCGGCGGTTTGCGACGTCTACCTGGGCGCCGCCAACCAGGCGGGCGAGGACAACCGCGACGCCGCCAGGATGGCGGCGCTTCTGGCCGGCCTGCCGGCGGAGGTCCCGGGGGTAACCGTCAACCGCCTTTGCGCGTCGGGCCTGGAGGCCGTGAACCAGGCCTCGCGCGCCCTGCGCCTGGGCGAGGGGGACCTGTACCTGGCCGGTGGCGCGGAGTCCATGAGCCGCGCCCCGTGGGTGGTGCCGAAGCCGGAGGCCGGGCTGCCGCGCGGGCCACAGACGATGCACGACACGGCGCTCGGGCTGGCGCCTGGTCAACCCGCGGCTGGCGGAGCGCTACTCGACCGAGTCGATGGGCGAGACGGCCGAGAACGTCGCCGAGCGTTACGGGATCGCGCGCGACGAGCAGGATCGCTTCGCGCTCCAGAGCCACGCCCGCGCGGTCGCGGCCGGCGCCGAGGGGCGGTTCGCCGACGAGCTGGTGCCGTGGAGGCACCTTCGGCCGGCGGCGGCGACCCGGTCGTGGTGGCCGGCGACGAGGGGCCGCGCACCGACAGCTCGCTCGAGAAGCTGGCCCGGCTGCGGCCGGCGTTCCGCGACGGCGGCACGGTGACGGCGGGCAACGCCTCGACCCTCAACGACGGCGCCGCCTGCCTGGTGCTTGCCTCGGCCGAGCGAGCCGAGGCGATCGGCGCCCGCCCCCTGGCGCGGATCGTCTCGATCGGGGTCGCCGGCGTCGACCCCGCCTACATGGGAATGGGGCCCGTGCCGGCGATCCGGCGGGCGCTCGACGCCGCCGGCCTCGGGATCGACCAGATCGACCTGATCGAGATCAACGAGGCGTTCGCCGCCCAGGTCCTCGCCTGCATCGGCGAGCTGGGGATCGAGGAGGAGCGGCTGAACGTGAACGGCGGGGCGATCGCCCTCGGCCACCCGCTCGGCTGCTCCGGGGCGCGCATCCTGACAACGCTGGTCTGGGAGCTGCGCCGGCGCGGCGCCCGCTACGGGATCGCGGCGCTGTGCGTGGGGGTCGGGCAGGGCGTGGCGACGATCGTCGAGAACCCCGAGGTTGGATAGCCTCGCGTCCATGGCCGCGAAGGAGCTGGCGAGCGTCGACGGGCGAATCTCGGCGACGACCGAGGCGACCATCCCCCTGCCGGACGACGGCGTGTACCGCGGCGACGGCGTGTTCGAGGTGATCCGGCTGTATCGCGGCCACCCCTTCGCGCTTCGCGAGCACCTCGACCGCCTGGAGCGCTCCGCGGCGGCGATCGAGCTGCCCGTGGAGCGGTCCCTGATCGAGCGCGAGCTGGAAGCGCTGCTGGCCGAGCTCGGGACCGAAGACGCGCAGCTTCGGATCGTGGCTCACCCGGGCGGGCCGCCGGATCCTGCTCACCGAGAGCCTCCCGCAGCGGGCGAGCCAGCGTGCGCCTGGCCACCGTCACCTACTCGCCCAGCGTCATCCTCACCGGCGTCAAGTCGCTCTCCTACGCGGCCAACATGGAGGCGACCCGGATCGCCCAGGGCCGCGGCGCCGACGAGGCCGTGCTGGTGCGGCCCGACGGCATCGTGCTCGAGGCCCCCACCTCGACGATCTTCTGGGTCTCGCCGGAGGCGGGGCTTCGAACGCCCTCGATCGACTCCGGCATCCTCGAGTCGATCACCCGCGCGCAGATCGCGCGCTCGCTCCACGTCGAGGAGGGCGAGTTCCCGGTCGAGGACCTGCTCGGCGCCCGCGAGGCCTTCCTGGCCTCGACCGTCCGCGAGGTGCAGCCGGTGGCGGCGATCGACGACCGTCCGCTCGAGACGCCGGGGCCGCGCACGCTCGAGGCCGAGCAGGCATTCAGGCGAGCCGTCGAGGAAGCGCTCGGAGCCTCGCAGGCGAGCGCGTAGGCAAGGAGTCCAGCGTGGACCTCGACCTCAGCGACGAGCAGCGCCTGATCCAGGAGACGGCGCGCGATTTCGTCGACAACGAGATCGTCCCCCGCGCCCGCGACAACGACCGCGCCGCTCGCTTCGACCGCGAGCTCGCCCGGCGGCTCGGCGACATGGGCTACCTGGGAGCGCCCGTGGCCGAGGAATACGGCGGCCGCGGCCTCGACTACGTCAGCTACGGCCTGATCGTCGAGGAGGTGGGGCGCGGCGACTCGTCATGCCGCACGGTGGTCTCGGTCCAGACCTCGCTCGTCTGCGGCTCGATCGAGCGTTGGGGATCGGAGGAGCAGAAGCGCCACTGGCTGCCGCGTCTGTGCTCCGGCGAGGCGCTCGGCTGCTTCGGCCTCTCAGAGCCGGACGCGGGCTCGGACCCGGCATCCATGCGAACCCGGGCCTCCTTCGAGAACGGCCGCTGGCGGATCAACGGCCAGAAGATGTGGATCTCGCTCGGCAACCACGCCGAGCTGGCGCTGATCTTCGCCCAAACCGACCCGGACAAGCGCCATCGCGGGATCGCCTGCTTCTGTGTCCCGACCTCCAGCGAGGGCTACTCCTCCCAGGAGATCCACGGCAAGCTCGGGCTGCGCGCCTCGGACACCGCCTCGATCGCCCTCGATCAGGTCGACCTCCCCGAGGACGCGCTGCTCGGGGAAGTGGGCGACGGCTTCAAGATCGCGATGACGGCGCTCGACTCGGGTCGCTACTCGGTGGCGGCCGGGTGCGTCGGGATCTGCGAGGGCTGCGTCCAGGCCTCGGTGGACTACGCCAAGCAGCGAGAGCAGTTCGGGGTCCCGATCGCGAGCTTCCAGCTCGTCCAGGAGATGATCGCCGACATGGTCACGCGGCGGGACGCGGCGCGCCTGCTGGTGCGCCGGGCAGGGATCCTCAAGGACGAGGGCAAGCCGAACACGCTCGAGACCTCGGTGGCCAAGCTCTATGCGACCGAGTCGGCGGTCGAGTGCGCCAACCTCGCGATCCAGGTGCACGGCGGCTCCGGCTACGTGGACGACTACCCGGTCGAGCGCTACCTGCGGGACGCGCGCGTCACCACGCTGTACGAGGGGACCTCGCAGATCCAGAAGCTGATCATCGGCCGCGAGGCAACGGGGATCAACGCGATGACTCCCCCCCGCGTCCAAGCGTGAGCGGGCTGGTCGAGACGAGCGTCGACGGGCAGGTGGCGCTGTGCCGGCTGAACCGGCCGGAGGCGCGGAACGCGCTGTCGCCCGAGCTGATGGAGGAGCTCGCCGCCGCGGTCGAGCGATTCGACCTCGACCCCGAGATCCGCTGCCTGGTGATCGCCGGCTCCGACGACGTGTTCGCGGCCGGAGCCGACATCGGCGCGCTGCGCGAGCGCACCTTCGAGGAGTCGCTGCGCCACCCGGCGCGCGCCTTCTGGGGGCGGCTGGCCGGCTGCCGGACGCCGCTGATCGCTGCCGTCTCCGGCTTCGCCTTGGGCGGCGGCTGCGAGCTGGCCCTGCTCTGCGACCTGATCGTCGCCTCCGAGACCGCCGAGTTCGGCCAGCCGGAGATCACCCTCGGGATCATTCCGGGCGGCGGCGGGACCCAGCGGCTGGCTCGCGTGGTCGGCAAGCAGCGGGCGATGGAGCTGGTGCTCACCGGCCGGCGGATCGACGCCGGTGAGGCCGCCCGGCTGGGCATCGTGAACGAGGTCGCCGCCGCGGGCGAGTGGCTCGACCGGGCGCTGGAGCTGGCGCAGCGGATCGCCAGGCGCCCTCCGATCGCCGCCCGGCTCGCCAAGCAGGCCGTGCTCGCCGCCGAGGAGACGACGCTGAGCGCCGGCCTCGAGCACGAACGGCGGCTGTACGAGCTGTCGATGGCCACCGAGGACCGGCTCGAGGGCATGGATGCGTTCCTCGAGAAGCGAAAGCCGCGATTCAGGGGGAGGTGAGTGTGGCGAACGTCTTCGAGCCGGCGTTCGATCACGAGGAGGATCGACCGGGCTTCACCTACCGGCGCGCGAGAATCGGCTGGCAGGCGGGGAGCGAGCGGTTGGGTGCCAGCCTCTACGAGCTGCCGCCGGGCCAGGCGAGCTTCCCGTATCACTGGCACGCGGCCAACGAGGAATTGCTGATCGTCCTCTCGGGCCGACCCAGCCTGCGTTCGCCGTCGGGCTGGCGGGAGCTGGCCGAAGGAGAGGTGGTCGCGTTTCGGGCGGGCGAGGATGGCGCTCACCAGATCGTCAACCGCGGCCCCGAGAGGGCGACGTTCTTCGTGCTCAGCACGATGATCGTCCCCGAGATCACGGAGTACCCGGACACCGGCAAGGTCGGCGCACTCGAGCGGGCGCCGGGAGCCCGGGGAAGCGGCGGCCAGCGCTTCTTCAAGCCGGGCGACGCGGTCGACTACTGGGAGGGCGAGGAGCCGCCCGGGGAGGCCGGATGACCGGCCCGAACCTGTTTCAGCCCGTCTTCGACGACACCGAGGAGCAGCCCGGGTTCGCGCACCGTCGCGCCCGGCTGGGGCGGCAGGCCGGCTGCGCTCAGCTCGGCGCGAGCCTCTATGAGCTCGATCCCGGGCAGGCGGTCTGCCCGTACCACTGGCACGGGGCCGAGGAGGAGATGCTGGTCGTGGTCTCGGGCCGGCCCAGCCTGCGCACAGCCGAAGGGTGGCGCGAGCTTGAGGCCGGCGAGGTGGTCGCTTTCGCGACCGGCGTCGAGGGCGCGCACCAGGTCGCGAACCGCAGCGATGAGCACCGTGCGGATGCTGCTCCTCAGCGAGAGCAAGGATCCCGAGGTGTGCGGCTATCCCGACTCCCGCAAGATCATGGCCGACGCCTTCCTCGGAAGCCCGGACGAGGTCTCGCACATGTGGCGGGTCGAGGACGCCGTCGACTACTACGAGGGCGAGTCGCCGCCACAACTCCCGGCGTGATCGAGCGCCTGGGCGTCGTCGGCGCCGGAACGATGGGCGCGGGGATCGCGCAGCTCGCGTGCCTGGGGCGATTCGAGACCTACCTGCACGACCCGGTGCCCGAAGCGCTGCGCGCCGGCGAGGAGCGGCTTCGCGACGCGCTGGTCAAAGGAGCCGACCGCGGCCGCTGGACGCAGGCGGAGGCCGAGGCCGCGTCGGCTCGCCTCCGCGCAGCCTCGACGCTCGAGGGCCTGGCGAAGTGCGAGCTGGTGATCGAGGCGGCTCCCGAGGACCTGGAGCTGAAGCGCGAGCTGTTCAAGCCGGCTGGCCGCCATCTGCGGGCCGGAGGCGATCCTGGCCACCAACACCTCGTCGCTGTCGGTGACCGCGATCGCGGCCGGGGTGCCACAGCCCGAGCGGGTCTGCGGCATGCACTTCTTCAACCCGCCGGCCGCGATGCGGCTGGTGGAGGTCGTCGCCGGAGAGCGGACCTCGGAGCGGGCGCTCACGATCGCCACCGAGGTGGCCCGCGCGATGGGCCGGGAGCCGATTCGCGCCGCCGACGCGATCGGCTTCGTCGCCAACCGGACGGCGCGCCCCTTCACGCTGGAGGCTCTGCGCCTGCTGGGCGAGGGGATCGCAACGCACGATCAGATCGACCGGATCGTGCGGATCGGGGGCGGCTTTCGCATGGGCCCCTTCGAGCTGATGGACCTGGTCGGCGTCGACGTCAACTTCGAGGTCGCGAAGTCGTTCTGGGAGCAGGGCTCGCACGAGCCTCGCTGGCAGCCGCACCCGATCCAGGAGCGGATGGTGGCCGAGGGGCGCCACGGCCGCAAGACCGGGCGCGGCTACTACGACTACGGCCACGGCCCGCACCGGCCCGACGACCCAAAGCCGGCGGATCGCGATTCAGCCTGGAGCCGAAACGCCGAAATCGAGGACTCGGTCCACTTCGAGGCCTTCCCGAGCCTGGACGCCGCCACGCTGGTCGAGCTGGCACGCGTGCCGGCGACGACTGACGCGGACGCCGAAGCCGCGGAGGCCTACTTCCGCTCCATGGGCAAGCAGGTCGAGTGGGTGGGCGAGGCGCCCGGGCTCGTCCTGGGGCGCATCCTGGCCCAGATCGTCAACGAGGCCCACTTCGCCGTCGGCGAGGGCGTCGCCACGCCCGAGGACGTGGACGTGGCAATGCGGCTCGGCTTCAACTGGCCGCGCGGGCCGTTCGAGTGGGCCGAGGCGATCGGCCCGGGCCGCCTGGTCAGCGTCCTGGACGCGCTGGGATCGGAGTTGGACTCTGAGCGCTATCGGGTGGCGCCCCTGCTTCGCGACGCCGCGGCATACGAGCCCTCCACCGCCAGCCAGGAGCCGGCCAGGATCAGCGCCAGCCCGGCGACCGTGGCGACGGTGATCTGCTCGCCCAGCAGGACGGCGCCGGGTGATGTCGGCCGATATGAGATCGAGTGCGGGTTTGGGGACCGTATGGGTCCCCAATCGCTCACTCGACGTGGCCGCCTCGGTTGCGGCTACTTGCGCTTCCCGTTACTCGATTCTGGACGCTCGATCACGCCGCAGTTGATGCCGCCGTAGACGAACGTCGGCACGGCAGGCCACTGGCGCTTCCAGCTCGCCATCTCCGAGGACGGGAAGACGTTGAGCCAGCGCGGGTCGCGCTTGTTGGGGTCGGCCAGCGCCTTCTCCTTCAGCATCGAGTCGTACTGGTCGATCGAGTCCTCCAGCGTGTTCGAGTTGAGGATCACCTCGCGCCCGAAGAACTCGGCGGTCTTGCGGACACCGGGGATCTTCGACAGGTGAGGATGCCAGGAGTCGGCCGCGACGCCGTTCTCCGACGAAACCCAGACGCCGTCCTCGGTGTTGACACAGAGCGAGTGGTTGCCGTCGGTGTGGCCGGGGGTCCAGACCAGCGCCACGCCCTTGCCCAGCTCGACGTCGCCATCCACCAGAACGACGTTGTCGGTGACCAGGTCCTTGATCCCGTCCTTCACGTACCAAGCCCACTGCATCGGGTGAAGCGAGGCGAAGGTGTCCCACTCCTTGCGCTGGGCGATCAGCTTCGCGTTCGGGAAAAGCGGCGGGCGCGGCGCCGCCTCGCCTGAAATCGGCTCGGTGGTGCCGAGCACGAAGCGCAGGTCCTGGACGTGGAGGTGATCGAAGCTGACGTAGTCGACATCCTCGGGACGCAGCCCGGTCTTGATCAGCGCCTCGTCGGGATGGTTCCAGATCGTCGCCAGGACCTTGTAGGAGAGGAACTCGCCGAGCTTCTCGATCTGCTGTGCGTAGTAGGGGGCCTCGGCGGGTCCCTCTGGAACGGTCGGCTCGTAGGCGAGCGTCCGTAGCTGCCCGTCGAAGTCCTCGAACTGGACCACCTGGAGGCGGTTGATGATGTTGACGTAGGGGTTCGGCGCCCTGGCGGCGCCGCCGAACGCGAACTTCAGCGGGTAGCCGGCCGAGGCGATGTCCACCGTGCGGATCGCGCGTACCTGGTTGTCCGGCTTGGCGAAGCGCGCCCTGAACTCCGCCGCGGCCTCTCGAATCGCCGCCGGGCGGTCGCCGCGCGGCCAGGTGTCGTTGGCCTGGTCGAACTCGTGGAAGGGACGCAGACCGATACTCTCGATCTTGACCTTGGGAACGTCGACAACGGCCATCGGCAGCTTCCTCCTAAGGCTGGGGAGCCGAACTCTAACCGCTGCAGGGACGGCCCTCCTGATCGCGGGCGGCGCGACCGCATCGACGGCCGGTGCGGCTCCCCTGCTGCCCGACCTCGTGACGCTGCGAGTGGGCCAGACGGACCTGCTCATGGAGCGGAGCGGCGGGAAGCTCCTCCTGCGGCTTACGAACGAGATCGGAAACAGGGGCCGCGGCCCGCTCGAGGTTTACCCCAGCGCCCGCTCGAACGACTGCGACGGGGACGGGAACCCCGCCAACGACCGCACGACCTACCAGCGGATCTTCCTGGACTCCAACGCCGACAACGTCTTCGATCGCGAGCAGGACGGCCAGTCTCGCCACCGCCGGTTCGGCTGCGAGCGATATCACCGGGCGCACGACCACTGGCACGTGCTCAATTTCTCGCGCTACAAGCTGGTGCGCTCAAAGAACGGCCGAACGGTGGTCCGCTCGAGGAAGATCAGCTTCTGCATCGTCGACACCGACCACCGGTTCGCGCGCCTGCCCGGCTCGCCGGCGCGCTCCTACTACCCCGCGGGCAGCCCGGACTGCGACCGTGACTCGATCGATGGGCTCTCCATCGGCTGGACCGACACCTACCGCTACGGCCTCCCCGGACAGCAGCTCAACGTGACCGGGCTGCGCCGCGGGCGCTATTGCCTGGTATCTCGGGCCGATCCGGCCAACCTGCTGCGCGAGTCCGACAACTCGAACAACACCTACGGGGCCCGGATCGCGCTGCACCCGGCGAAACGCAAGGTCGAGCGGCTACCCGGCCAATGCCGCGGGCAGAGGTGAGCCGCTAGGCCAGCTTGGCTGCGGCGGGCTCGCCGCTCTCGGCCGTCGTCGGCTCGCCCTCCAGCGCCTCGCCGGCCTTGCCGGCCCAGTGCGCCTCGGGCGAGGGAGGCGTGTCGCGCAGGTACCACTCGGCGTCCAGCGCTCCCATGCAGCCCGTGCCGGCGGCGGTGACCGCCTGGCGGTAGGTGTGATCGACCAGGTCGCCGACGGCGAAGACGCCGGCTCGGTCGGTGCGGGTGGAGCCATCCTGGGTCAGCACGTAGCCCTGCTCGTCGGTGGCGACCTGGTCGCGCACCAGCTCCGAGCGGGGACTGTGGCCGATGGCCACGAACGCACCGCCAACCTCCAACTCCTCGACCTCGCCGGTCTCGGCGTGACGCAGGCGGACGCTGGCGATCCTGCCGTCGTCCCCGGCCACGAACTCCTCGGGAACGTACGGCGTCTTCAGGCTGATGTTCGGAGTGGCCTGGGCGCGCTCCAGCATGATCTTCGAGGCGCGGAACTCGTCGCGGCGGTGGACGATGGCCAGCTCGGAGGCGAACTTAGAGATGAAGATCGAGTCCTCCATGGCCGAGTCGCCACCCCCGATCACGACCACCTTCTCGTCTTTGAAGAAGGCGCCGTCGCAGACGCCGCAGGTCGAGACACCGCGCCCGCCCAGCTCCATCTCCCCCGGGATGCCGAGCCGCTTCGGCTCGGCGCCCATCGAGAGGATGACCGTCTTCGCCAGGTGCTCGGTGTCGCCCACCCAGACGCGGTGGATGCCGCCGTCGGAGAGCTCGATCCGGGTCGCGTCGTCGGTTATGAATCGGGTCCCGAACCGCTCCGCCTGGGCGCGGAAGCCCTGCATCAGCTCCGGGCCCATGATCCCGTCGGGGAACCCGGGGTAGTTCTCGACATCCGTCGTGTTCTGGAGCTGGCCGCCCCACTGGAAGCCCTCGATTAGCAGCGGCTCCAGGTTGGCGCGGGCCGTGTAGACGGCGGCCGTGTAGCCGGCGCAGGCGCCGCCGACGATGATCACGTTCTCGACTCGCTTCTCGTTCACGTTCTCTCCGTCTCGCTCAGGGCCCATCCGTTTCGCCTCCGATCAGGCATTATACTTTACTTTCTGAAGTAATGGGCGGGGCAGGCCCGCGAAACGCTTCCGCGATCCCGGGGCTGACTGGCGCCGCGGTCCTTTGTGCCTCCCAGCGCGCCACCGTCTTGCGGAGCTGGAGGAAGGCGACGATACCGGGCGGGATCGGCAGCCAGAAGGCGATCAAGCGGTAAGTGAGCACGGCGGCGAACACCTCCGCGCTGGGGACGTCGAACAGCACGAAGGTGCCGATCATCCCGGCGTCCACGGCCCCCACCCCTCCGGGCGCGAATGGGAACAGGTTGGCGACCATGCCGATGAAGAACCCCTGCACCACGACTCCGAGCGGGACCTGGGTATCGAAGGCGTGGAACGCCGCCCAGAGGATGGCGATGTTGGCTGCCCAGAAGCCGACCGCGCCGAGCACCGCGAGCCCGCCTCGCGACGGGTCGCGGACGAAGCCGATGGCCGTACGGGTGCCGCTTGCGAGGGTTGCCGGCCCGCTGGCCAGGCGCCGCGCGTGGCGCGCAAACCGGTACCCGCGCGCGAAGCCCCCCAGGCGACGCTCGACATCCTCCGGGATCAGGGCGAACAGCAGGACGACCGCGATCGCAGCCCCCGCCAGCGCCGCCGGC
>CAVUPJ010000007.1:0-125216 GCA_963743455.1 uncultured Actinomycetes bacterium | reverse complement strand
GGCTCGCCTGGCGCATCCTGAGAGGAGGTTCGTGCCCAGACGGAAGTGGTGCGTGCTCAGACGCGCGCGATCTTCAGGCTGATCGACCGGCTCGACGGCGGGGCCGCAACCGCATAACGGCCCCGCGGGGCCGCGCCCGCGCGCTTCTCGTTAGCGTGCGACGCGGATGAAGTCACACACCGTCTACAAGACGTTCGAGGTCCCCGAGCGGCGCGGCTTCATCCGGATCACCGACGACGTGCAGGCGGCCGTGGACGAGGCTGGGATCGCCGAGGGGATGGCGCTCGTCTCCGCCATGCACATCACCGCCGGCGTGTGGGTGAACGACGATGAGCCCGGCCTTCACACCGACACGTTGGAGTGGCTCGACAAGGTCGCGCCCCCGAGCTGGCGGGAGCCGGCGAACGAGGTCGCGCGGGAGCTCTCACCCGACCCCGGCGACTACCGCCACCACCGCGGCGGCGAGGACAACGGCGACGCCCACCTCAAGAACCTGCTCGTCCACCACCAGGCGATCGTGCCGGTCACCGACGGCCAGCTCGACCTGGGCCCCTGGCAGCAGGTCTTCTACACCGAGTTCGACGGCCTTCGCCCGAAGCGGCTGATCATCAAGGTGCTCGGCGAGTAGCACACGCACGATTCACGCACGGGTCGAGCTCAATATGCGCAGAAGGGCGAGAGTGTCTTGTTCCTCGACCTCGTCGTCGACTTGGCGTTGCTGTTGGTGCCTGGGTAAAAGGTGATGTGCGTGTAGTACGGCTGGTTGTTCCGCCTGGTCTGGCTCTTCGGACAGCTCAGGCGGACGTACGTTGTTCCCTTGGGCAGGGTTCTGACGCAGCCGCTTCCTCCCAAGCATCCGTTGGCTGCCACGGTCCTGTCATTGAAGCCCGGATAAGCAGCACGGAGACGTGACTTGACCGTCAGCTGAGTCGCGTTGGGGCAGGTCACCTTTGTGTACGCGGTGACCTGCTGGTTCCCATCGAGATACGGCGCCTGGACCTGTGCAGTGCAACCAGACGCCGCGTTGGTGACCCGGCCCTCCCAGCCTGGCGCCGCGGGCGGGGTGATCGCAATTCCCGTGGGGGCGTCGCCGGCGGACACCGTGGCCGGGGTCTTCGGCGAGAGCTTCCCGCCCGCGCCGACGTTGTACTGGGAGACGTTGTCGCTGCCCTCGTTCGTGACGTAGACGCTTCGGCTGTCGGGCGTCACCGCCACCCCGTGCGGGTTGGTGCGCGCAGCCACCGTAGGCGGGCTCTTCGGGGAGAGCGCGCCGCCCCCGCCGACGTCGTATTGGGAGACGTTGGTGCTGTAGAGGTTGGCGACGTAGACGCTGTCTCCGTTGTGGCTCACCGCCACCGCTTGCGGGCCATCCCCGGCGCCCACCGTGGCCGGGCTCTTCGGCGACAGCGCCCCGCCGGCGCCGACGTCGTACTGGGAGACGTTGTTGCTGAAGATGTTGGTGACGTAGACGCTCTGGCCATTCGGGCTCACCGCGACCCCGACCGGGGTGTGGCCAGCGGCCACCGTGGCCGGGGTCTTCGGCGAGAGCTTCCCGCCCGCGCCGACGTTGTACTGGGAAACGTTGAAGCTGGCGTAGTTGGTTACGTAGACGCTCTTGCCGTCCGGGCTCACCGCCACGGCGGTCGGGCCAAGGCCAGCCGAGGCCACGGTGGCAGGGCTCTTGGGCGAGAGCGCGCCGCCAGGGCCGGCGTCGTATTGCGAGACGCCGCCTTGGCCGTTCTCGCTGTTGAAAAAGGTGGCATAGACGCTGTTGCCGTCCGGGCTTACCGCCACCCCGTTCGGGTTGGTGCGGGCGGCCACCCTGGCCGGGCTCTTTGGGGAGAGGGCCCCGCCCGGGCCCACGGTGTACTGAGAAATGGTGCCGGCGAAGCTGTTGTTCACCGACGTAAACGCTCCTGCCGTCTGGACTCACCGCCACCTTCAACGCATTGCCGGCAGCGACCGTGGGCGGCGACAACGGCGCCAGGAGCCCGCCGGCGCCAGCCCTGTACTGGGAGACGTTGTCGCTGCCGACATGTGTGACGTAGACGAACGGCGCGGACTGAGCGGGCGCCGCCCCCGCGAGGAGGACGGCGGCCGTCGCGAGACCAAGCGACAGGGGCAGTCGCCCGCCGCTGTCTCTACGCGCGAAAAGCCTGAACACGATCCTCCTTCCGGGCCGCATCGCCGCCGGGCGATCTCGGCGAGCCAGCGACCGTCAACCCGATCCTACGCTCCTCCGCCCCACCAGGGGTCGAAATGGAAAGACGTTTGCCGTTCCCCCGCACACCCAATAGCGGCATCTGGCGCCATCGGGCGCCCAGAGGCGTACGGCCCTCTCAGAGACCTACTGCCCGAGAGGAAGAGAGATGAGCAAGCTCGATCAGCCGCTGAAGCTGAAGCGTGCGCTGCCCCCGCACGAATGACAGCTCCCGTAGCTGGGGGGCGCGTCCCTCGCCCTATGCGCGAGTAACGCGCCACCTGGCCGCGGTTTCTCAGCTTCGCGCTACGCCCAGACGAACGGCGGGTACTTGGTGGTCATCCAGTACGCGTAGGCGTTGGCGCGCGCCTGCCAGCGCAGGCCCACGAGGGCGATCTTGAACATCCCCTCCGGGTACTTCTTCGCGAACAGGATCGTGAAGAAGGCGAAGAAGGTGAGGATCTCCGCCAGATAGAACAGGATCGAGGCGATGATCAGATAGGGGATCGCCAGGATCCAGGCGAAGAGCGGCCGCCATCTATCCACGCCGTCCTCCGGATACTCGATCTCGAAGCGGGCCGGATAGTTCGGGTCGTCCTCGAGCGAGAACGGCGGGTACGGGTCCACCATCAGCAACAGGTAGGCCTGCACTCGCCAGGCCCAGCGAGAGACGCCGACCACGTAGTCGAACAGCCCGCGCGGGTAGCGGCGGGTGAAGAGCACCGCGAAGAAGGAGATGAAGATCGCAAACAACGCGCCGATCGCCAGCAGGATCAGCACGATGAAGTGCGGGATCACGAGCAGCCACTTGACGAGCGGCATGAAGCGGCTGTACTCGGCCTGGTGATCGATGTCGGCGTGAAGCGGGTAGTCCTCCGCCGCAGTCTCCGGCGACGGCGGAGGGGGCGGCGGCGGTGCCGGTGGCTCGGGCTCCCGCGGGCGGGCCCGTCGGCGGCTCTGGGGTCCTCGGCGTCTCTGGCGTCTCGGTCATGGCTTCTCCCTTCGGTTACGAAGCGGGCGCATGATCGCACGCCGCCCGGCTATTGACCGGGCTCGGCGTCGATCCAGGGCATCATCTTGCGGAGCTCCCTGCCCACCTGCTCGACCTGATGGCCGGCGGCCTCCTCGCGCAGTCGCTGGAAGTTCTCGGCCCCGGCGCGGTTCTCGGCGATCCACTCCTTCGCGAACTCGCCCGACTGGATGTCGGCGAGGAGCTTGCGCATCGCGTCGCGCGTCTGGGCGGTGATCACCTCCTTGCCGCGGGTCATGTCGCCGTACTCGGCCGTGTTGGAGATCGAGTCACGCATGCCCTGGATGCCCTTCTCGTACATCAGGTCGACGATCAGCTTCAGCTCGTGCAGGCACTCGAAGTAGGCGAGGCGGGGGTCGTAGCCCGCCTCGACCAGGGTCTCGAAGCCGGCGCGGGCCAGCTCGGTGGCGCCGCCGCACAGCACGGCCTGCTCCCCGAACAGGTCGGTCTCGCACTCGTCCTTGAACGTGGTCTCGATCACCCCGGCGCGGCCGCCGCCGATGCCGCTCGCGTAGGCGAGGACGAGGTCCCTGGCGTTGCCGGTCGCGTCCTGGTGCACCGCCATCAGGCAGGGGACGCCCCGACCCTCGGCGAACTGCCGCCGCACCAGATGGCCGGGTCCCTTTGGCGCGACCATGCCGACGTCGACCCCGGGCGGCGGCTCGATCTGGCCGAAGTGGATCGAGAAGCCGTGGGCGAACATCAGCAGGTTGCCGGGCGCGATCCCGTCGCGGATCTCGCCCTCCCAGGCCTCGGACTGCGTTCTCGTCGGGGAGCAGGATCATCACCACGTCGCCCCGGCTTGCGGCCTCGCCGACCTCGAGCACGGTCAGACCCTCGGACTCGGCCGCCGCCCGGCTCGCCGAGCCGGGGCGAAGGCCGACCACCACCTCGCACCCCGAGTCCTTCAGGTTGAGCGCATGTGCGTGGCCCTGCGACCCGTAGCCAAGGATCGCGATCGTCTTGCCACGCAGGTGCTCCAGGTTCGCGTCGGCGTCGTAGTAGATCCCGTCGTTGCCGCTCATGACCGAGACTCTATGCGCCGGGGCGCTTCATGAACCACTCCGTGAACTCCCGGCAGCGGCCGTCGCCGTCGAAGCGGATCACGAAGCAGTTGTCGTAGACCTCGGCGATCGGCCCGCCAGGCCCCCGGGTATAGGTGCTGGTCCCGATTGCCACCGCCACATCGCCATCGACCGCCACCGGCGCGATAGGACGCGTCATAGGTGCCGTCTTCGTCCCGGCCCGGGGCGCCCTCGTGCTCTCCTTCGTCGAGCCAGGATTCGACCACGGCCTCGCGGCCCTTCACCGGCTCGTCATACGGGTGAAAGCGGTACTTGACGTCGTCTGAGAACAGGGCGCCGATCTGCTCGCGGTCGTACGACCTCCAGGCGGCGACGTAGGCATCCAGCCAGGCAGTGACGGCGGCGGCATCCACCGCCATCAGCGCAGCGCCTGGCGCAGCAGCTTGCCCGAGTCCGTGCGCGGCAGCTCGGAGACGAACTCGAAGCGCTTCGGGACCTTGTAGCCGGCCAGCGACTCGGCACAATGCCGGCGAAGCTCGGCTGCTCCCGCCGCGGCGCCGTCCCGCAGCACCACCACGGCCTCCACGGCCTCCTGCCACTCGGCGTCGGCGCGGCCGACGGCGGCGGCGTCGGCGACGTCCGGGTGACGCAGCAGCACCTCCTCGACCTCCGTGGGCAGCACGTTCTCGCCGCCGCTCACGATCAGGTCGCCGAGCCGATCCTCGACGTAGAGGAAGCCCCCGTGGTCGATCCGGCCCAGGTCGCCGGTGTGGAGCCAGCCGTCCTCGTCGGCACACCCCGGGGCGACCACCGGCCCCTGAACCAGGATCTCGCCGTCCTGGATCCGCAGGTGCGTGGTGAGCAGCGCTCGCCCCGCCGA
This sequence comes from uncultured Actinomycetes bacterium, assembly GCA_963743455.1. Classification (GTDB taxonomy): domain Bacteria; phylum Actinomycetota; class Thermoleophilia; order Solirubrobacterales; family 70-9; genus AC-56. The sequence continues at coordinate 120,081 of CAVUPJ010000007.1, read as the reverse complement.
GCCGAGCTTACGCCGCGCCTCCTGCGGGGCGAGCGCGGTCACCTGCGACGCGGTCTCGGTCAGGCCGTAGGTTTGAACCACGGCGGCGCCACGGCCGATCGCCTCCTCCAGAACCTCGAGCGGCACGGGTCCGCCACCGACCAGGATCGCGCGGGGCCCGGAGAGGTCGATCCCGGCCTCGAGCAGGCGGGTGAGCTGCGTGGTGACCACCGAAATCAGGGTCACCCCATCACGCTCCAGCGCCTCCGCCACGCTCTCCACCTCAAAGCCGTCGTGCACCACGGCGCCGGTTCCGTAGATCACCGAGCGCATCACGATCTCCAGCCCGGACACGTGGTAGAGCGGCAGGCAGCAGAGCCAGCGGTCGGACGGGTCAACTCCCAGGTTGAAGGCGGAGCCAACCGCGCTCCACAGGTGATTCCCATAGGTGAGCTCGATCGGACGGGCACGCCCGGAGGTGCCGCTGGTCATGACACGACACTGGATCGCGTCGAGGTCGTGCTCGCCGAGCAACGGCAGGTCCGCCTCGGGCCCGCCCACGTCGCCGGCCTGGGAGACGGCGAGCACCGGCTCGGCGCGCTGGAGCTCGGCCTCGCGCTCAGCGGGCGCCAGCCGAGTGTTCAGCGGCTCGGCGATCGCGCCCAGCTTCATCAGGGCGTGGAGCAGCACCACGTAGTCGGCCCCGAACGGCAGCTCCAGGGTCACCGTCGCGCCGCCCCGCACGCCGTGAGCAGCGAGCCGCCGGGCGGCCGCCGTCGCCTCGGCCTCCAGCTCCTCGTACGTGACGGCGGCGGCCGTCGGCGATCAGCGCCGTGCGGTCGGGGCACGTCTGGGCCCGCTGAGCGAGCCAGTTGTCGAGGATCATCGCCAGGGATAATCCCTCTACGTGCCGATTCCACACAAGGACGCACCGTCAGCCGACGAGCTGTACGCGCCGGTCGAGTGGCGCGCGGCGGCCGAGTTCGAGGACATCCTCTACGAGAAGACCGAGGGGATCGCCAAGGTCACCATCAACCGGCCGGAGCGCCGGAACGCCTTCCGCCCGCAGACGCTCGCCGAGCTGCGCACCGCTTTCGCCCTCGCCCGGGACGATCTCGAGGTCGGAGCGATCATCCTCACCGGTGCCGGCGAGGAAGCCTTCTGCTCGGGCGGCGACCAGCGGATCCGCGGGGATGACGGCTACATCGGCGACGACGAGGTCGCCCAGCAGGGCGTCGGCCGCCTCGACGTGGGCGACCTGCACGTCCAGATCCGCCGCACGCCGAAGCCGGTGGTGGCGATGGTCGCCGGCTACGCGGTCGGCGGGGGCCACATCCTGCACCTCGTCTGCGACCTGACGATCGCCGCCGACAACGCCCGCTTCGGCCAGACCGGCCCCCGGGTGGGCAGCTTCGACGGCGGCTTCGGGGCGGCGCTCCTGGCGCGCAACGTCGGCGTCAAGCGGGCCAAGGAAATCTGGTTCCTATGCCGCCTGTACACCGCCGAGGAGGCGCTTCAGATGGGGCTCGTCAACGCCGTCGTCCCCGTCGCCGAGCTGGAGCGCGAGACGGTCGCCTGGTGTCGCGAGATGTCCGGCCTCTCGCCGCTTGCCCTGCGGCTCTTGAAGGCGAGCTTCAACGCCGCCGAGGACGGGCTCACCGGCCTCCAGCAGCTCTCCCACGACGCGACCCTCCTCTTCTACATGACCGAGGAGGGGCAGGAGGGCCGAAACGCCTACGTCGAGGGCCGGAAGCCCGACTTCTCGAAGTTCCCGAAGCGTCCTTGACTCCGAGCGAGGAGCCGGCGAATGTTCGGATCTGGGTGATGGCCGCGCGGCCGCGCACGCTGCCGGCGGCGATCGCGCCGGTGCTGGTGGGGACCGCCGCTGCGGTCGAGGTCAGCGACGAGATCCGCGTCGGCGCCTTCCTTGCGGCCCTGATCGGCAGCATCTTCATCCAGATCGGGACCAACCTCGCCAACGACTACTCCGACGCCAGGCGCGGCGCCGACACCGCCGACCGGCTCGGGCCCGTGCGGGTCACATCCTCCGGGCTGGTCGCGCCGCGGCGGGTGCTGGTCGCGACCTGGGTGGCGTTCGCCGTCGCCGTGGCGCGCGGGCATCTACCTGGCCACGGTCGCCGGCGTGGTGATCCTGATCGTCGGCGCCGCCTCGATCCTCGCCGGAGTGCTGTACACGGGCGGGCCCCGCCCCTACGGCTACGCGGGCCTCGGGGAGCTGTTCGTGTTCCTGTTCTTCGGCCTGGTCGCCGTGAACGGCTCCTACTACGTCCAGCTCGAGCGGCTCGACTGGCTTCCCTTCGGGCTCTCGCTCGCCGTCGGCTTCCTCGCCACCGCGATCCTGGTCGTCAACAACGTGCGCGACCTGGAGACCGATCGGCGGGCCGGAAAGATGACCCTCGCGGTGCGGTTGGGCCGTGAGCGGACACGCAGGCTGTACGCGGTGCTGATCGCCGCCGCCTTCGCGACGGTGCCGATCACGCTGCTCGCCGCGGACGGGCCCGCCTGGGGGCTGCTGGCGCTGCTCGCGGCGCCGCTGGCCGCGCGCCCGCTCGCCGCCGTGATGACGCGGACGGACGGGCCCTCGCTGAACGGGGCCCTGGCGGGCACCGGCGCCCTGCTCGCCGCCTTCAGCGTCCTGCTCGCCGCCGGCCTGTGGATCGCCGCCTGAGCCATGCGAATCGCCCAGGTCGAGGTCGATTCCCTACGCGCTCCCTTTCGAGCGGCCCTACGTGACCGCCCGCGGCACGCTCGAGCGGCGCGAGATGATCCTGCTGAGGCTGCGAACGGAAACCGGCATCGTCGGCCTCGGCGAGGCCGTGCCGCTGTCGCTGCGCGGCGGCGACACGCCGCGCGCGGGTCGAGCGGTCGCTGGCTCGGCTGACCAGGCGCCTGGCCAAGCTCGATGTGGCGCTGATGGACTCGGAGCAGCCCCTTGCCGCCGCGGTGGACGCGGTGATCCACGTCGCGGCCGGCCGGCGGCTGCCCCCGCCGGCCAAGGCGGCGGTGGAGATGGCCCTGTTCGACCTCGCCGGCCGGCTCTCGGGGACCCCGCTGTGGCGGATGCTGCGCGGCGAGACCTCGGCGCCGCTGCGCTGCAACGCCACCCTCGCCGCCGACTCGCCGCAGGCGCTCGCCGCCGAGGCGGCCGCCTGGAGAGAACGCGGCTTCGAGACCTTCAAGCTCAAGCTCGGGATCGGCGACGATGCCGAACGGGCGCGAGGCGGTCCGCGAGGCGGTGGGGCCGGACGCGCGCCTACGGGTGGACGCCAACGGCGCCTGGAGCACCGATCAGGCGGTGGCCGTCCTGGACGAGATCGAGCCGCTGGGGATCGAGCTGGTGGAGCAGCCCACCGCCACGCTGCGCGAGATGGCCGCGGTGGCCGGGGCGACGGCGATCCCAATCGCCGCCGACGAGAGCGTGACCAGCGCCAAGGAGGCGGAGAGGGCGGTGCGGGCGGGCGCCTGCCGTCTGGCCACGGTGAAGCTGTCGAAGGTCGGCGGGATCGGCACCGCGTCCGGGATCGCCGCGGAGCTGCCCGTCTACCTGTCCAGCTCCCTGGACGGGCCGGTGGGGATCGCCGCGGCGGCGCACGCCGCCCAGGCGCTCTACCGCGATCACGAGGATCCGGGGCTCGCGCACGGCCTCGCCACGCAGGAGCTGTTCGCGGGCACGATCGCCTCGGTCGAGTGCGAGGTGCGGCAGGGGTTCCTGCACCTGCCCGAAGGGCCGGGCCTCGGGGTCGAGATCGACGAAACGGCGCTCGAGCGGCACCGGCTGTAGCGCGCGGGTACCGTTCGTTTCGGTGGACTCCACCAACCGCAACACCGCGCTCGCCTCGGCGCTGGTCGAGGAGCTGGCCCGCTGCGGGGTTCGCCGAGCCGCGCTGTCCCCGGGCTCCCGGTCCACCCCGCTGGCCCTCGCCCTCTGGCGCCAGCCGGCGATCGAGGTGGCCGTGATCGTCGACGAGCGCTCCGCGGGCTACTTCGCGCTCGGCGCCGCCCAGGCGACCGGTCAGCCGGCGGTCATCCTGTGCACCTCCGGCACCGCGGCGGCCAACCTGCACCCCGCCGTGTCCGAGGCCGACGAGGCGGGCGTTCCGCTGATCGTCCTCACGGCCGACCGCCCACCCGAGCTGCGCGGGATCGGCGCCGGACAGACCATCGACCAGCTGAAGCTCTACGGGTCCGCCGTCCGCTGGTTCTGCGAGGTCGGTAGCCACGAGGCCGACGACGCCGGCCTGCTCCACTTTCGTTCCGTGGCCTGCCGCGCCTACGCCGCGGCACGCGGTGAGCCGCGTCCGGGACCGGTGCACCTGAACGTCGCCTGGCGCGACCCGCTGGGACCCGAGCCCCGGCCGGAGGATGTGACGGCGACCTCGACCCTCGCCCTGGAGGGTCGTGGCGAACGGCCCCTGACCGCGGTCGCCTCGGATTCGCCGCTGGCCGACGAAGCGCTGATCGACGAGCTCGCGGAGCGGGTGTCGGCTTCGCCGCGAGGCCTGATCGTCGCCGGCCGGCAGCTCGACGAGAGGCTCGCCGCGCCGGTGGCCCGGCTGGCCGAGCGGGCCGGCTACCCGATCCTGGCCGAGCCCACCTCGCAGCTTCGCCTCGGAGGCCATGATCGCGAGCGGGTCGTCTGGCCATACGACGCAATCGCCCGCCTGCGGCCCTCGGAGCTGGCGCCCGAGCTGCTGATCCGCTTCGGCGACCTACCGACCAGCAAGGCTCTTCGCCAGTGGCTCGCCTCGCTGGGAGAGTTGCGGCAGGTCGTCGTCGACCCGAAGTTCGGCTGGAACGAGCCCTCGAGCCAGGCGGAGACGATCGTGCGGGCGGAGGCGCGGTCTTTGGCCGGCGGCCTCGCCGAACGCCTGGCGGGGGGCCAGCAGCAGTGGCAATCCGCCTGGCTGGACGCCGGGCGGCGGGCGGCCGCGGCGATCGAAGCGGAGCTGGAGTCGCTCAAGGAGCCGACCGAGCCCGGCGCGCACGCCGCCCTGGCCCGCCTGTACGCCGACGGGGACCTCGTCTACACCGCCTCCTCGATGCCGATCCGCGACCAGGAGGCGTTCGTGCCGTCGGCCGCTACGAAGGCGAGGTTCCTCTGCAACCGGGGCGCGAACGGGATCGACGGCCTGATCTCCTCGGGAATCGGGGCCGCGGTCGCTGCGGGCCGCCCTGCCTGGATCGTCACCGGCGACCTCGGCCTCCACCACGACATGAACGGCCTCGCCGCGCTACGCAATGCGAGCGCCCCCGTGCGGATCGTCGTGCTCAACAACGACGGCGGCGGGATCTTCGAGTTCCTGCCGCAGGCCGAGCAGCTCGACCGCGACGAGTTCGAGGCGCTGCTCGGGACGCCGCTGGGGCTGGACCCGGCGCGGATCGCCGCCGTGTACGACCTGCCTCACGCGCGTGTGGAGCGGCTGGACCGGCTGGCGGACGCCGCCGGCCGGGGGACGGCCTTGATCGAGATCCCGGTCGACCGGCGGCGAAACGTGGAGCTTCACCAGCGAATTGCGGAACGGGTCGGCGAGGCGCTTGGCGCCCGCCACGGCGCCTGAGCTCAGGCCGAGAGCAGCGGCAGCAGCGCCTCGAGCTTGACCTCGGTCTCGGCGAGCTCGGCCGTCGGGGTCGGAGTCGGTGACGATCCCGTTGCCCGCGAACAGGTGGGCTGTGCGATCCCGCAGAAGCGCGGAGCGAATCGCGACGCAGAACTCCCCGTCCTCGGCGGCGTCCATCCAGCCGACCGGCCCCGCGTACCAGCCGCGGTCGAGCTCCTCGAGCTCGGCGATCGTGGCGAGCGCCTGGTTGCGAGGCTCTCCCCCGACCGCCGGCGTCGGGTGCAGCAGTCCCGCCAGCTCGACCGCGGAGCGCGGCTCGGAGAGCTGGGCGTGGATCGGCGTGGCCAGGTGCTGGATGTTGGCGACCTTGACCACGCTCGGCTCGGGCGCAGCTTCCACCCAGACCGCCTGGCCGCGCAGCGTGCGCTCGATCCGCCGGACGACGATCTCGTGCTCGCGGCGGTCCTTGACGGAGCGCAGGAGCTGCTCGCCGAGGTGATTGTCGACCGCGGGGTCGGCGCTGCGCCGGGTCGAGCCGGCGAGCGCCACCGTCGCCGCGCTGGCCCCGCTACGCCGCACGAGCAGCTCCGGGCTGGCCCCCAGGAAGGCTGCCTCGGGCGAGCCACAGCAGAAGCAGAAGCACGACGCAAACAGCTCCCGCAGCGCGCCATAGAGCGCCGCCGGGTCGTGGGCGCGGGGCGCCTCGACCACCACCTCCCGAGCGAGCACAACCTTCTCCAGCCGGCCGGCGCGGATTCGCTCCACCGCCTGGGCCACCGACTCCTCGAAGCGCTCCGGCGCAAGCACGCTGGCGATCCGGGCCTCGCCCGTCGGGTGGGGGTCGGCGAGCGGCAGGGGCACCTCGCCAAGCGCGGCGAGCCGTGCGTTCAGTCGCCGCGAGCTGGCGCCCGGATCGACGCCGGGCCCGGCGAGCGCGCACAGCGTCAGATGGGTTCGGCCCGCGGACCGGTGGAGCGCCAGCTCGGGCAGCACCATGAGCGCGGGTGGAAACGAGGACCACTGGGGCGCACTCCCGCCGTCGGGCCCGAACGCGAACCCGCCGACCCAGACCGGCCCCGCGCCCGCGGGCAGCCGCTCGGGCTCGTCGCTGAGCCGCCCACGCCCCACCTCCGCGCAGGCGTCGACCAGATCGCCGAAGCGCCCGGGGCCACGGGAGACCACCTCGCAGGCGCTGCCGAGCGCGGCGAGGGCGAACCCGTCGCGGTCGGGCTGCTCCCAGCAGAACCAGCGGTCGCCGGCGAGCCGCGAGGCGAACACCGCGGCGCTCGGGTCCTCCAGCTCCACCGGCACGGTGACGCTCACCAATCGCCGCCTCTCCCCCGCCTCGGCGAGCAACGCCTCCAGCGAGTCGAGGGCGGCGGTCGCCGCGATCAAGGCGTGGCCTACTGGTCGGGTCGGGAGCGGGTGATGGCGACCTCGCCGGTTCGCGCCATCTCGATCAGGCCGTGCGGCCTCACCATGCGCTCGAAGGCGTCGATCTTCTCGTTCGAGCCGGTCACCTCGATGGTCAGGGCGCGGCGGGAGACGTCGACGATCTTGGCCCTGAAGATCTCGGCGAACTGGACGATCTCGGCGCGGCTCTCAACCGGTGCCGAAACCCGAAACAGGGCCATCTCCCGGGAGACCGTCTGCTCCGGCTCCATGTCGCGGATCTTGATCACGTTGACCAGCTTGTGGAGCTGCTTGGTCACCTGATCGATCGGGTGAACGGCGCCGTCCAGGGTCAGCGTGATCCGCGAGATGTCCGGGTCGTCGGTGGGGCCGACGGCGAGGGTGTCGATGTTGAACCCGCGACGCGCGAACAGCCCCGCGATCCGCGCCAGCACGCCCGGCTTGTTCTCGACCAGGAGCGAGATCAGGTGCTTACGCCCGGTGAGGCCGCTACCGACCTGGAGGTCCTCGAGCTTGACCAGCTCTGGCGTACCGGCTTCCATCGCCTCTACCCCACCATGTCCCGCGCCGCAGCCCCGGCGGGGATCATCGGGTAGCAGTTCTCGGTCTTCGTGACCTGCACGTCGAGCAGCACGGGGCCGTCGGTCTCGAGCGCGGTCTGCATCGAGTCCTCGAGCTGGTTCTTGTCCGTGCAACGCATCCCGGTCCAGCCGAACGCCTCGGCCAGCTTCACCCAGTCGGGGCTGTCGCCCATCTCGACCGACTTGTAGCGACCGTCCCAGAACAGCTCCTGCCACTGGCGGACCATCCCCATGTAGCCGTTGTTCATCAAGAAGACCTTGACCGGGATCTCGTGAACGGCTGCGGTGGCGAACTCCTGGCAGACCATCACCAGGCTGCCGTCTCCTGCCAGGCAGACCACGGTCTCGTCGGGCTTCGCCACCTTGGCGCCGATCGCCGCGGGCAGGCCGAAGCCCATCGTGCCGAGCCCGCCCGAGTTGATCCACCGGCGCGGGGTCGAGAAGTCGTAGTACTGCGCGCACCACATCTGGTGTTGACCGACGTCGGAGGTGATGATCGCGTCGCCGTTCGTGGCTTTGTAGAGGGCCTCGATCATCCGCTGCGGCTTGATCTCCGAGTCCTCGGAGTCCTCGTAGCCGAGCGGGTACTCCTCCTGCCAGGCGCGGATCTGCTTCCACCACGCGTCCAGCCGTTCGGGATCGGCATTCAGGCGCTCGTACTCGCCGATCAGCTTCGGCAGCACGTCGGCGGCGTCACCCACGATGGGGATGTGAGCGGCGACGTTCTTGGAGATCTCCGCCGGGTCGATGTCGATGTGGACGAATTTGGCCCGCGGCGCAAACTCGGCGAGCTTGCCCGTGATCCGGTCGTCGAAACGCGCACCCACGGCGACGATCAAATCGGCGTTGTCCATCGCGTAGTTGGCGGTCCGGGTTCCGTGCATGCCGAGCATCCCCAGCCACTGCTCGTGCGGGGCAGGGAAGGCGCCCAGGCCCATCACGGTGAGCGTCACCGGCAGCCTGTCCGAGAGGCAGAAGCGGCGGAACTCCTCGGAGGCGTTCGCGTTGACGATCCCGCCGCCGCCGTAGATCACGGGTCGCCGGGCGTTGGCAAGCGCCTTGGCGGCAATTCGAATCTGCTTGATGTTGCCCTCGGTCGGCGGCTTGTAGCCCGGCAGGTCCGGCGCCCCCTGTGCCGGCTCGTACTCGATGTCCGCGCGCGAGAGGTCCTGGGGCACGTCGACGAGCACCGGGCCCGGGCGCCCAGTCGAGGCGATGTGGAAGGCCTGGTGGATGTAGGTGGGGATCTGGCGCGGGTCGGTGACCAGGAAGGAGTGCTTGACGATCGGCAACGTGATCCCGGTGACGTCGGCCTCCTGGAAGCCGTCGGTGCCGATCAGGTCCGTGCGCACCTGGCCTGTGATGAACACGGTCGGCACCGAATCCATCATCGCGTCGGCGATCGCGGTCACCAGGTTGGTCGCCCCCGGCCCCGAGGTGGCGAAGGCGACGCCGACTCGCCCGGAGGCCTTCGCGTAGCCCTCCGCCGCGTGCCCAGCCCCCTGCTCGTGGCGCGACTGGATGTGGATCAGCTCGGCGTCGTAGAGGGCGTCGTAGGTCGGCAGGTTGGCGCCGCCAGGGATGCCGAAGACGTGCTCGACCCCCTCGGCCTTGAGCGCCTCACACAGTGCGTCCGCTGCCCTCACGCCATGAACAGTAGAACAACCTCTCCGCCGCCTCCTCGCCTACGACTCCGGGGGCGGCGGGTTGCGACGCCAACCGTGTGGACCCGGGCTTCTCGCAGCTACCGCGACTTCGTCGCTAGCCCGAGCCTCAGACGACGAGGTGCGGGTAATCGCGCTCCACCATCTCCCGGTACATCGCGAACACGGGCTTGGTGATCGGGATCAGCTTCAGCGCCGACTTGATGTCTCCAGAGCTCTTGATGCGGCGCTTGGCCAGCGCCAGCGGCACGTTCTCCTTGCCCTGGAAGTACCTGTTTGCGACCTCGGAGCTCATCGTCATCACGACCTTGGGCTCCCAGTCGACGTCGTCGGACCACTCCCACCGCAGATTCTGCTCGCCACCCGCCTCCTCGTAGGTGACGTTCACCACCGCGTCCTGGTCGGGGAACTCGAATCGCTGCGGCACCTGAGCGTCACGGAGCTTCGGCCCCATGTCGGGGTCGGTGCTCATCAGGGTGAAGGTCTTGTCCATGACCTCGCGGAACTCGCTCTGCGACTGGAACTCCGCCATCGCCCTCAGGAAGGCCGCTCGGCGGCTTCGACTTCGCCCATCAGCTCTCCGGGCTTCCAGCGCGTGGTCGGCAGGATCGCGCGCTCGATCACGCGGCCCTTGTGCCGCTCGATGATCCGCAGCATGGAGCGGACCAGCTCCTCGCCGAGGTGATGGGGCTTCAGCCCGAGGTCGATCAGCTTCGTGTTGGTGGCGTTGTAGTAGTGATGCTCGGCCTCGATCCGCGGGTTGGGGAAGCTGCGCACCTCGACCCCGTAGCCGAGCTCCTCGCCGCTTCGCTTCACGAGCTCGGCCAGCTCGGAAACCGAGAACTGCTCCGTGAACTGGTTGAAAACCCGGAACTCGCCCAGCTCGGCGGGATGGGTCACGGCGAGCTCGACGCACTGGAGCGTGTCGCGGATGTTGAGGAAGCCGCGGGTCTGCCCCCCCTCGCCGTAGACCGTGAGCGGGTGACCGATCACCGCCTGCACGCAGAAGCGGTTCAGGACCGTGCCGAAGTACTCGTCGTAGTCGAAGCGGGTGATCAGCCGCTCGTCCCGAGCGGACTCCTCGGTCTCGATCCCATAAACCACTCCCTGGTTGAGGTCGGTGGCGCGCAGGCCCCAGATCCGGCAGGCGAAGTGGATGTTGTGTGAGTCGTGGACCTTCGACAGGTGGTAGAGCGAGCCGGGCATCTTCGGGAACGGAAGCGTGTCCCGGCGACCCTTGTGCTCGATCTCGATGAACCCCTCCTCGATGTCGATGTCCGGGGTCCCGTACTCACCCATGGTGCCGAGCTTGACCAGGTGACAGTCGGGTACCTGGTCCCGAATCGAGAACAGCAGCTTGAGGGTTCCGATCACGTTCGTGTACTGGGTCTCAACCGCGGTCGCGCGTGACTTCATCGAGTAGGGCGCCGAGGGCTGCTCGCCGTAGTGGACGATCGCCTCGGGCAGGGTCTCGGCGATCACCCGGTCGAGGAAGTCGTCATCCTCGATCGACCCGACGAACACGCCGATCTCGTCGCCGCCCACCTGGTGCCAGGCCTCCACGCGGTCGGCGAGCGAGCGGATCGGGGTCAGCGAGCCGGTCGAGTGCTGGACGTGCCAGCGCCGCCGGGAGAAGTTGTCGACCACGGAGACCTCGTGGCCGCGCGCCGCAAGTCGCATCGCGGTGGGCCATCCGAGATAGCCGTCGCCCCCAAGGATCAGGACCCGCATGACCGCGCGAGGGTAGCGAACGGGTCACTCCTATCCTGTACCGGCCCATGACGCCCCCAGCGGACGTCCTCCCGCCCGAGCTGACGGCGCTGCGCGCCGCCGGCCTTGTGATCGCCGCGCTGCTGGCCGCCTTCGCGATCTGGCGGCGGCGCTCGCTGCGAAACGTGGACGTCCTGATCCTGCTGCTGGTGGCGCTCGGGCTGGCGATCGTGGCCGGCACGGAGCTTCTCGACGCCATCCTCGGCGCGTTCTCCTTCCAGCGCGAGAACGGCACCCGGATCGTGGGTGTCGCCGTGATCGCCATCCTGATCCTGTTCGTGCTCGTGGTGCGGGCCCTGTCCCAGGGGTCGCGGATCACGCGCGAGCTCTCGGCGGTGCTCGAGGGTTTTGCCTGGGAGCAGTTCGTGGACGGCGGCCATCCCGAGCGCTTCCGGGACAGAATCGGCGTGCTCGTCCCTGCCTACAACGAGGCCGACAGCATCGGCTACGTCCTCGACCGGATTCCGGACGCGGCCTGCGGGATCGAGACCGCCGTGCTGGTGGTGGACGACGGCTCGCGGGACGGCACCGGGGAGATCGCGGCCGAGCATGGCGCGGCGGTCGCCCGGCACCTGATCAACCGCGGAGGCGGGGCGGCGCTGCGCACGGGCTACCGGCTGCTCGCCGACTCGGGCGCCACCATCGTCGTCACGCTGGATGCGGACGGACAGCACCTGCCATCCGAGATGGAGCGGCTCGTACAGCCGGTGGTCTCCGGCGAGGTCGCCGTTGCTCACGGCTCGCGCGTGCTCGGCAAGGCAGAGCCGAACCACTACGCGCGCGAGCTGGGGATCGTCATGTTCAACCGGATCGTCTCGCTGATCACCCGCACGAAGGTGAGCGACTGCTCCAACGGCTACCGCGCGGTGCGCTCAGACGTCTTGCCGCAGCTCGTCCTGCGCCAGGAGCAGTTCCACACCTCGGAGTTCCTGATCGAGGCGCTCAGGCGGGGCATTCCCGCCAAGGAGGTTCCGGTGACGGTCGCCCGCCGCATGCACGGCCACTCGAAGAAGCCGGCCGTGGTGCGCTACGGGCTCGGCTTCGCGAACGCAATCGTCCGAACCTGGTTGCGCTAGCCCCGGTGGCCAGCCCGGGGTGCCGGACCTCGGACGGGGTCCGGTAGGTAGAGGTCGGCGCCGCAGCGGGTGCAGACCTGGACGTAGAGCTTGTGGATCTTGCCGCAGTGGGGGCAGCGGCGCTCGGGCTCGTCGACCTCCGGCCGATAGAGGACGACCGCGATCAGGCCGAGGACCGGCAGCACCGAGCCGACGATCAGCCAGATGAAGAACGAGCTGCCCTTCGCGCGCCCGATGACCGCGGTGGCGATGCCGAACGAGAGAGCGATGATCAGATACGGCGCCGCCATGCTTGGATTCTCGCGCAGAGTGCGAGGCGGAGCCGTCAGGAGACCGGGCGGTGGCTGCCGCCCCGCGCGTACTCCTCGACGCGAAGCGGCCGCGGGTGGCCGATGGAGCCAACCTCGGCAACGTCACGGCTGAACGGCAACCCCACGGTCCAGTCCACCACGGCGCGGATCTTGCGCGCGGTGCCCGGTATCTGGCTCATGTGGTAGGTGCGGGCCATCCACCAGGCGGGAAATCCCGAGAAGGTGAACCGGCCCAGCCGGCCGACCGCCTTGTAGCGCCCCAGGTTGACGAAGGCGCCCTTGTCGCGGTAGCGAAACGGGGCCGGCTCGCCGATGCCGAGCTCGGCGGCCACGTTTCGCGCCACCGTCCGGCCCTGGCGGATCGCGTGCTGAGCCGTCGGCGGGGACGGCCGGGCCATGTCGGCCGAGGGATCGGGGACCGCGGCGCAGTCGCCGAGCGCCCAGACACCCTCCATGCCCTCAACCCGCATGTACTCGTCCACCCGCACCCGGCCGTGATCGTCCAGCGGCACGCTCAGCCCGGCGAGGCTGGGGTGCGGCGCGACGCCCGTCGTCCAGACCACCGTCCGGCTTGGGATTCGCTCCCCGGTCGAGAGCGTCACCGCGTCCGGCTCCACCGACTCGAGGCGAGTGCCGAGGCGGATGTCGATCCCGCGACCCCGGAGCTCCCGCGCGGCGTACTCGGCCAGCTTCAGGTCGATCTCGGGCAGCACGCGGTCGGCCGCCTCGACCAGGATCCATCGCATTCCCTGGAGTCGCGCTCGCGGGTAGGCATCCATGGCGTCGGCCGCGAAGTCCTGGAGCTCGGCGAGCGCCTCGAGCCCCGCGTAGCCCCCGCCGACGAACACGTACGTGAGCAGCTCCTCGCGCCGCTCGGGGTCCTCGCTGGCGTTGGCGCCCTCCAGAGTCTCGACTACATGATTTCGGAGCCAGATCGCGTCGGCGAGGCTCTTGAATCCGATCGCGTGCTCCAGGCCGGGAACCGGCAGCAGGCGCGACACCGAGCCCAGCGCCAGGACGAGCTGGTCGTAGCGCTGCTCCTCCGTCTCGCCGTCGTGGGTGCGGATCGTGACCGTGCGCGCCGCCGGGTCGTGCCCGGTGACCGCTCCCAGCCGCAGGAACGTTCGCTTGAGCATCTCGCGAAGCGGCGTCACGACGTGGCGCGGCTCCAGGGTCCCGGCCGCGGCCTCGGGAAGGAACGGCGTGTAGAGCAGGAAGTTGACGTCGTTGACCAGCATCAGCCGGGCGGACTGCTTCGGCAGCAGGCGCTCCAGGTGACGAGCGGCATGCGCGCCCCCGAACCCACCGCCGGCGATGACGACGTTCCAGGCCATGCACCGAGCCTACCACCTTGTAACAATTTGTTACAAGTGCTGATCGGCGCTAGCTGAGGCCAAGCTTCTCCCGGATCAAGCGCGTCACCTCTCCCCCGTCGGCCGTGCCCTTGGTCTCCCGCATGACCGCGCCGACTATCGGGCCCATCGCCTTCGGATTGCCTGCCCTCACCTTCTCCGCCGCCCCGGGCTCGGCCTCGATCGCTCGCTCGACGATCGCCTCGAGCTGGCCCGTATCGGACATCTGGGCGAGGCCCTCGCGCTCCACGATCTCCGCCGGATCGCCGCCCTCGGCGACCAGGGTCGCCAGCACCTGCCGCGCGGCGCCCGTCGTCACCTGCTTCGACTCGACCATGCCGGCCAGCGCCGCCAGAGCCTCCGGCGAGACCTTGGAGCTCGCAGGGTCGACCTCTCCTTCACCAGCCTCCCGCAGCCGGCCCACGAGCTCGCCGGTGACCCAGTTGGCGATCGTGCGCGGCTCGCCGCCGTTCGATGCCTCGAGAGCGCGCTCGAAGTACTCGCCCAGCTCGGCGTCGAAGGCAAGTTGGCGGGCGGTCACCTCCGGCAGCCCGAGCTCGGCCTCGTAGCGCTCGCGCCGCTCGGCGGGCAACTCGGGGAGGGCCTCGCGAGCTGCGCTCAGCATCTCCTGCGTCGGCGCCAGCGGGACCAGGTCGGGCTCCGGGAAGTAGCGGTAGTCGTGCGCGTACTCCTTCGAGCGCAGCGGAGTCAGCTCCCCCGTCCTCGGGTCGAAGTGAAAGGTCTCCTGCTCAACCTGCTCTCCCGCCTCCAGCAGCGCCCCCTGGCGCTCCAGCTCGGCGGCGATCCCCCGCTCCAGGAACCGGAAGCTGTTCATGTTCTTGAGCTCGGTCTTGGTTCCCAGCTCCGCAGCACCGGCGCGGCGGAGCGAGACGTTGGCATCGCAGCGGAGGCTTCCCTCCTCCATGTTCACGTCGGAGACAGCGAGCTGCTTGATCGTGGTTCGCAGCAGCTGCGCCCACTCGCGCGCCTCTGCCGGGCCACGCAAGTCGGGCTCGGTGACGATCTCGACCAACGGGGTGCCGCCGCGATTGAAGTCGACCAGCGAAACCGCGGAGCCGTGGATTCGCCCGGACTCCCCCACGTGGATCAGCTTCGCGGCGTCCTCCTCCAGGTGCACGCGGTGTATGCGGACCTCCCCCAGCCGCCCGCCGCTCGCCAGTGGAATGTCGTACTGACTGATCTGGTAGCCCTTCGGCAGGTCGGGATAGAAGTAGTTCTTGCGGTGGAAGATCGAGCGTGCGGCCGGCTCGCAGCCCAGCGCGAGCGCGATCTGCAGCCCGTAGCGGACCGCCTGCTCGTTGATTGTCGGCAGGACGCCGGGATGGGCGAGGCAGACCGGGCAGGTGTGCGTGTTCGGCTGCTCGCCGAAGGAGAGCTCGCAGCCGCAGAACATCTTCGTCCGAGTCGACAGCTGGACGTGGATCTCGAGACCGATCACGGCCTCGTATCCCTCCGGCGCGCTCACCCCTGCGGCCTCATCGCCGGTGGTCTGGTGTCGAAGCCGATTGCCCGCTCGAGCGCGTGGGCCGCATCGAGCAGCCCGGACTCGCCGAAGGCCGGGGCGGCGATCTGGAAGCCCACCGGGAGCTCCGAGCCGCCGCCATCGGGCTCGGCGAGGCCGGCGGGGATGGAGATGGCGGGGACGCCGGCCAGAGACATGGGCACCGTGCAGAAGTCCGACATGTACATCGCCAGCGGGTCGGCGGTTCGCGCCCCGAGCTTGAAGGCGACCGTCGGTGAGGTCGGAGTGACCAGGTAGTCGAAGCGCTCGAACGCGGCCCGGAAGTCGCTCGCGATCTTCGTGCGAACCCGCTGCGCGCGGCCGTAGTAAGCGTCGTAGTACCCGGAGGAGAGGGCGTAGGTGCCGAGCATGATCCGCCGCTTCACCTCCGCGCCGAACCCCGCCTCGCGGGTGCGCTCGTACATCGAGATCAGGTCCCCGTCGGAGTCCGCGCGCGGCCCGAAGCGCACCCCGTCGTAGCGGGCCAGGTTCGCCGATGCCTCGGCGGGCGCCAGGACGTAATAGGCGGACAGGCCGTGGGCTGCGTGGGGAAGCTCGCACTCGTCCACCTCGCCGCCCAGCTCCCGGATCACGCCCAGGGTCCGCTCGAAGACCTCGGAGACGCCCGCCTCGATCCCCTCGGCGTCCGCCGACAGCTCC
Source organism: uncultured Actinomycetes bacterium (assembly GCA_963743455.1). GTDB lineage: Bacteria > Actinomycetota > Thermoleophilia > Solirubrobacterales > 70-9 > AC-56. The sequence goes on along the minus strand of CAVUPJ010000007.1, from coordinate 104,174 downwards.
CGTGGCACCCCGAAGCGAAGCCCCTCGAGCCGCTCGCGCGAGGGCACCGCGACCCCGCCCTCGATCCCGATCGAGGTCGAGTCGCACGGATCCGGGCCTTGGAGCACCCGCAGAAGAAGGGCCGCGTCGCCGACGTCGCGGGTCAGCGGCCCGCATTGGTCGAGCGAGGACGCGAAGGCGATCATCCCGTAGCGGGACACGGCCCCGTAGGTGGGCTTCAGGCCGACGATCCCGCAGAGCGAGGCGGGCTGGCGAATCGAGCCGCCGGTGTCGGTGCCGATCGCCCACGGCGCCGCCCGGCCGGCGACCGCTGCCGCCGAGCCCCCCGACGATCCTCCCGGGACCCGCTCGCGATCCCAGGGGTTGAGCACCGGGCCGTAGCCGGAGTTCTCGTTCGAGGAGCCCATCGCGAACTCGTCCATGTTCGTCTTGCCGAGCAGGGTGGCGCCCGCGTCGGCGAGCCGTCGCACCGCGGTGGCCGTGTACGGCGGCCGGTAGCCCTCCAGGATCCGCGACGCCGCGGTGGTCTCGATTCCCTCGGTGCAGAAGATGTCCTTGACCGCGATCGGCACCCCGCCAAGCTCACCGTCGGCGGCGCCGGGCCGGATCCGGGCTCCGCTCGCCACAGGTAGGCGCCGAGCTCGTCGGTCGCCGCCCGCTGCGCGTACGCGTCGAAGTACTCGTCGGCGGCGAGGTCACCGGCCGCGATCCGCCGCAGCGCCTCGGCGACGCTCAACTCGAGGAGGTCGGCGCTCACGCCTGCGGCGAGGGCACGCGGAACGCCCCCTCGGCGGGGTCGGGCGCCGGCTCCAAGACCTGTTCGCGCGGCCAGCTAGGGCGCGGCTCGTCGGCGCGCAGAACGTTCTCCAGCGCGACCACGTGGGAGGTCGGCTCCACCCCATCCAGGTCGAGCTCGTTCATGCGCTCGACGTGGTCGAGGATCGTGGTCAACTCGCCCGACATCCGTTCGACCTCCTCGTCCGTCAGCTCCAGTCGCGCCAGCCGGGCGACGTGCAGGACCTGCTCCCGATCGATCACGAAGCGGATTCTAGGCCGGGTAGGATGCGCCGCCTGTGAGCGCCGAGCTCTACAAAGGAAAATGACCGTGGGCGAGGCGCGAACCAAGTGGTGATGACTGGAGAGCGGGCGGAGCGGTTCGTCGTCCTCAACCTGCGCCTGCTGGCGGCGAGCTTCGCGGTGGTCGGGACGCTGTTCATCGTCACGCCCGACGGCGTTCTCGACGTGATCTCCGACCTCGGCGACTGGCTGCCGCTGGGCGAGTTCACTCCCGCGCCGGAGACGACGGAGCAGTTCTGGCTGGCGCTCGGCTTCGCCTACATGGTGGTGATCACGGGCATCTGCCTCGTGGTCCAGGCCGACGTGGCTCGCTACCGGCCTCTGCTTCTGGTGCTGGCGGCGGGCAAGGCCGCCTCCTCGCTCGCCGCGCTCGGCTTCTACCTCTTCGACCAGGACGTCTTCATCTACCTGCTGAACTTCCTCGTCGACGGCTTCCTGGCCGCTGTGGCGCTGGTGCTGTGGTCGGTGGCCGGCCGGATGGGAGAGCCCGCCGCCCCCTCCTGAAGGCGCGCGCCGGGGCCGGGGGCCACCGAGCCGCATATCCAGCGCGCCCCGCTGGGCCCCAGCGAGCTGCGAATTCTTCGCGCGTTCGCGGAGGCGATGGCGCCGGGCTTCGGGGCGCTCCCCCCGGCCGCCAGCGCCGGCGGCCTGCCGCACTCGCGGCGCCGGGACGCGGTGGAGGTCGCGGAGCCGATCAATCGCTACCTGGCGAGCATGCCCAGGCGCAGCGTGAGGCAGATCAAGCTCGCCCTGCGCGTGATGGAATGGCTCCCGTTTCCGTGGCGATTCAGCCGCGCCAGCCTCGAGGCGCGCCAGGACTTCCTCCGCCGTTTCCAGGATTCGAGCCTTCCGCGCGCCGCGGACCTGCTCCTCTTCCTCAAGGTCCTCACGGGCCTCGGCTACGGCAATGACCCGCGGGTGCAGGCGGCGATCGGCTACCGAATGCGCTGCGAGGTCGGCGGCGATCCCCCCGATTCCGATTCCGACTCGGACCTCGGCGACCTGAGCCCACCCGCGGGCGGCGAGGAGTGCGACGTGGCGATCGTCGGCTCCGGCGCCGGCGGCGCGGTGACGGCCGCGATCCTGGCGGAGGCCGGGCTCGAGGTCGTGGTGCTGGAGGCCGGCCCGTACATGGACCGGCGCACCTACCCTGACGAGCCGCTCGCGGCGCTCGCCGCGCTGTACCGCGACGGCGGGCTGACGATCGCCGAGGGTCGCCCGGCGATCCCGACGCCGGTCGGCCGTGCCGTCGGCGGGACGACCGTGATCAACTCGGGCACCTGCTTCCGGGCGCCCGAGCAGGTGCTCGCCGGGCTGGGCATCCGAGCACGGGATCGAGTGGGCCGCCGATCTCGTTCCCGACTACAAGGCCGCCGAGGAGATGCTGCACGTCCGCCCAGTCGATCCGGAGCGAATGGGCCGAAACGGGCAGCTCCTGCGCGAGGGCGCCGAGGCGCTCGGGGTTCGCCACCAGCCCTTGAATCGAAACGCCGGCGCCTGCTTTCAATGCAGCTCCTGTCCGACGGGCTGCCGCTTGGACGCCAAGCAGGCGATGCACGTGTCCTACCTGCCGCGCGCCGTCGCCGCCGGGGCGCGGGTGCGGGCCCAGGTGGAGGCGCGACGGGTGGTCTTCGAGCGCGGCCGGGCGACGGGGGTCGACTGCGTGGCGAGCGCGAACGGGAGAGCCCGCCCCTTCAAGCTCCGCGCCCGGCAGGCGGTCGTGCTGGCGGGTGGCGCCTTCGGGACCCCGGAGCTCCTGCTGCGATCGGGCTTTGACTCGCCGAGCGGCCAGCTTGGCCGCAACCTGCGCATCCACCCGGCCTGCTGGGTCGGCGCCCGCTTCGCGGAAGAGGTGCGCGGCTGGGACGGGGTGATGCAGAGCTACGCGGTGAACGAGTGGGAGGATCGCGGCATCCTGCTCGAGGCCACCTTCACGCCGCTCGCCTTCGGCGCGCAGTGGCTGCCGGGCACGGGGGTCGAGCACTCCGAGCGGGTGCTCGCCTACGACCGGATCGCCTCAACCGGCGTCCACCTCTCGGATCGGTCGGCCGGGCGTGTGGGGTTGTCGCGCGATGGCTCGCTGCGCATCACCTATCGCCTCACGGACGACGACGCCGCCCGGCTCACCTTCGGGATCGCCCGCGCGGCCGAGCTCTTCTACGCCGCCGGCGCCCGCGAGGTCTATCCGCAGATCGCCGGGATCCCGACGATCCCGAAGGACCGGATCACCGACCTCGAAGTCTCGCCGCCCGCTGCCGGCGCGCTGCGCCTCGAGGCATTCCACCCCATGGGGACGGCGCGAATGGACGCGGACCCCGCGGCTGGAGTCGTCGCCACTGACGGCGCCGTCCACGGCGCGGAGGATCTCTACGTTGCCGACGGCAGCCTGCTGCCCAGCTCGATCGGCGTCAACCCGATGATGACCATCATCGCCATGGCATCCCGGGTCGGGCAGCAACTCGCCGATCGCCTGAACTAGCGACGGCCGCCCAATGGGCGGCCGTCGCGGTTGAAACCTCTACTCCCGGGACACGCGCGTCCCGAAGTTGCGAGCTACGGGGTCCCGCCAGGCGGTGGGGACGACGGGGGCGGAGACGACGACGGGGAGGCGGAGGAGGCGGGGTCGCGCCCGGACCCTCGTCCGGCTCACGGAAGCGATCCGCCTGCTCGCCGAAGGAGGTTCCCTCCTCCTGCATCGCGCGCCAGCCGCCGTAGGCGACGCCGATAGCCGCGATCAGGCCCAGCCAGACCCCAATCTTCCGGGTGTTTTCGACACCGCGTACCCGACAGATCGGCACCGAAGTCCGGCGGGCTGATGATGCTGATAGATGATCAAGACGACCGAGAGGATCCCCAGGCCGGCAACGACCGCGCTCGCGGCCACCGGAAGGCCCACCTCGCGTCTGCGAGGCGCTGATCAACGCCAGCCCGATCGCGGCTGCCACCGTTAGGAAGAGGACGATGTCGATGAATCCGTATGAGCCCCATGCGTTGCGTGACCCTTCGACCGAAACCCCAAACGCTTCAGCGCCCTCTAACTTGAGGCCGAACCAATCGAAGATGAACATGATCAGGATCAGCGCAATGCCCGATGCGCCGGCGATCTTCTCGCCCTGGGTAAGTCTGGTGAAGTCCATTGAGTCTCCTCTGGTGGATGACCTGTGCTTCATTCAACCCGAGGCGGTTTGATCCTCCCCAGCCTCTTCAGTCCAGGCGGGCCCTGGCGGCCAGGACCGTGTTCTGAAGCAGCATCGCGATCGTCATCGGGCCGACCCCGCCCGGCACCGGCGTGATCGCGCCGGCCACCTCCCGAACGGCCTCGAAGTCCACGTCGCCGACCAGGCCCTCCTCGGTGCGATTCACGCCCACGTCGATCACCGCGGCGCCGGGCTTCACCCAGTCCGCTTTCACCAGGCGCGGCGAGCCCACGGCGGCGACGAGGACGTCGGCACGGCGGCAGACGCCGGCCAGGTCCCTGGTGCGCGAGTGGCAAACGGTGACCGTGGCATTCGCGTTCAAGAGCAGGCTGGCGAGCGGTCGGCCGACGAGGATCGAGCGGCCCACCACCACGGCCTCCGCGCCCTCCGGCTCGACCCCGGCGTGGCGGAGGAGCTCCATCACGCCCTGTGCCGTGCACGGCACCAGGCCCGGGCGGCCCTGGGCGAGCAATCCGGCGCTTCGGGCGGTCAGCCCGTCGACGTCCTTCCCCACGTCGATCGCCGCGATCACGGCGTCCTGGTCGATCTGCTCGGGCAGCGGCAGCTGGACCAGGATCCCGTCCACCGCCTCGTCGCCGTTCAAGTCACCGATCAGGGCGAGTAACTCGTCCTGAGAGGTCGATGCCTCGAACTCGTGGTGAACCGAGCGCATCCCGACCTCCTCGGCCTGCCGGCGCTTGTTGGCGACGTAGACCTGCGAGCCAGGATCCTCGCCGACGAGCACGGTGGCGAGTCCCGGGACGCGGCCGCCGTTCGCGGCCGCGAGCTCCCGCACAGCCGCAGCCACTCCAGCGCGGACCTCGGCCGCGACGGCCTTGCCGTCTATCACCGTCGCGGTCACGCCCAGCGACTGCCCACTAGTCCCAGACCCGCGACCTCAGACCTCAGACCTTCTTCAACGGCGCGTAATCCGCCATCAGCTTGCGCTCGGTCCCCTCACCCGCGAAGCGAACCACGATCACCTGACCCGGCTCCACCGCCGTCACCACGCCCTCGCCGAGGGTGGCGTGCACGATGTCGTCACCCACCTGGAGCTCGAGCGGCGACGCGTGCGGCTCGCGGCGGCCGCGGGCGCCGATCCCGATCGCTGCGCCCAGTCCCGCGGCAGCGGCCCAGCCCGTCGGCGATTCCGTGCCCTGTCGCTCCACCAGCTCGTCGGGGATCTCGCTCAGGAACCGCGAGCGCAGGTTGTAGCCGCGACCGCCGTGGAGGCTTCGGCGGCGCGCGAAGGTCATGTACAGCCGCTGCTTCGCCCGAGTGACTCCCACATAGCAGAGGCGGCGCTCTTCCTCGAGATTGCCCTCCTCCAGCGATCGCATGTGCGGGAAGACTCCCTCCTCGCAGCCGATCATGAACACCGCCTGGTATTCGAGTCCCTTGGCGTTGTGAAGGGTCATCAGGGTGCAGAGGCTCTCCTCTTCCTTGAGCGCGTCCTGATCCGTGTACAGGGCGATCTGAGCCAGGAACTCCTCCAGCGGCCCCACCTCGCTCTCTCCCTCCAGCTCGCGGTTGGCGTCGAACTCCCCGGCGACGCCGACCAGCTCCTGGAGGTTCTCGACCCGCCCCTCGGCCTCGATCGTCCGCTCCGCTTGGAGCGCCTCGAGATAGCCGCTGTCGGTGAGCACCGCCTCGAGCAGCTCAGCCACCGAGCCGGCTCCGTCGTCGGCTTCGACACGCTCACGGAGGCCGCGCATCGTCTCGGCGAAGCGCCGCACCGCCTTCAGCGCCGCGGCGCCCAGGCCGGGCGTCTCCTCCGGCTTCGAGAACACGTCCCAGATGTCCTGCCCGGTGGTGTTGGCGTGGGACAGCAGCCGCCCCTGGGTCGTCTGACCGATCCCGCGGCGCGGCGAGTTGACGATCCGCGCGAACGAGACCGCATCGGCGGGGTTCGTGATCAGGCTCAGGTAGGCGATCACGTCCTTGATCTCGGCCCGCTCGTAGAACTTCGTGCCCCCGATCACCTGGTAGGGGATCTCGAAACGCACCAGCGTGTCCTCGAGCACCCGGCTCTGCGCGTTGACCCGATAGAAGACCGCGATCTCGTCGCGCGGCACGCCCTCGTCCACCGCCAGCCGCTCCACCTCCGAGGCCACGTACCGCGCCTCGGCGTGCTCGTCGTCGAGCTCGACGATGGTCACCGGCTCTCCGCGGTCAGCGTCCGTCCACAGGCGCTTGGGCTTCTGGCCGCGATTGTTGGCGATCACCCCGTTGGCCGCGTCGAGAATGGTCTGGGTGGAGCGGTAGTTCTGCTCCAGCTTGACCACCGTCGTCTCCGGGAAGTCGCGCTCGAACTCGAGGATGTTGCGGATGTCGGCATGCCGGAAGCCATAGATGGACTGAAAATCGTCGCCCACCACGAACAGATTCCCCTGCTCGGTGCCGAGGAGCTGGAGGAGCCGGTATTGGACTCGGTTCGTGTCCTGGTACTCGTCCACGAGCACCCAGCGGAAGGCGCGGCGGTAGCGCTCGCGAACGTCCTCGAACAGCTCCAGCAGGTTGACCGTCCGCACCAGCAGGTCGTCGAAGTCCATCGCGTTGGCCTCTAGCATCCGCCGCTCGTACAGCCGGTAGACGTCGGCCGCCGTGCGCTCGAAGTGAGAGCCTTGGGCGGCGCCGTATTCCTCGGCGTCGATCAGCTGGCTCTTGGCAGCGGAGATCTGCGCTCGCACGGCGCGCGGCGGAAAGCGCTTGGGATCGACGTCCAGCTCCTCCAGGCAGCGCTTGACCATCCGCAGCGAGTCCGCCCCGTCGTAGATCGTGAAGGCGCGCTTGTAGCCGAGCCGCTCGGCGTCGGCGCGGAGGATCCGCGCGCAGGCTGAGTGGAAGGTCATCACCCACATCAGCCGCGAGACGCGGCCGACCAGCTGCTCGACCCGCTCGCGCATCTCGCCGGCGGCCTTGTTGGTGAAGGTGATCGCCAGGATCTCCGAGGGCTGCGCCTGACCGGTGGCCAGCAGGTGGGCGATCCGGTAGGTGAGCACGCGCGTCTTTCCGGAGCCGGCCCCGGCCAGGACCAGGAGCGGCCCCTCGCCGTGCGTGACCGCCTCGCGCTGCGGCGGGTTCAGCTCCGCGAGCAGGCGCTCGACCTGGCTCGCGCCAGGCTCGGTCGGCCTCAGCTCGGTCTCGGTGGCCACGAAGCGAGAATAGCTACGGTCGCGGCGCGGTCAGAGCAGAAAAGTCCCTCTCAGCCGCCGGCAGTGGAGGGCCCGCGCTTGGGATTCAGCTCGCGCACCTCGCCCTCTGCCTGCTTTCCGTCGAGCTCGCCGATCCGCCGCTCCAGCTCGCCGATCCGCTCCGCCAGGCCCTTGATCGCGTCGGCCACCGGGTCCGGCAGGTGAATCCAGTCGGCGTCGGGACCCTCGACCCTGCGGCCCTCGACCCGAACCGGGTGGCCCGGATTGCCGACCACCGTCGAGTTGGGCGGCACGTCCTCGATCACGACCGTGTTGGCGCCGACCTTCGCGCAATGGCCAACCGTGACCGGCCCCAGCAGCTTGGCGCCGGAGCCGATCGAGACGTCGTCCTCGACCGTCGGGTGGCGCTTGCCGCGCGCAAAGCCGGTGCCGCCCAGCGTGACCCCCTGGTAGAGCGTCACCCGGTCGCCGATCTCGGCGGTCTCGCCGACCACGACCCCGGACCCGTGGTCGATGAAGAAATCGGCGCCGATCCTGGCGGCAGGATGGATCTCGACCCCGGTCACCGACCGGCTCGCGTAGGACAGCGCCATCGGCGCCACCGGGATCCCGGCCTCGTGCAGGGCATGGGCCACGCGATGCACGAGGATCGCCTGCACCCCGGCCCAGTTCATGAGGATCTCGGCCGTGCCGACCCCGCGTGCCGCCGGGTCGCGATCGCGCGCCGAGGCGACATCCGCCCTGATCTCCTTGACCACGCGCTGCAACGTCCCGAGCCCGAACATGGCTAAAGCCTATTCCGGGGCGAAGAACGGCAGCGACATGTAGCGCTCGCCGCCGTCGGGGACGACGACCACGACCCGCTTCCCGGACAGCTCGGGCCGCGCGGCGAGCTCCAGCGCCGCGTCGATCGCGGCGCCGGCCGAGATCCCGACCAGGAGACCTTCGAGCCGGGCCGCCTCGCGCGCGCGCCGAAGCGCGGTCTCGTCGTCGACCGGGATCACCTCGTCGATCACCGAGCGGTCGAGCACCTCGGGCACGAAGCCGGCGCCGATCCCCTGGATCTTGTGCGGTCCCGGAATCCCGCCCGCGAGCACCGCCGAGGTGGCGGGCTCCACGGCGACCACCTGGACCGAGGGGCGGCGCTCCTTGAGCACCTGCCCGACGCCGGTGATCGTGCCCCCGGTGCCGACGCCGCAGACGAGCGCGTCGACCTCGCCGTCGAGATCGCGCCAGATCTCCTCGGCCGTGGTGCGCCGATGGATCTCGGGGTTGGCGGGGTTGTTGAACTGCTGGGGCATGAACGCGCCACGGTCGCTCGCGATCCGCTCCGCCAACTCCACCGCCTCGTTCATGCCACCGAGCGACGGGGTCTCGTGGACCTCGGCGCCGTAGGTGCGGAGCAGCGCGGTTCGCTCCCGGGTCATCCCCTCGGGCAGCGTCAGCACCAGCTCGTAGCCGCGCGCCGCGCAGACCATCGCCAGCGCGATCCCGGTGTTGCCGCTGGTCGACTCGACGATCACCGAACGCCCGGGCTGCGATCCAGCCCCTCGCGCTCCGCGGCGTCGATCATCGCCACTCCGATCCGGTCCTTGACCGAGCCGCCCGGGCTCAGGTACTCGAGCTTGGCGACGACCTCGGCCCCAAGCCCTTCGGCCATTCGTCGCAGGGCGACGAGCGGCGTGTTGCCGACCGTGCTCGACGCCTCGCGCGCGATCGCGGCAGGCCCGTCTGCTGTTCGCGGCTCTCCACCCACGGCTCGGAGCCAAAGTACCCGGAATGGCGGCGCTTTGGCCGTGTGCGCCTGATACCGGGTACCGGTACGGCCCGCAAACACGGATTGACGGCGGCCCCGCTCGGGTGTAGCGTCCTCGTGACAGCGGACACAACCCGTGCCCGCTCCTCGAACCTTGTGGGAGGGCCTTTCATGTCCCGAGCGATCCGCCAGCACCTGCGCTCAAACGTCGTCGGCTACATCGCGCTGTTTTGCTTTGCGATGGGCGGCACCGCCTACGCCACCCATCCGGGCGGCGCCAACACGGCCGCATCAGCACCGGCGACATCCAGGACCGGCCAGGTCCAAAACGCCGATGACTGGGACCGAGTCGCGCAGCGGCTCGGTCACGCGACACCGACAGCCGGCTCGCGAACGCGGAGCACCTGATGATCCGGCTCCGATCGCCCTCGCCACCAGCCGGCCTCGCGCTCGGCTCGCGCACCACCGCGACTGACACCCTGGGCAGCACGGACATCGGCGTGAACGCGGACGGCACCAGCGAGCTGGCGAGCTCGATCCCGGCCGCACGGGTGACGAGCACCAGCGGCCAGCCGTCGCACACGCCACCGACGCGAAGCTCTCACCTTCAACTCCGAGCGCTACGACACCGCGAGCATGCACTCGAACACATCCAACACCTCCCGGCTCACGGCCCCGGTGACGGGCATCTACGAGGTGAGCGCCAACGTCCGGTGGTCGACCAACTTCACGACCGGAGCCAGCACCCTAAAGCTGAGGAAGACGGTACGGACTCTTGGCGTGGAGGCGCCGGCAACGATGCCAACTCGGTCAGCACCATGGCGAGGCTCGTGGCGGGCGACTACATCGAAGTGGCGGTGTCACACCTCAGCGGCGGCTCCAAGACCATTGGGAGCCTGCCCGAGTACAGCCCCGAGTTCTCGATGACCTGGCTGGCGCGGGGGCCGTAGCGGTCGCGCCGGGCCCTCTCAGGAGCTTCCTCGACCGGCCATAAACCCAGCTGTCGGCAGCTAGATGTGGTACATCCCCGCCCCGGCCTCCTCGGCCTCGCGGCGGGCGATGTCGGCGATCGTGGTGCCTCGGAAGACGTCGCGGAGCGCCTCGACCCCCTGCTCCCAGATGCCGCCGGCCTCCTTGCCCTCCTGCCCCACCCTGCCGTCGAGCGACTGCACGACCTCGAGCACGTTGATCTCCTGGGCGGGTCGCGCGAGCGTGTAGCCGCCCTTGACGCCGCGGTGGCTCTGCAGCAGCCCATCGCGACGCAGGGTCGTGAACAGCTGCTCGAGGAACTGCACCGGCATGTCGCGCCGCTCGGCGATCTGCGCGATCGGGACCGGCCGCTCCCCCGAGCGCGCCAGCTCGGCGAGAGCGACCACCGCGTAGCGGGACTTCGAGGTCACGGAGATCATCCGAGGGCCTTTGTATCGGAATCGGCGGCGTCGAAGAAAAGGTCGCTGTTTCCGCTCGGCTGCGGGCAGACGTGTTTGGCCGTCGCTAGGATGGGAACACCGGCGCGGATGGCCGGAGTTGTGCTCTCGGGGGCCGGGTGACCGTGGCTTGGCCGCGGAGTCGCGGCCGGAGTGAGGATTTGTGAGCGAGGACCGACGCTGCATGGTCATAGACGCCCAGCCCACCGTGCGCCTAGGGGTGCGCGAGGCTCTCGGGCGCCGGTATGAGGTCGAGGAGGCCGAGAACGGGGACAGCGCCCTCGAGCTGCTCACCTCGATCGGCGACTTCGACGTCGCGATCGTGGATCTGGGCCTCGCGAACGGGCGGGAGCGAGGCGAGGATCTCTCGGGAATGGCGGCGATCCGCGCTCTTCGCAAGGCGCAGCCAGGCCTCGGGATCGTCGCTCACGGGCCCGAGGCCCAACATCACGCCGCCACCGAGGCGATCAGGGCAGGCGCCACCGCCTATGTCGTCAAAAGCTCGTCGGTCGAGGAGCTGCACCGAGCCGTGGACGCCGCCGTGGAGGCCGAGCCGTTCGTCGACCCGGCGGCGGGTGGCTCCCGAGGCGGGTCTGCGCTTGACCCGCCGCCAGCGCCAGATCATTCAGCTCTACGCCGACGGCCAATCGACCGCGCGGGTCGCCAAGCGCCTCGGCCTGAGCGCGGAGACCGTTCGCACGCACACGAAGGCGATCCTGGCGCGGCTAGGCGCCCAAGATCGCGCCCACGCGGTGGCAATCGCCCTGCGCTCCTCACTGATCGAGTAGCCACCCGCTCGCCCGGGCTAGGGACAAGTCCCGGTAGACCAGTGTGGACCTGCCGGGTCAGGCTTGGACCCGACCGCCGAAAACGTAGGCGGCCGAGGTTTCGGCGGAGTTATCCGAAGCCGAGGCTTTCGGCGGAGTTATTCTTCCTAGATCCAGCCGCGGTCGCGTGCGATCAGGACCGCTTGGGCACGATCGACCGCATCGATCTTGCGGTAGACGTTGTGCAGGTGGGTGCGAATCGTGCTCACCGAAAGCGACAGCTCGGAGGCAATCTGCTTGTAGACCTTGCCCTCCGCGAGTCCGCGCAGCGCGTCGATCTCGCGGGTCGACAGCGGGCAGGGGTCCGGGCTGCGTCGGCGCTCGGTGCCCGCATACGGAAACTCGTAGAGGAGCGCCCCCACTTGCTCGCGCTCCAGCTCGAGCCTTGAGGCCGCATCGACGATCGCGTCGGCGGGGGCGGCCTCGCCGTGAGCGTGGTGGACGATCAGGTCGGCGAGCCGGATGGCCGCCGCGTGTCCGCCGGCGCGCGGCGTGTGATGGCGCTCGATTGCCGCTGCGACGCCCCGGGGGAGGCCCCAGCGCCGGGCAAGCACCGCGCCGACCAGCGCATGGTCGATCCCGAGCTCGCGACGCTCGCACCGCACCCGCGCCTCGGGCGCCAGCCGCCGGTCGTCGAGCTTCTCGAACTGGTCGTACATCTCCGCCAGGACGAGGCGTCCCACGTCGTGAAGAAGCGCCGCAACCGCCAACTCGTCTCGCTCCGGAAGGCGCGCCAGCTCTCCGATCCGGTCGGCGGCAAGACGGGTGGCCACCGCGTGACGCCGGAAGCGCTCGTATCGCTCTGCTCGAGCAGTTGGCGAATCAAGCGGGTCGTAGGTTTCGATCGATGCGACGACTTCTCGCACGCCAGGTGGGCTGAGCTCCTCGATCGCCTGTTCCACGCCGCCGGACCTGCCATTGGCGTGGGCGCCGCCGGCCGCGCGCATGACGGCAATCGTCAAAGCGACGTCGGACTCGATCGCCTGGGCCAGCTCGCCTCGCGACGAGACCTCGTGCTCGGAGGCGCGCAGGAGGCGCCGGCGCGACTCGGCCAGCGCCGGCAGGCGCGACGCGGAGTCGAACGCCGCGGCAAGACGGCGGCCGCCCTGTCCCCCATCGCGCTCTCTTTTCGGCGCCGGCTTGGGCACCCCACCATTCGCTTTCCTTGCCTTGGTTTGCGTCTGGGACGGCGGGCGCTTCCGGGATGAGCTCGTGGCAGCTTTCCGCGACGCTGGCGCGCGCTTCTGCGGCGCCCGCTGACGTCGCTGCTTGGTGGCTACCGGAGGCATGCGTGTCGCTACCCGCTTTTCATGATCGGCAAGGCAGGGGCGCTTGTTTAGCCCTGGCGCCGAGACCTCGCCCTGAACCGCCCTGGGGGGTGCCCCCCGGTTCGGGCTCACCCGAGCCTCGTTCAGCGCCTTCTCGATTCTGGCCAGGGACTCCTCGCGTCCCAGCGCGGCGAGCGAGTCGAAGATGCCCGGCGAGACGGTGGTGCCGGTGATCGCAACCCGGATCGGCTGATAAACGGCCTTCGCGCTGCGGCCTGAGCGCTCGACGATCGGGCTCAGCGCCGCCTCGATCGAGGCCGGGTCGAAGCCGTCCACGGAGCGCAGGGCCTCGAGGGCCTGTGTGAGCACGGAGCGTGCCTCGGGGGTCATCACCCGCTCCCAGGCATCCGCGTCGTCGAGCGGCCCCGCGAAGAGGAACCGGATCAAGGGCCACGCCTCGTCGAGCGTCTGCGCCTTGTCTTGGACGATCTCGCATGCGGTCCTCCGTTGCTCGGGTGCCGCGGCATCGAAGGCCTCCGCGCCCGGCTCGCCCTGGAGTCGCAGGTGAACGCCCAGTCGCTGCTCGTAGGAGTCGAGCGGCAGCTCGCGCATGAAGCGCCCGTTGAGCCAGCGCAGCTTGCGCTCGTCGAAGATCGCCGAGGAGCGTCCCACACGGTCGATCGAGAAGCGCTCGATCAGCTCGTCGGTGCTGAGAATCGTCGCGTCGTCCTCGGCGCCCCAACCGAGCAGAGCGAGATAGTTGCGGACCGCGACCGGCAGGTAGCCGTCGTCGCGCAACTCCTGCACCGAGGCGGCGCCATGACGCTTCGACAGCTTGCGCCCGTCGGGCCCGTGCAGGAGCGGCAGGTGCGCATACCGCGGCGCGACGGCGTCGAGGGCACCCAGGACCAGCAACTGCTTCGGCGTGTTCGACAGGTGGTCGTCGCCACGAACGACGTCGGTGATCCCCATGTCGGCATCGTCCACTGCGACCGCGAGGTTGTACAGCGGGGTGCCGTCACCCCGCGCGATCACGAAGTCGTCCTGGGTCCGGTTCTCGAACCGGACCGGCCCGCGGATCAGGTCCTCGACCACGGTCACCCCCTCGTCCGGGACGCGCAGGCGGATCGCCGCGCCAGGCTCGTCCCGGGGCTCGCCCCGGTAGCCGGCGCCCCCGTGGGCCTGCTTCCAGGAGCGAACGTCCTCCGCGACGGCCGGGTCGGGGTAAGCGTGGCCGCCTGCAAGCAGCTCCTCCACCCGCTCCCGGTGACGCTCGCGGCGTTCGTACTGGCTCATCGGGCCTTCATCCCAGTCGAGCTCCAGCCACCGCAAAGCATCCAGGATCTGCTCGACGTTCTCGGGCACGGAGCGCTCGCGGTCGGTGTCCTCGATCCGCAGCACAAGCGTGCCGTCCAAGTGCCTGGCGAGCAGCCAGTTGTAGAGGGCTGTTCGGGCACCACCGATGTGGAGCGCCCCCGTCGGCGAGGGGGCGAAGCGAAGGCGAGGCATCTAGGCCCGTGAGACTACGGGCGCAGCACGTCGATCGCGCCGCCGCCACCGCCGCCACGGAAGGGCTGCTCGGTCGCCGGCGTTGCGGCAGTCATCGCGACGGCCGGCCCCGGCTCACTCCGGACTAGTGAACTGCTCGCTCGGTGCCTCCAGGTCGAACTGGGCTCGATGCCCGAGCGCCCGCGCCGTCTCGAAGATGATCATCAGATCCGCGAGCAGCGAGCGGTGCTTCAAGTAGTAGAGGTCGTGACAGAGCTTCCAGGCGGATCCTTCCTTGGTTCCCGCATAGCCGCAGCGCACCTGGGCCCACCCCGTGATGCCGGGCTTCACCAGGCTGCGGCGCTCGTAGTGAGGGAAGCGGCGCTCGAGCTCCGCCACGAGCGTCGGGCTGCTCCGGCCGCGGGCCGACCAGCGTCATCTCGCCACGCAGCACGTTCCACAGCTGGGGCAGCTCGTCGATGTGCAGCTTGCGCATCACCCGGCCGACGGGCAGCACGCGATCGTCGTCGCGGCTCGACCACTGTGCGCCGTCCGCCTGTGCCCCCGGGCGCATCGAGCGCAGCTTGACCATCTCGAACTCGCGGCCACCCTCGCCGATCCGCCGCTGCCGGTAGAGCACCGGCCCGCCATCCGAGAGCTTGATGGCCACCGCGAAAAGGGCAATCAGCGGCGCGAACGCGACCAGCGCGACGCTGCCGATCGCGAAGTCGAAGAGCCGCTTCGAGATCGTCGGGGTGCGCCGGTAGCGCGGATGCATCAGGTACTGGAACCAGGCGGCATTGATCTGGCCGACGGGAACGTGGCCCAGGAGCTCCTCATAGAACTGGCTTGCCTCGATCAACCTCACCGGGAGGTCGAGGCAGGCGGCGCCGACCCCTTCGAAGATGTCGAGGCGAGAGACCTCGCCACCCGGGCCCTGCGCGTGGACGAGCAATTCGATCTGGTGGGCGGGGACGATCCGGCGCAGGCCCTCGATCGAGCCGAGGTGGGGAACGCCGGGGGCAGGATCGGTGAAAGGTCGGCCACCGACGGAGATCCAGCCCAGGACCCGGTAGCCGCGAACCTTTGCCGCGGCGATCTCCCTGCTGAGCCCCTCCGCAACCTCCGGGTCGCCGATCACCGCGATCCGCGCCCCAACGTTCCTGTCGAAGTGGTCCCTGACCCAGCAGCCGAGGGCCGCGAGCGGCAGCCGCGCCGACCACCGCGGGGATCAGAGAGTCGCCCAAGGAGCCCGTCCCCATGGAGAGAGCGACGGCCCACGCCAGGAGGGCCCCCAGGAACGGGGTCAGGCCGCACACGGCGAGCCTCGCGACCGGCATCAGATGGAGCGGATACCTCGTCCTGCTGACCAGCTGGCTGACGACCAGGATGCAGATCGCCACCACTCCCCCCCAGTAGGGACGGTTGGTGTGAGCGAAGGCGAGCAGGCCAGCGGCTGCGGCGGGCACGATCCCGAGCGCGACCAGGTCCAGCACACGACGTGCGTTGAGCACGCCAAGATGCCGGGAGCGAGGCTGTTCGGTACGCGTTGTCGCAATGTGGGCTCCAAGATCGGCCTCATTTCGGCTCGTCTGCTTCGTAACCCGTCAGAGCGCGCCCAGTTGCGGACCTGAGCGGCGCGGGCCGACCGAGCAGGAAGCCCTGCCCGTACGGGATCCCGATCTTGGTCAGCGTCTGCAGCTGGTCCTCTTCCTCGAGGCCCTCCGCCACCACCGTCAGGTCGAGCTCGTCTGCCATCGAACGGACGGCATCCAGGAGCGCGGTGGCGCGCCGGTTGCGCGCGGTGTCCGTGGTCAGCGAACGCGGGATCTTGATGATGTTCACCGGCAGTCGCACCAGATGCTCGAGGGAGGAATGCCCGGTGCCGAAGTCGTCGATAGCGACTCGCACACCCAGGCGGCGGACGGCCTCGAGCCGGGTGGTCGCCAGGATCAGCCCGTCCATCGGCTTGGTCTCGACGACCTCCAGGATCAGGCGATCCGCCGGCACCTCTGAGTCGGCCAGGGCCCTGTCGAGATCTGCGAGGAACTCCGGATGCTCGAGCTGGCTCGACGAGACGTTCACGCAGATGAAGCCTTCGTTGAGCAGACCCTGCCCCGAGCAATCCGCAAGCGCCTGGCCAAGGGTCCAGCGAAACACCTCGGGCATCACTCCGGCCGTCTCGGCCACCGGGAGGAAGTCCGTCGGCAGCAGCTGGCCACGAACGGGATGGCGCCAGCGAACGAGTGCCTCATGGCCCGCTATCCGGCGGCCATCGAGCGCCCGGATGGGCTGGTAATGGACAACGAGCTGATCGTTGCGGATGGCCGCCGGCAGCTCCGCGCCGAGGTTGTACCGAAGTGCCGCTTCCTCGTACATCGCGAGCCGGAAGAGGGCCTTGCGGTTCTTGCCCCCGTCCTTCGCCGCGTACATCGCGAGGTCGGCGTTGCGCAGCAACTCCTCCGAGTCCGCTTTCCCGGGCTGCGCCATCGCGATGCCGACGCTGATCCGGGTGCCACCGCGGCCGTTCGCGCGCTCGTCGCGCAGCGCGCCGGCGATGCGCTCAGCGATCTGCTCGGCCTCGGCCTCGCCGGCGATGTCCTCGAGCAGGACCCCGAACTCGTCCCCGCCGAGCCGCGCCGCCGTGTCGTGCGGGCGCATGCATTCGCTCCAGCCGATTCGCCACCCGGACCAGTAGCTGGTCGCCAGCCGCGTGACCATGCGTGTCATTCACCGACTTGAAGTCGTCCAGGTCGATGAACAGGACCGCCAGCGGCGCGTGCGAGCGCCGGGTCAACGCATGCTTGAGACGCTCGATGAACAGCACGCGGTTGGCGAGACCCGTCAGATCGTCGTGCAGGGCGTGGTGCCTGAGCTCACGTTCGAGGCGTCGAAGCTCGGTGAACGACTGGCTGAGCCGGTCGACTTCGAGCGCCGCGCCCGCGTGGGCGGCCAGAAGCTGGACCAGCGCCACGTCATCGCTCGAGAAGCCCTTCAGCTCGTTGACGGGATCGGCGACGAGCACCGCGCCCTTGAAGCTGCCGGCCTGAACGATCGGAGCGGCGATCGCCTCCTCGATCCCCTCTGCACGCAGCCCCTCCCGCGTCTTGGCGCTCGCCGCCGCGGGCAGGTGCACGCCCTGCCGGAGCCCTGCAACCGCATTCCAGACGGCATCGGTCGAGGGATCGATGGCGCGTGGACGAGCGATCGGACTGCCGGGCTCCAACCTCGCTCGCAGGGCGCTCGTCGCCTGCTCGTGCGAGAGCAGCACGAGCTCGGCCCTGCGGGCGCCGAACATGCCTTGGGCGTGATCCAGCAGCGCGGCAATCGCGTGCTCGGCGTCGGGCGCCTCGCAGATGGCGCGCGTCGCGCGGGCGAGCTGCTCGATGCGGCGTGCGCCCTCGGCACCGCCGGGCCCCCTGGCACGCTGTGCGTACGTCCTGCCTGCCACAGTCACAGTTGCTGCATCCCCGCCCTGCTGTAGACACCCCTGCCTGGCCTCGCCTCCGTCCGTGGAGGCGGCGTCGAACAGTAAACGCACGATCCTGCCTGGCGGGATCGCTACCTACCCTGTTTTCCGGTAGTGATTACGAGTAGATTTACCTCAAAGCGGGTAGGTCGCCGCCCCCGCACGAGGCGGGGCCGCCGGTGCTGATCGGAGCCCATGTTTCCACGGCAGGCGGGCTGGTGAACGCCGTCCACCGCGGGGTCGAGCGTGACTGCGAAGCGATCCAGATCTTCCACCAGAGCCCCCGGATGTGGCGACCGACGTCCTACGCCGAGGAGGACTTCGAAGCGTTTCGCGAGGCGATCGCCGCCTCGCCGCTGCAAGCCGTCGTCATCCATGCCGTCTACCTGATCAACTGCGCCAGCAAGGAACGGGAGATCCGGCGTAAATCGCTGGCCTCGCTGGAGCACGCGCTGCGGATCGGCGATGGGATCGGGGCCGCCGGGGTAGTGCTGCACGCCGGGGCACGCAAAGGCGAGCCTTACGGACCTTCGGTGAAGCGCGCCGGCAAGGCGATCCGCGAGGCGCTCGAACGCTCGGAGCGCTCGCCGCTGCTGCTCGAGAACACCGCTGGAACGCAGGGCCCGCTCGGCCGCAACTTCGACGAGCTCGCCGAGCTGATCGACGCCGCCGGAGGCGGCGAGCGCCTGGGCGCCTGCCTCGACTGCTGCCACCTGCTGGCCTCGGGGTTCGAGATCCGCTCCGCCGAGGCGCTCGCCGAGGTGGTGGACGACTTCCAGGCCAAGGTGGGCCTCCACCGGCTGCGCTGCTTGCACGTCAACGACTCCAAGGTTCCGCTCGGCTCCAACCGCGACCGGCACGCGAACCTCGGGCAGGGGGAGCTGGGACGCAAAGGGCTGCGCCCGTTTCTCTCCGAGCCGCGATTCGAGGGCCTTCCCGCCCTGATCGAGACTGGGACCGGGCAGGGCGGCAGCCCCGTACGCAAGGACGTGCGCCTCGCGAAACGCCTGCGCAAGGAGGCGCTGGTCACCCGCGCTCAGGCTTAGCCCGCCCGGGCTAGGGACGAAGTCCCGTATCAGCGTGTCGACCTGCCCGACGTGGGTCTGGGCTAGCGACGAAGTCGCGGTAGCTACGAGGTGCCTGCCGGGTCAGGCCCGGTCCCTGACCCGCCGCATCCGGCTTCGCCGGATGACCGGCGCCTACGGCTCCCTGGTAGCCGCAGGCGAGGCTTCCGGCGGAGTTATGCCAGGGCGTCCCGTAGGTCGAACGGGCGTGGCGCGCCGTCGCCGCAGTCGAAGAAGCCCGGGTTGACGCACTCGTGAGCGGGGCCGACCTGCTCGTAGGCGGGCTCCACCCGGAACTGGCATTGCGGCAGCGGCTCACCGGTCATCTTGATGCCACCGTAGCCGCCGTTTTGCTCGGCGGCCTCGAACATCGTCAGGTCGATCTCGGCGCGAAACACCTTGCGCATGCATCCCATGTAGTGGCCGCCGCTCAGCGGGTCGACGTAGCTGTAGAGATAGCGGCAGCGAAGCTCGAGGCAACCGCGAGGGTCAACGAGACGATCGCAGAAGGTGCGGCACCGGCGACACTCGCCAGCCCGGACACCCTCCCCCTCTCGCTGCTTGAGCGGCATGCGCGAAGTCTAGACCCGGCCTGCGATAGAGCGTGCAGACTCGGGTTAGGCCGGCCGGGGCTAGGGACGAAGTCCCGGTAAGAGCGTGCGGACCTGCCGGGTCAGGTCCGCGCCCTCGCCCGCCGCATCCGGCTCCGCCGGATGACCGGCGCCTTCGGCTCCCTGGTAGCCGGAGGCGAGGCTTCCGGCGGAGTTATTCATGCCGCCACGGCCTGCGGGCCCAGCAGGTGGTCGAGTTCGGCGCGGAGGGCCTGGGACGGCGTGACGGAGTACTCGCGGCCGAAGCGCAACCGCCGAGTGCCCTCGCGGGTCTCCATCTCGAGCATCACCTCGCAGTCGCCAGGAAAGCTCTGGAACACGGACTTCAACTCCTCCACGAGCTGGGCCCCGAACTCGGCGGCGCTGACTCGCAACAGGATCCGATCAGGCCGCCGAGCCTTGGCCTTGGCCCGCGCGGCTGCCAGCTCGTCCTCGCCGGGCTCGAACGGCTCCGCCTCAGCGACCACGAGGCTCATCTCCCCGCGGCCCTTGTGGTCGACTCGACCTCGCACCAGGACCACGCGATCGAGCTCGATCCGCTCAGCCGCCTCTGATGCCGCGTCGCGGACGAACAGCTCCACACGGCCCTCCAGGTCGTCGAGAGTCGCGAACATCACGTAGGCCCCGCTGCGGGTGCGGACTCGCTTGCACTCGCTGACGATCCCGCCCACGGAGACCCAAGCACCGTCCTCCTTGCGGGCCACCTCCTCCAGCGAGCAGTCCACCCGTTCGCGAAGCGCGTCGCGAACCTCGGCCAGCGGGTGTGCGGACAGAAACGTCCCGAGGGTCTCCTTCTCGAGCCGCAGCAGCTCACGCTGTTCGAATTCCTCGCTTGGGATCGGCGGTCGCTGTTCGCCCCCACCCCCAGCCGGCGTCTCCACGCCGCCGGCCGGCTCGCCGCCGAGGTCGAAGATCGAGCCCTGCCCGCGCCGGGCGTCCTCCTGCGACTTCGAGGCGCTCGCCTGCGCGACGGACAGCACCTCGAGGGTCCCCTTCCGGCTACCGCCGGTCGAGTCGAACGCCCCACACTTGATCAGGCACTCGACCGCCCGCTTGTTGACTGCCCGGGCGTCCACTCGGTCGCAGAAGTCCCAGATGGACGAGAACGGGCCGCCGCTCTCGCGTGCCTCGATGATCGCCTCGACCGCTTGGTGGCCGACGTTCTTGACCGCGTCGAGCCCGAAGCGAATCGACTTGCCGCTCACCACGAAGCCGTGGTCGGACGAGTTGACGTCCGGGGGCAGCACCTCGATCCCCATCTCCTCACAGCGATTGACGAAGAAGGGCACCTTGTCCTTGGTCGACATCACCGATGAGATCACGGCGGCCATGTATTCGGCCGGGTAGTTGGCCCGCAAGAACGCGGTCCGATAGGCGATCAGCGCGTAGCAGGCCGCATGGCTTCGATTGAAGCTGTAATCGGCTGCGGCCGTCATCAACGACCAGAGGTCCTGGGCAACCCGGCGATCGGTTCCCGATTCGGCGAGACCGGCCAGGAACATGTCCCTCATCTGCGCCATCAGGTCACGCTTCTTCTTGCCCACCGCCTTCCGTAGGTCATCCGCCTCTGCGGGGCTGAATCCGGCCATCCGCTTGGCGATCTCCATCAGCTGCTCCTGGTAGATGCAGCAGCCGTACGTGGATTCGGTGATCGGGCGCAGGCGAGGATCCGCGTAGCGAACCGAGCTGGGGTCGAGCTTGCCGCTTGCGTAGTCGTCGATGAACCGCATCGCGCCCGGCCGGTACAGCGAGACCAGCGCCACGATGTCGTTGAAGTCGGTCGGGCGCACCCGGCGCAATGCATCGCGCATGCCGTCGGACTCGAGCTGGAAGACGCCAACCGACTCCCCCCTCGAGAGCATCTCGAACGTCTTGGCGTCGTCGAGGGGGATCGACTCGATCTCGATCTTCACGTCGCGCGAGCGCTCGATGATCTCGACCGCATCCTCGATCACGTCGAGGTTGCGGAGCCCCAGGAAGTCCATCTTCAAGAGGCCCATCTCCTCGATCGGCCCCATCGAGTACTGGGTGACGATCTTGTACGAGCGCTGGGCTCGGCCACCGTTCGCAGCGCCGGGTGCGTTCGCGTCGCGATCGGCGGGGCCGCCACGATCCTCCGCCAGCTGGAGCGGGACGATCTCGGCCAAGGGCCGATCGGCGATCACCACGGCAGCGGCGTGGATGGAGTTGTTGCGGACGATCCCCTCGAGCCCCTGGGCGACGTCGAGGATGCGCCGCGCCTCCGGATCGGAGTCGTAGGTGCGCTTCAGCTCCTCCCCGTCCGCGAGGCACTCCTTGAAGCTTGGGTTTCGACCGAGCACGGGCTCGGGGATCTGCTTGGCGATCCGGTCGCCGGTTCCGTAGTCGAAGCCCAAGACCCGGGCCGCGTCGCGGGTTGCCGCGCGAGGCGCCATCCTGCCGAAGGTGATGATCTGCGCCACCGACTCGCGCCCGTACTTCTCCGCCACGTAGCGGATCACCCGCTCGCGACCGCTGACCGAGAAGTCGATGTCGATGTCCGGCATCGACTTGCGCGCCGGGTTGAGGAAGCGCTCGAAGAGCAGCTCGTTGGCCAGGGGGTCGAGGTCCGTGATGTTGAGGCAGTAGGCGACGATCGAGCCCGCCGCGGAGCCACGCCCCGGGCCTACGGCGATGCCGTTGTCCTTGGCGTACTTGACGAAGTCCCAGACGATCAGGAAGTAGGAATCGAACCCCATCTCCGCGATCACGGAGAGCTCGAACTCGAGCCTCTCGTGGGCCTCCGCGGGCGCCGGATCCTCATAGCGGCGGCGCAGGCCCTCGGTGGCGAGCCGTCGCAGCATCGCCGCAGGCTCCTCGCCCTCGGGCGTCGGGAAGCGGGGCAGCAGGAGCTGGCCGAGCTCGATCTCCACCTTGCAACGCTCAGCGATCTCGAGCGTCGTCGGCACCGCCTCGGGCCAGCGCGAGAACGAGTCGGTCATCTCATCGGCGCTCTTGAGGAAGAACTCGTTGGTCTCGAAGCGCAGCTTGGGTTGCTCGATCGTCGACTTGGTCTGCACGCAAAGGAGCGCCGCGTGATTCGAGTAGTCCTCACGACGCAGGTAATGGACGTCTGCTGTCGCGACCAGCGGCCTGCCGACCTCCGACGCGACCCGGGCGATGCCCTCGTTGGCCTTCTCCTGCTCGGCCAGCCCGTTGGCCTGGATCTCGAAGTAGACGTTGTCGGGCCCGAAGACGCCCAACAGCTCGTCGACATGGCCGCGCGCGTCAGCCGGCCGCTCCTCGACGAGACGCCGGCAAAAGCGGGACTGAAGGCATCCGGTGAGCGCGATCACCCCCTCCGAATGGCGGTCCATGAGCTCCATGTCGACGCTTGGCTTGCCGCGGCCGAACCCCTCCAGGAACCCCGCCGAGGTGAGGCTGACGAGGTTGCGAAAGCCGGCGTCCGTGGAGGCCAGCAGGGTGAGATGGTTGCGCTCGAGGCGCTCCGTCGCGCGGCTGCGGTCATCGACCAGATAGGCCTCCAGGCCGATGATCGGCTTGATCCCGCTCGCCTTGCAGGCCTTGTAGTGCTCCAGGGCGCCGTTCATGACGCCATGGTCCGTGAGCCCGAGCGCGGGCATCTCCAACTCGGCCGCTCGCGCCGCCATGCGGTTGATCTTGCACGCGCCGTCGAGCAGCGAGTACTCACTGTGGACGTGCAAATGGACCGCCGACCCGCTCACGAAGGGATCATGTCAATCGGCCCAGATGCCACCGCACCGCGTTTCCGCATTTTCCGCCGAGCCAGCGTTCTAAGCTGACCTCGTTCCATGGAGGCATTGGTAACCGGCGGGGCGGGCTTCATCGGCTCCCATGTGGTCGACGGCCTGCTCGAACGCGGCGACCGGGTCGTGGTGATCGACGACCTCTCGACCGGGCGACGCGAGAACCTGGAAGGGGCCGTTGCCAAGGGGGCCATGCTGCTGGAGGCCGACGTCACCGATGCGGCGGCGGTCGCCGATGTCTTCGAGGCCCACAGCCCGGAGGTCGTCTTCCACCTCGCGGCCCAGATCGACGTGCGCCGCTCGGTCACCGAGCCGGTCTTCGACCTCGGCGTCAATGTAGCCGGGACACTCAACCTGCTCGACGCGGCGCGCCGCGCGCAAGCACGGCGCTTCATCCTGGCCTCAACCGGAGGCGCGATCTACGGGGAGGGCGCCGGACGCCCTCTCCCCCTGGACGAGGGATCCGAGTGCAGGCCGGATGCCCCGTACGGCCAGAGCAAGTACGCGGCCGAGGGCTATCTGTCGCTCTACGGACGTCTCTACGGCCTCCCCACGGTGGCCCTGCGGCTCGGCAACGTCTACGGATCACGGCAGGACCCGCTCGGGGAGGCCGGCGTGGTGGCGATCTTCTGCGGGGCGCTACTCGGCGGTGGCACCCCGCGGGTGTTCGGCGACGGTCGCCAGACGCGCGACTACGTGTACGTCGGCGACGTTGTCGAGGCGTTCCTGGCGGCAGCCACCTCGCAAGCCAACGGCACCTACAACATCGGCACCGGGGTCGAGACAAGCGTGCTCGAGCTGGGCCGGCTGCTGGCGGGCGTCTGCAACGGAGAGTTCGATCCCGAGATGGCTCCGCCGCGACCCGGAGAGGTGCAGCGGATCGCGATCGACAGCGCCCTGGCGGCGAGCGAGCTGGGCTGGCGGCCCGCGACCACCCTCGAGCAGGGCCTGCGGGCGACCGCGGCTTCCTACGGTTAGCGGCCGCTTAGCGTGGGCTGGTCCCGCCTAGTCGATCAGTAGCTTGCCCCTGATGCCGGCCGGCCCGCACGCCACCGCCGCGCCCGCCAATCCCGAGGCCGCCCCGGCGAGCAGCCGGCGAATCGAGCCGGCGGCACTGCTCCTCGGAGCGCTGCTCGCGATCGTCTGGTCGTGGTGGGCGGCGAAGGACGGCGCGTTCTTCGAGACGGTGCTGCTCCCGGGAACGATCCTGCTCTGCGCCACCACGGCCCTGCTCGCGTGGGCCGCCCCGCGGCGCGGCAGCCTGTGGTCGTCGAGACCCGCGACCATCGGGCTCCTCTCGCTCGCCGGGCTCGGCGCCTGGGCGGCGCTGTCGGCACTCTGGAGCCCGACGCCGGAGATCGCGATCGGCGACGGCCAGCGGATCCTCACCTACGCGCTCGCGTTCGGCCTCGGGATCTGGCTCTGCACCCTGCTGGCCGGCAGGATGCACCTGGCGCTCGTCCCTCTCGCCGTCGCCGGAGGGTTCGGAGGGGTCGTCGCGGTCGCCGGCATGCTGACGAGCGACGACGTCGGGCGCTATCTCTACAACGGGACGCTCGAGTTCCCGCTCGGCTACAGGAACGCGAACGCGGCCTTCTTCGCGATCGCCCTGTGGCCGGCGCTGGGGCTGGCCTCGCACCGCGCCAGTCCCTGGCCGATGCGGGCGGCGGCCCTCGCAACCGCAACCCTCTGTCTCGAGCTGGCGATGCTGAGCCAGAGCCGCGGGTCCCTGGCGGGCGGCGCGGTGGCGCTGTGTGTGTATCTGTTGTTCTCGGAGGAACGGGCACGCAGGCTCGGGTGGCTGGCGCTGGCCGTCCTTCCATCGCTTCTGATCCTCCCGTCGCTCATCGACCTCTACCAGGCGGGGAACGCGGACGGACCGCTGACCTCCGCGATCGGCGAGATGCGCGGGGCGGGGCGGGCGGTCACCTTCACGTGCCTCGGCTCGCTGACGATCGGTGCCGCGGCCGCATTGGTGGGCAACCGAATGCCCGTCTCGGCGCGGCGCGCCGAGATCGCCAACCGCGTGGCCCTTGTCGGTCTCGTGGCGGCAGTGCTAGCCGGCTCCACCGCGTTCGTGGCGGCTGTGGGGAATCCCGCCGATTGGATCGATGAGCGCGTTTCCCAGTTCGTGAGCGGCGAGGAGGCTGACCTGGGGAGTGAGTCGAGCCGTTTCTCCTCCTTCAGCACCGGCACCCGCCGCGCCGCGATCTGGCGGGTGGCGCTGATCGACGCGCGCGAGCACCCCCTGCTCGGCGAGGGCGGCGGCGGCTTTCTCTACAGCTACCTGCGCGAACGGGAACGGGATAGCCCCGTCTCGGTTCGCGACGCCCACAGCGTCGAGCTCGAGAACCTGTCCGAATTCGGAATCCCGGGGCTGCTCTTGTTTGCCGGCGCGATCGGAGCAGCGGGCTTTGGCGCGGCGCGGGCGCGCCGGCTTGGGCCCGAGCCGGCGTTGTTGTCGATCATCGCCCTGACGGCCGGCGCCTACTGGCTCGTGCACTCCTCGCTCGACTGGTTCTGGCCCTACCCGGCCCTCACCGCGCCCGTCTTCGCCCTGCTCGGCTCCGCCTGTGCACCGGCCCTGCGAACCGCCGGCGACGCGGCCCGGGGTCACGGGCGGCGCTGGCTCGCTATCGGCGCCGTGGTCCTTGCCGTCTCCGCGGTCCCCCCGTACCTCAGCGAGCGCTACGTCAACGACGCGTACGACGAATGGCGCTCCGACCCGTCGCGCGCCTACGACGACCTCGATCGGGCACAGGCGCTGAACCCGCTGAGCGCCCGCGCGGTCCTCGCCGAGGGGGCCATCGCCCGCGCCAACGGGGATCGCGCCCGGGCGATCGACGCCTTCCGCCGGGCGGCGGACAAGCTTCCCGAGGAATGGGCGTCGCACTACAACCTGGCGGAGCTCTATGCCCGGAGCTCGCCACGCCTCGCCCGCCGCAAGCTGGCGATCGCCAAGCGGCTGAACCCATACGATCCGGAGGTCTTGGCGCTGGAGGAGAGGTTCGCGACCGAGAGGCGACGCGGCCGGGACTAGTCGCCAACGCGCGCCGACGCAGACGTTTCAGGTCAAGTAGGGCAAGTCCCGGCGAACTGTGGTCATTTGGTTCCGCAGGTCGGAACCAATTCGCCCCGGTTCGCTGGGGCGGACCTGCCGGGACCGCGATGGTCGAATTGCACCCCCCATAGCAACGCCAACTCGACCATCGGTGGGCAGCGACCCCAACCGCCGATGGGCCTGTTCCCCTACCTGCCTCTCGCCCGGACCCCGGCGCGGTTCAGGGACGCCGGCCCGCACTGACCCGCCGAGGTCCCGCTCAGCTGACGCTGATCATGCCGTGCTGGAGCGCCATGGCCACGGCCTGGGCTCTCGTTCGCGCGCCAAGCTTGGCCTTGGCGTTTCGCACGTGGGTCTGCACGGTCGCCGGCGAGAGGACGAGCATCTCCGCGATCTGCTCGTCGGTGGCCCCCGCCGCCAGAAGTGCGAGCACTTCCCGCTCGCGGGGGGTCGGCCCGCCCCGGCCAAAGCGAGCACCGCTGTTGACCCGGGTGGCCCGAGCCTCTGCCTCGGGGACGGGCTGCCGCGTGGCTTCCAATCCGTCGGAGTGGGACTCGGTCGCCGAGAGGATCAACAGATGGCGGCCGGGGAGAACGTTGGCCACAACGCTCAGGTTCACCTCGTGCGCCTCGGCGGCTTGCGAGCTGAGCTCGAACGGCCCGGCGTGCCCACCTCCCTCACGAAAGGCGCGCCACACGTGGTCCAAGCGCTTGCGCATGCCGGGAGTGAGGAAGTCGTCAACCGTCCGGTCGAGCGCGGCCGATCGGGGAAGGCCGAGCAGCCGGCAGGCCGCCAGATTGACCTCCAGGCAACGGCGCCCGTCGTCGACGACCAGGATCGCCAGGTGTGTCGGGACTGCGGTCGGGCCGGTGGCCCCGGTCAGCTCTGGGCTGGAGCTACTCACTGGCCTCACCCACTATGAACCGCTGTCCCGGGGCGCGCAGCGCCCGATGAGCATCCCGCCCGGCCTGGAACACCGTCTCGACGATGATCAGGGAGTCGGCCAGGATCGAGCGCCGCTTGATGTAGTAGAGGTCGTGGCAGAGCTTCCACGCGGTACCCAGCTCCGAGCCCGCATAGCCGCAGCGAAGCTGCGCCCAGCCCGTGATCCCCGGCTTCACGAGGTGGCGCCGCATGTAGTGCGGGAACCGGTTCTCGAGCTCGGCGCAGATCTCCGGGCGCTCGGGCCGCGGGCCGACCAGCGTCATCTCGCCTCGCAGGACATTCCAGAGCTGTGGCAGCTCGTCGATGTGAGACCGGCGCAGGAACCTGCCGAGGCGCGTCACACGCTCGTCGCCGGGCTCGCACCACTGCGGACCGCTCGCCTCGGCGTCCGGAACCATCGTCCGAAGCTTCACGATCTCGAACTCCTGGCCGCGCTCGCCGACGCGCCGCTGGCGATAGAACACCGGCCCGCCGTCCGCCAGCTTGATCGCCACTCCGGCGATGCCAACGAGCGGCAGCACGAAGACGGCCATCCAGGCCGCGTTGACTAGGTCGAAGCAGCGCTTCCAAAGGGGCGACGTCGGCCGAAAACGCGGGTGCATGATGTAGCGGAACCAAGCCGAGTCCGTTGTCCCGAGCGGCACGTGCCCCAGCAGATCCTCGTAGAGCTGATGGGCGTCGAGCATCCGTACCGGCAGATCGAGGCAGGAATCCGCGATCACCGCATAGGGATCGCGATCGGAATCGGCTCCGCTGCTTGCATCGACCGGGTCCGCGCGCCCGCAGACCAGCAACTCGATCTGCCGTTCCAAGACAGCCCAGCGAACGCTCTCCAGGTCGCCGAGGTAGTCGAGGCGACCGGTGAGCACGCCGGGCGTGTCCGGTCCGGGCTCCGACCTTCCGAACCAGCCGATCACCTGGTAGGCGCGGA
Organism: uncultured Actinomycetes bacterium; assembly: GCA_963743455.1. GTDB lineage: Bacteria > Actinomycetota > Thermoleophilia > Solirubrobacterales > 70-9 > AC-56. Next base: position 76,152 of record CAVUPJ010000007.1, on the reverse strand, counting down.
TACCGGCCGCGTCGAGCTCCTCGGCGAGATCAGAGGCGAACCCCGCTGACCCGATCACGGCAACCCGCGCGCGCCGGTCATCGTCGAACCGGGTGGTCACCCAGGCTCCCAGGGCCATGATCAACCAGGCGCCCGCCACCGGTGCCTGGAGCTCTGCGAACGTGAGCTCATGACCCGCTCCCAGGGCGAGTGCCGCGGCGGCGGCGGCGCCCAGAACGGGCGCCATGAGGGCCAACCCCAGGCGTGCCGCGGGCATCAGCTCCAGGGGCAGCGTGGCGCGCTCGACGAGCTGCAACGCGGCCAGCATCGCGGCCGCGACCAAGAGCGCCGAGCCAACCTCAACGGTGTGCGCGTAGGCGATCAGCCCCGCCGCCAGCGCCGGGTTCGCCTTGAAGGCGATCAGGTTGACCAGCCGCTGGGCCTCGAGCGCGCGGAGCGCAACGGGGACGACGACCCGAGTGTGGTTCGCTGTATCGAGCATCTAGTCGTCCTCCGCCCGCTCCGCGGCTACCTCTCGCCTCCTCGTCCCTATTCCTCCGTGTCTAGGAGGAAGCCCGCCTGGCCGGATCGGACAGCCGTCGCAGCGTCAAGCCGGAGCCCAGGAGGGCGACCGACGCGAGTGCGAGGATTCCGACATCGAAACCGGTGAACGGAAGGCCACTGATGACGGCTTCGTTCCCCCCGCCCGAGGGGCCGGAGGACTCGTTTGGCCCGCCGCCGCCGCCGGCGGCCGCGATCTGGTGGTTGGTCGTGTCGTACTCGGAACTGGTGGGGGAGCCCGCCAGCGCAGCGGTCGGAACCGCGAGCGCGACAATGGCGAGCATCAAAGCAATCCACAATCCCCACTGAGGCCGTGGACGCTGGCCTACGAATCGGTTGAACATACTTATTCTCCTGCCGTCAGCGACGACGCTGTTACCCCCCAGAATCCGCGACCCATCTGCCATGCAACCGCGGGAAAAGAGGGAACGGGGGCAACCCCTGCCTGGGATCTACCCCACCTGGGTTTTCGGGACGTGACCAGGATGCCCAGAAATCGCGTCCGTAGTCAATGCACCGGGGATCAATTACCTGAGAATTGGCCGCCCCCGTTACCCCAATGCGGTTAGTGCTAGCCTCCGGGAAAGCCAAGCTTCGCCGTTGAGCAGGACGGCGGGCCGCGAGACGGAGGACAGGTGAGCGAAGACAGCAATCGATCCGCTCGCGGCGACGGCCAGGGGGCGCCTCTCTCCGTTCGGGAGCGGCAGATTCTCGGCATGATCGCCGACGGGGACAGCGGGGCCCAGATAGCCGAGGCCCTGGTGCTTTCCCCTGAGACGGTGCGTACGCACATCCGTAACGCGATGTCCAAGCTTGGCGCCTCCAGCCGCGCGCAGGCAGTGGCGCTGGCCTTCCAGCGCAACGAAATCGGTGAGGGGGCAGATGCGGCTACGGATGCCCCGGCGTCGCCTGGGGGGGCCGGGCCTGGCCCGACCACAACAACCCGCACCGGGCGGGCGCGCGCCAGGGCAGACGTCGTGGCCGGCAAGTCCGACACGATCCTGGCGATCCTGCTCGAGGGACTGATCTCCCTCTACGACGTCGACGGGGGCACGGTCTTCCTGGCCGAGGAGGACGGGCTATCGCTGCGCCGGGCCGCCACCCAGGGCGCCGCCGACAAGAACGGCGACCATCATCATCCCGAGCGCGTCTCCCTCGGACAGGGAACGCTTGGCCGGGCGGCCTTGGAACGGCGAGCGCAACTTGTCCACGGTTCGGGCTCGAGCGGCGACGCCCGCGGCCGGACGACGATCTACGCACCGATGATTCCGTCGGGAAGGCTGGTGGGCGTCATCTGCCTGACCACGCGGCCCAGCAGGCTGACCGGGCGCGGGGAGTTGCTGCTGCTGCAGGCGTTCGCGAACCGGGTTGGCGAGATCCTGGTCTCCTCGGGTGGCGACCCCCCGGGGCGGCTGAAGGAGACGCTGGAGCGCTTCCGCGCCTCCTGGTCGGCCGCCGGCGCCCCCTGACCTCACCGGCGACCCTCGAGCCAAAAGACCAGGCTGATGGCTGGTGGCGCCTAGTCCGGGGGCTCCCCGAAGCCTTGGAGCGCGGCCTCGACCGTGGTGTCGATCGGGGCAGCCCGATCGATGTCGCACAGCTCGAGCACGCGACGCATCGGGGCACCCACGGGCACCACGAGTCGCAGCCTCTGGCGATGCGTCCGCAATCGTCGCGCCAGGTCGAAGAGGAGCTCGATCCCAACGCTGTCGAGGTAGGTCACCTGCGACAGGTCGATGACCAGGCCGGCCGCCTCATTCGTCAGCCGCGCGGCGAGCGCCGTGCTCATCTCCTCGGCGTTGACGCTCTCGATCTCGCCGACGACGCGCCCCACGATCACGTTGCCGGCCGTCTCGAAGCTCAGATCCGCCAGGGGGCCCCTCATGCCAGACCCTCGCCGCGCAACCGCCGTCGCAGCCTGACGGTCGTGCCGTCATCCGAGGGCTCGATCTCAACATCGTCCATCAGCTCCCGCATCACCGCGAGCCCGCGCCCTCGGCTCTCATCGCCCGGCACTCGCCACCGACCCGTGTCGCGAACCGTGATCTCGATTTCGGCGCCTTCACGCTCGGCGTGGACTTCGAACGACGAGTCCGAGAGTGCGGAATGCGCATGAGCGACCGTATTCGCGCCCGCCTCGCCGCAAGCGACCAGGACCTCGTAGATCTCGTCCTCCCCGGCCCCCGCCAACCGCAGCCACTGCGCCACCGCACGACGCATCGAGGCAAGCGAGGAGGGCCGGGTGGGCAGCGTCAGGCTCAGCGTATCGCCGGGCGGCGTCAACTGAAGGGCGAGCAGCGCGAGGTCGTCGCTGAAGCCGACCCGCACGTCGAGCGAATCGAGCACGGCTTGGCAGAGCGCCTCGGGCTCGCGCGGACCGTCCTCCATCGAGCTTCGCAGTCGCTCCAAGCCCTGGCCGAGGGGCAGTTCGGGGCCCTCGACGAGGCCATCGGTGTAGAGCAGCAGGGTCGACGATGGGTCGAGCGTCGTCACGCTCTCTTCGTAAGCGGAGTAGCGCGCCACCCCCAGCGGGCTGCTGGCGGGCGCCTCCACGAAGGTCGGCCGTCCGCCGGGGTGGAGCAGCAGGGGCGGCGGGTGGCCCGCGCTTGCCACCTGCACGGTGTGCCCGTCCGGGTCAACGACCGCATACAGCAGCGTGACCATTCCACCCTGCTCACCCTCGAGCACGAAGCTGTTCATCCTCTCCAGCACCAATGCGGGTCGCAGAGACTCAAGCGCGTAGGCGCGCAAGGCGCTTTGCAGGTGCGCCATTCGCGCCGCGGCCTTGACGCCGCGCCCCACCACGTCTCCGATCGCGATCGCCACGTTTCCACCCCGTAAGGGAATCGCGTCGTACCAATCCCCCCCGATACTGGCCTCAGCACCTCCGGGCCGGTAGCGGGCCGCGAGTCGGAGGCCGGGCACGACGGGCAGCGTGGGCAAGAGGCTCCGCTGAAGGGTCTCGGCCACCCTCCGCTCGATCTCGACGCCCTCCGCAGCCTGCTTCAGCGCATTCAGGGTGGCACCCAGGATCGGGTCCCCCTCGCCGGGCTCCCCACCGCCTGCCGCCCACTCGTCGCGCGCGGCCGGCGCCTCGGGGTCCGCCGGCGCGTCCGCAGCGGCCTCTTCTCGCTCCGGATCCACCACCTGGCTTGCGAGTCTAACCGGGCGCTTCGACCGAACCCTGCTGGCCCGGCAACGAAACGCCTGCAACCTGCGCACGGAGGCCGCCGAGGGGCGATCATGGACCGGGATCCGGCGTTTCGCACGCCGGGAAACTTGCAAAAAGCTGTGTAAAGTGCGAAAAACTTAGTCAGAAACCGCACCAAACGGGCCCTTTATGCGATTTACGTCATGAATCTAGGACCTGAACAGAGATGGGAGGACAGATGCGACTACTGAACGTTGGCCAGGCGGCCGCCTATCTGGGCGTCAGCGCCGCCTCGCTGCGCAGCTGGTCGAACCAGGGGCTGGTTCCCGTCTACCGGACGCCTGGCGGGCAGCGTCGTTTCTCGACTGCGGACCTCGACCGGTTCATCCGGTCGATGCGCGAGCCATCGGCGAACGGCCAGTCCGTCGCCACGATGCGCGGCTAAACCACCCCCTATGCCGGGACGCCCAAGCAAGAGGGTCATCACCCTCGAGCTGGCCGCGCTGGCCGCGGCGCTCGTGGTTGCCGTCTTGTCAAACGGCGACTCCAACTGGGGCCTGGGCCTGTTCGCCATCCTGCTGGCCACCTCCGTGGTGGGCGAACTGACGGCGGTCGACACCCCGGCCAGCAGGATGGTGATCTCGTCGAGCTTTTTGACCATCGTCACCGCCACCGTCTTCCTGGGGGAGACGCCGGCGGCCGTCATCGGGGTCGTGACCATGGCCGCCGCGTGGCTCCGGTTCCGCTACGGGGCGGCGACGCTGCTGATCAATCTGGTCACCTACGCCTGGTTCCCGCTGATCTCCGGGCTCGCCTTCTCGGCGGTCCTCCATGGGGCCGGGATCGGCCAGACGGACGGGCTCTTCTACCTTTGCGTGTTCGCCCTCTTCGTGGTCGCCCTGGCGATCAACTTCACCCTGATCGCCGGCTACTCCAGCTACGTGGACGGGACCTCGCTGTGGACAGCAGCGCGCCGAGGGCTTGCCCCGCTGCTCCCCTCCGAGCTCGCCTCCGCCCTACTGGCCGTCGGCGTCGCCTTCCTCTACGTCGAGTTCGGCCTTCCGACCATCGCCATGTTCGCCGTCGTCGTGATCGTCTTCCAGTATCTGATCGGGGCGCTCCTGGTCTCCCAGCAGCGGGCCGACGAGCTGGAGCTGCGGGCCAAGCAGCTGGCCGGCTTCCAGGTCGCATTGCTGAGCGCTTTGCTGCGGACGCTCGACCTCCGCGACCGGATGACCGCGCGCCACAGCGCCGCCGTCGCCCGCTACTCGCGCGAGATCGCCGCGGCGGCGGGCCTTTCCGAGGAGGAGCAGGAGCTCGCGCACACAGCGGGCCTGCTGCACGACATCGGCAAGTTCATCCTCCCCGACCGCATCCTGAAGGGGAACGTGGAGCTCACCGAGGCCGACTGGGTGGAGATTCGCAAGCACCCGTACGAGGGGGCCCGCATCGTCTCCCAGATCGACGGCTACCAGCCCGTTGGCGACATCATCCTGGCCCACCACGAGCGCCCCGACGGCCTGGGATACCCACAGAGCCTCCGCGGCGACGAGATCCCGATGCTGTCGAAGGTGATCGCCGTCGCCGACACCTACGACGTGCTCACGGCGCGTGACTCCTACCGGCAGCCGGTGGGCACCCACGAGGCGATCAAGGAGCTGCGCCGCTCGGCCGGCACCCAGCTCGACCCGAACTTGGTCGAGATCCTTGCCGACCTCCTGGTGGACAAGGACCTTCCCTACCGCCACGGGGAAGATGCGGACTTCGAGACCGAGCTGGCGCTCGACCGGCGGATCCACGAGTACGCGACAGCCGGCACCACCGCTCGGCCGCGGCTCCGGGCCTGAGCCTGAGCCCTCCTCGACGCCTCGTCATAAACGGGCGCCGCGATCACAGACGGGCCCCTGTTGGGGCCACGCTTCCGTGGAGCCGCGGCGCGGTGCTAGTGATCTCTTGTGGGGTGCCTACCGACGCGAGTAACCCATGAACCGTTCCTTTCTTCCTTGAAAGAAGGGCCCCTTCGGAGAGGCCGATGCCTGCAAAACCCTAGCGAAAACGGCGGAAACTTGCCAGTACCTCGCTCGAACCCGCCCAAAACCTGTCAGTACCGGGTTCTAAGGTAGGCGTCCGTGCGCCCGGCCCTCCGTCCACTTCGCCTGCCGGCCTTCCGCCGCCTGGCCCTGGCTCGCTTCGTCGACGAGCTGGGCGATTGGCTCGGAGAGATCGCGCTGGCTTTGCTCGTCTTGGACCAGACGGGGAGCCCGCTCGCGATCGCGGCCCTCTTCCTGGCACTTCAGTTCGCGCCAGCCCTGGCCACGCCGCCGTTGGTCGCCCGCCTGGAGTCGCTCCACAGCCGCGTCAGCCTTCCCGCCCTGAGCGTCGTGCAAGCGGCGGCCTTCGCCGGCCTCGCGCTCTTGTCCACCGACTTTTCCCTCCCGCCCGTGATCGCATTGGCGGCGCTCGCCGGCACTCTCGCTGCCTGCGGACGCACTCTCACCAGGGCGGCGGCGGCGACCGTCTTGACGCCGCACGGGCTGCTGCGTGAGGGAAACGCGCTGCTCAACATCGAGTTCACGGTCAGCGCGGCGGCCGGACCAGCCCTGGCGGGCGTGGTTGTGGCCACCGCCGGGACAAGCACGGCGCTGTTCGCGGACGCGGCCTCGTTCGGCGCCGTGGCGCTATTGCTCGCCACCGCCTCCAGCCTGCCCCGCGCCAAGGCGGAAGCTGTTAGGTGGACGACGCGGCTGCGCAAGGGGGTGAGCTATGTCAGGTCACACCGGCAGCTTCGGCTGCTGCTCACGGCGCAGGCGATGGCGTTCGTCTTTTTCGCCGTCGTGATTCCGATCGAGGTGGTGTTCGCAAAGGAGACCCTGGACGCGGGTGACGCCGGCTATGGCGCGCTGCTGGCGAGCTGGGGGGGCGGCATGGTCATCGGCGGGCTCGCGTTCGCGGCCCTACGGCACACCGAGCTTCGGATCCTGCTGCCGGCGAGCACCCTGGCGATCGGCTGCGCCTACCTGGCCACCGGCGCCGCCCCCACCCTGTTCGCCGCCTGCGTCGCATCGGCGGTGGGAGGGGCCGGCAACGGCATCCAGTGGGTCGCCCTGATCACCGCCGTCCAGCAGCTGACCCGCGCCGACTACCAGGCTCGCGTGATCGCGTTGCTGGAGTCCCTCGGCACGGCGATGCCGGGGGTGGGATTCGTGATCGGGGGCGCCGTGGCCGCGGTCTTCAGCCCTCGCATGAGCTTCGCGGTCGCGGGGGCCGGCGTCTTGGCCGTGCTGGCCGTCGCCTCCGTGGCGCTCTCCCGTGCGAGATGGCGCGGTGAGCCGGGCGATGACGACGCGGCTAGGGCGGAGGCCGCCCTGCCGGGGGCGGCGGCCGCCCGAACGCCGGGCTCTTAGCGGGAGGTCTCCGGTGCCTCGATCCCGCCCGAGCGACTAAGGCGGGGCAGCCCTACTGGGCGCAGACCCAGGCGCTCGACCCGGAGTCGGCCCAGATCTGCGACGCGATCGCGCTCTGCTCCTGGGGCGAGGCGTCCTGCGGAGCGCCGCGACCGCCGTACTAGGCGCCAGGTCGAGGGCAGGATCTGGTAGGCGCCGCCGGCGCCGGAAGACGAATTGACGGCGCCGAAGTTGCCGCCCGACTCGCACATCACGATCGCCTGCGGAATCGCCCAGTCCCCGAACCAGCTGGAAACGGTCTGCTGTGCCTCCGCCGCAGAGACCTGTTGCGCCTGCTGCACCTGCTCCTCCCAGGTCGCCACCTGGGACCGGAGGCTGGAGAGCACAGCCGCCTGCTCGGCGCGAGCCTGCTCGAGCCGCGCCGCCTGAGCCTCGGCGGTGGCGCGAACGCCGGCGATCGTTTCGCGGGCGGCAGCGATCCGCTGATTGAAGGCGACCGCCTCGGCGCGAGCGCGTTTCACCTCGGCGAGCTGCGCCGAGACCAGGTTGCGAAGTTGGCGCACCCGCGCGGCGAGCGCCGCATCGGCGCTCTCGATCCGGCCGAGAAGCTCGGCGCGATTGACTAGGTCATCGAAGCCGTTCGAGTCCAGCAGCAGCTCGGTGGCGTCCGGCGCATCGCCCTCGTAGATCGACACGAGACGGGTCGAGAGCGCCCCCAGGGCCCAGCGCAAACGGGCTCGAGCCCTGGCGAGTTGCGCCGAGGTCTCGTCGACCCTGACGTCTAGCTGGGCCTCGCGCTCCTGGCCTTGCGCCAGCACGGAGGAGAGCTCGGCCTCTCGCGCCGCGGCAGCGGCCGCTTCGGAACGGGCCACGGCAAGCTGCGAAGCGCTGGTGTCGATCGCGGCGCCAAGGCTCTGCGCCTGCGATTCGGCCGAGGCGATCTTGGAGCTCAGCTCATCGACGCTCTGGGCGCCGGTCTGGGCGGCCGGCAGAGCAATCACCGCAAGCGCCGCGCCCGCGGCCAGCGCGAGCACGCCAACGCGGCGGCAACGCCCCCGGGCGTGCGCGCGTGCGGCTCTTGTGAGGTGCCTACGGTCCATCCTTCACTGCCTGCGGGGTTAGCTGACGGGCTCGCGCCGAAGGACTGGCGCTACGCGGCGGTGGCCGCAATTCGCCCCGAAGCCGGCCGCCTGGGCCGCCTCAGTGGTTCCCCCGCCCTCCCGGAGGAGCTCCGGGACGCTCGGCGGTGTCAAGCGCGGCATCCTAGCGAATCGTTAGGAAGCCATGAAGCCAGCGTCGGATAGGTCGGGGCTGCAATGCATCTTGCAGCGCGGGCGCCGACCGCCACTAGCCCTCGGGCGGCTCGCGGGTCGCCGCCAGGTACGCGGCGGCCACGATTCCCGCCAGGCCGACGCCGAACGCGATCCGGATTTGGCGCCGGTAGCGAACCCGGACGAACCGCACGACCAGGCGACCGATCAGCTCGTAGATCGCTGCCATCACTCCCCTCCCCTCTGCTCTCGCTGCTCTGATGCGCGAGCCCGGATCCGGTGCGCCATCCGGCTCTGAAGGGTGAACAACTCGATGAACCCGGGGCTCGCCGCCTGGCTGAACTCGCCCCCCGAGTCGCCGAACGAGGCGAGCGAGCGGTCATAGAGCGCGTAGGGCGAGCTGCGCGCCACGGCGGTCGCCGAGCCCTTGTAGAGCCTCATCGTGACCTCGCCGGTGACCAATTCGTTGGCCGAGCTCATGTACGCATCGAGGTCAGAGCGCAGTGGCTCGTGCCATAGCCCCGCGTAGCACAGGTACGCCCATCTGTCTTCGAGCGCCCGCTTGAAGGTGTTCTGGTGAATCGTCGAGACGAGCCTCTCGAGCTCGCGGTGGGCGGTGAGGACGATCGCCGCCGCAGGCACCTCGTAGAGATCCCGAACCTTGAGCCCGACTACGCGGTCCTCGATCTGATCCACGATCCCGACCCCGTGCCGCCGCCCCAGCTCGGCGGCCCGCTCGAGCAGCTCGACCAGCCCGAGCCGCCGGCCGTCGAGGGACACGGGGCAGCCGCCTTCGAAGCCGACCCGGACGAGCTCGGGCTGGTCCGGGGCGTCCTCGGGGCGGGCCACCAGCTTGAAGACGTCGCCCTGGGGCGGTAAGTCCAGGTCTTCGATCGCGCCGCCCTCCGAGGAGCGTCCCCAGAGGTTGTCGTCGATCGAGTAGGGCGGCGCCTCCGTGCCACCCTTGACCGGGATCCCGTGCTCGCGTGCGTAGGCGACCTCCTCCTCGCGCCCCATGCGCCACTCCCGCACCGGCGCGATCACGCCGAGCTCGGGGTCGAGCGTCGCCACGGCGGCCTCGATCCTCACCTGGTCGTTTCCCTTCCCGGTGCACCCGTGGGCGACCGTGTCGCAACCCGCGCGGCGAGCCTCGGTGACGGCGAGCTTGGCGATCAGCGGCCGCCCGAGGGCCGTGAACAGCGGGTAGCCCCCGCCATACAGGGCGTTGGCCTTGATCGCCGGCAGCACGTAATCGCGCGCGAACTCCTCCCGGGCGTCGACCACAACCGCGTCGAGCGCCCCGAGGTCCCGTGCCTTGCCCACCACGACGTCCCAGTCCTCCCCGGGCTGGCCGAGGTCGACCGTGAGGGCCACGACCTCGGCTTCATAGCGCTCCTGGATCCAGCGCAGCATCACCGAGGTGTCGAGCCCGCCCGAGTAGAGCAGCAGGACCCGCTCCACCTGCTCGGGGTCGGCCTCATAGGAGGCCGTGCGCTGCACGCGTGGCTCGCTCACGGGCGCGAAGTCTCGCACGCTCCAGCTCGCTGAAGCCGCGCCCGCGCGGTCCGCCATCATTCCAGCCGTGCGCAGGGCGCTTCACATCCTCTCCGTGGCCCTGGTCACCGCCGGCTTGGTGGTGCTCGCCGACGTGGCCACGACCCTGGCCTGGAAGGAGCCCGTGTCGACTGTCTACGGGTCGATCCAGCAGGGCAAGGCCGAGGAGGAGCTCGCCGAGCTCGAAGGCGAGTTCCCGGCCAGGGCCGACCTGCGCGAGATCGAGCACGTCGAGGAGATCCGCAAGAAGGTCGAGATCCTCGCCGGCCTGTTCGCGAAGCGCGCCCACAAGGGCGAGGCGATCGGTCAGCTCCGCATCCCGAGCATCGACCTCGAGGTGGTCGCCGTCGAGGGCACCGACACCGCGAGTCTTCAGAAGGGGCCGGGCCACTATCCCGAGACGCCGTTCCCCGGTCAGAGCGGCACCACGGCGATCGCCGGACACCGCACCACCTACCTGGCCCCGTTTCGCCATCTCGACCAGCTGACGAGGGGCGACGAAATCGAGATCGAGATGCCCTACGCCAACTTCGCCTACCGGGTCCAGAAGACCAGGGTGGTCGACGACTCCGCCGTCAACATCATCCACGGCGTCGGCTACGAGCGGCTCGTGCTTACGGCCTGCCACCCGCTGTACAGCGCCGCGCAGCGGATCGCCGCGTTCGCGAAGCTCGAGGAGGTGAGCTTCTTCGCGCTCAGCAACCGGAAGTGGTACGACCCGTAGGCCCCGGCTAAGGTAACCCGATGCCGCGCTATGTCGTCACCGGGTGCGCCGGGTTCATCGGCTCGACGCTCGTCGAGACGCTGCTCGCCGACGGGTGCGAGGTCGTCGGGATCGACTCCTTCAACGACTACTACCCACCCGCGCTGAAGCAGGCGGCGATCGCCCCGGCCCGGTCGCACCCCGGCTTCACCCTGACCGCGTGCGACCTCGCGAAGTCTCTGCCGCCCGAGGTGCTGGATGGCGTGGACGGCATCTTTCACCTGGCCGGCCGTCCCGGCGTGCGCGCCAGTTGGGGGGCCAGCTTCCGCGCCTATGTCGACGACAACGTTCTCGGCACCCACCGCGTGGTCGAGCAGGCGTTAGCGCGCGGCGTCCGGCTGGTGCTTGCTTCGTCCTCCTCCATCTACGGGGATGCCCTCGCCTATCCCACGCACGAGGACACGATCCCGGCACCCGCATCGCCCTACGGTGTCACCAAGCTCGCCGGCGAGCAGCTTGTCGCCGCCCACGGGAGAAACGCGGGGCTGGACTTCGTGGCGCTGCGTTACTTCAGCGTCTATGGGCCACGCCAACGCCCCGACATGGCCTTCTCGCGGATCGTCGCCGCACTGGTCGAGGAGACCGTGTTCGAGGTCTACGGAAGCGGCGATCAATCGCGGGACTTCACCTACGTTGGCGACGCGGTCGCCGCGACGGTGGACGCGATGCGGAACGCACCTTCGGGAGCCGTGTACAACGTCGGCGCCGGAAGCGAGGCGAGCCTCCGCGACGCAATCGCGGCCGTCGAGGAGCTGAGCGGCCGCTTGCTCGACGTCCGGTATGGCGAACCCGCGCCCGGCGACGTGCGCCGGACGCTCGCGGACGCGACCAAGATCCGAGGCGAGCTGGGCTGGGAGCCGCGGGTGGGCCTGCGTGCCGGCCTCGCTGCGATGCTGGACGCCGCCGCGGTTCCGGGCCAGGCCGCTCAAGCCTAAGAGCCCATCCCGATAGGGCTCAAGCGACCAGCTCCCCGTCCTTCGTCGTCTGATCGAGCGCTCCTCGCGCGAACGCGTCGACCAGCTCGATCAACCGGCGCCCGATCTCCCGCTGCGCGTCGACGGCCATCGCACCGATGTGCGGGGTGAGCACCACATTGGGCAGCTCGGCTAGCTGCGGGATCGTTCCCTCACCCTCCAGCTCGTGGACGTCGAGCGCCGCGCCGAGCAGCGTCTCTCCTTCGGTGAGCTCTCTGTACAGAGCCCGATCGTCGACGACGCCGCCGCGGGCCATGTTGATGAGGAACGACCCCTTCCTCATCCCCGAAAGCACGGCGGCGTCGATCATGTGGTGCGTCGAGTCGTCGAGGGGCACGTGGAGGCTGAGGAAGTCCGCCTCGGCCACCACGGTGTCGAAGTCGGTCAACGTGATCCCCCTGCGGTCCAGCGCCTCGGCAACTCTCGCCGACGGGTGCCGGACACAGCCGATCGACCGCATGCCCCACGCCGCTCCCAGCTGACCCACGCGGCCGCCGATGTTGCCCGTGCCGACGATGCCGAGCGTCTTGCCGGTAAGGAGGGGCCCCCAAGCTCGCTCTTAGGCCAGCGGCCCTCGCGGATCAGCCTGTCGGCGAGCGCGACATTGCGCGCCGCGGCGAGCATCAGGGCGAAGGTCAGCTCGGCGACGGGCTGGGCGGACGATCCGGGGACCCTGACCAGGCGGATTCCGTGCTCGCGCGCGTACGCGACGTCAACGTTGTCAAGTCCAGAGCCGGCGCGAACCAGGAGGCGGAGCTGGGGTCCGTGCCGCATGATCCCGGCCGAGATCGTCACCCCGCTGCGAAAGACGAGCACCTCCCGGTCCCGGATCGCCTCCATCAGCGCGTCCTCTGGCGCATTGATGGCCAACCTGACGTCGTGGTCCCGGCCGAGCGAGTCGAGAGCGGCGGAATCGATCGAACTGGCGATGAGAATGTTCATCCGGACACCACGGTGAACATCGGCAGGACGTCAGCCACCCCTGAGTCCGAGCGGCGTCCGGCCCACCCGCCGATGCTCGCGCGCCGACCGAGCGCCAGCACGGCTCGCCAGTATACGGATACGGTCCAGCGCCGCAGCGAATGAGAAGATCTGCCGCGATGCGGATCCTTGTTTGCGCCGCGGGAGCGCCATTGCCGCCGCTCAACGGCGCGAGGCTGCAGCTCAAGCACCTGTGCGAGGAGCTCGCGAAGCGCCACGAGATCTGCGTGCTGGCCTACCGCTGGCCGGATCAGGAGGGCGAGCCACCCGAGGGCGTCGAGGTGCTCAGCCTCGCCCCGCCTGCGCGTTCTCTCGTCGGCAGGGCGTGGACCCTGGTGCGTGCGCTGGTGCGGCGTGAGCCGCCGGCGGTGACCGCGTTGACGGGTGCGATGAGGTCCGCCATTCGTGAGCTGCTGAACCGACGGCGCTTCGACATCGCCCAGGTCTCGGGTTCCGCGATGGCGGCCGTGGCGCCCGCACTCGAGCCGCTGCCGGTGGTGCTCGGGCCGGTGGACACGTGGCATCTCAACGTCGCGGCTGCGGCGCGGGCGGGTTCTGTGCCGGTACGACTCCGGCGTCGGCTGAACGAGCGCCTCGTACGGCGATTCGGAGCGAGCGCGTACCGCCCGTACCGACGGATCGTGGCGGTCTCCCAGGAGGACGCGCAGGCCATGAGCGCGCTCGACCCCACCCTCCGGCTCGAGGTCGTCCCCAACGGCGTCGACGTCGAGTTCTTCGCTCCGAGTCCCGCCGTCGAGCCCGAGTCGGGGCTGATCGTGTTCCTCGGTGCCATGCAGTGGGCGCCCAACGTCCACGCCGCGCAATGGCTCGTGCACCGTGTCCTACCGCTCGTGCGCGCACGCCGTCCCGATGTGCGGATCGCCATCGTGGGCCGCCAACCGAGCCCCGACGTGCTCTCGCTGGCCAAGCTGGACGGCGTCGAGGTGACCGGCGAGGTGCCCGACGTACGACCCTGGCTCTGGCGCGCGCAAGCATTCGCATGCCCGATGATCAGCGGGACCGGGATCAAGAACAAGCTGCTCGAGGCGTTGGCGTGCGGTGCCCCGTGCGTCGGCACGTCGCTCGCGTGCCAGGGCATGGACATCGCTGCCGACGAGCACCTGCTGGTCGCTGACTCCGCCGAGCGGTTCGCCGAAGCGGCGACGGCGCTGCTCGAGGATGCCCGGCTGCGCGCCCGTCTTGGGGCCGCCGGCCGCGCGTTCGCGGTGGAGCATCACGGCTGGGACGGCGCAGCCCGCGAGTATGAGCGAGTCTACGAACTGGCTCTGCGGGAATCGACGGCTTGATCGTCGCCAGGTGAGCACCGAGGGCCACCACGACGCCCCTCCCGGCCTCGCGAGGGGGATCGCGTTGCTCGATCAGTCCGGCCTGCGGTGGCGGCAGCTCAGCGACGGCCCCGACGGGCCGGTCCTGCTCGTCGTGGCCGAGGATCGGAAGCGCGCGGCGGCGCTTCTGGCGAGGGAGTCCCTTCCGCTGCGCGGCCAGGCAGGCGCGCCGCCCGAGGCGTTCCTCATCTACGAACGGGACTCCGACCGGTGGATCATCCTGCGCATGGTGACGCACCCGGCCGGCCTGGCCGGATCACTCGCGTCGCCCCGAGCGGCGACCAATTTGGCCGGGCGCGGCGTCAGCGTCGCCCTGCTCGCTCCCGACGGGGCGGGGAAGTCGACGCTCGTCCGGGCCCTGGCGGAGCACCGCTCCCTGCCCGTGTGGACTGCGTACCTCGGGCTATACCCTCGCTCAGCACGCCGCTTCGCGGTGCCCGGAGTCGGCTTCGGTATCCGAGTCGTCCGCCAGTGGGCCCACTACCTGCTCGGCCGCTGGCACCAGGCGCGGGGAATGATCATCGTCTTCGACCGCTATCCGTACGACGCGAGGCTCCCGCCTAGGCGGCGCGGGGGACGGCTCGACCGGCTGCGCCGGTGGCTGCTCGGCCACGTGCTTCCCCCGCCCGACCTGGCGATCGTGCTGGACGCTCCGGCGGAGGTCCTGAGGAGCCGCAAGGATGAGCAGGACATCGACGAGCTCCGACGGCAACGGGGGGACTACCTGAGCCTCGCGGGTCGCCTTCCCTGCCGAACCCTCGTTGTCGACGCCGGGCGCAGCGAGCCCGAGGTCCGCCGGGAGGTCACCGATCTGATCTGGCGCGAATGCGTCTCCCGTAGCGGTCGCGCCGCAGTGCGAAGAGCTCGTGGTCGCTGACAGCGACCGGACCGGCACGGCGGAGGATCTCACCAGGGTGCAGATCCGTGGCTCCAGCCTGCTGGTCGCGGGGCAGGCGTTCGCGCTCGTCGCCAACCTCGCCGTGCAGGTGCTCCTCGTCCGGTACCTGTCGAAGTCGGACTACGGCGTCTTCGCCTACGCGCTGTCCATCGCCATGCTCGGTGAGGCGATAGCTACGTTCGGCCTGCGTCGCGGTGTCGGGCGCTTCCTCCCGATCTACGAGGAACGCGGCGAGCTCGACAAGGTCGCGGGGACCCTCGTCTTCGCGCTCGCGACCGTGCTCTCGATGGGCTTCGCCTTCGTTCTGGTCGTGATCGGGCTCGGCGGCGTGATCTCGGACCAGTTCCCGGGAGAGCCGGCGGCGACGGCGGTCATCACCGCCATCCTGGTGTTGTCGCCGATCCAGGCGATCGCCGGTCTTCTCGACGGCGTGTTCGCGGTCTTCGCGAGACCGCGGGCGATCGTGCTCCGAAAGTTCGTCTACACGCCCGTCATGAGGCTGGTCGTGGTCGTGGTGCTCTCGCTCGCCGGTGCCGGGGTGGTCCCCTTCGCAGTCGGGTACACCGTCATCGGCGGCCTCGGCACCGTCGTCTACGGGGCGATGCTGATCCCGATTCTGCGCGAGCGGCGCCTTTGGGAGCGGCTGCGGGGCGGGCGGATGACCTACCCGATTCGCGAGCTGCTCGGGTTCACGGTCCCCCTGCTCACCAACGACTTGGCGTTTGCGTTGATCGGCTCGGCGGGCGCGATCATGCTCGGCGTCCTGGCCGGCGCCCAGGACGTAGCGGAGCTGCGCGCCGTCGTCCCGGTCGCGATGACGATGTCATACGTCCTCTCATCCTTCGGGCTCCTATTCGTGCCGCTGGCCTCCCGCCTGTTCGCCCGCGGTGACGCCGAGGAGCTGAATCGGCTCTATTGGCAGACGGCGACCTGGACGACGGTGCTGTCGTTCCCCATCTTCATCGTCGCCGTCGGGTTGGCGGAGCCGCTCACCGTGCTGCTCTTCGGCGACCGTTACTCGAGCTCGGCTCCGATTCTGGCGGTCCTGGCGGTGGGACGCTTCATCACCGCAGCGGCGGGACCCAACGGGGTCCTGCTCGGCGTCTACGCGCAGGTGCGCTATCTCGTGGCGACGAACGTCGTGGCTGTGGTCGTGAGCCTCAGTCTGAACCTGCTGCTCATTCCCCCGTTCGGCGCGATGGGCGCGGCGATCGCCGCGACGGCGACCCTGGTGGTCTTCAACGCCGTCTGGCAGGTGGGGCTCGCGCGCCGGACGGACGTGCGCGGAGTGGATCCCGGCTATGCGGGCGTGTACGTCACGATGGTGGTCGCAACCGCAGCGTTCTTCGCGATCCAGCTCATCGCCTCGCCGGCGCCGGTGGCCAGCGCGGCTCTCGCCGCCCTGGTCTCTGTGACGGTGCTCGCGGTCACGCGCCGGCGCCTCGCTCTCGCCGAGACGTTTCCCGAGCTCGCGCGGCTCCCCGTCGTTCGTCTCCTTGCCGGCCCCGGCCGGGGGCGTCCGGGAGGACCGGTCTAGGGCAGCAGCGGTCGCTGGAAGGCGAGGACCGCCGACCTGGAGGAGGTACCCTGACGCCCCCGGACGACGAACCTCAGCCGGCCATCGGCACGCGGCACGGCGTTGGGCCACGCGTGGTTTCCGCCTCCCTCGGCGCCGATCTCGACCCGATCCGTCGGCGACCAGAGGCCTGCCGCGCGCTGGCGCGAGACGACATAGCCATCGCTTTTGCGGATCATCACGAGCCACGCGTCCGTCCCATCGGTGACGAGCGTCGGGTTGGCATAGCCGGTCAGCTGGAGCTCTGGCGGTGCCGGCGCGCCTGAAGCCGAGAAGCGCTGCACGGTGACGACGTGGCTCGTCGTGTTGGTCTGCGAGGCCGCCAGCACCTCGCCCGAGTCGAGCGCGACGGCGGCGGGGCCGTCGTCGGCGACGGTGACGCCCGCGGCGCCCGCTGTCCACGAGCTGAGCGGGGCGCTCGCACCGTGCGAGTAGAGCCGCAGCTTGTTCGACGCTCCGCGTGCCGCGACCCGCATCCCGGCGGCGGTGGGCACGAGCGTGCCCCAGCGCGCGGTCGTGTTGGCGCCGATCAGCACGGCGTCGGCATGGAGCGTCGGGGTGTCGGAGTCGAGGTCGGTGAACCAGGCGGCGTAAAGCTCCCAGAGCGCATCGCCCGAGCGCCGGCTCCAGACGATCGCCCCGCGCTGGCCGCCGCCCGGGACGTCCTCGAAGGCGATGTCGGGCCTGTAGGCGCCCCTCGGGGCGCCGTCGACGGTCATCGTGGGCCCGACGGTGGGCCCGCCCGGGTCGTCCAGGTTGCTGAGGCGGGCCATCTGGATGGGCTTCAGGTACGAGTAGCCCTTGCGTCCCCAGACCACCCAGGCGTGCTCGACGCCGGCCGAGTCGCGGGCGAGCGCGATCGAGGCGGGCCAGTCCCCGGTTCCCGTGCCCTTCAGGAAGCGACCATCGCTCACCGCCCCGGTGCTCTGCGTGTGCCAGACGGTGCCGAAGCGGTCACGCCAGGCGAGCTGCAGGCCGTCCGCGTGGCGTCCGTGGACGACCAGCGTGCGACCGCCCGAGGTCACCGCGATGCGATGGTTGGTCGGCAGGTTCGTCGCGTCGCTCGAGCCGATCGTCGGCGCCGCGATCTGGCTCAGGCCGTCGCGCTCCTGCGTGCCCACCTCCACGTCGACGAGCAGCCGCGGTGCGGTCGAGCTCTCGCGCGTCCCCCACTTCGCTCCGTCTTTGCTGACCGAGTTGATCGCCAGCGAGGCGGGCCCATCGCCGCTCGGGAACGGCCCGAGGTCGACCTCGTACCAGGTCCCGCTCTGGACCGCCCCGAACGCGCCCAGAAGTGGCCCGTCGATTGCCGGCCGGGAGCTCCACGTCACGCCCTCGGCCCCGCCCTCGGCCCAGGAGTTGGAGCTGATCGACCACACCCGACCGCCCTGGGGCGAGGCGTCCTTGTTGTGGAGGCGCAGGCGGGCGTCCAGGACCGGCCGCCCCTCGAGCCCGCTGAGGTTGAAGCGCAGGAAGGACTGCTTGGTCGGGCTCGCGTCGTCGTACATCGAGCTGGAGCTCCCGAAGCTCGAGCTCGGGGCCGAGGCATCGACGTAGGTATCCGCCACGGGCGTGAACGCCAGCGTCTCGATGGACGCGCTCGCCGAGCCCGGCGCCAGCAGGAGCGCGCCGAAGCACGCGAGCGCCGCCACCATCCACCGATGGCCGCGGACGCTGAGCCCCCGGCCTCTCCCTGTATGGACCTCGTCCATCAGCTCAATAACCCTCGCCGGCAGGCGTCGATTCGGTCCCGTGGGGCAACATTGGCCGACTGGCCAGTCAACGGCCCGCTCGGTCTGCGCGCGGTGCGCTGCACGTGGCACTAGGGCAGCAGCGGTCGCTGGAAGGCGAGGACCGCCGACCTGGAGGTGGAGGTGCCGTTCCCAGGCCCGCGGACGACGAACCTCAGCCGGCCATCGGTACGCGGCACGGCGTTGGGCCACCCATGGTTTCCGCCTCCCTCGGCGCCGATCTCGACCCGATCCGTCGGCGACCAGAGGCCTGCCGCCCGCTGGCGCGAGACGACATAGCCGTCGCTCTTGCGGATCATCACGAGCCACGCGTTCGCCCCATCGGTGACGAGCGTCGGCTGGGCGTAACCGGTCAGCTGGAGCTCTGGCGGCGCCGGCGCGCCTGAAGCCGAAAAGCGCTGCACGGCGACGACGGAACTGGTCGTCTGCGAGGCCGTCAGCACCTCGCCCGAGTCGAGCGCGACGGCGGTGGGGCCGCCGTCATCGGCGACGTTGACGCCCGCGGCGCCCGCGGTCCACGAGCTGAGCGGGGCGCTCGCCTGGTGCGAGTAGAGCCGCAGCTTGCTCGACGCTCCGCGTGCCGCGACCCGCATCCCGGCGGCGGTGGGCACGAGCGTGCCCCAGCGCTTGTACGTGGAGTCGCTCAACAGGACGGCGTCGTCGTGGAGCGCCGGGATATCGGAGTCGAGGTCGGTGAACCAGGTGGCGTGGAGCTCCCAGAGCGCAGTGGCCGAGCGCCGGCCCCAGACGATCGCGCCGCGCTGGCCGCCGCCCGGGACGTCCTCGAAGGCGATGTCGGGCCTGTAGGCGCCCATGGGCGCGGCGGCGATGGTCATCGTGGGCCCGACGGTGGGCCCGCCTGGGTCGTCCAGGTTGCTGAGGCGGGCCATCTGGATGGGCTTCAGGTACGAGGAGCTCTTGCGTCCCCAGACCACCCAGGCGTGCTCGACGCCGGCCGAGTCGCGGGCGAGCGCGATCGAGGCGGGCCAGTCCCCGGTTCCCGTGCCGCTCAGGATGCGACCATCGCTCACCGCCCCGGTGCTCTGCGTGTGCCAGCTGGTGCCGAAGCGGTCCCGCCAGGCGAGCTGCAGGCCGTCCGCGTGGCGTCCGTGGACGACCAGCGTGCGACCGCCCGAGGTCACCGCGATGCGGTGGTTGGTCGGCAGGTTCGTCGCGTCGCTCGAGCCGACCGTCGGCGCCGCGATCTGGCTCAGGCCGTCGCGCTCCTGCGTGCCCATCTCCACGTCGACGAGCAGCCGCGGTGGGTTCGAGCTCTCGCGCGTCCCCCACTTCGCTCCGTCGCTGCTGACCGAGTCGATCGCCAGCGAGGCGGGCCCATCGCCGCTCGTGAACCGGCCCCGAGGTCGACCTCGTACCAGGTCCCGCTCTGGACCGCCCCGAACGCGCCCAGAAGCGGCCCGTCGATTGCCGGCCGGGAGCTCCACGTCACGCCCTCGGCCCAGGAGTTGGAGCTGATCGACCACACCCGGCCGCCCTGGGGCGAGGAGTCCTTGTTGTTGAGGCGCAGGCGGGCGTCCAGGACCGGCCGCCCCTCGAGCCCGCTGAGGTTGAAGCGCAGGAAGGACTGCTTGGTCGGGCTCGCGTCGTCGTACATCGAGCTGGAGCTGCCGAAGCTCGAGCTCGGGGCCGAGGCATCGACGTAGGTATCCGCCACGGGCGTGAACGCCAGCGTCTCGATGGACGCGCTCGCCGAGCCCGGCGCCACCAGGAGCGCCCCGAAGCACGCGAGCGCCGCCACCATCCACCGATGGCCGCGGACGCTGAGTCCCCGACCCCCCTTGTACACAATCCCCTGCAGAGACACGATCCTAACAGCGAGCGCCCCTAAGACCGCACCCGATCGCGTAACTTCCACATAGGTGGCTGTTGGAATGTCGCTATTAGCGGCTAGGGAGACAGCACGAGATCGGGGCCAGCCCGGAGGAAGGACGGAATGGACGAAGCTGAGAGCAAGAGAACGAGGCTCAGGGACGGGCTCGAATCGTCGTCCCCCGTGGTCGCCGTCGGCGCGCACGATGCGATGACCGCACAGCTGATCGAAGCCTACGGCTTCGACGCGGTCTGGGTGAGCGGCTTCGGGGTCTCGACGATGGCCCACGCGGTCCCCGACCTCAATCTCATCACGATGACGGAGACCCTGGCCGCCACGGTACGGATCGACGGCGCGACTCGACTTCCGGTCGTGGTCGATTGCGACAACGGTTTCGGAGGCCTCTCCAACGTCGTCCGCACCGTGCGCGAGTTCGAGCGTGCGGGGGTCGCGGCGGTCTGCATCGAGGACAACACCTTCCCGAAGCGCAACAGCCTGTACCAGGGGGAGTCACGGCGCGAGCTGATCCCGATCGACGAGCAGGCAAGGCGGATCAGAGCCGCGAAGTCGGCTCAGCAGACGGACTCGTTCGTCTTCATCGCTCGGGTGGAAGCGCTCATTGCCGGCCACGGCGTCCAGGCGGCGTGTGACCGCGCGGACGCCTATGTGGAGGCCGGGGCGGACGCGATCCTGATCCATTCCAAGGACAAGACCCTGGCCGAGATCGAGAGCTTCCTCGACAGCTGGCAGGGCATGGGCGAGGTCCCGCTCGTGGCCGTCCCGACGCTCTTTCCGAGCTTCCCGGCCGACGAGCTGTTCGCAAAGGGCTTCCGGATGGTCATCTTCGCGAACCAGCCGATGCGCGCGGCGGTGCGATCGATCGAGCAGACGCTCGAGACCCTGCGCGACGAGCGGATGGCGGCGTCGGTCGATCCACATATCGCGCCCGTCGACCACATCTTCGACCTCGTCAAGACAAAGGAGGCGATCGAGCTCGAGGACAGCCCCGCGCCCGCCTAGCGCCTGAGTCGCGACCTCAATGCTCGACGAACACGCATGAGCCCGCTGCGAACCGCGACCGGACCAAGGGCGGGGGGCCTGACGCCTCGCGCGGTCTCCGCTCCGAACTTGCCCTCGCTGGTGGTCGGCGGGGTCGCCGTGCTGCTCGCCTGCGCCACCGGCCTGGCGCTCGCGGTTGCGCCGCCCGTCGGGGTGGGGCTGATCCTGATGCTCCTCTTCGTGGCGGTGGCGCTGACCAGCCTCCCCGTGGCGATCGCGCTGTGGGTGCCGACGACCTTCCTCCAGGCCGTGCCCGCGTTCAACCTCGGGGCGGAGGTCGCCGGGGGACTGCTTGCCGTGGCGTGGCTGGGAACCATGCGCCGCACGCACACGGCGCACGCGATCTCGGCCGTGATCCGGCAGAACCGGCGGACCTTCGCCGCCCTGGCGCTGCTCCTGGTCTGGCTGTCTCTGTCGCTCCTTTGGGCGAGAAGCTCGGGCCGGGTCCTCGAAGATATCTGGCACTGGTACGCCCTGGCGATACTCCTCCTGGTGCTCTCGACGACGGTCAGGAACCAGCGTGCCGTGCAGCTCGTCCTGGCCGGGTTCGTGGTCGGCGCCCTTGTCTCGGTTGTGTACGGCTTCCTGCTGACGAACAACCTGACCGCGCCCGGGCCCGCCTCGGAGCGGCTCCAGGGGGCGGGAGGCGACCCCAACTCCCTCGCCGCCAGCCTGGTGCCGGCAGTCGTCCTAGCGGGCGCGCTGGCCGCCAGCTCCGCCCGGCCCTGGGCCCGGGTCGCGCTCGTGGGCTCCATTCCCTTGCTCATCGCCGGCCTCGTCGCCAGCCAGTCGCGGGGGGCCTCTGTCGCGGCGCTGCTCACGGTCCTGGTCGCCTTCGTTGTCTTCAAGCGCCGCCGCATCCATGTGGCCGCCTTCACACTCCTGGCGGTCGGGGCGGCGATCATGTTGTTCTCGACCACGCCCGGCGCCTGGGAGCGAGTGACCAACTTCAACGCGGGTGGCAGTGGGCGCAACACGCTCTGGACCGGGGCCTGGCGTGCGGCAAAGGACTATCCCCTCGCCGGGGCGGGGCTGAACAACTTTCGCAGCGTCGCCCCCGACTACGCTCGCGAGCCGGGGGCGCTCGAGCAGGTGCACATCCTCGCCGAGCAACCGCGCTACGTCCACAACACCTACCTGCAGCTCCTCGCCGAGAACGGAGTGATCGGCCTGCTCCTCTACCTGGGCTTCGCGCTCGGCTGCCTGCGCGCCGCGTTGCTGGCCGCCCGCCGCTTCGAGGCGGCGCGAAGCCCTCGCTGGAGATGCTCGCCCGGGCTGTGCTGGTCGCCGCGATCAGCATGCTGATCGCGGCGTTCTTCCTCTCGGCCGCCGTCGACGGGCGAATGTGGGTCCTCTTTGCCCTCGGACCCGCGCTGCTGGGAATCGCGAGCCGACTTCCCGGCACGGCTCCCACGCCGCGTGCGCTGAGCTGAAACGCTTTCGGACGGTCTCTTGGCGGGTCCCGGTGCCGCCAG
Organism: uncultured Actinomycetes bacterium; assembly: GCA_963743455.1. GTDB lineage: Bacteria > Actinomycetota > Thermoleophilia > Solirubrobacterales > 70-9 > AC-56. Next base: position 53,578 of record CAVUPJ010000007.1, on the reverse strand, counting down.
GCGTGCGTGGGGTTTTCGGATGGGCTCTTAGTCCCGGCGAGGCTCGTGCGCGGCTTCCGCCGCGGGCTCGCCGTCGCTGCTCCCCGCGGCAGGGCGTGCGTTTGTCCGACCCACCGGACTCGCTGGGCGGTATCCCCGCAAGCCCTTCGCTCCGGCTCCCGCTGCCCCCGGCCCCACCCGGGGGTGGCCGTAGTAGCCGTAACTGCCGGTCGCCGCCCCGCTGCCGATCAGGATCAGGCCCGCCGGGGTGCACGAAGCGTGTTCGAGCAGCTCCAGCATGGTCTGGAAGCCGTCCTTTCGAGTGTGGCCGAGCCGCGCCACCAGGAGAATCTCGTCGACCTGCGTGGCGACGCGAAGCGCGTCGCTGACCTCGCCCAGCGGCGCCGTGTCGATGATGACGTAGTCAGCGAGCTCCTTCGCCTGGGTCAAGATCGCGGGCAACCACCGGCCAGCCGTCTGGCCGAGCCCCTCGGCGAGCGCAAACGCGTTGGTTGGAGCGAGAAGCAGCTGCACGCCCGGCAGCTCCGGCGCCGAGACGAGCACTTCGGGCAGCGTGGACTGCATGTCCATGAGCGCCAGCACGCCGCCGTCCGCCTGATTGAGGCCAAGCGCCGGCCCAAGACTGGGCTTACGCAGGTCGAGGTCCATGAGGAGCGTGCGGTACCCAGCTCCCGCGACTTCGGCCGCGAGGTTGATGGCCGAGGTGGTCTTGCCATCCCCGGTCGAGGCGCTGGTGATCATCACGGAACGGTGCTCGGCGCTGTTCCGCTCGAGCTGGATCTGGAGGCTCCGGAATCCCTCGCGGACCGCCGGCGGGACGGCTAAGGGTAAGCCGGCCGCCACCCTTGCCTCCTGGCGCGAGAGCTTGGGAAGGCGCGCGAGGGCCTGCGGCGACCCGAGCCTGACGAGGTCGTCCTCGTCGCGAATGCGCCAGTCGATGAGCTCGAGCACCAGCGCAGCGCCCGCGCCGATCGTGAGACCGGCCAGCAGGGAGAGCACGACCACGAGCGGCGCCGACGGTCCCGCCGGTGAGCTCGGCGCAATCGCCCGCTGTGAGCTCGACAGCGTCGAGTCCTTCCCATTGCGCAGCGTTCTCAGCTGGGCAAGCCGGCGCGCAAGCTCGATGGCCAAGGGGGACCGCCTTCCCGAGGACGTCCAGCTGCGCGTTTGCCTGCGCGATTGCGTCCGCGACCTCGGTGCGCAGCGCGCGGCGGCGCACGATCGAGCGCCGACGTCGTGAACTGATTCGCGATCCGGGCCGCTTCGTCGGGGTCGTCGGCTCGCGCGGTCACGGCCAGGACGTCGCTGTCGCCCAGCGGCTTGACGTCGGTCCGGTCGAGCACCTTCTTCGCTGTGTAGTCCTCGCCGAGGCGCTCGGCGGTGAGCGCTGCCGAGGCCTGCGTGTCGATCAACGCCGCGGCCGTCTGCGCCGTGCGCGCGGGGTCGCCGGAGTCCCGCAGGAGGCTCAGCCCGCGGAAGTCGGTCTCGTCCTGCGGGAGCGGGGTGATGAGGAGCTGCGCGGTGGCTTCGTAGAGCGGTGAGCGCTGGCTGAGGTACGCAATGCCGCCGACGAGCGCCGCGAGCACGATGAGCGCGAACAGCAAGATGTGCGCGCGGACGGCTCGCAGATACGGCGCGACCGCCCCTTCCCGGACCCTGAGCCGGTCCTCTGGAGGTGTGGTCTGCAGGTGCAAGGCCATCGCGGGGCGAGTTTAGCTACCTCCGGGGACACCCCCGTACATCGGTCCTTAGGGCTCCGGGCTCCTGCGGGGCGCGCCGCTCTGGACGCATGTCCAGGCCCGCATGAGGGTCGTCAAGGCTGCCGCCGGGGGGCCGATGGACACGTATGGCCTGGTGGGGGGAGTCGCGGAATCCGTGGAGGCAACCCGTGTCCCCCAGCTCCCGCGCTGTCTGGCTCGCCGCAGTCGCCCTCGCGGCGCTCGTCGCCTTCGTGCCGGCCCCGGCCGCTTTCGCGAAGCGGCACTCGATCACCGCCAGCGCCCGGCACCACAACTTCCTGGTCTTCAAGCTCGCGGACATCGCGCCCCGCTCCGTGCGTTCCGCTCGCCTGCGGATGGGCAGGCATGCGCGGCGCATGCCGGTTCGCACCGTTCGCGCCGCCGCGAGGCGCGGCAAGCTGCGCGCACGGGTGCCGAAGCGCTGGCAGCGCAGTTCGCGCTCCACCACGCACGCAAAGCGACACCCGCCCAAGCTGGTGCTCACGATCAACTCGAGAGCTCCCAGCGCGCCCACGACCGTCACCCCGCCGGCCCCCTCTCCCCTCGCCTCGCCCAGGGCCCCTCCCCGTGGGCGCGAAGTTCGTCTCCACCTGGGGCTCGGACTCGGACCCCGGCACCGAGTCGGCCCCGTGGAAGACGATCGCGAAGGCGATCCGCGCGGCGCGGCCGGGCGACACGATCGTATCTCGCGCCGGCACCTACGGCGCCCGCGGCACCACCACCACCGCGGACGCGAACGGCACCGCCACGGCGCCGATCACCTTCATGGGCCATCCCGGCCAGCCGAAGCCCCAGATCCTCGGTCACTTCAAGATCGATGGCGATTACCTGCGCTTCAGCGGCCTCTTCTTCAACGGTCCCACGGGCCGGGTCAAGGGCATCTCGACCGACAATCCGAAGGGCGAGCAGGTCCAGGTGACGATCAACGGCGACCACGACACCATCTCCGACTCGGAGATCGCCAACTCGGACTGGCACGCGGGCATCTACCTCTCCGGGGCCGAGGACACGCGCATCGTCGGCAACTACATCCACGACAACGGCGACGATGGCTCCTGCTGCTACGAGTACCAGTGGAACTCCAGCCACGGGATCTACTTCTCGAGCGGCTCGGGGCTGATCGCCAACAACGTGATCGAGGACAACCTCGCCAGGGGCGTGCAGCTGTACAAGCACCCGCACCACGTGCTCGTGACCGAGAACACGATCGTCCGCAACGGGCGCGCCGGAGTGCAGGTGGCAGTGGACACCGCCAACTCCACCGTCGCCAACAACGTCGTCGCCTACAACGGAGACACCGGCATCCGCAGCCACAGCCTGTCGGGCGCCGGCAACCTGGTGATCAACAACCTGTTGTGGGAAAACGCGTACCCGAGCCGAAACCGGGACGGGCTGACGCTCCGTGACAACGTCACCGCCAATCCCCGCTTCGTCAACTCCGCCTACTACCGCGTCCAGCGCGGGAGCCCCGCGATCGACCACGCGAACGCGAGCTATGCCGTCAGCAACGACCACGACGGCGTCCGGCGGCCACAGGGAGGCGCCCCCGACATCGGCGCCTTCGAGGCGCGCTAGCCCGATTCGCCAGCCCCTATCATGAGGCCGCATGTCTATGCCGCGCGGACGTGGCGGGCCGCGCCGCCCCCAGAGACGAGGCTTGCTGCTCGCGCTTCTTGCTGGGGTCGCGGCGACGGCCGCGGCGGTGGCCATCCTCGTTGACGGCTCTTCGTCGTCTTCGTCTCCCCCGCCCAGACCCGAGATCCCCCGCGCTCCGACAAGCTCCGGACGGCAGCTCTACATCGCGTCGCAGGGCTCGGACTCGAACCCGGGCACCCGGCGCGCCCCCTGGAGGACGATCGCGAAGGCCCTCCGCACGGCGCGGCCGGGCGACACGGTCGTATTCCGCGCGGGCACCTATGGGGCCCGCGGCACCACCACCACCGTTGAGGTGAGCGGCACCCCCACGGCACCGATCACGTTCAGGGGCCTTGCGGGCGAGCCGAAGCCGAAGCTCCTCGGTCATCTCAAGATCACCGGCAGCTACCTCCGTTTCAGCGGCCTCCTGTTCGATGGCCCGACGGGACAGGTGAAGGAAATCGACACCGAGAACCCGAAGGGCGAGGAGGTTCAGATCGCGATCGAGGGCGACCACGTCCAGATGCTCCACAGCGAGATCCGGGGCAGCGACTGGCATGCCGGCATCTTCCTCTCGGGGGCCGACGACGTGAGCGTCGTCGGCAACTACATCCACGACAACGGCGACGATGGCTCCTGCTGCTACGAGCTTCAGGAGAACGCCAGCCACGGGATCTACTTCTCGAGCGGCTCGGGGCTGATCGCCAATAACGTGATCGAGCACAACCTCGCGCGGGGCGTGCAGCTCTACGAAGGGCCGCACGACGTGATCGTGACCGAGAACACGATCGTCCGCAACGGGCGCGCCGGAGTGCAGGTGGCAAACGACACCGCCAACTCCACCGTTGCCAACAACATCGTCGCCTACAACGGAGACACCGGCGTCCGCAGCGACAGCCTGTCGGGCACGGGCAACGTAGTGATCAACAACCTGGCGTGGCACAACAGCCACGGCAACATCGGGCCGGAGACCGATGGCCTGAAGCTCGTTGACAACATCGAGGCAGCGCCGCTCTTCGTGAGCCCCACCAACTACCGCCTCCGGAGCGGGAGCTCCGCGGTCGACGCCGCGAACGCGAGCCTCGCGGTGGGCGAGGACTACGACCGCGTCCGGCGGCCGCGGGGGGCTGCCCCGGACATCGGCGCCTTCGAGGCCCGCTAGCCGCAGCGTCTATCCTCTCGCACCGTGAGTCCGGCGAAGGGCAGGCGTGCGTTCACGGTGGCGCTGATCGGCCCGGACGGGGCCGGGAAGAGCGCCAGCAGCGAGCGGCTGGCCGAGGTGCTTCCCCTGCCGGTTAAGCGGATTTACATGGGAGTGAACCTCGAGGCGAGCAACACCGTGCTGCCCACGACACGGCTCTTCTTCGCCGTCAAGCAGGCGCGAGGGCACAAGCCGGAGGTGGACGGCTCGACGCGGCCTCCAGACCGCGGCGGACGCTTGGCCGGCTCACCGCGCGGGGCGGCGGCGGCCCTCAAGTCGGCTGCCCGGCTGATCGCCTGGGTGAGCGAGGAGTGGTTCAGGCAGTGCGTGGCCTGGTACCACACGCGTCGCGGCAGCATCGTGGTCTTCGACCGCCACTTCTTCGTCGATTACTACCACTCCGACGTGGGGGGCTCGTCCGCCGATCGTCCCCTGAGCAGCCGCATTCACGGATTCCTGCTCGACCGGGTCTATCCCAAGCCGGATCTGACCATCTGTCTGGATGCCCCGTCAGAGGTGCTGTGGGCCCGCAAGCAGGAGGCTCCCGTGGAATGGCTGGAACGCCGGCGCCAGCAGTACATGGCGATGGCGCAGGTGCTCCCCCACTTCGTCGTCGTGGACGCGGGCCAACCCCTCGCCGACGTCACGCGGGACGTGGCCCGCGTCATCTGGGACTTTCACGAGCGTGCCAACCGGGACTCCAACGGCAGCGGCCGCTCGCGGCTCGAGCAGTGAAGGCTCTCATCGCCGGCCAAATCCATCCCGCGCCGATCGATTCGCGCGCGGCTTGAGCGCTTCGGAGCGGACGCAGCGCGCCGTGTCACCGAAGCCCAAGGCGGTGCTGATCGGACTCGACTCCATCACCGGTTTGCAGACCGCCAGGATCCTCGCGGGTCGAGGCGTGAACGTGATCGCGATTGCCGGCGACCGCCGCAACTTCTGCTGCCGGACCCGGGTGTGCGAGCGGATCATCGACGCCGACATCGAGGGTGATGGCCTCATCGAAAGCCTCGCCAGCCTGGGTCAGACGCTCGAGGAAAAAGCCGTGCTGTTCCCGTGCACCGACGCGAGCGTCCTGCTGATCTCTCGTCATCGCCGGGAGCTTGAGCCCTCGTACCACGTCGTCCTTCCCGAGCCTGAGACGGTGGAGATGCTGATGCACAAAGTCAGCTTCTTCACCCACGCGCAGCGCGCCGGACTGGCGATCCCGCCGACGGTCGTGGTGGCCGGCAGGAGCGACGCAGAACGAGCAGCGGAGACGCTCAGGTTCCCCGTGATCGTGAAGCCATCCCTGAAGGCCCAGCACCCCAGATGGCTGAGCCATCTCGACGTCAAGGCAGCGAAGCTGTCCACTCCCGGCGAGTTGCTGTCCCTATACGACCGCGTGGGCGGCGAGACGGAGGCGGAGGCGCTCATCGCTCAGCAGTGGGTCGAGTCCGGCGACGCGAGCCTCTTCTCGTGCAACTGCTACTTCGGTCGCGACTCGAAGCCGCTCGTCACCTTCGTCGCCCGCAAGCTTCGCCAGTGGCCTCCACGGGTGGGCACGAGCTCCCTGGGCGAGGAATGCCGCAACGACGTCGTGCTCGAGGAGACCGTTCGACTCTTCGAGGGAGTGGGCTTTCGAGGGCTCGGCTACCTCGAGATGAAGCGCGACGCGACTGGCGACCACTTCATCATCGAGCCGAACATCGGCCGGCCCACGGGAAGATCGGCGATCGCCGAGGCCGGGGGCGTCGAGCTCGTGTACACGGCGTACTGCGACGCGGTCGGCCTGCCGCTGCCAGCGAACGTCGAGCAGCGCTACACGGGAGCGAAGTGGGTGGACCTGGTGCGCGATTTCGGCTCCGCGCACTACTACTGGCGTCGCGGCGAGCTCACGCCGAACGAGTGGCGCCGGTCCTGGAGCGGCTCCAAGGCGCACGCAGTGCTCTCCTGGTCGGACCCTGGTCCCTTCTTGAGCGACGTGTGGCAGGCGGCGGGCAAGGCGGTCCGGCTCATCCCCGCGAGGTAGGTCAAATCAGAGCGTCCATCGCCTCGTACACGGCGGGAATCGGCGCCGGGTAAGGGTGGTCAACGATGTACGCCTCCTTCCCGGCGAACGCGCGCTCGAGCGCCGCCCTCTGCGATGCCTCGGCCTCCTCCAGCACGGCGTTCGAGCGACCCGGGAAGGCGAAGCGGTACATCAGGTAGTGCGAGATGAGCTCGAGCCGCTCGTGCTGGTGCGAGAACACCATTCGCCGGGCGACGTCGAGTGGGTCCGCCTGGGAGACCCTGACCTCGGGGGACTCGTGGCTGGCGATGAGGAAGAGCTTGTCGAAGCTCCCCTCCAGAGGGCAGGAATCGGGGCCGAACAGTCGCGCGGGGTCGATCAGGACCCACGCCTGCTGCTCGACGAGCGACATCGCCCGAGCGAAGGGGCTCGGAGGGCCCGGATGCCTCGAGCGACGGGGTCGAAGGCCCTCGGCCCGCACGGCCGCGCGGACGCCTCGCAGCTTGGCCCGCTCGCGCCCGCTCAAGAGAGAGCGATACCCGGGCAGGTCATCGAGGTGCCAGTCCCAGACCCTGACCGGCTCGGGGATGCCGCGGAGCCGCCGGCCATCGGCGCTGACGTAGACCCACTCGTCGCCGATGTACTCGGCGCCGTGCGACATGAAGCCGAGCAGGCTCTCGGTCTTGCCCCCCTTCGCCCAGCCGGTGACCAGCACGCCGCTGCCTCGGTGGATAAACGCCGCGGCGTGCACCGGCACCACCCCTTTCGCCAGGGCGGTCACGTTCACGATCGGGATCAACAGCGGCACGGCGGGTAATCCGGACTCGCAGACGATCTCGCACCGTCCGCCGATCGCCTCGACGGGGATCTGAACGCGCGCCCGAGCCTTCCTGCTCCTCAAGACCAGAAACGCGTCGTCGGTGAACCCCGCCTCCTCGCGGCCGAGAATGCGCAGGTTCGAGACCGGGAGGCGGTCGACGAACCGGATCACCACGTCAGGGTCCCGATCGAGCACGGCCCGGATCGGACCGAGCTGAGCCGTGACCGCAGCCACGTCGCTCTCGCTCGCCCCGAGTAGACGAACACCGACGATCCCGTGCAGGTCGTACTCGACGGGCACCGACGACTGCGCCCCGACTGCCCGCTGCATCTGGCCCATGCTATCGGCGCAATCCGCACGGCTGCAATCATGGAGCGGGTGGGACAGGACACCCTTCCCTCCGAGGCGAGCTTGCCGATGATCGACGGCCTCGGCGAAATCCCCGCCGATCACCCGGCGGCGGCGTTGCTGGAACCGCTGATCGATAGCGCGCCGACGGTGGACGCCCTGCTCGCGCAGCTGCGCTGGCACCAGGTCTCGCCGGCCGCGGCGTCCCGCGTCGTCGAAGCTCGCCAACCGGAGCTGGGCGACACCGCCGCCTGGCGCGAGGCGGTCGAGCGTAATCGTGAGGGAGGGAACGACATCGCTCGCGCTCGCGCGCTCACCGAGTCCGCGCTGCTGCCGGTTGCCGATCGGGTGGCGTTGCCCCCCTCCACCCTGGGACCGCTATGGGTCCACGATGTCGACGTGCTGGTGCGCTCGGGCGCGCTGGAGGACGTGAGCCGCACACTGGAGGACGCAGACTTTTTGGACGTCAACGCCCTCCTCGCCCGGATCGGCCGCGTGACCCCTGGCGTGCGCCGCTTCGGCGCGACCGATGCGCACGAGGTACTGGCGTCGGTGGAGCTATGTACTCGCATTCATCCGCTCGGACCCTCCGCGGACGCGGCCGTCGAGCGCGCGCCCGGCTCGGCTCGGGGCTTCCTCGGCTGGCAGATCGAGACTTGGCCGTCCGCCGCTCCATCAAGGTTGCCGCCGCACGGCGCGTCACGGTTCGGGGCGCGCTCGAGCTGTTGGCGCTCGTCGAGCGGCTGCCGGAGGTCCCCAGGGACCCGGACGTCGCCGTGGCCTTCCGCCGCTGCGCCGAGCTCGAGCGAAGGCTGGCCGGCCCGGGGGCCTTGACCAAGGTCGCAGCGCACCTCCCTCGGGCGGTGAACCGCCGTTACCTGCCCATGCGGGTCAACGGCGCGCGGCGCGCGTTGCGGCGACGGGTACGCCCGCGCCGCATGCGGATCGCCTTCTCGGGGATCGCAGGCGCCGGAAAGAGCACCCAGACGCACCTCCTGACCGAGCGCCTCCGGCGGCTCGACATCACCGCGGTGGCCCAGTGGGCAGATGCGGGGGACCGCCCTTCGCGAGTCGCTACCCCGACTCGCGTTCCCCGGGGGGCGGTGATCGTGCACGACCGGGGCCTCGTGGACGCGACGGTCGACCTCGAGCTCGCCGAGCGTGGGGCCGCCGACCCCGGTGCGCACGACCGGCTTCTGCGAGACACTCCCCGCGCCGACCTCACCTTCTATCTCCGCGTCCCCCCCGCGATCGCGAAGGGTCGGCTGGACGATGCCCTCCCCGCCGGTGATCTCGAGGAGGCCGCCCGCCTCTACGAGCGCGTCGCGCGGGAATCTCCCGGCATCGTTGTGATCGACGCCGTACGCCCACCGCCCGAGCTCTGCGACGAGGTGTTGACAATGCTCACCCGTGCCCTGGGCTCGCCCCGGGACGACGGGGCCCGCCGCCCCTTGCAGCGCCAGTGACCACTAGGCCCATGGGGGCGGCGGCCGTGCCGAGCCCCGGCATGGATGGGTGTGGGCGGCTCTGCCGGCCGCGTGCGCGCGGGTCGAGGTTCACGGCGATGCGCGCCTCGCGGATCTGCTGCGCGAGGCGGGGATGGAGGTCGATGCGAGCGCGGTCCGGCCAGCCGACGCGATCCTGGTCGCCCACAGACGCGTGCCGCCCGCAGGCGTCCTGAATGCGTTCGCGACCCGGCTCCGGCCGGGGAGCGTGCTCGCAGTCGTGCTGGGGGGCTGGGGAGGCAACGGCCCCAGGCGCTGGCCCCGGATCCGCCGGGCGCTGGCGCCGCTGCGGGCCATCGCTGCGCAGCTCGCGGCGACGAGCGTCGCGTGGCGGTTGCGGGCCAGCGGGCTGCGGGTGGAGCGGCTCGACACCGGCGATCGGTCGCGCCGCCATCCGCTCGGAGTCGGCGGCCCGCTCTGGCGTCGCGGTCGGGTGCCGCAGGGTGCGATCGTGATCGCCACCGCCGGTGCCCGCCCCGCCACAGTGCTCGAGCAGGCGCTCGAGCACGCCGGGCGCGCCCTCGGCGCTCCGGTCCGGGTGCGCAACGCTCGAGTGCTGCCGAGCGGCATCGTGCTCGTGGAGCTCGACGGAGCACGACCAGCGACTGCTGCGCCTCGCTGCGGGGCCCGCACGCGCGCTTCTCGCCGATGCGCAGGGGAACCTGGCCGCGCTGGCGGCGGCCAACCCCCCCGCCGCCCTGCGCGAGCGCGTACCGTGGGTGCTTGCCGAGGGCGATCTCGGCGTCGCCGCCTACACGCTCGAACCACGCCTCCCCGGAACGCATCCGCGCAGGCTGAGCCCGGCGCTCTGGGAGGAATGCCTTGGCTTCCTCACGGCGCTTCGGGAACTGCCCGGCGGGTCCGCGGCCTCGGCGGGATCCCTCGCCGAGGACGTCCGAGCGCTCGCGCCGCACGTGGGCAGGAATGGCGGCGCCACCTTGGCCCGACTCGAGCCCGCGCTGCGCGAGCGGCTCGCCGACGTCCCGCTTGGCTGGGGCCACGGCGACTTCTGGCCCCCCAACCTGCTGGCAGGCAGTGACCGCCTCCTCGGGGTGCTGGACTGGGACGCGGCGAGCCCGAGCGCTCTGCCGCTGCTCGACCTGCTGCATCTGCTCGCGCTCGCCGATCCGCGCCTCAGGCGACTGTCCCACGGCGAGCGCTGCAGCGGCGCCCTGTGGCCGCTCGCGCGCGCCGGAGGCGACGCCCGCATCCGCGCGCACTGCGATGCGGTTGGCGTGCCGAAGGACCCGGCCACGCTCGAGGCGCTTGCGATCGCGTACTGGCTGACCCGCGTCGCCCGCGACCTGAGGACATTCGCCGACCGCCCCGCGCGTGGCCGCTGGATGGAAGACAACGTCCATCGGCCGCTGGCGGAGCTCGCCGGCTGGCCGCGGTGATCGCCCCTTTATGAGTGCTCAGCGCTCCCCGGCCAGGAAGGCCGCTACACGACGGCACTCAGCCTCGAGCGTGCGCCCGCGCACGCGGTCGACACCGGCATCGATCAGGCGCGCGCGAAGCTCGGGATCCGCGGCGATCCGCTCGAGCGCGGCGGCGGCCGCCTGCGCGTCGCCAGGCGGGATGATCAGCGCAGCCTCGCCCGTTGCCGCAGCAACCCCACCGACATCGGTCGCCACGACGGGCAGACGTCCCGCGAAGGCCTCGAACAGCACCTGCGGGAGCCCCTCCGTCCAGGAGACGTGCAGGAACGCGTGGCTCGAGCGGTACACGTCGAGCAGCCCCCCGTCGATCGGGACGTAACCGCGCAGCTCCGCGCGCTCGGCCACGCCGAGCGCGCGCAACCGGCTCTCGAGCGCGCCCGCCAGCGGCCCATCGCCGCAGACAATCAGTCTCCAGGGGTCGGGCAGCGCGGCCAGGACGTCGGCGAGCAGCAGCGGGTTCTTCTCCTGCTCCAGCCGCCCCACGCTGAGCGCGCGAAGCTCGCCTTCGTACGATCGGGACGCGACCGTCTCCCGGGACGCTATGTCCGACTCCGCGATCAGCGACACGGACAGCTCGAGAACTCGCCCAGCACGCGCGTAGCGGCGGGCCAGCTCCGGTCCCACGACGATCGCCGCATGGCGACGCGCAAGGGCCAGCCAGGCGCGCTCGAGCGCGTCCCCGCCAGGTGGATCCAGCGGCGTCCCGGATGGCGGTTGCGCACGTATACCGGCAGGTCCTGGCGAACCCCGAGCACGATCCGGCGGCGGCGGAGCCGCGCGAGCGCCGCGAAGGCCAGCGCCATCGGGTGCGGACCGAGCAGCCACACCGTGTCGACGCCGCCGAGCACTGCCCAGAAGCGCCTGGCCGAGCGCGCCAGCGCCCCAGCGACCGCGCCGGGCCTTGCCAGGCTCTCGTAATGCGCCAGCGCGACGAACTCAAGCTCGTCCGGCAGGCGGTAGTGCGCGCGCCCACGCCGCGGGTCGAGCCGTCCCACGACCACGAGCCGATCGAGCTCCTGGCCCAGCCGGGCGAGAAAGAGCGCGAACGCGCGCTCCGCATAGACCGCATCGCCCTCGCGGTGGTAGACGTAGTCCGTATATACGGCGACGCGCACGCCGGCTACTTCCCGCCACCCTTCGGCCCGCCTTCGGGCGGCCCGGGTGGCTGCTGGGGCGCCGTCACCGTGTCGGTCTCGGTCACCGTCTTCGCGGTCTTCAGGGTGGTGGTGGTGATCGTCGAAATGGTGGTCACCACGGTGGTCGTCGGCTCGACCGTCCTGACGCTGGTCGTGGTCGTGCTCCGCGTCACCGTCTCGGTCTTCGGCCCCGAGGCGACGATCACCGCCACGGCGACGCCGAGCCCGAGCGCTACCGCCGAGACCAGGGCGAGAGCGATCCGCATCCGCCGGCCGGGGTCCTCTCCCCCCGGGGGCGCGCCGCGAGGGGGCGGGAGCGGAGGCGCCCCCCTGCCCTCCGCGAGCACGCGCCGCGGATCGGGCGCCGGGGGTGGGCCCTCAGCCGAGAGCTTCAGCCATGGTCGCGCTGGCTGCATCGACCTCCTCCCCGCCGACGATCAGAGGCCTGGGGGCGGCCCGTTTGGGGCGCACGGTCTCTTACGGCGTCGACCCGGGGCGGGACGGCTCCTCGGCCGTCGCCCGCACGGGAGCCGGGGACTGTGCGCGCAATTTCCTGTGGGTCAGCAGTGCGAACTGCAAGAGCGCCGTCGCGAAGCAGAGCTCCGGCCACTCGCCGAGCTTGACGAAGGTGGTGTTGCTTTCGAGGGAGGGGAGGCCGAGGCGCGCAAGTCGGTGGAGGAAGACCACGAAGAAGAAGGAGGTGAGATAGAGAGGAGGTACGAAGAGGCCGAGCCTTTCCTTGGTGAGCGGGCTGCGCAGGGACAGCCAGGGGACGAGCGAGCCGTACAGCCCGGCGAGCATGAAGGCGACGATGAACGCATACTCCACCGAGGAGATGTTGTGGGCACCGATCTCTCCCTGCCGGTTGAGCGCCTCGAGCTCCTCGGGCGTCTCCACGCCGAAGATGCGCTGGCCCCACGAGATCTCCTCCCCGGCGACGAGGAAGGCGCCGACCGCGAGAAGCAGGAAGACGCCGGCCCCCAAGCGGTCGCCGTCCCGCCGTAGCCGCAGGGCAACGGCGAGGGCGATGGGAACCGTCGCCGCGTAGGCGGCAACCTGCGACCACTCCAGCAGCCGATCCTCGCCCGTGATGAGCCTGAACAGGGAGAGATCGAGCCGCGAGGCCGCGACGAGGACGACACCCACGAAGGGGACGAGGAAGAGGAGCTCGGCGAGCCGGGGAGAGAGCGACCAGCCGCTTTCGGCGTCGCGACGGATCACGAGCCTCGTGCGCGAGACCCACCCGGCGGGCTTGTTCATCGCGGTCTCCAATCAGAGTCATCTCCCAGGCTCGGCGCGGCGGGCAGGCCGGGGCGCGAGCCACCTCCTAGATCGGCAGGAGGACGGCGCCTCCTTAGAGCGCCGCTGACGGAAACGGGCCACCGGCGAGATCTCAGCCGAGAGCTTCAGCCATGATCGCGTAGGCGGCATCCACCTCCCCCTCGCCGATGATCAGAGGCGGCAAGAACCGCAGCATACCCGGGCCCGGCACGTTTATCACCAGGCCTTTCTCGAGGGCGCGGGCCGCGATCGCCGCGGCGTCGCGGGTGTCCGCGAGCGTGACGCCTACCATCAGGCCGCGCCCACGGAGCTCGGAGACGTGATCGAGGCTCGCGAGCCCGTCGATGAAGCGGGCGCCCAGCTCACGGGTGCGACGCAGAAGCTCGGGATCGTCGATCACATCGAGGGCGGCGAGCGCCGCGGCAGCGGCGACCGGGGCTCCGGCGAAGGTGGAGCCGTGATCGCCGCGTCCGAGCACCTGGCCCAGCTCGGGCGTGGTCACGCAGGCGCCCACTGGAAGTCCACCTCCCAGCGCCTTCGCCGCAGTGATCACGTCCGGACGCACCGGGAGCTGCTCATAGGCCCACAGCGATCCGGTCCTCCCCATCCCCGACTGGATTTCGTCCAGGACGAGCAGCGCGCCCGCGGTGTCGCAGGCCTCACGCGCGGCCAATAGGACTTCGTCGGCGATCGGAAATATCCCAGCCTCGCCTTGGATCGGCTCGATCATCACCGAGGCGGTTTGCTCGCCGACCGCGGCGCGAAGCGCGTCGGGATCGTCGCGGGGAACGGAGACGAAGCCCGCCGGCAGGGGCCCAAACAGGTCCTCGCGGGCCAGCCTGGGCGTGGCGGCCAGCGCACCGAGCGTCCGGCCGTGGAAGCCGTGGTCCAGGACGACGATCTCCGGCGCGGCTATCCCGCGCCCATGCGCGTGCTTTCGCGCCAGCTTGATCGCGCACTCGTTCGCCTCCGCGCCCGAGTTGCAGAGAAAGACCTTGCCGCCCAGGCTCGACTCGGCGAGCCGCTCGCAGAGCCGCATCGCCGGCTCCGTGTAGTACAGGTTCGAGACGCCCCCCAGCCGCTCCGCCTGGTCTGAGATCGCGGCGACGATCCGCGGGTGGCAGTGGCCGGCGTTGTGCACCGAGAGCCCGGCGAAGAAGTCGAGGTACTCCTTGCCATCAGCGTCCCAAAGCCGCGCTCCCTCGCCCCGGACGAACTCCACCGGCGCCCGCGCATAAGTCGGCATCACATACCGCCCCTCCAGAGCCTGCAGCTCAGCGAGACTCATGACACCTGGCTGGGGCTAGCGACGAAGTCGCGGTAGCTGCGTGTGGACCTGCCGGGTCAGGATGGCGCCCTAACCCGGCGGCAACGTAGCCGAAGGCGAGGCTGCCGCCGGAGTGATTCCCGAGGCTTCCGGCGGAGTCGGTTCGGAGTAATTCATGGCGTGACCATCGTCCCGATCCCCGCATCGGTGAACAGCTCCAAGAGCAGGGAGTGGGGCTTCGAGCCGTCGATGATGTGGGCGGACTGCACGCCGCCGCCGATCGCCTCGATGCAGGCCCCCAGCTTCGGCCGCATGCCACCCTCGACCTCGTCGAGCGCGGCAGTCACCTCGCTCACGGAGGCGCCGGAGACCAGCGAGCCGGGATCCGCGGGGTCGGCGAGCCAGCCGCGAACGTCGGTGAGGAAGATCGCCTTGTACGCGCGCAGGGCCGCGGCGACCTTCCCTGCGGCCGTGTCGGCGTTGACGTTGTAGGAGTTGCCCTCCCGGTCCGTGCCGGCGGAGGCGACCACCGGGATGTAGTCCCCGGCGATGTGGTTGAGGACGTCGACGTCGACGCGCTCGACCTCCCCGACGAAGCCGACCTGGTCGGCGTTCGGATGCGGGCGGATCTCGAACAGCGTCCCGTCCTCGCCCGACAGCCCAACCGCGGGCTGCCCGTGCCGGTTGAGCCGGCTGACGATGTCGGAGTTGACCTTCCCGAGCAGGACCATCTTCGCCACCTCCACCGTCTCGGGATCGGAGACGCGCACCCCCTCCACGAACCGGACCTCCATTCCCAGCCGCTCCATGTACGTGGTGATGTCCGGGCCCCCGCCATGGACGATCACCGGGTTCAGGCCGACGTACTTGAGCAGCACCACGTCCGTCGCGAAGGCCTCCCGCAGCTCCTCGTCGCGCATCGCGGCGCCGCCGTACTTGATCACCACGGTGCGGCCGTGGAACTCCCTGATGTAGGGGAGCGCTTCCAGCAGGGTCCGGACGTTGGCGCCGGGCTCGCGTCGGTCGCTCACGTCGCGTACTCCGAGTTCAGCTCGACGTAGCCTGGCGTGAGGTCGGAGAAGTAGATTCGAGCCCCGCCGTCGCCGCGGTCGAGGCGGAGCCCGATCTCGGCCTCGGCCCCGTTCGAGCCAAGCTCGGTGGCCTCGATCGCGTCGGGGCCAAGCTCACCGAGCTCGACATCCGCCAACGCCATTCCGGCCGCCTGGGCGATCCGGCCCCAGTTCGGGTCACGGCCATAGAGGGCGGTCTTGACGAGCGGCGAGTTGGCGATTGCCCGCGCCACCCGCTCCGCCTCCTCGCTCGAGGCCCCTCCGGCGACCTCGATCCGGCCGACCCGCGTCGCCCCCTCGCCGTCGGCCACGATCTCGAGCGCGAGCTGGAGCAGGACGGCGTCCAGGAGCCCGGCCGGCAGGGGCCGCCCGGACGACCCCGTCGCCTGTAACAGCACCGTGTCGTTGGTGCTCATCTGTCCGTCGACCGTGATCCGCTCGAACGAGGCGGCGACCGCGGCGCGCAGGGTCGCGTCCGGGTCGGGCACCTGGGCATCGGTCTGGACGAAGCACAGCATGGTCGCGAAGCGCGGCTCGATCATCCCGGCGCCCTTGGCCTGGGCGGAGATGGTGACGCCGCCGGCCCGAACCGTGCACTGCTTCGGGCCGCGGTCGGTGGTCATGATGGCCGATGCGAAGTCCTCGCCGCCCTGCGCGGACAATGCGCCGGCGGCTTCGGTCACGCCCGGCAGAACGGCCTCCATCGTGAGCGGCACGCCGATCGGACCGGTCTCCGCGATCGCCACCAAGCGGGAATCCAGGCGAAGAGCCTGCGCGGCGGCACCGCGCATCTCCAAAGCGTCGCGGTAGCCGCGCTCGCCAACCGCGGCGTTGGCGTTCCCCGAGTTGACCACCGCCGCCCGGATCCCGGCGCGGTCGCATTGCTCCCTGCACACCCGCACGGGCGCGGCCGCGGCGGCGTTTCGAGTCAAGAGCAGCGCCGAGCCGACCGCCTCCTCGTCGCAGACGAGCAGGCCCAGGTCGGTGCTGCCGCCGTGCTTCAGGCCGCAGGCAACCCCCGCCGCCCTGAATCCCGGCGCCAGCCCGGCGGGATCGAGCTCCTCTGCGCCTGCCGGCGCGTCCACCCAGCGTGAGCGGAAGAAGGTCACTCGAGCCCCTCCGTCTCGGGCAACCCGAGCATCAGGTTCAGGTTCTGGATCGCCTGCCCGGCCGCCCCTTTCCAGAGATTGTCGATGGCGGCGAAGGCAAGCGCCCGGCCGGTCCCGTCGAGCGACACGTGAACTCGACAGAGGTTCGTGCTGCGGACGTCGCGAACCCCGGGCGGCTCGTCGACCAGCTCCACGAACGGCTCGTCGGCGTAGCGCTCCTCATAGAGGGACCGGAGCTCCTCCTGCCCCAGGGCCTGGGCCAGGCGGACATAGCAGCTCGCCAGCAGGCCCTGGTCGAGCGGCAAGAGATGCGGAACGAAGGACACCGGCGCCGAGCTGCCCAGCGCCGCGAGCTCCTGAACGATCTCCGGCGCGTGGCGGTGGCCCTCCACCCCATACGGGCTGAAGTTCTCGGCCACGTTCACGAACGTAAGGCGCTCCGCCCCACCCCGTCCCGCACCCGAGACTCCCGACGCCGCGCTGATCACGACGTCCTCCGCCAGCCCGGCCTCCGCCAGCGGGGCGAGCGCGAGCAGGGCGGCGCTCGGGTAGCAGCCCGGGTTTGCGACCAGCTTCGCCTCCCGGATCGACGCGCGGTGGAGCTCAGTGAGCCCGTAGACCGCCTCACCCAACAGCCCCGGCGCGCCGTGATCGCCGTAGGTGCGCTCGTAGCTCGACAGGTCGTGCAGACGAAAGTCGGCGGAGATGTCCACCACCGGCACGTCCGCTCTCCGAAGCTGACCGACCACCTCGGCGGCTGCGCCGTGTGGATAGGCGACCAGAGCGGCGTCGTAGGTGGCGGCCCGCTCGAGATCGAGCTCCACCAGCTCAACCGGGACGCGGTGGCGCGGGTAAAGGCGATCGAGCCGTGCGCCGGCCTCTCGGCGCGACGTGGCCGCGGCGAGCTCGAGGCTCGGGTGCCTCCAGACCAGGCCCGCGGCGAGCGCCCCGGCGTAACCGGAGGCACCGGCAACCAGCACTCGCGCCTCACTCACGGAGCGACCCGCCGATCTCGGCAAGCGCAGCCTTGATCGCCTCGCGCCGCTCTGCGACCTCTGCGTCCGTGAGCGTGCGATCGAGAGCGCGGAACTCGAGCCGCAATGCGAGGCTCTTGCGTCCCTCTCCGACCTGCTTGCCGCGATACAGGTCGAAGACCTTGGCGTCGCGCAGCAGCTCTCCCCCGCCCCTCACCACCGCCTCCTGCACGGCGGCGGCCGGCACAGCCTCGTCGACCACGACCGCCAGGTCCTGGTGAACGGCCGGGTAGGTGGTGACGTCCTCGTACTGCTCCAGGCCGAAGGAGGACCCTGCGACGAGCTCCGCAAGCCCGACCTGGAACCCCACCGCCAGGTCTAGATCCCACTCACGGCAGACGACCGGATGGACCTCGCCCAGCCATCCCGCTTCGAGGCCCCCGACCAGCACCCTGGCCGCCCGGCCCGGATAAAGGAAGGGCTGCGCCCCCGGCTCGAACCTGAGCTGCGCCCCGAGCTGAGCCGCGAGCGCCTCGAGGACGCCTTTCAGGGCGAAGAAGTCGGTCGGTCGGTCGGTCGCGCCCCAGCCCGGCATGGCCAGTGGGCCCTGGGCCAGAGCCGCGATGCAGTGTGGCTCGAACGCCGGTGGGTTGCGCTCGCCCGCGAATTCGCCGCCGAGCGCGCCCCCTGCGTCCGACTTCCCCGTTGCCAGGTAGGCGCGCCCCGACTCGAACAGGGCAACCCGCTCGGCGCCGTGGGCGACGTTGTAGCGCGCTGAGTCGAGCAGCGAGCCGAGCAGCGTCGTTCGCAGCTCCGATTGCTCCACCGAGAGGGGGTTCGAAACCCGGATCGGCGCCCGCCGGGGATCATCCTCGTTGAAGCGCAGGCGCCCCGGAAGCCCTGGGTCGGCGAGGCTCAGGTTGACGACGGCGTCAAAGCCCAAATCCCGCATCACGTCTTCGGCGCGGCGGCGCAACGCCTGCTCGCGGGTCAACGAGCCCCCCTGGCTCGCATGGGGCAGGGTGGCGGGGAGGTGTTCGTCGTAGCCGTGGATGCGCCCCACCTCCTCCACCAGGTCGACTTCCCGGCCTACGTCGTAGTAGCGGTCGCAGGGAACCTCGGCGGTCAGGTCGCCTCCTTCGCGCTCGACCCCGAAGCCGAGCCGCTCCAGGTAGGTGGCGCAGAGCTCCGGCTCGATCCGCATGCCGAGCAGCGATTCGGCGCGACGCGCACGCATCCGTGGCCGGCGCGGGGGCGGCATCTGCGCGGCGGCGTCGATCGTTCCCGGAACGAGCTTCGCCCCGCAGAGCTCCACAATGAGCCGCGACGCGACGCGCTGGGCGCGCATCGCGAGCTCCGGGTGAAGCTGCTTCTCGAAGCGGTTGGACGCCTCCGATCGCAAACCGAGCTTGCGGGAGGTGCGCAGGATGTTCACCCCGTTCCAGGTTGCGGCCTCGAGCAGGACGCGAGTGGTCGACTCGGAGACCTCCGAAGCCTCACCGCCCATGATCCCGGCGATGCCCGAGGGCCCGTCGCGGTCGCAGACCAGGACGGCCTCGGCGTCGAAGGCGCGCTCGACGCCATCGAGCGTGGTCATCGTCTCGCCGGCGGCCGCGGTGCGGATGATCAACCGCCCGTCCGGGACGCGATCGAGGTCGAACGCGTGCAGTGGCTGGGCGGTAAGCAGCATCACGTAATTGGTGATGTCGACGAGGTTGTTGATCGGTCGCTGGCCGGCGGCGACCAGCCGCGCCTTCAGCCACAGCGGTGAGGGGCCGATCGTCACCTCCGTGAACACCCGGGCGGTGAAGCGCGGACACAGCTCCGGGACCTCCACGGTCACCGACGCGTAGTCCGACGCGTCGCCCTCGCCGGCGGCTTCCGCGTCGTCCTGCCACGGCGCCTCCGCCAGCGGAGCGCCGCTGAACGCGTGCACCTCCCGTGCAACCCCGTAGACGCCGAGGCAGTCCACCCGGTTCGAGTTGACCTCGAGCTCGAGCACGGGCTCCGCGATCGGCAAGACGTCGGCGAGCGGAGTACCGGCCGTGGCGGACTCCGACAGCACCATGATTCCCTCCGCGTCATCGCCGATCTGGAGCTCGGCCTCGGAGAGGATCATGCCGTCGGAGGCGACGCCGCGCAGCTCGGCGCGACCGAGCCTCTTCCCGTCGGGCATCACCGCGCCTGGCAGCGCCACCGCGACGGTCTGCCCGGCGGCAACGTTGGGGGCGCCGCAGACGATCGTGCGCGTCGCTTCGCCGGTCTCCACCCCGCAGACGGTCAACCGGTCGGCATTCGGGTGGTGCTCCACCCCGGCGACCTTTCCGACCACGAAGCCTTCGCTGGAGGGAGGGCCCAGGTACGAGATCCGCTCGACCTCGGTGGTTCGCAGCGCCAAGTGCTCGCCCAGCTCGTCGACGGACAGCTCGGGATCGCAGTGCTCGCGGAGCCAGGAGTAGGGAACCCTCAACGGAACTGCTCCAGCACCCGGACGTCGTTCTCGAAGAACTTGCGCAGGTCGGGAACGCCGTGCTTCAGCATCGCGATCCGCTCGATCCCCATTCCGAACGCGAAGCCCTGAATCTCGTCCGGGTCGTAGCCGTTGGCCCTCACGAAGCCGAACACGTTCGGATCCACCATCCCCGACCCGAGGATCTCGATCCAGCCGGTGCCCTTGCAGACGGAGTCTCGGGTCCCGTCCGAGAGCTCCCCGGAGCCTCCACAGCGGAAGCAGGAGACGTCCACTTCGACGCTGGGCTCGGTGAAGGGGAAAAACCCAGGACGGAAGCGGGTGGAGCGCTCGGGGCCGAACAGCGCCCTCGCGAGCTCGTCGAGCGTGCCCTTGAGGTCGGCGAGCGTGATGCCCTCCGCCACGGCAAGGCCCTCGACTTGGTGGAAGACGGGGCTGTGCGTGGCGTCGAACGGGTCGCTGCGATAGCAGCGACCTGGGACGACGATGAAGATCGGCGGCCCCTGCGCCTCCATCGCCCTCACCTGCATGGGCGAGGTATGCGTGCGCAGGACCACGTCCTCGGGCCCCGGCGCCAGCTCGCTTTCCAGGCTGTTCGGGTCGACGTAGAAGGTGTCCTGGGCAAGCCGCGCCGGATGCCCCGGCGGGTGGTTCAGGGCGGTGAAGTTGTAGTAGTCGAGCTCCACCTCGGGGCCCTCCATGACCCGGTAGCCGAGGCCGACGAAGACGTCCTCGATCTCGCGAAGGGTTCGGATCAGCAGGCTGCGTGAGCCGACCGGCGCCGCCGGGGTGCCGGGCAGCGTCACGTCGACGGCGCCGGCGGCGATGCCGTCTTCGAGCTCGGCTGCCTCGAGCTCTGCGCGCCGCCTGGCGAGCAGCTCGTCCAGCGCTTCTCTCGCCACGTTTCCGGCCCCGCCCACCGAACCCCGCTCCTCGGCCGGGAGTTGGGCGATCCCGCGCAGGATTCCGGTCAGCTCGGCCTTGCGGCCCAGGTGGCGAACCCGAAGCTCCTCGAGCTCGGCCATGTCCGACGCCGCGCCGATCTCCGCCTCGGCATCGCGGCGAAGCTCGGCGATTCTTCCCTGGACGTCAGGCATGAGCGGCAATCCTATGGCTCAGCTCGTACAGCGCCACGGTGGCGGCCATCGCCACATTGAGTGAGTCAGGGCCGTCCGGCCGCATCGGGATCCGGGCTCGATAGTCGACCTCGGCCGACACCTCTGGTGGCACGCCCGCGCGCTCGGCCCCGAGGCAGATCACGACCGGCGGCTGTACCTCCAGCTCGCCCAGCGGGGTCTCCGCCCCGCCGTCCAGCGCCAGCCTAGTCCCGCTCAGCCCCGCGAGCTCCGCCCGGGCGGGCGGGCGGGCGAACACCGATCCCATGCTGGCTCTCACCGCCTTCGGCGAGTGGGGGTCTGCGCAGCCCGGCCCGAGCACTACCGGCCCGTCGCACAGCGCGTGCGCGGCCCGGAGGATGGTGCCGACGTTGCCCGGGTCGGCAACCCCGTGGAGATAAACGCACAATTGCGCCGCCTCCTCATCTGCGACTCCGGGGGCGGCTCCTTGGCTAGGGATTAGCGACCAGCGCTGGGGATAGACGGCGATCACGCGAGTTCCGGAGCCCAGCGTGCTCACCCCGTCCAGCAGCCGCGGCTCGACGTCCTCTCCGGCGACCAGGACCAGCTCGGGCTCGGCGCCGGCGGCCTCGGCCGCCGTGACCAGGTCCTCGCCCTCGACCACGAACAGGCCCGTGCGCTCGCGCTCGCGGCGGGAGCGCAGCTTCCGGATCCGCTTCAGCTTCTCGTTGTCGGGACTCGTGATCAAGTTCGCGTCTTTCGGCACTCGTAAAAGAAAGGGCGGTCCACATCGTGGGCCGCCCGGGAGTCGGTGGGTGTGAGCCGTCGCGTTTCTAGGTCGCGGTGGCCTCCCGGGCTAGCTCGGCAAATCGGCGAAACGCCTCGCGGTCGTGGACGGCGATCTCGGCCAGCATCTTGCGGTTGACCTCGACCCCGGCCTTGCCCAGGCCGTGGATCAGCTCCGAGTAGCTCATTCCCTCACGCCGCGCGGCGGCGTTGATCCGCACGATCCAGAGGCGGCGGAACTCGCGCTTGCGGGCGCGCCGATCGCGGTACGCGTAGCGGCCCGAGCGCATCACCTGCTCGTTGGCCAGCCGGTAGCTGGAGTGCTTGCGTCCCCAGTAGCCCTTCGCCTGGGCGAGCACCTTCTTGCGCCGCCGGCGCCGGGCGACGGCGTTCGTGGTTCGGCTCATCTCAGCGCCCTTCCCGCCAGCAGTGTCCGCACCCGCTTGCGATCGGGGCGCGCCACCTCGGTCGGCAACGCCATGCGCCGCTTGCGCTTCGGCGACTTCTTCTCGAGGATGTGGCTCGAGTTGGCCCGCCGGCCGCGCAGCTTGCCCTTGGCGGTCTTGCGAAACCGCTTCTTGGTGCCGGAATGGGTCTTCATCTTCGGCATCGAGCGGCTATTGAAGCAGACGAGCCTGGAGCTCAGGCAGCCGCGGGACGCTCGGCGTCGCCACCCCGTGCCCTCGACCGGAGCGAGCAGCATGCTCATGTTGCGCCCCTCCTGCTCGGGCTCCTGCTCGATCGTCGCCAGGTCCTCGATGTCGTCGTAGAGCCGCTGAAGCAGGGCCCGGCCGCGCTCGGGGTGCGCCTGCTCGCGGCCGCGGAACATGATCGTCACCTTGACCTTGTCCTGCTGCCGCAGGAAACGCTCGACGTGGCCCCTCTTGGTCTCGTAGTCATGCGTGGCGATCTTCGGCCGCAGCTTGATCTCACGAACGTTGACCTGCTGCTGGTGCTTGCGCGCCGCCTTCGCCTTCTGCTCCTGCTCGTACTTGTACTTCGAGTAGTCGAGCAGGCGGGCAACCGGGGGCTTCGCGTCTGGCGCGACCTCGACCAAGTCGAGGTCGCGCTCGGAGGCGAGCGCGAGCGCCTCGTTGGTCGGGACGATCCCGACCTGGCTTCCGTCCTCGTCGATCAGGCGGACCTCGGAGACTCGGATCCGCTCGTTGATCCGCGTCGGGTCACGCTCGGGAGGCGACCGGTCGAAGCGCGGGTTCGCCACTAGATTGAGTGGGCGCAGATCAAGCTACGAGCACTCGGGATGCGTCGGGGAGACGAGACAGTTAGGGAGCACGAGCACGGGCGCTTAGCGGCGGCGCGTCGTATGGGTGCCCGTCATTGCCGGCCAGTATAGAGGGCTACACGCCGGAAACTGCACGCTCGACGCGAGCCGCGAACTCGTCTGGCGACATCGTCCCGAGGTCCCCCTCATCGTGCGAGCGGACGGACACCTGCCCAGCATCCAGCTCGCGGTCGCCGACCACGAGCATGTAAGGGCGCTTCGCGACCTCGGCGTCGTGGATCTTCTTGCCGACAGACTCGGAGCGCTCGTCGATCCGGCAACGTAGGCCCGCCGCGTCCAGGCGTGCTGCGACCTCCGAGCCGTATTCGTTGTGCCGATCGGCGACCGGCAGGATCGCCGCCTGGACGGGCGCCAGCCAGATGGGGAAGCGCCCCCCGTAATGCTCGATCAGGATCCCGACGAAGCGCTCCATCGAGCCGAGCAGGGCCCGGTGGATCATCACCGGACGGTGCTCCGCGTTGTCCTCGCCGCGGTAGGCGAGCTCGAAGCGCTCGGGCATCTGGAAGTCGATCTGGCAGGTGCCGCATTGCCAGGAGCGGCCGAGCGCGTCGGTGATGTGAAAGTCGATCTTCGGCCCGTAGAAGGTCCCCTCGCCCGGGCTCAGCTCGTACTCGCGTCCCTGGCGCTCGAGCGCCTCCCGAAGCGCACCCTCGGCCCGTGCCCACTGCTCGTCCGTGCCGATCGACTTCTCCGGACGCGTCGACAGCTCCACCCGAACCCGGTCGAACCCGAAGCGGGCATACAGCTCGTCGATCGCCTCGCAGACAGAGTCCACCTCGGCGCCCAGTTGGTCGAGCGTGCAGAAGACGTGCGCGTCGTCCTGGGTGAAGGCGCGGACCCGCAGGAGCCCGTGCAGGACGCCCTCGCGCTCGAAGCGGGACACGAGCCCGAACTCGGCCAGCCGCAGCGGCAGATCGCGATACGAGCGCGCCTCGCTGCCGAATACCAGGCAGGCGCCCGGGCAGTTCATCGGCCGTACCGAGTAGCGCCGCTCGCCCTCCTCACGCTCGCGGTCCGACGGCTCGGCGAAGAACATGTTTTCGCGGTAGTTGTCCCAGTGGCCCGAGCGGTGCCACAGCTCCTCCTCGAGGATGTGCGGCGTCCTGATCTCCACGTAGCCCCGCGTGCGGAGTTGCTTTCGCACCTCTCTTTCGATGAGTCGCAAGAGGACGGTGCCCAGCGGCAGCCAGAAGGGCATCCCTGGGGCCTCGCCGCGGAGCGTGAAGAGGCCGAGCTGGGGGCCAAGCCGGCGGTGGTCGCGGGCCCGCGCCTCCTCGATCCGCTCCAGATGCTGCTCGAGCTCCTGCCTCGAGAAAAAGGCGGTTCCGTAGATTCGGGTGAGCATCTGGCGGGTCTCGTCGCCGCGCCAATAGGCACCGGCCACCGAGTTCAGCTTGAAGGCGCCGATCCTGCCGGTGGAGGGGCCGTGGGGGCCGCGGCAGAGGTCGACGAAGGAGTCGTTGCGGTACAGGGAGACGGTCTCGACCCCCTGCTCGCGGACCAGGTCCTCGATCAGCTCGACCTTGTAGGGCTGGCGCTCGGCTCGGAAGCGCTCTATTGCCTCCGCGGCGGGGAGCTCGCTGCGCTCGAAGCGCTCGTCCGCCTCGACGTGGGCGCGCATCCGCTCCTCGATCCGCTCCAGGTCCGAGTCGGAGGGCCGGAAGCCGTCCGGAAACTCGAAGTCGTAGTAGAAGCCGTCCGCGATAGGTGGGCCGATCGAGACCTTTGTCCCCGGCCAGAGGTCGAGCACTGCGGTCGCCATAACGTGGGCCGCGTCGTGGCGGATCAGCCACAGAGCGTCCTCGTCGCCGCCCTGGGTGAGGATCTCGATCGTGGCCCCATCGCTGAGCTGCGCCGCCAGGTCCCGGACCTGGCCGTCCACCCTGACCCCGAGCGCATCCTTTGCCAGCCGCGGGCCGATCGCCGCGGCGGCGTCCGCACCGGTGGCGCCCTCCTCCAGCGCGAGCGGCGAGCCGTCGGGGAGCTTGACGGTCAGCGGGGCCATCGGCGAATCATGCTATCCACGGCCTAGTCCGGCACTAGTCGCCGGCGGGGTTCGCCCGACCGCCTGGCGAGATCAACGGGCAGGAGCCGTGGCCCCGCGGGACGGGCTGACGCCGCCAGAGCTCGTAGGGGCCCGCCCGACGCTCGAGCTCGAGCTCGGTGAACGGTGGCGTTCCTCCTGAGCCCTGGGTGATCACGTGAGCGGCCCCGCGCGGAGGCGGGGATGACGACGGCGCGCCCATCTGATCGACGCAAACGCGGCCGCCCCGCAGCTCCCAGACGAGGTAGTCGCGGCCGTGCTCGTCGGCGAGCAGGTGCTCGGGGGCGAGCACGAGGGTGGAGTCGGCGCCGAGCGCCGGCCGCAGCTTCGTGAGCTCGGGCGTATAACTGGCGGGGCCAACCGGCCCGTTGACGAGTGCGAGCAGACTGCAACCGGTCGCCGCAGCCACGAACGCGACGGCCAGGGTGGTCTGAAGGGGCATCGCCAGGCGGGCAGCGATTCCGGAGGGCCCGCCCCGCCGACGCGCGATCATCCGGCTCAATCCCCTGATCGCGATCAGGGGCTCACCGCCCAACAGCGCCCGGGCGGGGATCAGCATTGCCAGTGGTGAAGCGATCACGATCGCCTTCGCCTGCTGGTAGGGCGTGCCGACGAGGTGAGCGTAGGCGAGCAACGCAGCGGCCACGGCGAGCGCGACCGGGACCGCGCGCTCGCCACGCCGCAGCCACCAGGCGAGGCCGTAGACAAGCGCCACCACTGCCAGCACGCCGCCCAGGTAGAAGCCGGCCGCCGGCATCGCGCCAGCGCCCGGCTCGAGGCGGAAGTCTCCCGACGGCCAGATGCCGAGCGCCTCGAACGGCGAGATCGAGTTGAAGAGGTTGCCCAACCCGGCCCCGGACGGATCGAAGGTCTCAAAGCTCGCGAACTCGACCATGCGCCCGACCTCGGGCGCGACGGCGAGGGCGAAGGCGGCGGCCGCGATCCCGGTCGCGGGCGCTGCCCGCCGGGCGAGCGCCACGGCGGCGGCAGGCGAATCGCGGCCTGCGACCAGGGCGAGCTCCACGAGCGCCCAAACCCCGGCGGCCCCCGCCAGCCATATGAGCCCGGGGAAGCTGTAGGAATAGACACTTCCGACGGCCAGCGCCACAAGCGGAATCGCGGCGAGCGCAGGCCGCGACGTCCGCCGAACGCCCAGGCTGACCTCCGACGTCAGCCTCCCCCGAGCCAGCTCGTGCAACCCGACGGCAAAGGCGAGCAAGAACAGCGCCTCCATCGTCTCCTTGAAGGCCCCTTGGATCAGGTATGAGGCCACCATGTACGGCAGCCCGACGAGCACGGCGCCGGCGACTCGCCGCCATCCGGCGATCCGCGCGAAGAGCGCCAGCGCGGTCAGCGCGGCGATCGCTGCGGTGGCGAGCACCAGCCCATCGAAGGCGTGAACGAGGCTGGCGCCGGTCCCCTTCGTGGTGGCCACCACCAGGGAATGCGGTCCCAGCGGATACCCCTGGCTCAGCAGCCTCCCCCCTTCGCCATGGGCGAGCTGGTCGGCCGCGAACAGGTGCTGCGACATATCGGGATTGAGGCCCGTGCCGAGGATCCCGAAACGCCACTCGACGATGAACGGCAACGAGGCGGCAAGCAGGGTCACGACGGCCACCGGCAGACCAATGCGCATGGCGTCGGCGAGCCCGCCGGTCCGTCCTCGCAGGAGCGTTAACGAGGCCAGCACGAGCAAAGCGAGCGCCGCCAGGGCGCTTGCTCCCTCGCCGGGCAGCCTCACGGTCCCCCAGGCGACCGCCGTGATCACACCGAGCCCCACCGCCGGCGCCAGCCAGGACCACTCACGACGCCCGCAGGCCGCGAATACGCCCTGCCCGACGACGAGCGAGCCACCCAGGATCAACAGGAAGGACGCATAGGTCCCGAGCATTGGCCGGCGAGCATAGACGCGCCACCAGCGCCGGCCGGAGCGGTGGTCTGGGACTGGCTCGAATAGTCGACGCACTTCGATCCCCGATGGGCGAAAATAGGCGCATGCAGGTGCCACGGAGGGCGGGACGGGCGTCCACAGCTGTCGCAAAGGACGGGCCTCCAATTGCCTGCGTGCTTGGCGAGATCGACCTCGTCCGCGCACTCGCCTTGGCGGGCATCCCGTCCGCGGTCGTCGCGCGGCCCAGCCACCCGGCCCGCTACTCGCGTGCCGCGGTGCCCGCGTTCGAGGAGTGGATCGACCCCTGGAAACAGCCGAACGCGCTCGTGGAGCGCCTGCTCGAGTTCGGGCGGGCGCAGCCCGAGCCACCGGTGTTCTACTACGACGGCGACGCCGACCTCCTGCTGGTCTCGCGACACCGGGCACGGCTGCGGGAGGCGTTCCGGTTCGTTGTCGCCGATGCCGAGCTGGTCGAGACGCTCGTCGACAAGGAGCGGTTCCAGGCTCTCGCCGAGCAGCTCGAGCTTCCCGTGCCCGCCGCGCGGCGCCTCTCGGTCGTCGACGAGCGCCCGAGCGCGGTCGACCTGCCCTTCCCGGTCGTGGTGAAGCCGCTCACCCGTCAGGGTGAGAGGTGGGGGCCGCTAACCGGGTCGAAGGCGATCCACGTCGACAGCCCCGCCGCAGCTGAGCGCCCTCTGGCCTCGGCTTATGGAGACCGTGCCCGAGGTGCTCGTTCAGGAGGCCGTCCCGGGGCCGGAGAGCTCGGTCGAGAGCTATCACGTCTACATCGACGCGAGCGGCGAGATTGCGGGAGAGTTCACCGGCCGCAAGCTTCGAACCTATCCTCGCCGCTACGGGTACAGCACAGCGGTGACGATCACGCAGAGCGACGAGGTGACCGCGCTCGGACGCGAGATCTCGCGGCGGCTCGGCCTTCGGGGTGTAGCGAAGCTCGACTTCAAGCGCGGCCCGGACGGTCGTCTCCGTCTGCTCGAGATCAATCCGCGCTTCAACCTATGGCACCACCCGGGAGCGCTCGCCGGCGTCAACCTCCCGGCGCTCGTGTACAGCGACCTGGTCGGGATCCCCCGCCCGGCATCCCCGCGCTGGCGACCAGGCGTCAGGTGGTGCAACCTCGCACACGACCTCCAGGCCGCCCGGTCCGAAGGCATCTCGCCGGCGCGATGGCTTGGTTGGGTCCTCGCGAGCGAGGCCAAGTCCGGATTCGCCTGGGACGACCCCCTCCCCCTCCCCCGGGCGATCCTCTGGCGATTGCGTCGGATGGCCCGCACGCGGCTGCGGGGGGCAACCAACAGCGCAGACCGCGCGCAGGCGACGTCCGTCGAACCGAACGCCCCCGGGCGGTAACCCCGGCATGCGCTACGGGGTTCTCGCCGACATCCACGGCAACCTCCATGCGCTGCGCGCGGCCCTGGGCGCGCTTGGCCGGGAGGGCGTCGATCGCTACCTGATCGCCGGCGACCTCGTGGGCTATGGGCCCAACCCGAATGAGTGCGTCGAGCTCGTAGCCGGATTGGATGCCGTTTGTGTAGCCGGTAATCACGATCTCATCGCCCTCGACCGTCTTTCCGACGAGCGCTGCCCCGAGCTCGCCCGGCAGAGCCTTCGCTGGACGCGAAGCGTCCTCGCAGACGATGCGCGCGCGTTCCTGGCCTCGTTGCCGTTGCGGGCGACCGCACCGGGTGGGGTCGTCATCGCCCACGGGTCGCTCGACGATCCCCAGGAGTACACGAGACGGCCGCAGCA
This sequence comes from uncultured Actinomycetes bacterium, assembly GCA_963743455.1. Classification (GTDB taxonomy): domain Bacteria; phylum Actinomycetota; class Thermoleophilia; order Solirubrobacterales; family 70-9; genus AC-56. The sequence continues at coordinate 24,727 of CAVUPJ010000007.1, read as the reverse complement.
GGCCGCCTCCCAGCTGACCAGGCTGAGCCAGGACGGGTCGGATGCGCACATTCTCCTGCTCGGGCATACCCATCGCCCGTGGGCATTTGCCTTGAGCTCTGGGGTGATGCCGACCCGCAGGCCGATCTCCGTTCAAGGGGGCAACCCGGTCCTGCTCAATCCCGGCGGGCTAGGACAGTCACGTTCGTGGGAGCTGCGAGCGCGGGCTCGATTCCTGATGCTTGATGTCGGGCCCGGGCTGGCCACCTTCTTCGCCAGCCCGTACGAGCTGGATCTCTGCCGCGCGGCGCTCAAGCGCGTGGGGCTTTCTCCGCGCTCCTGCCACATCCGACCGTCGCCGCTCGACAAAGCACGGCGGGCTCTGCGCCGCGAGCGTCCACTCGCGTTCGGGCGACAGCACATCGCAGTCGGCCCGCATTGACGTTCGGAGCGTACAGCGTGGCCTCAGCACACCTGCCAATGAGCCACCCCATCGTCCTCTGCTACCACGCCGTCAGCGAGAGTTGGCCCGCGGCGCTTTCGGTGACGCCGCAGGCCCTCGAGCGCCAGCTGCGCCTGCTGAGCAACCGGGGCTACCGCGCCGAGACCTTCACCGAGGCGATCCTCGCGCCCGAGGGAGCGAGGACGATGGCGGTCACCTTCGACGATGCCTATCGCTCGGTGTTCGAGATCGCCTTTCCGATCCTCTCACGGCTCGGGCATCGAGGCACCGTCTTCGTCCCGAGCGCCTTCGCCGGCAGCGAGTCGCCGATGGCCTGGCCGGGAATCGATCAGTGGCGAGGGGGTCCCCACGAGGCTGAGCTCCTGCCGATGTCCTGGGACGAGCTCCGTCGTCTGGCGGAGGCCGGCTGGGAGATCGGCTCCCACAGCCGCACGCATCCGATGCTCACCCAGCTCGACGACGAGTCCCTGGCGCGCGAGCTTGCCGACTCTCGGCGGGAATGCGAAGAGGGCCTCGGCCGGCCGTGCAGGTCGGTGGCATACCCGTACGGCGACCACGATGAGCGGGTCGTCCGTGCCGCTCGTGAGGCGGGTTACGAGACGGGGACCAGCGTGTACGCGCGGCATCCGCCCGATCCCCTTTGCTGGCCGAGGATCGGTGTCTACCACCCAGACCACGAAGCGCGCTTTCGTCTCAAGGTCTCGCCGGCGATGCGGCGGTTTCGCGGCAGCCGCGATGTTCGGCTACCTGAACGCCCTGCGGGGCTGATGCCCACTCATCGCGCTGTCGCACGAAGGATCTCGTCCAGCTGTCCGACCTGACCCTCGCGCAGATGCTGCGACGCGAACGCTCGCCCCGCCTCGGCCAGGCTTGCGCCCAGGGCCGGGTCGTCGTGCAGTCGTCGCACGGCGCCGGCCAGCGCCTCGGCATCCGCGGGCGGAACGGCGATCCCGGCGCCCGCCTCGGCGACCAAGCGCTGGGACTCGCCCGCTGCGGCGACGATCACCGGACGGCCCACGGCGCAGCAGTCGAAGAGCTTCGAGGGCACGAACTTGCGCAGCGCGGGCTGCGCGTCGAGCGGCACCAGCAAGGCGTCGACAGCCCGCAGGTAGCGTGCGGCCGCGAGCGGCTCCACCAAGCCGTGGAAAGCGACCGCGCCAGGGCTCAGTGTCCCGGCGCGGCGCTCCAAAGCGTCGCGCACCGGGCCGTCGCCGAGCAGCAGCAGCTGGTAGCCGTCGCCCAGGATGCCGGCGGCGTCGATCGCCGCCTCCAACCCCTGCGCAATCCCGAGGTTTCCGGCGTAGGCCCAGATGAAGCGATCCTCGGGGAGGGAGAGCGAAGCTCGATCCACCGCACTCGCGCCGATGTCGAGCCAGTCCCGCGTGGTGCCGTTCGTGATCACGGTGATCTTCCCGGGATCCTGGACGTGCCGAGCGATGTCGCCTCGAAAGGGCTCCGTTACGGTGACGATCGCTGCCGCGCTTCGGTATAGCCGACGCTCGAGTCGCTCCGCAAGCCGGGCCACTCGACCGTCGCTCAGCTCACCCAGGACGATCGCCGCCTCGGGCCAGAGATCCCGCACGTCGAACACCCACGGGACCCGATGACGAGCGGCCACGAGAGCGGCCGCAGCGGCGACCGGTAAGGGCGGCGAAGAGGCCAGAACCACATCCGGGCGGCGCAGGGTCGATCCAACAACGGTCGCCATCGCCGCGTAGGACCCATAGAGGAGGACTCGGTTGACGGTGGTCTTGCGCGGGCTCGCACGGACCCAGACGTAGCGCACCTTGACGCCGTCCATCGTCCTACGCACGGTCGCGTTTCCCCTGAACTCCGGGCGAACGATGCCCTCGGGGTGGTTTGGCACTTCGCAGACAACCTCGACCTCGTGGTCGCGTTCCGCCAGCCCTTTCGCGAAGGCCTCAAGCCGCACGCGGGCCGCGGTGACCTCTGGTGCGAAGTACTGCGTGAGAATGAGGATTCGCATTCAGCTGCGACGCACGCGGCCGCGCAGGCCCTGGCGAGCGGTGTACGCGGACTGGGCGAGGTTCCGCATCAGCGAGACCGTGCGGGAGCGCGATTTCCTCAGGAAGGGAACGCTGACCTCGCTACCGCCCCACTTGCTCTTGTAGCTCATGTAGCCGCCCAGGTCGCACGCCTGCACGCCGCGGTCCCGCCAGTACTTCATCGCGTTCCACATCAAGGCCTCGTTGGGGCGGAGATGCTGTTGGTCTCGCCAGCTGGCTCCGGCGAGGAAATGCATGCTGCGAGTCGTGGCCGGGAAGATCCCGGTCGCGATGCAGGCGCCCTGAGGGTCCCTCGCGCGAAGCAGCAGGAGTCGCCCGGACGGATGGACGTGGCGGATGAGCGCGCGGATTCGCCCCACGTCGTACGGCGGCACCAGCGATTGCTTTGCGAACACGTCCTCGAGCTGGGCGTAGCAGTCGTCGGCGAAGCCGAGGTCGTCCGCCTCCTCGATCACCACGCCGCCGCGCTCCGCCTTCCGGATCGCGGTACGGCAGGAGCCCTTCATCCCGGCCCAGATCTCCTCCTCGGACTGCCGCAGATCCACCTCCAAGCCCCTCCACGGGGTGTGCTCGAAGCCGAGCCCCTCGACGTCTGCGAGGCTGAGATCGCGGTCGCGGAACTCGAGGTGCCGGCAGCCGAGCGACCGGAACGCGAACTCGATCAGCGCCTCTACGGCGTCCCGGCGGGACACCCCGTCCTCGAGGTTGAAGCCCATGAACGACGTGGTCCAGCCCGGCATCGGGCTTCCGAGGATCGAAACGCCATACCGGCGGACGATCAGGGCTGTGAGATAGCCGGCCGTCGCGTTCCCGTCCTTGAGAGCCGCGATCACCGGCTCGGCCCCCTGGCAGCTCGACACGAACTCCACCCATTCCCGGGTCTGGAAGACGACCCGATCGGCGAACGCGTCCAGGCGCTCCCAATCGACCTGGTCTGAATCGAGCCGCTCGAGGATCACGAGGAACCGGCGGCGCCGTCACCCCGATCGGCGGCCAGGGTGGGCACGCTGCCAGGCGACGTGCTCTCCAGGGCCTTACGGACGCCGAGGAGATGGTCCAGGAAGAACTTGGTCGCCCAGGACGGATGCTTGAGCGGCACGTAGCGTCCCCAGATCGGGAAGGAGCCCGTGATGCCGCCGCGTCGATTCAGGCCGACGCCGTTCAGCTTCTGCGTGAATGCGAGGAAATCGATCAGGTTGACGGCGGTCTGCAGCAGGCGCTGCTCGCCTTGGCGGCGGTACAGCTTCGTCAGGATCACGCCGAGCTGAGCCGAGCCGGTCAGGACCACGTACCGCGAAGCCGGGCGCCACTCGCGGTCGAAGCGGCCGGGAAGTCGCCCACCCGAGTCGACCATGTCCATGAGCGCGCGAGCGGCTCGCTCCCCGCCGGCGATGAGGCCGTCCTCCTCCAGGGCCTCGCCCGTTTCGATCAACCCGTCGATCGTGTAGCAGAGCGTGTGGGTGCTGGGGGTGGCGTTGCCCTGCGGGGTGTTGTCGCAGAGGTCGAACCAGCCGTTCGGATGCTGGTTTCGCAGCGCGAATTCACAGTTCGCGGTCGCCGCCCGCGCGTAGGCGTCCTCCGCGGTCACGGTCGAGAGCCTCGCCAGCGCCGCGGCCACGTAGACGTCGTAGGTTCGCTTCATGCCCAGGTAGCCGGCCTTCGTCCAGCTTCCATCCGGATCCTGGTTGGCCACTATCCAATCGGCGGCCCGCACGGCGGCTTGGAGGTAGCGCTCCTCTCCCGTCTCCTCGTAGGTCCTGGTCAAGCCGCGGATGACTTGACCGGTGTTGAACACCACGGGAGGCCGTCCCTCGCCCTCGTACCAGCTCTCGAACCCGCCCTCGCGCTTCTGGACCCCAAGCTCCCAGTCGGCCATGCGGATTGCCCGCTGCGCCAGCTCGTCCCGGCGGAGCAGGCGGTGGTAGTCCCAAAACGTCGGAATGATGTAGCCGGTCACCTCGGGGTACCCGGGTGTCCAGCCTTGGAACTGGTAGTCGCCGACACCGCCCGATCCGACTCGATCCTGGGAGCGGCAGATCCAGGAGAGGCCCTGGTCCGCGAGCGTCTCCAGGGTCGCCCCGCTGCTCTCGACGTAGCCCTCCCAGGGCTCGCGCCGGCGCAGGGCGATGGCGTTGCGGGCCAGGACAAGCGTGTTGGGTGGCCACAAAGTGGTCACTGTCATCAGCGCGAGATTCCTGAGATTCCGCCGCGTGATCGGAATCGTTCGCATCAAGAGGGCATCCTCAGGCGTCCCTACGGAGCTCCCGTTCCGCCGCCCCCGCCGTCGGTCTGCGTGATGGTCGTGGTGGTCGTGGTGTCAGCCGTGGTCGTGGTGGGTGCCGTCGTGGTCGTGGTCGGCTCCGTCGTGGTGGTGGTCGGCGCCGTGGTTGGCGCGGTCGTCGGCGCGGTCGTCGGCGCGGTCGTAACCGTGGTCGTCTCGCCCCCGTCCCCGTCCGCCGCGATCACGGCCAGCGCGGCGGCCAAGCCGAGCACCGACCGCCACCAGCAGGGCGATTGCCCACTTGGCGCCGCGACCCACGCCGCGCCCCGGCGGCGGAGTTTGGGAGCCTTGGGAAGCCTCCGGCTGGCCCATGTGGCGGGTCGGATCCTCGTGCATTGGTGCGCGAGTCGTAGCCGGGCGGTAGGGCGACTACTAGGCTTGGCCGATGCAACGTACCCGGCGCCTCCTGGCGGCGCTCGCGCGCGGGCCAAGTCGGCGCGAAGCAAACCGCTGGGGAGTGCCAGTGGGCCTCGCTGTGCTGGTTGCCCTGATCGGGGTGGACGTGATCCTGGGTCCGTCACCGGTCATCACCGGAACCTTCCTCATGGCCCCCTTCGTGTGTGCGCTGTTGAGCGGCCCCCGGGGAACGGCGTTCGTCGCCGGCGTGACGATTCTGGTCGGCGCGGGGAGCCCCGTATGGCAGGACGATGGCGGTCTGCCCTACGCGATCCGCCTGGCCGCGATCGTCGCCTCCGGGGCCTTCGCGGTGGCCGGGGCCCAGGCGCGCGACCGGTGGCGCACCAGCGCCAACCGGCTGCGACTGTTGGATGCGGTCAGCGAGTTCGCCGATGGCTCGCTGCCACTCGCCGCAACATTGACCCGGGCGACCGAGCTGATCGTCCCCGAAGCGGCCGACATGTGCATGATCGACGCCGTAAACGAGGGCCGAGTCGTGCGCGCGGCAGTTCGCGTGCAGGGAGTGCCGAACGCTTCCGAGGTCGAGGACCGGCTCCGGCGCCGGACGCCATCGATACCCCGACGCTTCGTGACCTCGGAGCCGGCATGGACTCAGATTGCGCATTTCCGGCCGCGCATGGACGCCGAGGACCTTCGACGCATGGCGGAGGGCCCCGAGGACCTCGAGTTCCTCAGGTCACTGCGGCCGCGGTCGTCGATCGTGGCGGCCATGACCGCCCGCGGCCGGACGCTCGGCACCCTGACCCTGGTCACCACCTGGTCCAAGCGGCGCTACACCGCCGATGACGTCAGCTTCGCTCAGGTGCTGGCCCGGCGCATCGGGCTCGCCCTCGACAGCGCGGGCTTGTTCTCGGATCTCGAGAGCGTGGAGCGTCGGCTCGACACGGTGATGTCCATGATCAACGAGGGGATCACCGTTCACGATGCCAGCGGCGACCTGGTCTATGCGAACCACGCAGCCGCCCGATTGCTCGGATTCGCCAGCCCCCAGGAGATCGTGGAGGCGGCGGAGGACGAGCTGCTGGGGCGGCTGGAAATCTGGGCCGAGGACGGAACCAGGCTGGACCGCGATCGCATCGCGCAGCGACTTCGAGCCGGACGGCTGCCGCAGCGGGAGCAGGTTCGACTTGCGCTCGGGCCCGGCAGCGTGGAGCGCTGGGCGGTGGTCAGCTCGGAGCCGATCGAGGCTCCCGACGGGAGCCTCCTGTACGCAGTGACCACGATCGAGGACGTGACCGAGCTGAAGCGCTCCGAGCTGGCCCAACAGCTGCTCGCACGTGCGGGCGAGCTGCTCGGCGCCTCGATCGACTACCAGCACACGCTGCAAGCCATAGCCCGGGTGGCGATCCCGCAGTTCGCCGACTGGTGCTGCGTGAACATCGCGGATCAGAGCGGGGACCTGCAACAGGCGGCGGTCGCGCACAGGGATCCGGAGAAGGTCGCCGTGGCGCGGCAGCTCGGCGAGCGCTACCCCGTGCGCATGGGCGACCCGGCGCGGGTGATCCAAGGGGTGGGTCCCGGCTCGGCGGTCGCGGTGCCGACGGCGGCGGGCGCCAAGGAGATCGGCGTGCTCGTGTTCGGCAACGACCCGGGCTCGCGCTCGTTCGAGGAGAACGATCTGGAGATCGCAATGGAGATCGCCCGGCGGGCCGGGATCGCGCTGGAGAACGCCCGCCTCGCGGGCGAGCAGGCCGAGGTGGCGCGGGTCCTGCAACGCGGATTGCGCCCGGCGGAGCTGCCGGCGATGCGCGGGTTCGAGGTGGCGACCATGTATCGGCCTGCCGGGGAGGTCAACGAGGTCGGCGGTGACTTCTACGAGGCGTTCGAGATCGAGGGAGGATGGATGCTCGCCATCGGGGATGTCGTGGGACACGGGGCCGCGGCGGCCTCGGTGACGGCTCTGGCCCGCTACACGATCCGCACGGCAGGCAAGCTGACAGGCGATCCCCGTGCGGCCGCCCTGATGCTGGACGAGAGCCTCAAGCGCAGGACGGATCTGTCGCTGTGCAGTGCCGTCGTCCTGACGCTGCCCGACGCCGACGACGATCCCGTGCGGGCATCGCTGCTGGTCGCCGGGCATCCCCTGCCGCTGCTCGTGCGGGCGGGAGAGGTGGATCCCGTGGGACAGCCGGGGCCGTTGGCCGGAACGCTTGACCAACCGCGTTGGCAGGTGACGCCGCTGGAGCTGTCTCGAGGCGATCAGCTCGTCCTCTACACGGACGGGGTCACCGAGGCCCGCGGGGAGAGCGACCGCTTCGGCGATCAGCGGCTGCGCGCCAGCGTGTCTGCTGTCAGCGATCCGACAGAAACGGTGGCACGGATCGAATCCGCGCTCGACTCCTTCCTGGCCGGGCCATCGCAGGACGACGCCGCCGTTCTGGTGCTGCTGCGGTCAGGCACCGCACTTCCCACGAGGGCCGGCAGGTCCCAAGTCGAGGCCCCAACCTCGACCGGCCGTGGCGACGATGCGTTTGGGCGGGGCGCGGTAGGGTAGATTCGGTTGGGAGAGCACTTACGCTCACCCAGCCTGGACTGTCGATTTGACGACCCTCACGACTCCGCGCATGGAGCAGGACACGAAGACGAGCGCCGGACCGAGCTTCGTCTGGTGCTGCCCAACCGAGCGGAAAACGTGGCGCTGGTCCGCCGCGCCCTTGGCGGGGTGGTCGACGTCCTCGACCTTGGAGAGGCGCGTCTGCTCGACATCAACGCCGCCGTCAGCGAGGCCTGCAACAACGTCGTGGTCCATGCGTACGAGGGCGCAGAGGGACCGATGGACGTCCACCTGAGCATCCAGGATGACGGGCTCGAGGTGATCGTCAGCGACGACGGCGTGGGCATTCGGCCGAATGTGCCTGAGCCGGACGTCGAGGTTCAGGGCCTCGGGCTGTCGCTGATCCAGGCGCTCACTGACCGGGCCGAGTTCGTGGGCGGCATGGGAGAGGGGACGAAGGTCCGGATGGGCTTCGCCTTCGATGGCGCCTCCGAGAGGCCGTCCGACGGCGATCGCGGAGACAGGCCCGAGGTCCCGCCGCCCCCCGGCGAGATGTCCATCACCGTCTCTTCCGGCCCCCTGGCGGCACCGGTGCTCGGCCGGGTGATCGCGATGCTCGCCGCGCGAGCCGAGTTCTCGCTGGAGGGCATCTCCGAAGCGGAGCTGGTCACCGACGCCGTGGCGGCGCACGCACCGCGGGCGATCGTCGGCGACAGGATCCAGCTCGGGATCGATCGTCCCAATGGGAGCCTCGTCGTTCGGGTTGGGCCGCTCGAGGAAGGCGGGGCGACGCGGGTCATCCAGGCCTCGGCGCTGGAGAATCTGCCCCCGGTGCTCGAGCGACTGACCGAGGACCACCGGGTCGAGAGCTCAGGTGACCGGGAGCTGCTCTGTCTCGTCCTTGGCGCTCGCTGAGAGCGAGCGTCAGGCGCTCACCGCATCCGGGTCATCCACGATCTCCAAGCGTTGATCGAGCTGAGTGAGCGTCAACAGGCGCGCGACGGCGTTTGAGCCGTGAACCACCGCCAGGCGCCGGCCGTGTGAGCGAGCGCGCTCATCAGCGGCGACCACGGACCGAAGCCCGGTGGAATCGATGAACTCCACGCCACGCAGGTCGAGCACGAGAGTCGCCGGTGAATCGACCTCGATTGCGGCCAGCTGCTTCTCGAGCCCGTCGGCGCTTGCGATGTCCAACTCGCCACTCAGCACGACTCGCGTCTGTCCAGGATGCTGTTCCGTGGTCACGTCAAGGGACATCTCAGATGGCCGCCACGATACACCGGCAAGCCGCGTTGGCTCGGCCGGGTCTGGCGATCACGTGAGGCGGTCAGCCTCCGCCTCGTCGGCCGGCGCCGCCTGCACCGCCGCGAGCAGCTTGCGGAGCGCCCGGCGCATGATCCGCGAGACCTGCATCTGGGAGACCCCCAGGAGGCGCCCGATCTCGTACTGGTTCAGGTCCTCCTCGAAGCGAAGCCGCAGAACGCGGCGCTCGCGCTCGTCGAGCGGAGCTCCCTCGGCAGCGAGCTGAGCCTCGACCGCGTCGTAGCCCGGCTCGGTCTCGCCGAGCGTCTCCAGGATCGTCGCGGATCCCTTGTCCTCCCTGCTTCTCGGCACCTCCAGCGACAGCGTCCGACGCGCCTCGTCGGCCTGGAGAGCCTCGGAAACCTCGTCCTCCTCCCAGTCCAGGCGCTTGGCGATCTGGGACACGGTGGGCGTTGCTCCGAGCTCTTCGCTGAGCTCGCCGGCAGCCTCGCTGACCGCCATCGTCCGCTCCTGGAGCCCCCTCGGCAGGCGCACCTCCCAGATCCGGTCGCGGAAGTGGCGCCGAAGCTCGCCCAGGATCGTCGGCGCCGCGTAGGCCATGAACGAATTGCCGCGCTCCAGATCGAACCCGTCGAGGGCCTTCACGAGACCGAGGCTGGCGACCTGGATCAGATCCTCGATGTCCTCACTGGAACCGCGATAGCGCAGCGCCAGCGACCGCGCCAGGGGCAGGAAACGGTGAACCAGCTCCTCCTTCAGCGCCGGATCGCCCGTTTCCGTGTAGCGGCGGAGGAGCTCTCCCTCGGTGCTCAACGCGTCACGGGCCCATGGCCAGGACCGCAGTCACCGCTTGCTCGAGGCTTCCGAAGACCGGAATCGATTTGTCGATCGCGGTCAGCTCGAGCATCCGGCGCACGTTTCCGTCCGGACAGACGATGGCCACCCGAGTCTCACCGTTTTGTGCGGGCTTGGCCCCGTGCAGCAGCGCGGCGAGCCCAGTCGAGTCGATGAACTCGCACCGGGCCAGATCGATCACCAGCGGTCGAGCCTCGTCCATCGGGGCATCAGCGAGCAGTTCTCGCACCTGGGGGCTCGTGGCGATATCGAGCTCGCCGCGCACCACCACCACGCGCACCCCGTCGACGATCTCCGCAATAGCCTCGAACCGCTGCACGCCCACATCCATCTCCTCACAGCCGTGACTCGCCAATTCTGGCGTAGTCACAGTGCGATGGGCGCTGCTGGGCTCGAACCAGCGACCTCCAGCTTGTCGAGCTGGCGCTCTCCCGACTGAGCTAAGCGCCCTTGTCCTATTTATAGCTTGCCGATGCGGGGTGGGGCGCCCGGGACGGCGGCGTCGCCACCAACCCTTTCGCGTACATGGTCTCGACGAAGACCTCGCGTGTGTCGGCCGAGGGCTCCCAGCCGATCTCCGCCTTGAGCTTCTCGTTCGAGACCACCCACGGATAGCGGATGAAGTTCAGGTTGCCGGGCGGCGCCTCGACCCTCGGCACATGCAGCGCCCAAGCCGCCGAGTAGATGCGGTGCACCGTCTTCCACGACATCTCCCGCGTCTTCTGCCCGATCATCTGCGCGGACTCCCCCCATCTCAGGGAGCCGTCGCCGGCGACGTTGAACGCCCCGCCCGCCTTGGCGTCCAGCAGGCCGGTGATCGCGCTCACCACGTCGTCCTCGTGGACGAGCTGGAACTCCTCGTCGACCCCGTCCATGATCGGCATGAAGGCGGACTTCTCCCAGGCTCGCGAGATGTAGTTGTCGACGTTCGGCCCGAAGACGATGCATGGCCTGACGATCGTCATCACTCGCTCGGGGTGCTCGAGCGCCCACAGCTGGCAGAGGCGGTCAGCCTCCGCCTTGTCACGCGCGTAGCAGAAATCGGGCTGGCCGCGGACCGGCCAATCCTCCGCAATCGGCCTGGGGTTGTCCGGGAAGGCCCCGTAGGCAGTCGCCGAGGAGGTGACGAGCACCTGCTGGGTGCCCGCCTCGGCCGCGGCGCGCAGCACCGCCCCCGTGCCGTTGACGTCGATGTCGTACATCCGGGCCTCGTCGCGGATCGGGTTGAGCAGGAAGGCGAGGTGGACGAGCGCGTCGGGCTCCTCGCGCTCGAGCAGATCCCGAGTCGCCCCGATGTCGCGCACGTCGCCGCGCACGAAGGCGACCTTGGGGTGCGACTTTGCCGGGGGGCGAACGTCGAGGTTGACGATCCGCTCCACCTCGTCGCGAGCCCCGAGGATCTCGATCAGACGAGAGCCGATGTAGCCCGAGCCGCCGGTGATCAGGTACCGCACGGCCCGCATCCTATTGGTCCAGGCGCCGCTGCGCAGCGAATGGTTGTCCGCAGTGCAGCAGCAGCCACCGCCGCCTTGTACGCTCGGGAACATCGCTGCAAATCGGCGGAATCGGAGCCGCGGACCCAGCGGGAGGTCGAGCGCAACCTAAGGCGAACTTTGGTGTTAAGTTAGATCAAGTAAGGACCGACGGGCCAGCGGCGGGTTCGCTGGCGGCACGTCCTTCGGAAACCAAGGGCCCCTTCTACGGGGCCCTTTTCCGTTGCGCCCCGCCGCCCCGCTCAGACGTTGGGCTCCACCTGCAGCGTGAGGCCGTCCACCCCCGACACGACCACCGTCTGACCGGAGTCGACAGGGGCGCTGGCGCGGGCTTTCCAAAGCTCACCGCGCACCCGCACGAGGCCCAGCGGCGAGCATGGCCGAACGACCTCAGCCCGCATCCCGAGAAGCGCCTCCGGTCCAACCCGCAGCCGGTAGCGGCGCAGGAACCTCCGCCAGAACAGGAGCTCGAGCACCTCGACGGCGACCGCGGCGCCCACCGCGACCAGCCCCCACGGCGACGGAAGCAGGAACCAGCCGACGATCGCCAGCACAACCAGCATCCACTCGAAGCTACCGGAGCTCGAGGCCACACCACATCCACGAGCGCGAGCCTGCGCCGCTTCCTGTGCCCCCTAATTAGTACCGCGCCTACTCCTGCAGCCCGGCGGCTTCGAGGGCCTACGGGAGCGTGATGTTGAAGGTGTCCTTCGACCCTTCTCCTTGGGACTCCGAGATGAAGGTGCCTGTCGCACCCTCGTAGTCGCCTGTTCCACCGACGATTGCACCCGTCACGTCCTCGCCGACTACGCCACCTACGTTGAGGGCCAACTGCCCGTCTGGCACATCTGCCGTGGCGGAGCAGGTCCCTTCGAGGTCTGCGCGTGGGGGCGTGGGCTTGGTGGAGATGCAGACCGCGTTGATCTCCCCAACGGTCTTCTTGGAGGAGTCCTGAAGCGGGATGGAGAGGGTGAACCCGCTACCCGGCGGCGTGCGGTTTTCGGACGCATTGCCCACGACGGCGAAGTGCGCGTCCTTGTCCGACTCCGTGAAGGTGAGCGTCTCCTCGCTGCCGGTCGTGTCATCCGTGCAGCCCGCAAGCACAAACGCCGCTGCTATCGCCGACAGAGCTATCGCACCACGCACCATGAACAACCTTTGCCTCCTCGCTCGGAGTCTCTTCGCCGCGTAGTCCTATCCGATTTGACCCGGCCGCGCGGCACCGGGCGGAGTGCGCGGAAGGTGTCGGAGCCGATCTCACCGTTCGTCTCCCACCTCGCCCTGCTGCTTCAGCCCGGCGGCTTCGAGGGCTTCGGCGGGGGTCGAGGTAGACCCACATCCGGACTACCTGGCCATCTTGAAGCTCGTAGACCAAAGCCATGTGCACTTCGACCGGCGCGCCACTTCCCTTGCCGATTCCCCGCTGGTGGACCAGTCCGACGACGCGATCATCGCCAGCGTCGATCAGTCGCTCCAACTCGATCGAAAAGTCCTCGAAGTCCTCGGTCCAGGTGCTCATGAAGTCGAGGAACTCGTCGCGGCCCTCACGTTCTCCCGCGCCATCTACCTGCTTTCCGCGCGGAGCGTCGGGGTGCTACGGCCTAAGCCGGAGCCCTCCAGCTAGAAGACCACGAGCCCCGCTGGACTGGCAGGTAGCGCTCTTAGGTATGGCTCTGGCATGGTGGCCGCTAACCGGGTTAGGGTCCTCGTAACAGCGGGCACAACGGTGCCTGCTCCTGCATGGGAGGTCCAGTGTGTCCGGACGCATACGCGAGCATCTTCGCTCGAACGTCGTCGGCTACATCGCACTTTTTTGCTTTGCGATGAGTGGAACCGCCGTCGCCCTCGACGGATCGAACACGGTGTTTTCCGACGACATCGTGAACAACGGGGTGAGGTCCGAAGATGTCCGTGATGACACCCTGAGCAATGGCGGACTCGCGGCCGTCGACCTTGCCCCCGGCTCCGTCGGCAGCAGCGAGGTCGCCCCCGACAGCCTCACTCAGTCAGATCTGGGGCCTGACTCTGTCAGAAGCCAGGAAATCGCCTCAGGGTCGATCCTGCCTGGGGACTTGACCAACGACAGCGTCGGTCACCCAAATCTGACGGACGGGTCTGTTGCAAGCGCCGAGGTCTTTAACAACAGCCTTCTGGCCGACGACTTGGGAACGGACTCCGTCGGCTCAAGCGAGATCGCCGCTAGCTCTGTCGGTGCTAGCGAGACCGCCCCGGACTCAGTCGGTCAGAGCGAGATCGTGACGAACGGCGTCGGCGGCGCCGAGATCGCGACGTCTTCTGTCGGAAGCACCGAAGTCGTGGACTTCGGCCTGGGCAATCAGGACGTCGGGGTGCTTTACGCGAGGGTGCAGGCCAACGGAACAGTCGAAAGCTCGAGCGGCGGGGTGACGGTCACCAAGGTTTCTGGGGTGGCGAGCTACGCGGTCGATTTCGGGCGCGACATCAGCAACTGCGGGTTTGCCGCGACCCCTGTCGACTACACGATGCAGATAGGTGCGGCCGACTCGACCACATCGCTCGAGGCCGTGAGGGTCGTCGTCCGCGACTCCGGTGGAGGTAGTGAGGCTGCGCAACCCTTCAGCCTCATTGTGGTCTGCTAGGCGTCAAGTCCGCTCCGCTCGGCATCCAGGTGCCGTCGAGCTGAGACCGGCGCACAGCGGCCCTCGGAGCTTCCGGGGGCTGCTTGCGTTAGGTCTGCTCCCCGTGGCGCGACTCCTCGGCGACAATCCAGCGCCTGTGACCTTCGACGAGGCTCTCGCCGGACTGCTCGCGCTGGTAGGTGAGCGCGTGGAGGTCCACGTGATAGATGCCGGGGAGACCCCACACCTCGTGGCGACCTTCGGCGGCAGGCTTCACGCCGGCTACTCGATGACCGGGGGCGAGCCGAGCGAGACCGAAGCTATCTTCGTCCGCTTTGACGCGGGCGAGGAGACGGCGGCGATAAGCCTTGACCGCGAGGTGTTCGCGGGCGGAATCGCTCACGAGGACGGGGCGATCACGCTCCAGTCTGGGCGGCGTGGAGTTCGTGATCGCCCGACGCGAGTGATGAATACCCTCTGTTCGCCCGTCTGCGCGCGCCGTGAGTCACCTCGGCGGGCCTAGATGAGAACCGGGTAAAGGGGTAGCGTGCCACCACCCCTAGCCGCCCGCACAAGCCCCAAATGAGGAGCGCCCCCGAATCGTGGGGACGCTCCGACCACCGGACTGATGCCGGGTTACGCGGATGCTGTAGCAGCCTCCGGGAGGCCCATCGCGAGTTCCGTGTTGACCTCGAAATAGGTGTTCTGGCTTGAGTCGCCAGTGACCAAATCGACGTAGCTGCGTACGGCGTCGATCGAATCGCCCTCCCACAAGCAGACGGCCGCAGATCGGTCCGTGCTCGGGAAGAACTGGCGGGGCTGGACACCTGCCGGAGCGTTGTCCGCAACCTCTTGGGCGTCGGTCGAGAAGAACTCCTCCGGATCGCTGATCCGGTGCTGTACCGCGACGTGCATGAACTAGCACCTCCTTTGAGTCGCTTCGCCGACCCTAAGCGATTCGCCGCAAGGAAGCAAGGGCACGAGATACTGCGCGGGCGATGACTGACGAGAAGATGATCGCTGCCCTTCGGCGACTCCACGACGCGTTTAATCGCCGCGACTTCGAGGCCGTGGTTCAGCTGGTCCGTCCCGACTTCGAGCTTGTCCGCAGTTGGAGCCAATCGTCGGTTAAAGGCGTCGCCGCGCTGCGCGAATGGATGGAGCCGGACGCCATCGAGGAACAACGCATTGAGCCGCTCGATTTCAGGGTCAAGGGCGACAAGGTCCTCGTACGCGCACACGTGACGGGCCGAGGGGCCGGTAGCGAGATCCCGATCGATTTCGTCACCTGCATGGTCTGGACGCTGGACGATCTCGGCCTTGTGAAGGAGGCTCAGGGCTTCCTCCCGCATGAGGAAGCCGAAGCCCTCGTAGCCGCCGGTCTTTCGGAGTAGGCGATGTCGCGGGAGAACTTGGAGGTCGGCGAGCCGGTGAGGAGGCTCCTTGCCGCATTCAACAAGCGCGACTGGGGCGCGTTCTCCGCGGAGCTTGACCCTGAGGTGGAGTACATGCCCGTCGAGGAGCACGCCGTCTACCGCGGCCCGGAGAAGGTCAGTCAGTACACGCAGCGGTGGCTTGAGGCCTGGGACACGTTCTCGTTGGAGGCGGAGGAGGTCGAGAGCACATCGGCAGAGAACCGTGCATTTAGCGCCATACGCATGCGAGGTACGGGCAAGGGGAGCGGAGTCGAGATCGACCAGCGAGGCTTCTGGGTTTACGAGTTGCGCGGCGGCAGGCTCCACCGCATCAGCGAGTACAACGACCGAGCCGAAGCCCTCGAAGCCGCCGGGCTGCGGGAGTAGGGCGCACCTGACGCCCCTGCGCGCCATGTGGCGCATCTTGTGGATGCGTAGACGTGGCGAGGTGCCCACCCTCGCGATCCACGGGGCAAAGCTTGGGCGCCTCCCCCTCGTTCCTGCAAGTTCGGCCTTTCTCGGTGCCACTTCGTCTATCACTTCCCTAGCTTCTGCTACGTTCCGGGACAATCGATCTGCGCGCTCTCCATGCGGACATCCGACCTCTGCGATCTTGAATCCCTTGAACTGTTCCCCGGTCACCACGCGCTGCTTCGTACGTTCCGGACAATCGATCTGCGCGCCCTCCCTGCGCACATCCGACCGCGTAGATCGATCCCAAGGAAAGGGCCCGCACCATCAGCACCGGCGCGGGCCCTTTCACTGCAGCAGGGACCTAGCGGAACGTGCGGGTCCTCCTCTACCGCCGGGCGCGAGATACTGCGCGGGCGTCAGGACGTAAGTCGATTCCCGAGGCGCTTTTCGGAAGACATTCGGAAGACGCTTCACTTCCGATAGCTGCCCACGGCAACAGAAAACCCCGCTGTAGCGGGGCTTTCTCTGAGAGGCGCCTACCGGAAT
Source organism: uncultured Actinomycetes bacterium (assembly GCA_963743455.1). Classification (GTDB taxonomy): domain Bacteria; phylum Actinomycetota; class Thermoleophilia; order Solirubrobacterales; family 70-9; genus AC-56. The sequence goes on along the minus strand of CAVUPJ010000007.1, from coordinate 8,483 downwards.
CGAACCGGTGTAAACGGCTTTGCAGGCCGCTGCGTAGCCACTCCGCCAAGGCGCCGTGCAGGTGCAGTATGTCGGTCTGTCGGGTCGGTCTGAGGGAAGGCCGTGCCTAGCTCGTGCCCTCGCCGCCCAGGAACGGCGGGTGCCTCAGTCGCTGAGCCACTGAGCGGCGAGGTACGCGTGGCCGACCCCGAAGTAGCTTGCGGTGGCAAGGGAGTTTCCAGCGCTGTGGGTGGCGCGGAGCGTTACCACGTCCCCCGCGAGGAGCCGCACGATGGTGGAGACCGGAACGCGGGTGATGGCCGGGGACGTGGCCCCCGTCTGGTTGACCGCGACCGCGGTTCCGTCAACCTGGATTTGAGCCGAGCGGTGACCCTGGGGGTCGGCCGCAAAGCCCACCTCGCCCGACAACATGTACGTGCCCGGGACGCTGATCGTGATGCTGTCGTTGGGTGCGGTGTAAAGCCCCCCGGTGTCAAAGTCCTCTGTGTCGAGATTCGCGATTGCCGCACCGTTATTGGCGATGGTTTGCGCGGCGGTGGACCGAGCGCGAGCCCCGGGCACCTGGGCCAGCTCGCTGGTGCCGACCGCGTTCACGCCGATGTCCGTGCTGCCCAGGGTGTCAGTGGCGATGTCGGAGCCGAGCAGGCCGCTGGTGGCGACATCGGAGCCGGTCAAGGTGCTGTTCGCGACCCTGTCGGTGGTGACCGCGCTCGGTCCCAGATCGGCGTTTTGGACCTGGCCGTCCTGAATGTCGCCGGTGCTGATCGTGTTGGCGCCGCCCGGGTGGGTGGCGTAGGCGGTGCCGCCCATCGCAAAGCAAAACAGCGCGATGTAGCCGACGACGTTTGAGCGCAGGTGCTGGCGGATCGCTCGGGACATGAAAGGCCCTCCCACAAGGTTCGAGGAGCGGGCACGGGTTGTGTCCGCTGTCACGAGGACGCTACACCCGGGCGGGGGCGCCGTCAATCGAACTACTGCATAGCCGCTAGGTGGGCTCGGAGCAACCCGGGCGCCCGTAATAGGCTGCTTTCATGCCCACGGTCGAGCTGAAGCGAGTGGACGGGATCGCATACCGGGAGGCGGTTCCGGCGAGCGACCCCAGCGGCGATCCAGTGCTGTGCGTGCACGGGTTCCCCCAGAGCTCGTACCTGTGGCGGGATCTACTGCCGACGATCGCCGGCGCGGGGCGGCGTGCCGTTGCCCCGGACCTGCTCGGATACGGCGACACCGCTCCTGACCCGCCCGGCACCTGGGAGCGCCAGGTCGAGCACATCGAGCGCTTCCGCTCGACGGTGGGCCTCGACCGGGTCGTGTTGGTGGTCCACGACTGGGGCGGGCTGATCGGGCTGCGCTGGGCGTGTGACCACCCGGCAGCGGTGAGCGGGATGGTGCTCAGCAACACCGGCTTCTTCCCGGACGGGAAGTGGAATGCGATGGCGGTCGTCCTACGCACCGAGGGTGAGGGCGAGCAGCTGGTGGACAACCTCAGCCGCGATGCCTTCGGCGCGATGCTCAAGGACCTGAGCAATAGCTTCGACGACGCCGCGATCGCCGAGTACTTCAAGGCCTTCGAGTCCGAGGCCGGCCGCCGCGGGCCGCTGGAGCTGTATCGCTCAGGCGACTTCGACAAGCTCGAGCCCTACCGCAACCGAGTCGCCCAGCTCGACGTCCCGACGCTGATCCTGTGGGGTGAGAACGATGCCTTCGCGCCGGTCGCCGCGGCGCATCGATTCCACCGCGAGATCCCGGGCTCCAAGCTGGCTGTGGTGGAGGGCGCCGGCCATTTCGTCTATGAGGACGATCCGGAGCGCTGCGCGCGCGAGGTGGTCGACTTCCTGGCCGAGAGCGGCGTCTGAGTTGAGGAGCTCTTCCGGCTAGTCCCGCAGCCCGGCGGCCTCGAGGGCCTCGCCGTGGCTTTGGTAAGCCCGACCCCATACGGCGAGGCCGTCGCGGAAGCGGAGCACCCAGCCGACCTCGGTATCCAGGGTGATGCCGCTCCTGAAGCGAGCGCGAAGATGGCCGAGCGCCATCACGACGTCGCCCTCGCCACCTGCGCCGAGAACGGATACCACTCGATCTCGGGGTGGGAGGTCTCCAGGAGCGGCTCGATGTCGTGCCGCAGGAAGCGTCCATGCCCCTGTGGAAGAGCTTCACGTTCTCCTGCGACATCTACCGCGCGAGCTACTTGTAGGCGATGCCGGCGCTGGCCGGGCCGGTCAGCGGCAGGATCTCGACATCCTTGGAAGCCCACCTCCGGCACCACCTGGCGAAGTCGCGCCGGTGAAGTCGAAGGCGTCGCCGAACTCGATCAGCATGTTGAGCGACATCATCAGCCCGAACGCGTTCTCGCGGCGAGCGTCGTCGATGAGGTTCTCGATGACGATGAACGCGCCGCCCTCGGGGAGGGCGTCGTAGGCCGACCTGATCAGGTGCATCTTCCGATCGAGGTTCCAGTCGTGCAGGATCAGGCCCATCGTGATGACGTCCGCCTGCGGGAGAGGATCCGCGAAGAAGTCGCCCGAGGCGACGGTCACGCGGTCGGCCAGCCCGGCGGCGGCGATCGCCTTCTCGGCGATCGGCGCGACGACCGGGAGGTCGTAGCTCGTGCACCGAAGATGCGGATGGCGCGCGGCGAGGATCGTGCAGAGCTGGCCGGTGGCGCCGCCGACGTCGCAGACCGTCTCGTACTTGGAGAAGTCGAACTTCTCGGCCAGCGCGTGGAAGTTGCCGAGCGAGATGCCCTGCATCGCGTCCATGAACTGCTCGAGCCTCGCCGGGTCGCTGTAGAGCTCCTCGAACATCGGCTTGCCGGTGTGCTTGATCTCGTTCTGGGGCTTGCCCGTCTGCAGCGCCTCGGTGAGGTCGCCCCAGAACCGATACAGCCGCGCGTTGGCCATCTCGAGGATTCCGCCGATGTAGGTCGGGCTCCGCTTGTCCAGGAACGCCGCGGTCTCGGCGGTGTTGCGATAGCGGCCATCGCTCCCGTCGCCGTCCCGCTCCAGCAGCCGCAAGCGCGACGAGCGTGTCGAGGAAGTCGTAGATCGCTCGCGGGTGGAGGCCGAGCCGTTCGCCGATCTCCTCGCCGGTCATCGATTCGGCGCCGAGGTGCGTGAACAGCTCCAGCTCGACCGCCGACAGCACCGTCTTCGACGGCCAGAACCCCATCCCGACCTGCATGATGTGGGATGGATCGAGCTCGACTCGCGACATGCCTGTTCCCTTCTTTTGGGTGCGCGGTGATGCGGATCGCTAGCGCGCGAGGGTACCCGGCGGAGCCTGGGAAGAGCGGCTGATGTGTTGAAAACCCCCGCCAAGTGGCTTGTTCATGTGGCGTGGGCGCCGGACGTGGCAGGCTGGACGGCGGGAACGCAGTGGTAGGGTCGGCTCGACTCATCGGATGAACTGCCGTCCATTTCGAACTCTGGAGGGACATGAACGCCACCGGCATCGACGAGGCCAAGCTCGAAGCCTTCATGGGTCAGGCCGTTACCGACATGGGGGCGATCATCAGCGCCCCGCTGATGGTGATCGGCGAGAAGCTCGGGCTCTACAAGGCGATGGCACATGCGGGCCCGTTGAGCTCGCAGGAGGTCGCCGATCGCGCGGGCGTCGCCGAACGTTCGGTCAGGGAGTGGCTGCGTAATCAGGCCGCGGGCGGATACGTCGAGTTCGATGCCGCCAGCGACCGCTACACGCTTCCCGACGAGCAGGCGATGGCTCTGGCCGACGAGGAAAGCCCCGTCTACATACTCGGTGTCTATGACTCGATCGCTTCGCTGTACGCGGACGAGCAGAAGATCCTCGAGGCTTTCAAGAGCGGCGACGGCATGGGCTGGCACGAGCACGATCCCCGCCTCTTCCACGGGACCGAGCGCTTCTTCAAGCCTGGATACCGGGCCCATCTCGTTGAAGAATGGATTCCCGCACTCGACGGCGTCAACGCGAAGCTCGAGGCCGGAGCAAAAGTAGCCGACATCGGCTGCGGGCACGGAGCCTCGACCGTGATCATGGCCGAGGCGTTCCCGAACTCCCAGTTCACGGGCTTCGACTACCACGACGGCTCGATCGAGCAGGCGCGCCAGCGCGCCGAGAGCGCCGGAGTCGGCGAACGCGTCAAGTTCGAAACCGCCGCGGCCGCCGACTACCCCGGCGACGGCTACGACTTGGTGACCGTCTTCGACTGCCTGCATGACATGGGCGACCCAGTCGGCGCCTCGGCGCACGTCCACGAAACGCTGGCGCCCGACGGCACCTGGATGATCGTCGAGCCCTACGCCAACGACGTCGTCGAGGAGAACCTCAACCCGGTCGGTCGCATCTTCTACGGTGCCTCGACGGTGATCTGCACTCCCGCATCCCTCGACCAAGAGGTCGGGCTGGCCTTGGGGGCACAGGCCGGCGAGGCGAGGTTGGCGGAGGTGATCAAGGAGGGCGGATTCTCCAGCGTCAGGCGTGCGACCGAAACGCCGTTCAACCTCGTGCTCGAGGCGCGCCCTTGAGCTGAGCCCGGGGGGCGGACGGCAGCTTCGTTAACGACCCTGTCGTGCCGCGGTCGAAGCCGCAAAGGCGCAGCCGGGCTTCCGCGCGCTGCTACCAACGGAGCTACCGGCCACCGCCGGTGCGACGACCTGATCGCCCCCGCACCAGCGCTGAGGGAGCTGGTAGCAAGAGCGCTTGCGAACAGCGAGCCGGCCTGGCGCCGCCGCCGGTTCAGCGCATCATCTGCATGGACTCGCCATGGCCGCTGCCCCCGTGCATTCCGCCGTCCGGCTCGGCGAACCCCGGGACGTCAGCCGGGAAGGACGCCACGCCCAGCCCAAGCACGAGCAGCGACAAAGCCACACCCCTCCGGGCCGCGGTCGGCCACGGCAGCAGCCTCTCTGCCGCGATGAACGCCGCGATCACTGCCATCCAGCCAAGGCTCATGACGCCGACGGCGAACAGCGCGGCCATCAGCGCCCAGCAGCAGCCGAGGCACCAGGCGCCATATCGGATGCCCAGCTCGATCGCGCCTGCCCGGCCGTCCCGCCAGCGCTCGGCGAGGACCGTCGTCGGGTTGCGGCAAGCGGCCAAGCAGGTCTCCTTGGCTGGCGTCAGCTGGTATGCGGCCGCGGCCACGATCACGCCGGCGGTGACGTACCGACCCGCCTCGTCCCAGGCCAGGAACTCCGGGTCGAGGGCACGGACGAGCTCGTACAGAGCGTAGGCGACGAGGCCCGCCGCGGTCCACACCAGGAGGTAGCCGCAGATGAACAGGGCGGTCGCGTCAACCGGGGCTCGGTCCCCGCGACCGAGGTTCTCCGCTCGAAGGCGGTCGTACATCAGCACCGTCGGCGCCACCGACGGGAACATCATCGCCGCCATCATCACCACCCAGACCGTGACGTAGAAGCCGAGGCCCCCGAGCGCCATCCCGGGCATCGACTCCATGCTCCCCATCCGGTCACCGGTGACCAGCCAGGCCACGATCGCGAGCGCCAGCAGCCCCCCAAGCAACGCGGGCTGGTCCGGGCGAAGCGCGTGGGCGGTCCGCAGCGAGGACACGCCGCTCAGTCCGGGTACTCGTCCTTGCGCCAGGAGCGCGGCTCCTCGGGCTGGGGCTTCGGGGTCCGCTCGAGCAGCATGGTGAAGTGGGGCTGAACGAACGGATCGGGCGCCATCACGGTGTACGTGTGGTAGACGGTCCCGTTGTCGCGAGCGAACGCGATGTAGCCCGGGCCCTCGCGCAGGCCGTCCTTGAGCTCCGCCCCGACCTGCTCGCCCCATTCCCGAAGCCACTCGGGCGGGTTGTCGATCATCTCCCTCACCTCGGGGATCTCGCTCGCCTGGTCCTCGGTCAGCGCGAGCCCGAAGTCCCATGGGAAGTCGGTGTCGTAGGTCGAGACATAGGGAAATTGCCAGCCCATCCGCTTCTTATAGGCGGCGAGCCGATCGATCGGCGCGCGCGAGAAGCAGAGGAACGTCACGTCCCGCTTGTTCATGTGGATCAGCCCGCCGGAGAACTCATCACCTAGGCTCGTGCATCCGGGGCAGGCGCCGATCGAGTAGTCGGGCCCGTACATGATGTTGTACGCGAGGAGCTGCGAGCGGCCGTCGAAGAGCTCGGCCAAGGACTTCTTCCCGTCCTCGGTGTCGAACTCGTACTCCTTCTCGACCGGGACCCAAGGGAGCTCGAGCCGCTTCCGCTTGATCTCCTCGTTCAGCTCGGCGTGCTGGGCCTCGAGCTTCGTCAGCTCGTCGCGTGCTGCCTGCCATTCCTCGCGGGTTCCCATTTTGTGCTCGGGCATTGTCATCTCCTCGGTTGTGCCTACGCCACGCACGGGCGACCGGATAGACGGTACCCGCGTCCACCACCTATGACACGCGGCGACGGTGAAAATCATCGCTACGGCCTCGGAGGTCCGGAAAAGAGCGCTTGATGTGTGCGAAATCCGCGCCAAGTGGCTTGTGCATGCGGTTCGTGTCTGGGCTGCTGCGGAAGGAGAAGCGCGGGTTGCTGACGAACTCAGTGCCCCCTCGGCATGGGAAGCCGCCGTGCCCTCGTTAGGAGATACTGCGCGGACGATGTCGCAACAGGAACCCGCGTAACCTCGCGGAGGGCAGGATGGGCGTTCCCTACAGGTTGTTTTACCGGCTCGGCTTCCATCCCTGGGAGGACCTTGCCCAGCATCCGCCGTTCGCGGACAAGCTCGCGGAGCTGTTCGACCGTGAAGAGAGCGGACGCGAGCCGCCTTACGGGCGTGCGCTCGACCTCGGCTGCGGAAGCGCCGTCTGGGGCATCAAGCTGGCGGAGCGTGGCTGGCAGGTGACGGGCATCGACCTGGTCGAGAAACCGTTGGAGCGGGCGCGCGAGAGAGTGCGAGAGGCCGGTCTTGACGTGCGGCTGGTACAGGGCGACGTAACCAACCTCCGAGGCACCGATGTTGGCAGCGGCTTCCGGCTGGTTCTGGACACGGGGACCTTCCACGGCCTCAACGCTGAACAGCGTCCGGCGATGGGCCGCGAGGTCAGCGCGATCGCCGCTGACGATGCGACCGTACTGCTCGACGTATTTGCACCGCGCCGCCGAGGGCCGCTGCCGCGTGGAGCCAACCAGAGTGACGTGGAGGCGGCGTTTCCCGACTGGGAGATCACGGACATCGAGGTCGCGGACACCGAGCCGGACCCGATCGCAAAGCTGTTCAAGTTCGACGAGCGCTTCTACCGGCTCTCTCGAAAGTGAGCCGTTACCCGCGAAGGCGTCGGGCTGCGGGAGTCACGACTTCCGCTCTTCAAAGAGACGAAGAGCGGCTGATGGGATTCGAACCCACGACCTTCTGCATGGCAAGCAGACGCTCTAGCCAACTGAGCTACAGCCGCGCGGGCAGGGATTCTAGCCGGCGCTCCCGCTAGCCAGTGTCGCCCGAGCGGCCCGGCGGACGCGCGTCCAGCGCCTCGTTGACGAGGGCGTCGGCGCGCTCGTTCTGATCCCGCGGCACGTTGCGGATCGACCAGCGCTCGAAGCCCTCCAGCGCCTCGCGGACCTGGGCGTGCAGATCGCGCAGGGCTGCATCCTTGACCCGGTACTCGCCGCGCACCTGACGGACGATCAGCTCCGAGTCGCCGATCAGCTCGATCTCGCCGGCCCCGAGCGCCCGGGCGCACTCGATCCCCAAGAGCAGCGCCCGGTACTCGGCGACGTTGTTGGTCGCCGGGCCGATCGTCTCGGAGCTCTCCTCGAGGATCTCGCCGTCGGTTCGGGCGACCACGGCTGCGACCGCCGCAGGGCCGGGGTTGCCGCGTGCGCCCCCGTCCACATTGACAACCAGTCGTGTAGCGCTCAAGCCTTCTTGCCGGACGCCTTACGGCGGGAGGAGGCCGTCTGCAGGCGCAGCGTGCCGTCATCGGTTACGGCCGCGTTCCAGGCCTGCGCCTCGTCGGCGAGCTCGGAGACATCGTCGCCCTTGGCGACCTCGCGCACGGGCTCGTCGTGGCCATCGGCGCTGACTTCCCACTGGTACCAGGAGATCTCCCAGGCGACGGTGACCAGCGCCATCTGGCGGCCCGCGTCGGCCCGGACGGCTGCCCGTGGCTCCCCGAGCGAGCGGACCAAGCCGGCAACCTTGCGGCATTCCTCGCTGCTGTTGAACCTCTCGACCGCGCGACGCATGAGAGCCTCGGGGCCCCGGCGTGGGCGGGGCTTCTTCGGCGCCGCCTCACCAGCGGGCCGAGGCGCCGGCTCGCGCTTGGGCTGCGCCCGGCGCTTCGGCTTCGCCCTCTGCTGAGTGGCGGACTGCCCTGGCGCCCCGTTCTTCTCGGCGCTCGCTTCGGCGGCTGGGGCATCGCGGCGCCCGCCCCGCGCGCTCGAGCGGGCGCGGGACGCAGCGCGCTCCAGACGCTTGCGAAACGCCTCACCGCGCCGCGCGCGGCTCGGCGGCGCATGGGTTCCGGAGCCGGCCAGCTCAGCGGGAACCCAACCCGACGACTCGGCGCGCGAGCGACAC